>JADLBX010000040.1 GCA_020847435.1 Anaerolineales bacterium
AAATACGAGGGACCCGATAAGATCGCCGCCATCATCATGGAGGGAGTAGTCGGCTCAAACGGACTCATCATCCCGCCCGATGATTACTGGCCCCGCGGGCGCGAGATTTGCGATAAGTACGGCATCCTCTTGATCTCGGACGAAGTGATGAGCGGATGGGGACGCACGGGCAAATGGTTCGCCGTGGATAACTGGAACGTCGTCCCCGACATCATCACCACCGCCAAAGGCATCACCAGCGGATATGCTCCGCTCGGCGCGGTGATCGTCTCAGAGAAGATTGCCAAATTCTTCGACGACAAATATCTCTATGCGGGTCTGACCTACAGCGCACACGCGCTTTCATGCGCGACTGCGTTGGCAACTATCGAAGTCTACGAAGAAGACAAACTCATCGAAAACGCCGCGTTGCTTGGAAAATATCTCGGCGAAGCGTTGGAAGACATCAAGGCGCGGCACGTCTCCGTTGGCGATGTTCGTTATATCGGACTGTTCTCCACGATTGAGTTGGTTGTCAACCGTGAGACGAAAGAAAGTTTCTCGCCCGCAGTCATGGCTGAGGTGGGGAAGGTCCTGCGCCAAAACGGACTGTTCACTTTCATCATGGCAAACAACATGGGAAGTATGGTCTTCATCGTCCCGCCGCTGTGCATCACGCAGGAGCAACTCGATGAAGGGCTTGCGATCGTGGAGAAGGCGTTGGAAGTGACGGATAAGCAAGTCAAGTAATGTTGAAAGTGGTAGAGTAAAATAGAGTCATGAAAAAAATAAAAGACCAAGCTCCCGTTACTTACTCAGTGAATCGTCCAGCAGAAATGCCGTTTTGGAATGAAATTATTTGTGGAGATAGCGCAGTTTTGCTTAAGTCCATTCCAGCCAATAGTGTTGACTTGATTATCACTTCTCCTCCGTATTTTCAGCAGAGAGAATATGATGGTGGAGGTGTTGGGAACGAAAAGAAACCCGACGATTATATTTCTGCGCTGATGAAAATCTTTCGTGAGTGCGTCCGTGTAATCAAACCAACAGGCAGCATTGTTTTCAATGTTGGTGACAAGTATGAGGATAGTAGTTTGTTGTTAATGCCTTATAGGTTTGCTATCGCCGCAACTGAGCAATGCGGTGTGGCTCTTGTAAATAATGTAACATGGGTAAAGTCCAACCCGACCCCAAGGCAATTCAAACGCAGACTGGTAAGTAGCACAGAACCGTTCTTTCATTTTGTAAAATCCCAAGACTACAAATATTTTCTTGATGAGTTTCTCAAGCCAACCGAAGAACCAAAAACAAATGGCAATGGAACAGGTGAAAATGTAGGAAAAAAATACTTTCCGCTGATTGAGCAATCGACACTTACACCAAAACAGAAAGAAATGGCAAGAAACGCACTGGAAGAAGTCATCGAAGAAGTTCGTAATGGCGAAATTCAAGGTTTTCGTATGAAAATCAGGGGAATTCATTCAGAGCCTTTTGGCGGACAAGATGGCGGAAGAAAAATTCAATTGGACAAAAACGGATTTACTATCATCCGTATTTATGGTAACCCATTAAAGAAAGATGTTATCACTACACCTGTTGAATCGTTGAAAAACTGTCCACACCCCGCTATCTATCCAGTAAAAATTGTGGATGAGTTTATAAAACTATTGACACAAAAAGGCGAAGTTGTTCTTGACCCTTTCATGGGTTCTGGCTCAACGGCTGTGTCTGCTTTTCAAAACGAGAGAGTGTATATCGGTTTTGATATAAGCGAAGAATATTGCCTTTACGCCCAAAAACGTTTGAGTAGCGTGAAGCATCAATTGTCTTTGTGGGAGCGAAACAATGCCGCAAACGCCTAATGAATTATTGGAAACCGCTTACGAAGCGGCGAAGAAGAGGTCATTAAAAACAATTTTATCTGGCTTGCCAGATGAATACGTTGACGAATTAAGAATCATCGTAGAAAATGCTGAAACTCAAAAAGCCGTTCTGGGCGTTACATTGACTTCGCTTGTGTACAAGGTTTATCAGCCTGAACAAGATATTCGCAAACATCAGGAAGGTATGAAGGGCGGTTATTCGGGTAGAACGTTTGACACGAAATATGTCACCCCATTTTTGAAAAGCAAATTCCCTCATTTCGCAATGGCTGAAAGCGCATGGTTGACTCGTTCTTTAGAACAACCTCGCCCATACAATCTTAATTTTCCAGGCAAGATTCGTAACATCGCTCTGAAAACTGCTTTTTTGAGAACATTAGACCATGTGCAGGCTGAAAGCAATCTTGCGCCTAAGTTGCTGGTTGCGTTAATGGGTCTTATGTTTGAATCAACAGCAAGCGATGACGCTCTTTTTGCCAGAGTACAAGTTGCAAGTAGTATAACGATTGCAAAAATCATAGACGCGCTAAGCCTGCATATTCGTCACGATTATGGCAAAGGCATTGTTGGAACTGCCCGCCTTCCTGTCCTGGCGATTTACTCTGTTTATAACCTCCTGATGCCTGATGTCAGGAGATATTCGGGAAAATTTCTCTTGCCACTCGAATCGCATACCAGCCCCGATTCTCGTTCTAAATCTTTGGGGGATATTGATGTAAACAATGCCGATAATTCGTGTTTCGAGTCGGTTGAAATCAAGCACAACAAGCCGGTTACCGCTGATATGGTTGGTGTAGTTTATCGAAAGATAAGAAACACTGAAATTGACCGTTACTATATTTTGACTACAAGTGAACCGAACTTTGATGACTACGAATCGGTAGTGCAAGAAATAGATAAGTACAAGAAAGTTCACTCATGCCAGATTATTGTCAACGGCGTTATCCCTTCATTGAAATATTACATGCGCTTAATAAGCAACCCACAAGACATTGTTGGTGAATATACCAAATGGCTTGAATTTGAATATCAACGCGCCAGTGGAGTTAAAAGAGAACATTTGCGATTTTGGCAAGAAATACGTCAAACTTTGTTGAACCTTGAATGACTTTACCCCAGGAAACTATCCTCAATAACAAAGTGGGCGGCTGAGGCGAGAGCAAAAGTTCAACGGATAGAATCAACTATCAGATTAGAAAGAAGCGTAGCGCGTCATCCAATTACCAATTACTACTTACTTACCAATCTCTAATCTCTTATTCGGAGTAAACATGGAAATCCTCAACTATATAAACGGCTCATGGACAAAACCAAACGTCGCAGAATATTTTGACGTAATCAACCCCGCCACAGGACTCGTCATCGCCAAGACTCCGCTCGGCACAAAAGCGGATGTTGACTCAGCGGCGAAAGCGGCGAGTGAGGCGCTCGATGGCTGGCGCAGGACGCCCGTCAACGACCGCGTGCAGTATCTATTCAAATTGCGCGACCTGATGCGCGCCAACCACGATGAAATAGCCAAACTCATCACGAACGAATGCGGCAAAACGTTTGAAGAAGCAAAAGCCGAGATGGTACGAGCCTTCGAGAACATCGAAGTTGCGTGCGGGATGCCGATGATGATGAAGGGCGAATTTGTCGAAGACATCGCCACAGGCATAGACGAGACGATGATCCGTCAGCCCGTCGGCGTGTGTGCCACGATTGCGCCGTTCAACTTCCCTGGCATGATCCCGTTTTGGTATCTGCCCTACGCGCTCGCGGCGGGCAACACCTACATCGTCAAGCCGTCCGAAAAAGTTCCGATGACGATGCAGTTCATTTTCAAACTCATCGAGCAGGTCGGCTTCCCGAAGGGCGTGGTCAATCTCGTCAACGGCGCAAAAGAAACGGTGGATGGGATTCTCGAACACCCGTCCATTCGCGCGGTGACGTTCGTCGGCTCGACCAACGTCGCCAAGTATGTTTATGCCACCGCCGCCGCACACGGCAAACGCGTTCAGGCGCAGGGCGGGGCGAAGAATCCCGTCATCGTTTTACCCGACGCCGATATGGACATGGCGACGAAAATTATTGCGGACTCCGCCTTCGGATGCGCGGGACAGCGCTGTCTCGCCGTTTCTTTCGCAGTGACAGTTGGTTCAGCCCGTTCGACTTTTACCGAAGCGATATGCGACGCCGCCTCCTCGCGCGTCGTCGGCTACGGACTCGACTCAGGCGTCCAGATGGGACCCGTCATCAATGCCGCGTCGAAGGCGAGAGTCGAGTCGCTGATTGGACTCGGCGTCAAGGAAGGGGCAACCGTCCCTGTGGATGGACGCGGGGTTTCCATCCAAGGATATGAATCGGGCAACTTCGTCCGTCCCACAATTTTGGCGGACGTCCCGCGCGGCAGTGAAATCGCAAAGACGGAAATTTTCGGACCCGTGTTGAGTCTCATGCACGTCGAGACGGTGGACGAGGCGATTGAGTTGGTGAACGGCGGGCAATATGGAAATCAGGCGAGCCTGTTCACGTCGTCTGGTTCTGCCGCGCGGAAATTTCGCTACGAAGCCGAAGCGGGCAACATCGGAATCAACATCGGTGTCGCCGCGCCGATGGCATTCTTCCCGTTCAGCGGCTGGAAAGATTCGTTCTTCGGCGACATGCACGGTCAAGCGATGGACGCGGTAGAATTTTTCACGCAAAAAAAAATTGTGATCGAAAGATGGCCGAAGGAATGGACGAGGAAATTCTAGGCATACTCGGTGGTCGAGTAGGCGGCATCGCGCTGAGCGGAGCGAGGAGCGCAAGTTGCGACGAACGAAGCCGAAGCGTTGCCGCCGTATCGAGACCACTAGTTTTCAAAAGTACTCTGGTAACAAGAATTACTTTACGGCGCGGTGGTCTCGATACGTCCCGCGACGATCATGCGGGACTACTCGACCACCGAAATAAAAAAAACAAGAGGAGAAAAACATGAGGATAAAACGAACGGCTGTACTGATCCTGTTGTTGAGCGGCATCGTATCTGCCTGTGCGCCCGCCGCGCCGCCTGTGACGTCCACAGAACTGAACGTGTACGCCTTTTCGGAATACATCCCTGAAGCGTTGGTCGCAGGGTTTGAAAACGAAACGGACGTGCAGGTGAATGTGGAAACGTACTCGACCAACGAGGAGATGATCGAAGGGCTGAAGAACAAGCCTGGCAAATACGACTTGATCGTCCCCAGCGATTACGCGGTGGAAACGTTGATAGCGCAGAAAGCCCTGCTCCCGTTGGATTTGAAGACGATTCCGAATTACGACAAAATTGACACGGCATTTTTGAGTCCATACTTCGACCCGTACAGCGTCAACAGCCGCCGACCTGGGGCGAAGAACGAAAAATTCAGCCTGCCCTATTTGTGGGGCACAACGGGAATCCTATATGATCCCGCAATGGTTTCTGAGCCGATCTCCAGTTGGCAGGACCTATGGCGACCCGAACTCGCGGGTCATATCGTCGTGCTGGACGATTCGCGCGAGATGATGGGCGTTGCCCTGCTCACGCTGGGCTATAACAAGAATGAAACAAACCCAGCCCGTCTTGCCGAAGCGCGCGATAAATTAATGGAACTCGCCCCTGGCGTTGTCGCCTACGATACGGAAACGCCCGAAGACTATTTGCTTTCTGGGCGGGCTTGGGTGGCGGTTTTGTATAACGGCAACGCCGCATTGGCTGAAAGACAGAACCCAAATCTTGTGTATGTTTTGCCGAGCGAAGGCGCGGGGATTTGGTTCGATAACATGGCGATTCCTGCAGACGCGCCGCATTCCGATGCCGCGATTGCCTTCATGAATTATGTGCTGGCGCCTGAAAATGCTGCGCTGGTGGTCAAGGAATATCCCTATTCAACGCCGAACATCGGCGCGCTTGAATATTTGCAAGCCAATGATGCGGAAGTCTACGAAGCGTATGTGTCAAGCCTCGCCTCGAATCCGCCGCAGGATGCGTTGTTGGGCGCCGTTCTGGTCAAGCGCGTCAACGACTCGGCCGCCGCTTTGTACGAAGAGTATTGGTTAGAAGTCAAATCTGCCCGCTAAGGAGAAACCATGACTGCTATCACTTCTAATAATGGTCACATACCTGTCCGTGTTATCGCGCGTAGGTTGACTCTCCTGCCGCTGGTGATGATCATGTTCTTCACTGTCAGCGGCGGCGCGTATGGTCTCGAAGATTTGGTTGGTTACTCGGGACCCGGCATGGCATTGCTTCTCATCCTGCTCACGCCGATCATCTGGAGCCTGCCCACCGCGTTGATGGTCGCGGAACTATCCACCGCCATGCCCGTGCAGGGCGGATACTACGCGTGGGTGAAGAAAGCCCTCGGTCCGTTTTGGGGATTTCAGGAAGGCTGGTGGAGTTGGGTCACTTCGTTCGTGGATATGGCGATCTATCCCGTCCTTTTTGCTGACTACCTCTCCACGCTTCTTGTTCAACAATTCGGCATCCACGCCCTCGAAAACGAACTGATCCACTGGTTGGTGACTCTGGTCGTCATCTGGGTCTTCACGGCGATCAACATTCGCGGCTCGAAAGGAGTCGGCGATTCATCCAACTGGTTTGGCTTGTTCATCCTCGCGCCGTTCGCCGTGATGTCGGCGATCGGCATCTTTCGGCTGATCCAAAACCCTGTCAACGTGTGGGAGCCGTTCATCCCGCCCGATTCAACATTCCTCGGCGCGTTTGGCGTCGGCTTGTTTGTGGTGATGTGGAATTATCTCGGCTGGGACGGCGTCTCCACGGTTAGCGAAGAGATTGACAACCCGCGCAGAAATTATCCGCGCGCGCTGGCTTTGACGATCCCGCTCGTCACGCTGGCGTACTTCCTGCCAGTGCTGGCAGGTTTGGCTGTCGCGGCGGATTGGAGCGGCTGGACGGCGGGATACTTTCCCGAAGTCGCGGCGCAGATCGGAGGTCAGTGGTTGGGGGCGTGGTTGGCGATCGGCGGTTTGGTCAGCGCGGTAGGCTTGTTCAACGCCTTGCTGTTATCCATCTCGCGGTTGCCGTTCGTCATGGCGGAGGACGGTTACCTGCCGAAGGCGATCACGAAAATGCACCCAAAATTTGAAACGCCGTGGGTCGCCATCATCGTCTGCGCCACGATCTACTCTTTCTTCACTTTGAGCGCGTTTGCCAGCCTCGTTGTTGTGGATGTGATCGTCTACTCCGCCGCGTTGTTGTTGGAGTTCGCGGCGTTGATCGCCTTCCGCATCAAATATCCCAAGATGAAACGTCCGTATCGCGTGCCTGGCGGTTGGATTGGAATCTTTTTGATTACCATCCTGCCTGTGGGAGTTTTGGGGCTTGCCGTGGTCAGCACGATTCAGGAGGAGGGCATCGGCGCGTTGTATCTGTCCATTGCCGCGATTGCCACAGGTCCCATTTTGTATCCGATCCTGAAAAAATTTATCAAGAAGGATCAACCCGATGTGGAAGTCCCCATTGAGGAAGAATAAGGAAGGAGTAAACCATGATCAAGAAAATTCTTTTACCGACAGACGGTTCGGAACATGCGGCAAAGACAGTCGCGTATGCGATTGATCTCGCCAAATTGTTGAAAGCCAGCGTTGAAGTCATGTATGCCTATCAGCCATCCGCAGTCCTTCGCAAACGCGCTGCGGCGATGATGGAGGAATACAAACGCGCGATCGAAGAGGATGCGAAGGAGATTGTAGAGGAAGTAGCTGAAAAACTGAAAGCAGAAGGACTCCAAGTATCCGCGTTGGTCGTGGAAGGTCCTGCGGCAGACGCTATTCTGCGCGCGGCGGAGGATTCAAATCCCGACCTGATCGTGATGGGCTCACGCGGCGAAGGCGGTTTTACCTCTATGCTTCTCGGCGGCGTAACCGCGCAAGTGGTCAACTATTCAAAAGTTCCCGTGTTGGTCGTGAAATGACCTTGGCGATTGAGTACTCCCGCTTGCACGAGGAAGAACATGGCGTGGACGAGGAAGCTCTAAGAACGTAGACAAGGAAACACGTAGACAAGTAAACGGCTCACAACCCTTCTCCGTGTGTCCGTGTGTACTTGTTTACGTGTATACCTGTATCTTTAATACGCAAGGACATCATGAATCAAAACTACACCAAGGCGCTCTCATACTCCTCTCAATGGCTTGACATCATCAAGCAAAATAACTTCCCTGAAGAATCGCAGGCGAAGTGGATCATCGACGAATCGAAAAATAACTTCGCCGAGCATTTCAATCGCGGCTGGCTGGAATATCGCAAATCCGTGACCGAGGCGGGCGATTGGGCGTCTGTCGAATGGTCGGGCAAAGGCTCGACGATCACCGACGTGATGGGACGCAAATACATTGACTGGCTCGGCGGTTTCGGCATGTTGGATCTGGGCTGGCGTCACCCCGAAGTCGTTGAAGCGGTGACAGCGCAATTGCAACGCAGTCCCATGCCCTCGCAGGAATTGATTGACCCTCTGCGCGGCGTTCTCGCAAAACTCATGGCAGAGATCACGCCAGGCGATTTGAAATACTCATGGTTTGCGGCGAGCGGCACCGAAGCGATCGAAGCCTCGATAAAAATTGCCAAGCTCTTCACGGGCAAGTCTGCGTTCATCGTCGCGCTCAAAGGTTTTCACGGCAAGACGATGGGTTCGCTCTCGATGATGGGCAAAGCGGATTATCGTCAGCCGCTCGGCATGTTGTACGGCGGGCAGGTCTATCACGTCCCGTTCGGCGATGCGGATGCGCTCGAGAAGCAACTCGAAATTTGCGACAAGGTCGGCGTCGGCGTGGCAGGCGTGTTGTTCGAGCCGATTCAAGGCGAAGCGGGCGCCATCGTCCCGCCTGATGATTTCTGGCCCCGCGTCCGCGCGGCGACGAAAAAATACGGCGTGCTCCTCATTGCGGATGAAGTGCAAACGGGTCTCGGTCGGACGGGGAAGCTGTGGGGCGTGAACCATTGGGATATCGCCCCCGACATCATCGCCACTGCGAAGTCCCTCGGCGGCGGCGTGATGCCCGTCAGCGCGGTGACGACTACCGAAGAAATCTTCAAACCGATGATGTATCCGAATCCGTTCATGCACACGACGACGACAGGCGGAGGCGCGCTCGCCTGCGCCGCGGCGATCGCCGCCATCAACGTCACGCTTCGCGACCGACTTTGGGAGGGCGCGGCGACGAAGGGCGCTTACCTCAAAGAGAAAGTGGACGAACTCGCGGCGGAGTTTCCGCAGGTGTATAAAAATGTAACAGGCAAAGGCTTGCTCATCGGTCAACATTTCAACACGCCTGAGTTGGGCTACAAGGTCGCGGCAGAGTTATTCAAGCGCGGCGTGCTTGTCGCGGGCACGTTGACCAGCGCGCAAACCATCCGCATCGAACCGCCGCTCATCATCGAGCAAAACGAAATTGACGAAGGCTTGAACCGTTTGAGTGATGCCGTCGGAGTTGTTGCGAAGACGATGTGATACTGTTAAGTGAACGCCACTGAGAGAGTGTTTCTTTACCCAAAGCGCGGCTCTTTTGTACACGGATTTCACGGAATGCACGGAAAAGAACAGATTTTTAAAAGATTTTTCCGTGAAATCAGCGTTATCCGTGTTGTCCGTGTCCAAAAAAGAAATTAAGAAACAGTCTCTGAGATACGGAGACGCGGAGAAAATCGGTAGATCGCGAAAACGTAGTAACGACTTCAGTCGTTAGGCTAAAAAGCGACTAAAGTCGCCACTACGAAGCCCTTCCGCGAAGTACTGAAAATCATTTATAAAACTCCGTGACTCAGTGTCTCCGTGGTTCGAGCTTGTAGAGATCGCAGCGCTTAATTTTTGTGCCTTGTTATGGCATAAATAGCAGTAAAATAAGCAAATCCCGCTCTGAGGAGAAGAGACATGACAGCCGAGTTCGCAGTTGAATTGCGCGACGTTGTGAAGAAGTTCATCACGCCCGAAGGAAACTCCCTGAATGCCGTGGACCATGTCACGATGCAGATCAAGAACGGCGAATTCTTTTCGATGCTGGGTTCGTCGGGCTGCGGCAAGACAACCTCGTTGAGGATGATCGCGGGCTTCGAATGGCCCACCGAAGGGGAAGTGTACATCGAAGGCAAGGCGATGGGGCATCTGCCTCCGTTTCAACGGAAAGTGAATACCGTATTTCAAAGTTACGCGCTCTTCCAGCATTTGACCGTCTTTCAAAATATCGCCTTCGGCTTGGAAATGGAAGGCGCGGATAAATCTGAGATTGAAAAACGCGTCAAGCACGTGCTGGAGATGGTGCAACTCACCGGCATGGAGCGCCGCAAGCCGAAGCAACTCTCCGGCGGACAGCAACAGCGCGTGGCGGTGGCGCGGGCGCTGGTCAAGGTGCCGGATGTGTTGTTGCTCGACGAGCCGCTCGGCGCGTTGGATTTGAAACTCCGCAAAGAGATGCAACTCGAACTGAAAGCCCTCCAGCAACAGCTCGGCATCACGTTTGTTTACGTGACGCACGATCAGGAAGAAGCAATGACCATGTCCGACCGCATCGCCGTGATGAGCAAGGGCAAGGTCCAGCAGATGGGTCACCCGGTCGAGATCTATGAAAGACCGGCGAATAAATTCGTGGCGGATTTCATCGGGGAGTCGAACTTCCTCGACGGCAAGATCAAATCCCTGTCCAAAGAAGAAGCGGTGGTTTTCATCCCTGCCTGGAATACCGAGATAACCGGCTTGCCCGTCTCGCCTGGGTTGGTCAACGGCGAGGAGGTCACGGTCTCGATCCGCCCGGAGAAAGTGTTGATCTCGGACCAGACGCTGAATCAAAATTCGTTCAAGGGCAAGGTGACGAATACCGTTTACATCGGCACCGACACGCACGTGTATACGGATGTGATGGGGAAGCGCGTCAAAGTGTTGGAGCAGAACCGCATTTCACGACTCGACCCCGGTTCGTTCTACACGATCGGTCAGGATGTGAACCTGGTGATGATGTTCGAAAATGTGCTGGTGTTGAAAAAGGAGTAGCGCCATGTTGAAACGACTCCGTGAAAATAAATCGGCGCAAGGCACACTGCTGGCAAGCCCCACGTTGTTGTGGATGATCGGCTTGCTGATCATCCCGCTTATCCTGACTCTCATCGTCTCGTTCGGCAAGCGTAGTCCCGACGGCGATGTGATCTACTCCTTCTCTTTGGATAACTACATCCGCCTGTTCGGCTACAGCACAGATTGCGACGCCGGGCAAACTTCCTGTTTCGATCCGTTGTATCTTCAAATCCTGTGGCGTTCGTTGACGCTGGCTTTCAACTCCACGGTGTGGGTGATTTTGCTGGCGTACCCGCTGGCTTATTTCATCGCCCGGGCGCATCCGAAACGCCGCAATACGTTCCTGTTCATGGTGCTGATTCCCTTGTGGACGAATTTCGTCATCCGCGTTTACGCGTGGATGATGCTGTTGCGTACGCAGGGTGTGATCAATTTGATTCTCGGTTGGATCGCAGGCTTGTTCAATCTCCCATTCACGCCGTTGGAAATGCTGTACACGCCCGGCGCGGTGCTGGTGGGCATGGTCTATGAATTCCTGCCGTTCATGATCCTGCCGATCTACACGTCGCTGGAAAAGATAGACAACTCCCTGTACGAAGCGGCGGCAGACCTCGGCGCAAACGGGATTAAAACCTTCTTGCGCGTCACTCTGCCGCTTTCGATGCCGGGCGTGGTGGCTGGCACGATCCTCGTATTCATCCCGGTGATGGGCACATTCATCGTCTCGGACATTCTGGGCGGGCGGCAGGTGATTCTGGTCGGCAATCTGATCCAGCGTCAATTCCTCGACGCGCGTGACCCAACCTTCGGCAGCGCGGCTTCCTTGATCCTGATGGTCATGACCCTGATCGTCACGTATTTCTATACTCGAAAGTTCGGCTTCGGAGAGGAGATTGTCGTCGCATGAACCCACATCGCAGGCACCCGTTTATTTTCTCCTCGGCGATTCTGGTGTATATCTTTTTATACGCCCCGATCATCGTGTTAATCCTGTTTTCGTTCAACGCCTCGCGCGCGAACATCACTTTTGAAGGATTTATTCCCACCTTCAGCGAACGGACCGTGATGGAAGGCAGTGTGGTCAAAGCCAGTCCCTGCGGACCTTTCCATTGGTTCTGCGAGCTCGCCAAGGACGACGATGTCATCGAAGCGGCGGGAAACACGCTCACCATCGCCTTCATTTCCACGTTGATCTCCACGATCATCGGCACGATGGCGGCGCTGGCGTTACAGCGCTACGAGTTCAAATTGAAACCCTTCTCGCAACTGTCGCTGTACATCCCCATCGTCATCCCAGAGATCGTGATGGGTATTGGCATCTTAACCCTCTTCAGTCAGTTGTTCGGGGTGATCAACAACGGGCTGGGGTTGAGCGGCGATTCGAGACTCAGCATGGGCATCAGCACCGTCATCGTCAGCCACATCGCCTTTAGCGTGCCGTTTGTAACGCTCGTGGTGCAGGCGCGCTTGCAGGGTTTCGATAAATCCTACGAGGAAGCCGCCATGGACCTCGGCGCGAACGAATGGACGACCTTTCGCCGCGTCACGTTTCCGATGATCCTGCCCGGCGTCCTCTCCGGTGGCTTGCTGGCTTTCACCCTCTCGCTCGACGACTTTGTGATTACCTTTTTCACCAACGGTCCCGGCTCGACGACCCTGCCGATCTACGTCTATGGACTTCTGCGCCGCATCATCACGCCGCAGGTCAACGCCTTGTCCACGGTTTGGATTCTGACGATCTTCTCCGCGGTTTTGCTTCTTCAGTGGGTGCAAAGCCGTGAAGCAAAACATTAATTTGGGTGCATCGCGGCTCTCCGCGTGACCAGCGCGACAAAATCTTACAAAGGAGAAAGAGATGAAAAGAAAAAATATCATGAAATGGTTGGGGATATTAATGGCAGCCAGCCTGGTTCTCACCGCCTGTGGCGGTGGCGCCGAACCAACGGCTCCCGAAACGACCGGCGGAGGCGAAGCCAAAGTGACCTCCTCCGGCTTTACCTGCCCGGAGCCCAGCCCGCGCATGGAAGTCACTTCCACCGAATTGAACATCTTCGTGTGGACGGAATACTTCCCGCAGGACATGCTCGATTGTTTCGAGTTAGTCTATGGCATCAAATTGAACCGTGACGAATATTCCAGCAACGAGGAAATGTACGCCAAACTTTCCGCAGGCGGAACTGCTTATGACCTCGCCCAACCCACCGACTACATTGTGCCGCTGATGATTCGTCAGGGCTTGTTACATGAATTGGATCATGCCCAATTGCCGAACCTGAAGAACATCGCTTCGGGCTGGCTCAATTTAGGCTTCGACCCTGGCAACAAATACAGCGTCCCTTATCTGGGCGGAACCGATGCGATCGTAGTCAACACCGACACCGTCGAGAACGTCCCGCAATCCTGGGCTGACTTGTGGAAACCCGAATACGCGGGCAAAATTGTCTCCATTGACGACTCGCGCGCGGTGATCGGCGCGACCCTGCTCACGCTGGGATACGACGTCAACACCATTGACCCTGCCCAACTCGAAGAAGCCAAAGCCAAACTGGCGGAATTGGTCGCGAACATCAAAGTGTTCGACAGCGACAGCCCCAAGACCGCCTTGATCGCGGGCGACGTGGACCTCGGTATCGTCTGGACGGGCGAAGCGTTCATCGCCAATCAGGAAAACCCAGCCTTCCAATATATTTATCCGACGGAAGGTCCGATCCTTTGGCAGGACAACTTCGTGATGCTGAAAGACGCCGCGCACGCCGACGCCGCCTACGCCTGGTTGAGCTACATGATGCAGGGCGATGTCTTCTGGCTCACCATCCGCGACTTCCAATACACCAACCCGAACGCCGCCGCGCTGGAATACGCCAAAACGAATCAGCCCGAGGTGTACAGCGCCTACGCCGATTCGCCGATCACCAACCCGCCCGCCGACGTGATCGCCAACGGACACGGCATTCAGGATGTCGGCGAGGCGACCGTCCTCTACGACGATATTTGGGTAGAAGTAAAGGGCGGCAACTAATTTTTGGATTCGACGAGGGTCGAGATTTTCGCCCGACCCTCGTCTACGCTTCTTTCGCAGGGACGTCTGATCCAGTTTTCTTGAAAATTTCTCCACCCTGAATCCGTAGTAACGACTTCAGTCGTTGCTCTCACGGCTGGAGTCGTTAAAATTGTAACTTCAAAATCTTGTCCGCCCCCTCGACTAAACTGGACGGCGGAGCCTTCTGAAAGGATTTTATGCGAGTTTTACTCGTAGGGGTTGGGGGAGTAGGGGAAGCCATCGCCGCCATCGCAAAACCGCGTGAGTGGATGAAGTTGATGGTCTTAGCCGATTACAACATTCAGCGCGCCGAAGAGGTGCAGAAAAAGCTGGGGGACCGCGCCCGCTTCCCCGTCGAAACGATCGACGCGAGCAATCAGGGAAATATCGAAGCGCTGGCGAAAAAATACAACGTGGACTTGATCATGAATGCGGTAGATCCCGTGTTCAACAAACAAATCTTCGACGCGGCATACAACGTCGGCGTCAACTACATGGACATGGCGATGACGCTCTCCGAACCGCATCCCACCGACCCGTTCAATCAGGTCGGAGTCAAACTCGGCGATTATCAATTCGAGAAAGCGAAAGAGTGGGAAGCGAAAGGATTGCTCGCCCTCGTCGGCTTCGGCGTGGAGCCTGGCATGGCGGATGTGTTCGCGCGCTACGCCGCCGATCATCTGTTTGACGAGATTGACGAGATCGGAATCCGCGACGGAGCGAACCTCGTTGTAGATGGCTATGACTTCGCGCCGACCTTTTCCATCTGGACAACCATCGAAGAATGTTTGAACCCGCCTGTGATCTACGAAGAAGGCAAAGGCTGGTTCACCACCGCGCCGTTCTCTGAGCCAGAAATATTTGATTTCCCCGAAGGCATTGGCAAAGTGGAAGTGGTCAACGTGGAGCATGAGGAAGTGTTGCTTGTGCCGCGTTGGTTGAAAGCCAAACGCGTCACCTTCAAATACGGACTCGGCGATGAAATAGACGTGTTGAAAACGATCCATAAACTCGGTTTGGATAACAAGAACAAGATCAACGTCAAAGGCGTGCAAGTCGCGCCGCGTGACGTGGTCGCCGCGTGCCTGCCCGATCCCGCCCACTTGGGCGACAAGATGCGCGGTAAAGTCTGCGCAGGGACGTGGGTGAAGGGGACGAAAGACGGGAAGAAGAAAGAGGTTTACTTATATCAAGTCGCGGATAATCAGGGGTGTATGAGCAAGTGGAACTGTCAGGCAGTCGTCGCGCAGACCGCGTTCACGCCCGTCATCGCGATGGAACTGCTCGAAAAAGGAATCTGGAAAGGCGCGGGCGTGCTCGGTCCCGAAGCCTTCGACCCCATCCCATTCATGGAGCGGATGGAGGGATATGGGTTTCCATATGGTGTGAGGTAGAAACGTAGGCAGGAAACAAGTAAACAAGGAAACAAGTAGGCAAGGCGAAACGTGTTTACCTGTGTACGTGTCTACATGTCTACGTGTTTCCTTGTTTCCGCAGTTGCCAACCGATAATCGGAACTGTATAATTTCATCATCCTGAACTTCTCACGAGGAAAATCATGGACTACAAACTTTGGATTGACGGCAAGTGGGTGGATTCGCAAGGCGGCGGGAAGATGATGATCGAGAATCCCGCAACAGGCGAAAAAATTGCCGAAGTGCAAGATGCCTCACGCGCGGATGTGGACAAGGCAGCGCTAGCCGCAAAGACCGCGTTTTACGATGGGCGTTGGTCGCGCAAGACTCCGAGCGAGCGCTCGAAAGCGATCTGGAAACTGGCGGACTTGCTCGAAGAAAGATCCGAAGAGTTTGCGCGCGTGGAAAGCGAGAACACGGGCAAGCCCTATAAATTCTTGAGCCTCGCCAGCGACGTTCCGTTTACCGTTGACAACCTGAGGTTTTTCGCCACCGCCGCGCGCGACACGCACGGCTCGCACGCGGGCGAGTTCATGGCGGGATACACGTCCATGTATCGGCGTGAGCCTGTGGGAGTCATCGGGCAGATCACGCCGTGGAATTATCCGCTCAACATGGCGGGCTGGAAGATCGGTCCCGCGCTCGCGGCTGGTTGCACGATTGTGTTGAAGCCTGCGCCTGGTACGCCTCTCACTACCCTGATGCTTGCTGAGTTAATCAAAGAAGCGGGCATCCCCGATGGTGTGGTCAACATCATCTCTGGCGGCAACGACGCAGGTCAAGCGATTGCCGAGCATCCCGATGTGCGCATGGTCTGCGTGACGGGTTCATCTGGCACAGGCAAAAAAGTGATGAAAACCGCCGCAGATACGTTGAAGCGCGTGCATCTCGAACTCGGCGGTAAAGCGCCGTTCATCGTGTTTGACGACTCCGATCCCGAGCTTGTCGCGGCGAAAGCCTCCTTTGCGGCAACGGCAAACACGGGACAGGATTGCACTGCCGCGACGCGTATTTACGTCGAGAAGGGGCGCGCCAACGATATGCGTGAAGCGGTCGTCGAAGCGATGAGGAACACAAAAGTTGGCTTGCCGTTTGACGATGGCGTTGTGATGGGACCGTTGATCTCTGGGATTCAACGTGAACGAGTAAGCGGGTTTGTGGATCGAGCCAAATCGCAAGGCGCAAAGATTCTCACGGGCGGCGGAGCGCCGAAGGATTTGCAAAAAGGCTATTATTACGAGCCGACGGTCATCTCGAACGTTCAACAAGATTGGGAGATCGTGCAAAGCGAAGTGTTCGGACCCGTGATTACGGTTCAAGAATTCGACAACGAAGACCAGGCATTGCATCTTGGCAATGATGTGTTGTACGGCTTGGCGGCTTCGGTGTTCACAAAAGATGTCGGTCGCGCCATGCGGCTCACGAGTCAATTGGAATTCGGCACGGTGTGGGTCAACGACCATTTGCCGATCACCTCCGAAACGCCGCACGGCGGATTCAAGCAATCGGGCTTCGGCAAAGATTTATCCGCTGAAGCCGTCGGCGATTATCAGATCACGAAGCATGTGATGATCGCGCACTGATACCTCGGTGGTTGAGTAGTCCCGCCGCGCTGAGCGGAGCGATAGCGAAGACGAAGCGTGCGGGGCGTATCCGCTGGGTTGAGCTTGTCGAAACCGAAACCACAGGCGCGTAAAGCAATACTTGTAACAAAAGCAGACTTGAATACCTTTGGTCTCGATACGGGCGAGGAGAACACTCGCCCTACTCGACCAACGAAGTACACAAGGAATTGAGGCGATATGGAATACAAACTTTTGATAGACGGTCAATGGACGGGGAACGGAAACCTGCTGGAAGTGAAAAACAAATACGATGGAAAAACCATCGGCGTATTGCCCATCTCCTCGGCGGAGGACGTGAACAAAGCCATTGACGCCGCCGAACGCGCCGAAGACGTGATGGCGGACATGCCCGCGCACAAACGCGCCGACATTTTATTGAAGACCGCCGCGCTCCTGCGTGAGCGCGCCGATGACCTCGCAAAGACCATTGCGGCGGAGGCAGGCAAAGCGATGAAGTTCGCCCGCGCCGAGGTGGACCGCGCCGTCCTCACGTTCACCATCGCCGCCGAGGAAGCCAAGCGCCTGCACGGCGAAACGATTCCGCTGGATGCCATCCCTGCGGGCGAGGGATATTTCGGATTTTGGACTCGCCGTCCCGTCGGCGTGATCGCCGCCATCAGCCCGTTCAATTTCCCCTTGAATTTGGTCGCACATAAGGTGGCTCCCGCGCTCGCTTCGGGCAACACGCTCGTCCTCAAACCTGCCGAAAAGACTCCGCTCGCCGCAGTCAAGCTGTGTCAGGCGCTGATGGACGCGGGTCTGCCTGCGGGCGCATTGAATCTGGTGAATGGCGCAGGTTCGGTCGTGGGTGAAATGATGGTGACCGACCCGCGCGTGGACAAGATCACGTTCACGGGAAGTCCCGCAGTTGGTCAACGTATTTTGTCGGTGGCGGGAATCAAAAAAGTGACTCTCGAACTCGGCAACACGTCGCCTGTCGTCGTCGCGCCTGATGCGGATTTGGACTTTGTCGCCAAGCGCTGCGCGGTAGGCGCGTACTATAACTCTGGACAGGTCTGCATTTCCGTTCAGCGAATTTACAGCGAGAAGAAAGTGTATGAGCCGTTCACAGAAAAATTCGTCAAAGCGACCGAGGCGATGGTCGTCGGCGATCCGCTCGACGAGCGCGTGGATGTCGGACCGATGATCGACTCGAAGGAAGTGGACCGAATCGAAAGTTGGGTCAATGAAGCGCAAGGGGATGGAGCGAAAGTCCTCACGGGCGGGAAACGTGAGGGCGCGGTCTATTATCCGACTGTTCTCACGAATGTCGAAGCCGATATGAAGGTTGTGGCAGAAGAGACGTTTGCCCCCGTTGCATCCGTGATTTCGAGCGACGATTTTGAGTCAGCGCTGCAACAAGCAAATGACACGAAGTTTGGTTTGCAGGTGGGCGTCTTTACAAACGATGTGAACCGCGTGTTCAAAGCCATCAAGCGATTGAATTTTGGCGGCGTGATCATCAACGATACGCCCGTCTTCCGCGCCGACCACATGCCCTACGGCGGCAACCGCCAAAGCGGACTTGGGCGCGAAGGCTTGCGCTTTGCAATGGAAGATATGACCAATATTCAAATGGTCGCGATACGGACGGGTTCATAATCACTCCGTTGGTTGAGTAGGCGGCGCTCGTCCGCCGTACACCTGCACCCACCGCAGGTGCGGTGTCGAAACCAACTGGTTAGATTCTAACAATTCATTTCTTGGACACCTGTGGTTTCGATACGTCCCGCGACGATCACGCGGGACTACTCAACCACCGATTACTTCTGATGAGGAGAACAATCATGGAACACAAACTTTGGATTGACGGCAAGTGGGAGGATACAAAAGGCGGGAAGATGATGGCGATCGAAGACCCTGCGACGGGGAAGAAGATCGCCGAAGTAGTGGACGGAAGCCGCGACGATGTGGACCGCGCTGTGCAAGCCGCCAAGCGCGCGTTCTACGACGGTCGCTGGTCGAAGAAGACTCCCGCTGAACGTTCGAAAGCGATCTGGAAACTCGCCGATGTGATCGAAGCCAACATCGAAGCGATTGCAAAACTCGAATCCGATAACACGGGCAAGCCGTACGCGTACGTCAGCCTCGGCGGCGACTTGCCGTTTGCGATTGACAACCTGCGCTTCTTCGCCAGCGCGGCGCGCGATACACATGGCTCGCACGCGGGCGAATTTATGACGGGCTACACGTCCATGTATCGGCGTGAACCTGTCGGCGTTGTCGGGCAGGTTGCGCCGTGGAACTATCCCTTCATGATGGCGGCGTGGAAGATCGGTCCCGCACTCGCGGCGGGTTGCACCATCGTGTTGAAGCCCGCGCCTGGCACGCCTCTCACCACCCTCATGCTTGCGGATTTCATCAAAGAGGCGGGCATCCCCGATGGCGTTGTCAACATTGTCACTGGCGGAAATGATACGGGTCAGGCGATGGTCGAGCACCCCGATGTCCGCATGGTGAGTCTCACGGGCTCTACTGGCACAGGGAAAAAGATCATGAAGACGGCGGCGGATTCGCTTAAGCGCGTGCATCTCGAACTTGGCGGCAAAGCGCCGTTCATCGTGTTCGACGATTCGGATCCCGAATTGGTCGCGGCGAAAGCGTCCATGGCGGCGACGCTCAACACGGGTCAGGACTGCACGGCGGCGACTCGGCTTTACGTCGAGAAGAGCAAGTTGAAGGTCATGCAAGAAGCGGTTGTCGAAGCGGTCAAGAATGTCAAGGTGGGGCTTCCGTTTGAGGATGGAGTCCAGATGGGTCCGTTGATCTCAGGAGTCCAGCGCGAACGCGTGTCTGGATTTGTAGATCGTGCGAAAGCCGCAGGCGCAAAAATTCTCACAGGCGGCGGCGTGCCGAAGGGATTCGACAACGGCTACTATTACGAGCCGACTGTTGTCGGTAACGTCAAACAGGATTCGGAAATTGTGCAAAGCGAAGTGTTCGGTCCCGTCATCACCGTGCAGGAATTCGACGATGAAGCCGACGCGCTGAGCAAAGGCAACGATGTGTTGTATGGACTCGCTGCGTCGATCTTCACTCGTGACATCGGACGCGCCATGCGCCTCTCTTCGCAATTGGAATTTGGTACAGTTTGGGTGAACGATCATCTCCCCTTGACCTCCGAAACCCCGCACGGCGGATTCAAGCAATCAGGCTTTGGCAAAGACTTGTCCGCCGAGGCGATTGGCGATTATCAGATCACGAAGCACGTGATGATTGCGCAGGGGTAAAAGAGAGACTGGAGACTAGAGACTGGAGTGTGGTCTCACATTTGAAGGGCGACATAAATGTCCCGTTACGAATAACTCAGTGATGTGATTTGGGAAAATAAAAATGAGGATGGGCTTAACGCTCATCCTCATTTTTTTAGTCTCCAGTCTCAAGTCTCTGGCTATTTCGTAACCGCAACCTCAGCCTTGATCTCCGAAGCGGTTTCTGTTTTCTTGCGTTTGCGGAAGAGTTGTGAAAGTGTCTCCCACTTTTGTTTCAACGTCGTTCCATACACCACGCCCATGATCGCCGTTCCGAGGTCGTAATGTCCGCTCTCGCGCAGGATGGTGGCGATATCCCATTTGACGGGGGCAGGTCCCATCGCATAACTGACGGCTTGGGTGAATTGTTTGAATCCCTCCTCGCCGTGGATACGCCCAAAGCCCGACTCTTTCATCCCGCCGAATGGAAGCATCGGGATTGCGAAATGAGCGATGCTGTCATTGAGGATCACGCCTCCCGCCTTGAGTTGATACGCGACACGTTTCGCTCGTTCCTTGTTTTGACTGAAAACGGACGCGCTCAACCCGAACTTGCTGTCGTTCGCCAGGCGGATCGCTTCCGCTTCATCCTTAACTTTTACGATCGGCATGATCGGACCGAATGTTTCCTCTTGCATCAACATCATCGAGTTGTCCACATCCACCATCACGATTGGGCTGTAGAACGTTCCTTGCTCTTTTCCGCCCGTCAACACGCGTGCGCCTTTTGCGATCGCATCTTGCAGATGATTGTTGACGATTTCCGCCTGCCGTTTAGATACAGGTCCGAGAAAATAGGGGCTGTCAAAGTCTGTGGTGAAACCTGCTTTGAGTTTCTTTGCATATTCCACTGAGCGTTTGACGAACTCATCGTACTTCGATTCGACGACATACACGCGCTCCACAGACATGCAGGTCTGCCCCGCGTTGAAGAACGCGCCCCACGTTCCCCAGCGCGCGGCGGCGTCTATGTCTGCGTCTTCGAGAACGATCATCGCATCCTTGCCGCCCAATTCCAGCGAGACGGGAGTCAACGTCTCGGCGGCGGTTTGCAGAATCTTTTTGCCCGTCGGCGTGGAGCCTGTGACGAAAATGAAATCAGGCTTCGATTTCGTCAACGCCGCGCCGACGTTCCCTCCGCCATGCACGACGCGCATGAATGGAGCCAGTTCGGGAACACGTTGAATCAACTGCTCGATCAAAACTCCCGTCGCGGGCGTGACCTCCGACGGTTTCAACACGACGGTATTGCCCGCCAGCAAAGCGATCAACGCGGGCGGGACCGCCAGCGTGAATGGATAGTTCCATGGCGCGATGACCGCCACCACGCCATGCGGGCGATATTCGATGGATGCCTGCTTGAAAATATACAATCCCGATGAAACCCGCTTCTTTTTCAACCATTTCGGCGCGTGCGCACAATGTTGAGACAACATGTCCACCGCGACGAACAATTCGATCAACGCGTCCTGCCTGCTTTTGCCGCAGTCCTGATTGATGACGCTGGTGATGTGGTCGCGCTCCTCGATGAGCAGGGTTTGCAGTTTCTTCAAGATGCGAATCCGCTCGCGAATGGGTTTCCCGCTCCACTTGGGGAAAGAACGGCGCATTTCATCCACAGCATGTTGAACGTCGTCGGGCGTCGCAACGTTGACCTCCCCGAATTTGACTCCTGTGGCGGGATTGATAAAGGCAAGTTTTTCCTGATCCATAATGCGCTCCTTGTTTATTTGCCACAGCGATCGTTGAGTTTTTCGAGAAAAGGCTTTGTTTTCTCTGCGTTCCCTGCGGCTCATCAAAGAATGATGCAATTATAAGCCGTAATTGTCCTCTCTTGGTACAATATCGGCATCTCAAAAAAGAAGGTTGCCATGACCAGCCAACTCTATACCGAAAATTTTCCCCACATGACTCCCGCGTGGAGCCGCATCTTCAACTTCGTCGCCGAGCGCGCCGAGGGATCGTACATCTACACCGACGACGGACGCAAACTGCTCGACTTCACCAGCGGCATCGGCGTGACGAACACGGGTCACTGCCACCCGAAAGTTGTCGAGGCGATTCGTGAGCAGGCGGGCAATTTCATCCACGCGCAGGCGAACATCGTCATCCACAAACCGATGCTGCAATTGATCGAAGAACTGCGGAAGATTGCGCCGCCTTCGATTGATTCGTTTTACTTCGCCAACTCGGGCGCGGAGGCGTTGGAGAACGCGGTGAAAATTGCGAAGGTCGTCACGGGCAGACCGAACGTGATCGTCTTCAACGGTTCATTCCACGGGCGGACTCACGCCACCATGTCGTTGACCACGTCCAAGACGATTTACCGCGCGGGCTTTGCTCCACTGATGGCGGGAGTGTACGTCGCGCCGTTCCCGTACGCGTACGCGCTGAACATGACCGAAGAACAAGCCAGCCAATATTGCCTCGAACAACTCGAATACTTACTCGCCTCGCAGACCGCGCCGAAAGAAACCGCCGCGATATTGATCGAATCCGTTTTGGGGGAGGGCGGATATGTCGTGCCGCCAGCATCGTTCATGAAAGGACTGCGCGAGATTTGCGACAAGCAAGGCATCATGCTCATCTTCGACGAAGTGCAATCGGGCTTCGGTCGCACGGGGAAGTGGTTTGCGCTGGAACATTTCGACGTGATTCCCGACATCATCACCGCCGCGAAGGGAATCGCTTCAGGGATGCCGCTCTCTGGCGTGTTCACCCGCACCGAGATCATGAAAAAAGTGGAGACGGGTTCCATCGGCGGGACGTACGGCGGCAACGCAATCGCCTGCGCGGCAGGCGTAGCCTCCATTCGTGCGATGCGTGACGAAAAGATGCTGGAAAATGCTGCCGAAAAAGGCGTTCAACTGATGACGGGCTTGCGAAAACTGCAAGAGGAATACTCGCAGATCGGCGACGTGCGCGGCAAGGGGCTGATGGTCGCCACAGAATTTTCCCTGAACGGCGACCGCGCCAAAGAGAAAAAACTGGTCAAAGACGTTATCCACGCGGCGGAGGAAAAAGGTATGTTGCTGCTCTCGTGCGGGACGTACGATAATACTGTCCGTTGGATTCCGCCGCTGAATGTGACAGCGGAACAGGTCAGTGACGGGTTGAGGATTTTTGGCGAGGCGTTAGGCGCGGTGGTAAAATAATTTCACGTAACCGCCTTGGAAAGGATCTGTCCCATGGTGATGAATCAAACAATTCAAAAATACATTGAAAAACTGCCCGCTTCGTATCAGGAGACAGTGGTTGATTTTCTCGCCTTCCTTCTCGATAAAGCCGAGCGTGAACAGGATGTCGAGTGGTCGAATATTTCGCTAACGTATGCTATGCGCGATATGGAAGATGATCCGTCCGAATACTCTGTGTCGGATTTGAAAGTTACCTATCGGTGATGAAACAGGCTGGCGCTGTTGTTTTGTTCCGCTTTCCGCAAACCAATCTTGAGATCAATAAACCGCGTCCCGCCCTCTTGATCGGAAAGTTGCACGGAAAGTACCCAGACTGGCTCGTGTGCATGATTTCCTCCCAGACTCGACATTGCCAACCCAACATTGATGAACTCGTGCTAGTGAGCGATAAAGATTTTAAAGAGAGTGGGCTTCACGGTGAAAGCGTTATCCGTGTGGAAAGACTCGCTGTTATGGAGGAAGCCAGTTTGTTGGGAGAAATTGGCTCAATATCTCCTGAGCGGTTAAAACGAATTAAAGCGCATTTGGTAAAGTGGCTTACCGAGTAAACCCATGAGAACTTCCGCACTTTTACTGGTCGGAAGTTTTTTATCACACCCTACATTGCTCATGCAATATTTTTTCATGAGAGAATAATCAACATGATATCAACGATCAACCGCACCCACCTCACCCAACTCCTCCACCAAGAAGAATCCCTCTTCCACAAGACCCACCCCAAATCGCACGAACTCTATCAACGCGCCCGCAAATCATTGCATGGCGGTGTGCCGATGTTGTGGATGGTACGCTGGGCGGGATCGTTCCCCGTTTTCGTCAAGGAAGCGAAAGGCGCGCGCTTCACCGACGTGGACGGCAACTCGTACATTGACTTCTGTCTAGGCGACACAGGCGCAATGACGGGTCACGCGCCCGATGCGACCGTGCAAGCCATCGCCGAGCAGATTCAAAATGGCATCACGCTCATGCTTCCGTATGAAGACGTGATCTGGGTGGGGGAGGAACTTCAGCGCCGCTTCAAACTTCCCTTTTGGCAGTTCGCCCTCACCGCCACCGACGCCAACCGTTTCGCCCTGCGCATGGCGCGGCTCATCACCGACCGCCCGAAAATTCTCGTTTTCAATTATTGCTATCACGGCTCCGTGGACGAATCCTTCATCGTTCTCGACGAAGAAGGCACGTCGATCTCGCGCCCCAACAACATGGGTCCGCAAATTGACCCGCGCCACACGACCAAAGTCATCGAGTTCAACGACGTCGCCGCCCTCGAAACCGCCCTCTCTGCCCGCGATGTCGCCGCCGTGCTCGCCGAGCCTGTGATGACCAACATCGGCATCATCCACCCCGACGCGGGTTATCACGACGCCCTGCGTGAGATCACCCGCAAATATGGGACGTATCTCATCATTGACGAGACTCACACCATCTGTACATCTCCAGGCGGATACACCGCTTCATTCGACCTTCAGCCTGATTTCCTGACCCTCGGCAAACCCATCGCTGGAGGCGTCCCCGCCGCCGTGTATGGATTTACCGAAGAAGTCTCGCGCCGCTTCGCCGAACGACTCGACCTCGACGACGCAGACGTCGGCGGCATCGGCGGGACTCTCGCTGGCAACGCACTATCCATCGCGGCAATGAAAGCGACTCTGCAAAATGTTTTGACAGATGAGTTCTATGCCAAAGCCATCGCCTTGCAGGAAAAATTCACCGCAGGCATCGAATCGGTCATCGAAGAATTCAACCTGCCGTGGATCGTCAAACGATTGGGCAACCGCTCCGAATATTGGTTCCGCCCCACGCCGCCGCGCAACGGAGGCGAAGCCTTCGCCGCCATTGACCACGACCTCGACCGCTACATGCACCTCTACATGCTCAACCGCGGCATCCTCATGACTCCCTTCCACAACATGGCGCTCATCTCGCCCGAAACCACCCAAGCGGATGTGGATTACCACACGAAAGTGTTTCGGGAAGCGGTCCAAAGTTTAATTGCGTAGTGGACGTTCTCTAATGTCCACGTGTGATGTATAATCTGATGTATAACTCGAGGAGCCTCGAATGAATAAGATGGTTCGCAAGCAAATCTATCTTCAAAAGGGTCAGGAAAAACAGCTAAAAAAAGTTGCCGAAGCGCGTGGGCTGAGCGAAGCGGAGATTATTCGACGCGCTCTGGACACCGAGTTGAAGCGAGCTGGGTATCGTCTGGCGTATGATAACGAGGCTTGGCAGCGCCTTTGCAAACTGATGCGCGACCAGGACAAGAAACCCCCTGTCCCACGAAAAAAGCGGGATTGGACCCGTGAAGATCTCTATGAAGAGCGAATGAAGCGGTATGACCGTCGCGCTTCTTGATACCAACATATTGGTCTATGCGTTTGATCGGGGAGAACCTGAAAAACGCGCGCAGGCTATGCAATTGTCGCTCGAAGCACAGGAAAATGCCGTAGGCTGTTTAAGCGTGCAATCCCTTTCTGAATTTTTCAATGCGGTTACGCGCGGGGCAAAACCCAAATTATCGGTAGATGAAGCGTTGCAGGCTGTTCAAGAATATTTGCTGGCATTTCCAATCTTTCTACTTACGCCGTCGGTTGTGTTGGAAGCCGCTCGAGGAGTGCGAGACTATTCGTTATCTTTTTACGACGCTCAACTTTGGGCATCGGCATTGATCAACGAGGTTCATATAATCTTCAGCGAAGATTTTCAAGATGGACGGGTCATCGAAGGTATCCGCTTTGTGAACCCGTTCGTGAAAGATTTCAAATTGGAGAAATGGATATAACAAAAAACTCCCGAAGTCTTTGATGCTTCGGGAGTTTACTCATCAGAGCCACCGACGAGATTCGAACTCGTGACCTGACGATTACGAATCGTCTGCTCTACCAGCTGAGCCACGGTGGCACACGTTGGACAAATTGCCAATTTGTCCTACAGCGGCGGGGATTATAAAGGAAACCAAATATTCCCGCAAGTTTTCCACCTCACGCCTCGTCTAGGACGACGGAAATTACGCCATGCGAATCGCAATGCTTTCATATCACACCTGCCCGCTTGCCACGCTCGGCGGCAAAGACACGGGCGGCATGAACGTCTACGTCCGTGAGCTCACGCGCCAACTCGGCAAAATGGGCATCCACGTGGACGTGTTCACGCGCTCGCAAGACGACCACGTGCCGCACGTTTTGCACGAACTCGGCTACGGCAACCGCGTCGTCCACATCCCTGCGGGACCCGAACACCCCGTGCCGAAACAGGAACTCGCAAATTACATCCCCGAATTCGTCGAGGGGATCAAATCGTTCGCCTGCGACAAAAAGATTCAATACGACGTCATCCACAGCCACTATTGGATGTCTGGGATTGCCGCCGCGTCTCTTTCGGACCTTTGGGCTGGCGCGCCTATCGTCCACATGTTCCACACGTTAGGCGAGATGAAGAACCGCATCGCCCGCTCGGACGAGGAACGCGAAGGGGCGTACCGAATCGAGGGTGAGAGGCAGGTCATCCGTCGCGCGGACCGAATCGTTGTCGCCACGTTGGCAGAGCTGACGCAGTTGCGATTCCTCTACAAAGCGGACGCGTCCAAAATGGTCGTCATCCCGCCTGGCGTGAATGTGAGTCGCTTTTATCCGATTCCATCCGACGAGGCGAAAGAGTTTGTGGGTTTGAAGCCCGACGATCGGATGATCCTGTTCGTGGGGCGCATCGAGCCGCTCAAAGGCGTGGACACGCTGCTCGAGGCGATGTCTTGTTTGCAGATGAAGGAGTCGCGCCCCGTGCATTTGGCGATCATCGGCGGCGACCCTTCGGCAAGCCCCGAAAAGATGAACGCCGAAATGGCGCGCCTGAAAAATTTGTGCGAGGTTCTTGGGTTGGATCAATCGGTGGTGTTTTTGGGCGTGCGCGACCAGGATAAACTTTCGTATTATTACTCGGCGGCGGAGGTGGTGGTGATGCCGTCGCATTACGAGTCGTTCGGCATGGTGGCGCTCGAAGCGATGGCGTGCGGTACGCCTGTCATCGCTTCCGAAGTGGGCGGACTCGCCTACCTCGTCCGCGACGGCGAGACGGGTTTCACCATCCCCGCCGAGGAACCCGAAACGCTGTGCGAAAAATTATCCTGGCTGTTGAACGACCCCGACCTGCACGACTCGATGAGCAAGCGCGCCGTCGAGTACGCACAAGATTACGCGTGGGAGAAGGTCGCAGAGCAGATTGTGGATCTTTACAACCATCTGTCACCTATCAATTTGTAACTCGTTATTTTGCTCGCTACAAGAAGATGGTAAAAGTATGTAAAAGGTTGATGATAATACCACGCCAACTAATATAAAAAGCAACCTGTCATTTGGATTTTTGGACCCATTTAGTTTGGATTATTTTGATAATAGTCGGAATCATATGACGCATTGTGGCCGGGATACGCTTTTCATTTAAGTACTTGTAAAGATCTTTCTTTATCTGCCTCAGGGTTACATCTGAATTTGACTTAAGTTTATACCCCGAAACTTGATGGAGTTCCAAAATTTTTCGAATCAACTCATTTGCAGTTTGTTTTGAGCTATCGATGATTTTTAGTGAAAAACGGACCAGGTCCCAGCGATCTTTTAGCGCCGGATCAATTTTCTTGATAACACTATCTAGAAGATAATCAGGCATTGCCATTATCTGTCCGATCGATGGGTAGCTATTGTTATTATTTTGTCCAGCGTGATCTATCATGTTTTGGTGAAGCCTGAAAAATAAATTGAGAATCTCTGCTGATTGCTGTGAATGCTTATCGATGCTTTCGGACGATTTATAAGACTTTATGTGTTCCATCTCATCGATAAAAATTACAATTCTTTTATAGCCCGCTTGATGGCATAGCCGAAGCGTTAAATCTATCAATTCATTATTTTTCGCACTTCGTGTCAATTCTTTTATCAAGCGATCGAAATCAGGTTCTTGAGATTTCTCCTCTCCCAGGTCTAATAATCGGTAAATAAATTCATTTTGGAACGCAATTTGGCTATGCTTATTAATCTCTTCTGATATAGCCTTATCTCTTGCCAATTTTTGGCGATCCGCATCTTGTTTCTGCCGTATTTTCTGTAATGCATACTTCGCAACCCATTTTCCTGGAATAGTTACCACTGGTGCTGGACTCGACGCTGCTCCTATATCTACGACAAGGTCAAATAATTGACGCGCGATTACTCTTTTCTGATCAACTGAATAATTTTTCCCGTTGACTATAGGCTCAGCTATCCTGGAATAAATATCTTGTAAAACGCCGAAATAATTGGTTTTATCCGGTAGTTTATTGCTAAAATATGACAAACCCTTGATAAATAAGTATTGAAAGTCTTCTTCTTGTCTTAAATCCCTCAGCTCAATCCATGTGCATAAAGTATTTTTATCGTTTGACAATGATTGACTGAGTAATAAATAAAGGTAGCGAAAGAAGTGGGTCTTGCCTATACCTATATCTCCCAAAAGAACCTTTGGGGCATACACATCCACATTTTCGGAAAGTTCTATTATCTCTTCTGCAAAACTGTTGGCTAGGTTTCTAAAATCATTTCCCGCAGTGTAATGCAGGTAATAATCTTCCAATGGTGGAGGGGAACCGCCGGATAGGAGTGTTTTTAGTAAACTTCGGTACTCTTTGTTTGCCATATTGCCCTTCCTGGAAAGCATGATTCGCTAAAGAACTTGGATAAGATAGATATCTTCCCTTGCTTGTTGAATTTTTAGTATACCGTCTTGTGTATTTGCTATTTCAATCGCTACTCTTAGTAGATCAATTTTCTTTCCCGGGTATCGTTCCCTCAATAAAAGTTCTAAGTCGCTTATTGAAACAAATGGGTCGTTTTGAGTTTTTGACGCAATAGAATAGAGCTCGCGCAAAACCTTGAGTCCAGCCATTAGTTTTGAATTTAATTCAATTTGTATCTCATTAGTTTGTGCTTCTGAATTTGCGATCGGTTTATATATAGGGCGAGGGCGATCCTCAATAACACCTTTTGGAGACAAACGAGGTCGCAGTTCAACGTGCTGGGTTCGTGTGTTCAGAATAATAATACCTAGAACCAATAACGTTACTATGCCTATAGCAATAAATGATAACCAGCGAATAATAGTAAAAGATGGAGAAATTGCCTCTGTGTGAGGGGTTGGAGTTGCGGTAGTAAAAGTTGCCGTCGGTGTTGTGATAGCAGTTGGGCTTATGGTAAAACTGGCAACTACGGTTGGGGTAGTTGTCAATGCTTTTGTTGATGTCGCAGGTTGAGCCGAAGTGCTTGAAGGCAAAGTAGTTGTCGTCAGATTTGTTTCTACCGTGGGTTGAGTATCGTCAGCTAGTGCACCATAGTTTGGTCGAACTAACGCCCACAACATAAAAAGAAATGATATTGTTAGCGTCAACAGGATTCTGTGGCGCACCTCATAGATAGTTTGGTGAGATTGTTTTTTCATTGTAAGATCATCGCTAATGAACCGTTGTGCGTTTTCTATATCCCTACTCCTTCACCCTCACATAAAAGATCTGCTGACCTTCCATATCCTTCGTTTTCATCTCGAAGCGGTCTTATATTTTTTTGAGATTATGCCCGAAACCTTTCTCAAATAAGACTTTCATTGGTTACCCCGCTAGAATTGTCTCGATTTCTTCTCTCGACATAAAATCGTTCTTTCGCCCTTCCTGAATGGCGTTTGCGACCCCGATATCTTCCAGCGCTTCCGCAACGATTGCCGAGAAAATGTCGCGTCGTTCCTCGAACAACTCGATCAGGGTTTGTTTCAACAAGACCTTGAATTGTTTTTCATCAAGCGAAATTGTGGTCATTGGGCGCCTCGTTTCGAGGTTGATTATACCGCTCTTTGTAATTGCAAAAGATGTTCGATTGGTTAGACGGCTTCACTATCCCCGCCGAGGAACCTGCACGACTCAATGGGCAAACGCGCCGTCGAGTACGCGCAAGATTACGCGTGGGAGAAGGTCGCTGGGCAGATTGTGGGGGTGTACGAGGGGTTGATTGGTTAATTGCCGTTAATTGCTGTGGGTAGGTGTGGATTCTGCTTGGGAGCAGGAAAAACTCGAAGCGAGGAAAATGTCCAAATAACGCGGCGCGTAACCCAAGTAGGCTGCACGCTGTGTTAGGCGCACTCACTGAATGCAAGGCCGTAAAATTATTTAGAGACTTGATCGTCTTCGGACGCGTCGCCCATTTTTGGTTCTTGCTCTGTTAGACTGAATTTACTCTCATTCCAAGCTTTCCATGATTCTACTTTACTCTGGTTCCATGCCTTCAATTCTGCTACAACTCTTTGATATTCATCTCGGTAAATCTTCTTAATATCTGTCAGGCTTAAATCTGCAAGACCTGTAATTTTGTTTCTTGCGCCCATTCTTGCGTAACCCAATGCTCTTTTTGTCATTTCTTACCTCATCTTTCGTCTTCATCTCGAAGCGGTCAGTTGCGCGTAGGATTTAATGACACCATTTATCCCTTCACATACGACAACTTCTCGGCGATCAGCCCGTCTTTCAACTTGAACACATCCACGCCGCGGACGTGACCGTCGCCCCAGGTGTACTTCCAGCGCATCACACAGCGGTTGCCCATGCCGAAGATTTCTTCGATCTCGATGTGCGCGTTCGGCGAGTCGCGGAAGAAATCGCTCCAAAACTGCGTCACGGCTGGCTTGCCTGAGAATGTCGTCCCGTCGGGGGAGGGATGTGTGTTCTCGAAGACGGTGTCGTCGCTCGCCAACTGCATCATCTCTTGAACGTCGTGCCGGTTGAACGCGTCGTTGAATTCCATCACGATCCGCACCGAAGTTTCGATTTGCGACATGCGAATTGGGCTCATGGGGGACCTTCCTATCTTTTTTTGCCGCGCTGTTCGTGTCGCGAGCACGGCGGCGCCGCTGACAAAGCGCACGGAGAAAGGGTTTCTGTGAGCTCTGTGTGGCTGAATATGCTTACTGCGACAAGAAATCCATTAACCTGGGTTCGGAATAAATCTATTCGGGACACGGATTACACGGGAGATACGGAAAAAACCATAAAAGTACGGAAAAATCCGTGAAGTCCGTGAAATCCGTGTACGAAGTTCCCTGATAAGCCTTATCCCGAATAGACGTTCTTATTCCTGCGCGTTATCTTCTCTCAGCCAAATATCCTGCGTCGGATCATACCGCAATTGGTAATCGGTTTGCAAACGTTCGCTTCCCGCGATCAGGTTGTAGTTGAACTGCGTACCGCGCACGATCATTTCGTCCGATTTTCGGAAGATGATGCGCCGCGCTTTCTCGTCGCCTTCGGAGCCCCAGCCCGCCATCGAAAATTCGAAGCGCGGTTTGCCGCGAAACCGTCCATCGTTGCCCAGCGCCACCGACCAGACCTCCGATTTGCGCGTCAAGCCGAAGTATAGCCGTTTGCCCAACACGCGGTTGAAGACCGCCATGCCGAACGCGTCGATGTCCTCGAGTTGCGAGACGACCTCGCCGGTCTGCGAGTCGATTTGGTAGATGACGCCCAGTTCCCGGTCACGCGTCGAGCCGGCGATCGAAGCCGCGTATAAGCTCCGCGTGTCGCAATCGTATGCCAACCCGATGATGCCGAACGGATTCTCTGGCGGCATGGGCGCGGGGAAGGGCAGGGCGACGAACGCCTCCATGTCGCCTGTTTTCGTGTCCACTTTGAAGATCGTGTTCTGTTGTTCGGGCGGATTATCGTACAGGTTGACGCGCGGCGCAGGTGCGGCGTAGATGTTCCCCAATTCGTCGTTCACCGGCGTGCCGAGATAACCCGCGTCATCCCACGATGGATGCTGGTACACGTTGGTCGGCGTTTGCCCCAGTTGGGTGGGGCGGTCGTAGATGAACAAGCCTTTCAGCGTTTCGTTGGTGCTCATGATGGCGGTCGTGTCGTAGCCCATATCCAGCGCGAACTTTGGCGTTGCCTGGCAATACGTCACGCCGCCGAGACCCATCCCCGGCGCGAGTTTTTGTTCCGACGTGTTGATGGAATAAACCACGACGACGATGATGCCGGCGGCAAGCGCGGCAAGCAAACCCCATCCCAGCCAGCGATTGCGTTCGGCGCGAGCCTGTGCCGCCTTCTGTTTTTTCTTGTTTGCCATAAGTTTAGGTTGAAAGTGTTTCTTGCTTCGCCACCGAGTCCACAAAGCCTTTGAGAAGTTCTCTTTTTTTGCTGTCTCGCGCCGCTGTTCGCAAGATAAATCTTGCGGCGCTGAGATTACGGAGCGATCGGCACGAACATGGGACCTGCGTAACACGGATATTCTATCGCTGTGTACACGCCTCGGTCGAGTATGGGTTTTGCCCAGCAATATTCCTGCCCTGGCGCTCCGCTGTTTTCGATCTGCGGCACGTACCATAAAACCAGTTCGGCATTCTCGATGGGTTCGTCGTTCAAGAACCGTTCGGGTCCCTGTTCGTAATTGTTATTGCAACATGGACCGATGGTGACCATATCCGAATCGCCTTCGTCGAGGTCGGGGTGATGGAGGGTGACGTAGACGAAGGCGTTGTCGGCGTGAGCGCCTGCGTCGAATTGACCGCGTCCCGGTTCGATGTAATAGCCCGCGCCGTTCGCATCGGCGAAGCGATATTGATAGCCTTCGGCGGTCGCGGCGGAGTCGGGTTGCAACTGCCACACCTCGGTGGACCAGGTTTCCCAGGCCGAGCCGGTCCACGAGGCGAAAGAATTTTCCCCGGCGAGCGCGAGGCGCAGAACGGGTCGGTAGGCGCCGTTGTCGCCGCAGCCGCGTCCCACATTCCCGGCGACCACGCGGAAGCGTCCGTCGTTATAGAATTCGTAACGTTGAACGTAAAAATAACTGCAAGGTTGGGGCCACTGTTCGCCCCAGAATTCCTGTTCGAGGACGAAGCCCACGCTTTTGCCGTTCTCGGTCAAGTCTTTGATCGTGGGTCCTTGGAAGGCGACCACCGCCGCCTGACTGAACACGGGACAGCCGACCGCGTCGCTGTAACCGAAGGCTTGCGTGGCGGAGTAGTTCACGTGCCAGTCCACCAGTTTGGCGCTTTCGAGCAAGGAGCGATTTTTGTATTGCACATTCGAGATGCGCAATCCATCGGAACTGGTGAGGATGAAATCCATGTTCCAGTCGCCGCGCGCGAGCGGGGTATTTTTTTCGCAGTAGAGCTGACTGACGACATCGTCTTGGAGGCTTCGCTCAGTGACTGTCGGCGCGCCGGGGTCGCCGACTTTTGTCCAGCGGATGCCGACGAGCACGCCTTCGGTCAGGTCTACGATTGCCCAGAGCGCGTCTTCGCCGGTGACGAACGTTGGCGCGAGGCAGAGGTGCCGCGAGCGTTGACAGCGCGTGAGGTTGAGTGCGGTCTTGGTGTTTTCCATCCTCGCTTCTTCGCTGTCCGGCTTGTAGCCTAATGCGGCGGCGACTTCGGGCGATTCGGTTGCGATCTGCACTGCCAGGTCAACCAGATATGGTGGGACGTCCGGTTGGGTGTTGGGAAATTTTGTTACTGCGAGCAGGGTTTGGGCGTTGACGTCCACCATCCCGATCGTCGTCAAATTTTTGGCGTAGTTGTACATTTCCACGCGATAACACTTGGATTGTTGGCACTGGGCGGTGGCTTGAGTGATGTCGCTTTCGCGGAAGGGATAGACGCCGAAGATTTCGTTGCGGAGGGGCGCGCCGGTCGCCGCGTCCCACAGGTCGCCTTGAAAGCGCGGATCGACCGCGGCGAGTTGCTGCGCTTGCGCGCGTTCCGCATCCAAGCCCAACATGAGTTGAATTGGAACCGGCTGTGCCAGAATATTTTGCACCAGCGTCGCTTGCGCTTGTAATGCGGGCAACGGATATTGTTCCGGGTTGAGGGTTGCGCGCGGTACGACCGCGCCCACCGGCGTCGAGTCGGCGGCGGGCGTGTGGCTTTGTACTGAAGTGCAGGAAACCAGTAAAAGAACGATCGCACTCGTTGCAATAAATTTTCGAATCTTTTGAATCACGTTGAACTCCAAATGCTCGACTGACGTGTACGATTTAACGATTCCCCGGATTGATTTTGGGATCAAGTCGTACACATCGGAAGTATTTTACTATAACGGGAAAAGCGTCGTTAACCGCCGCAATCACAAGCGAAGCGCAGATAGAACTCCCGCGCCGGGACCTGTTTTTTTCAAGGTCGCCTGGCAACCTGGGAACTTTGGAACGCAAATTGCTCGAATGGGCGAATTTCACGAATTATCAAAAATTTATTATTCGCGCCATTTGAAGATTTGCGATATTCGCATTGAAAAATTCCGACTTTGAAAACCGTCCCTGTTCTGAAAAAAAACACTAAGAGACTGTTTCTTAACTTCTTTATTTGGACGCGGACAACACGGATTTCGCTGATTTTCACGGAAAAACCCTATAAAAAAATCCGCTCTTATCCGTGCGCTCCGTGAAACCCGTGTACAAAAGAGCGTTGCTTTGGACTTAAGAAACGCTCTTTAAGTCTCTTCTTGGCGGGGTCGCCACGGCTCGCGCTCGTGGGTGAGCCAAACCAGTTCGGGATCGAGCGCGCGCACGAGCAGTTGACCTTCGGTGTGCGGCTCGTCGAGTTCGCCGAACCAAACCGCCACGTCGCCGCCGACAATGATTGGACGTCCGCCGGTCTTGATGACGACCATCTGCATCCCGTCGCTGTGACCCGACGCCGGGACGAGGCGGAGTCCGGGCAGTAGTTCAAACTCGCCTTCGACCGTCGCATACCGCACGCCGGGCGCGTCCACCCACGTGCGAATGGTGTAATCGTCCTTGCTGTGCGCGTCGTCGAGTTCCCGCCGCTGAACGTAGATCGGTTTGCTGGTGAAGAGGTGGTTGCCGCCGCAGTGATCGAAGTGCAGGTGCGTGTTGACGACGATGTCAATGCTGGCGAGGTCGAAATCCTGCTCGTTCAGTGGATTGAGTTGCGGATCCATATCCGCTACCGCCGGGTGCAGTTCGGTCATGCCGGTGTCAACCAGTACGCGCGCGTCGGGATGGTCAATGAGGTGCACGTAGACCGGCATTCGTTCGCCCTCGGCGAGCAGGTCGGCGACGTGGATCGGCGTGACAGTGATTTCCTTTTTCATGATTCTTGTTTGTCCTCGATGCCTTCAATCCATGGGCAGAAAAATTCTCATCCCGTCGCGTTCGTCAACGACATACGCGGACGAAGGATAACGGAGGGCAACGCTCGTTATCCACAAATCGCCAATTGCCGCGCCCCCGTTGAGCGTTCCCAAAACCGCGAAAAGCCAGACGCTCGCAGCACCGGCTTGGATCAAAATCGCGCAACACGCCAGAGCGCTCAGGCTGACCAATGGAGCAAGCGCCATGACAATGTATTGATTGCGTTGAAAAGCGTAGCCAGGGGCGGTGGCGTAGACCATTAATCCTTTCCAGTTAATGCCGTATTTTGCTTGCGCGCCAAAAAATTGCATGGCAAGCCCATGCACAAGCTCGTGCACGATAATGGTTATGGCAAAACCAACAAGGAGAAGTAGACTCTGCTTTGGATCGTCAATAATATATTCAGGAGGTTTGCCGCTCAGTCGAATAATAAAATAAAACCCAAACCAGAAAATACCAGCCAGAGGGATCGCCAATAAATTCATGGCAATGAGGCGGCTTTTCTTTTCGCTAATTTTCCAATAGAGCGCTTCTTTATAATTCGCGGGCAGTTTGCTCACAGGAGTTGTTGAATTAGACATGGACCGGAGCCCTTGTTGTAGAGTCTCTGGTTTCCAAATGTCCACCCGCCTCTGCTTGACTCAGCACATCGAGGATCGTCTTCACCAACTCCCGCGCCGCCGCCTCGCTCAACTCCACCGCCACGCGCGCCGAAGGTCCTTTCGATTCGTTCACGAAATCAATGTTCAACGCGTGTTCCATCGGCGCGTGGAAGGGATGGTCGTATGAAACGTTCGCCTGGTCGAGTGTGAACCATCCGCTTGCGCTTTTGCCGCTTCCGTCTATTTTCACTTTTTCGACGATCATGGTGCACATGGTATTTTCCTCTTCATTTTATATCCGGTGGTTGAGTAGGGACGGTGAAGTTCCGTCCCGTATCGAAACCACCAGCGCCTAAAGCAACTTTCATAACAGGATTACTCTTGAACATCGGTGGTCTCGATACGTCCCGCGACAAGCATTGCGGGACTACTCGACCACCGTGAATTTAAGATAAATATTTCTCACAAAATGCAAAGACCTTTTGCCAGCCATCCACGGCTTGCGCCGGACGATAAGCGGGACGGTGGTAATAGAAAAAACCGTGACCCGCGCCGTCGTAGCGATGAAATTCATATATCTTGTTGTGTTTCTTCAATTCAGCCTCATGCAAGTCCACTTGTTCGGGAGACGGACTTGTGTCGTCATTGCCGAACAACCCAAGCAGCGGACACGACAAATCTTTCGTCAAGTCGAGCGGCGAGACCGGAGTCAATTCGTCCAGCTGATCGGGAGACATGACCACGCGCCCACCCCAGCAATCTATGGCGGCGTTAAACACCGAGGCGCGGCAGGCGGCGAGATAGGCGTGCCGTCCGCCGGAGCAGGTCCCGAAGATTCCGACTTTGCCGTTGACGATCGCGAGCGTGTTGATGAATTTTGCCGCGCCCGCGAGATCGCCCACCGCTGAATCGTCCGAGACGCCCCCCTCCGCCCTTACTTTTGCCGCCACATCTTCCGGCGTGCCATGCCCCGCGCGGAAATACAAGTTCGGCGAAATAGTCACAAAGCCGTGATGCGCGAACTTATACGTAGCCTCGCGATACCACAAATCCCAGCCTGGCATGTGATGCGCCAACACCATCGCCGGGAACGGACCGTCTCCCAGCGGACGCGCAAAATACGCGTTGATCGGGTCCCCGTTCGCACCGGGCATCGTCACCGTTTCGGCGTGGATGCCTTCGTTCATGTCGGTCGTGTACATTGCCTGCTCCTTTCGGCGCTCGCGCGCGGCTGTTATAATGGCGAAATTATATTCCAAAATACATTGGTTACTCCTCATGTCTGAACGATTACAAAAAATCCTTGCCCAAGCGGGATACGGCTCACGCCGCGCCTGTGAAGACTTTATCTCCGCCGGACGCGTCCGCGTCAATGGACAGATCGCCTCTCTCGGCGGGAAGGCTGACCCGCACGTGGACAGAATCACCGTGGATGGGAAGCCCATCGCCGCGCCCGAGCGCTTAACCTACATCGCCTTGTACAAGCCGCGCAATGTATTATCCGCTGTTGAAAAAGAACGCGGCGACGACCGCCGGACCGTCCGCGATCTGGTGGACGCGCCCGGGCATTTGTATCCCGTCGGCAGGCTGGATTTTGAAAGCGAAGGTCTTGTGTTGATGACCAACGACGGCGACCTGACGAATCGGCTCACGCATCCGCGTTACGGGCATGAAAAAGAATACCGCGTCCTGTTGGCGCGCCGTCCCGACGCGGAACAGGTCGAAGCGTGGAAGCGCGGCGTCATCCTCGAAGACGGCTATAAAACCCAACCGGTCAACGTCCGCTTTGAATCTCCGCAGGGCAAGGGCGCGTGGATGCGCGTGGTGATGGGCGAGGGGCGGAAGCGCCAGATTCGCGAGACGTGCAAACAGTTGGGCTTGCCCGTCGTGCGTATCCTGCGCGTCCGCATCGGCGAATTGCGGCTGGGCAATCTCAAAGCCGGGCAATGGCGCGCGCTCACCCCGCATGAAGTGGACGACCTGAAGGGCAAACCCTCCCGCAAAACAACAAACCGGCGCTAAGCCGGTTTGGGTTTTTTAGCGCCGCAAAGTTCACTTTGCGATTTTTGCGGTTGTACTGCAAAGTTCACTTTGCAAAAGTCTCCGTGCCAAACGCAAGATAACTCTTGCAATTCTTAACTCACGCGGACATCCCAAAACTTGATCACCACCTTGTTGAGCGCTTTTTTGATCGCCGCGATATTTATACCGAGTACCTTGAACGTGACGATCTTTGTGCCGGCTTCGGGTCCTGCAAAGACGCCCAACGAGACGAAGTTGCCGCCCGCGCTGGCGACCGCCTTCGTCAATTTTGCGAGTTGACCGTGCGAATCCTTGACGAGCGCGGTAACGCGCGTCGCCTTCTGGCGCGCGCCCATCATTTCAAGAAATACTTTGAACAAGTCGGTCTCGGTGATCATGCCGACCACGCGGTTGCCGTTCATCACGGGTAGGCCGCCGATCTTGTTGTCTGCCATCAGGCGCGCGGCGGCTTCGATTGGCGTGTTCACATCCACCGTGCGGACCTTCTTGCTCATCACGCGCTGGATCGTGACCTTGCTCAACAGGTAATTCATTTCCCAGATGCTGAGCGAAGTGACCGGCGACGGCGAGGCGTTCAACAAATCGGACTGCGAAACAATCCCCACCAGTTTTCCATCCTTAACCACCGGCGCGCGACGGATATGTTCGCGTTTGAAAAGCCGAATGACATCGTGCAGGGAATCTTCCGGCGCCACCGCAATTACCGGGCGAGACATTCTTTCACCGACAAGCATGTTGACCTCCGTCTTCTGGTTGATACTGCAAGATGATTATAGTCCTTGCCGGCGAAGCGAGCGTCACCAATTCGGAGTGATGTAGGTCACAAAAATGTGACGTTCAGCCGCGGCGAATCGTCAGGACTTGGCAAACTCTTTCAACACCCGCGCCATGTGCCGCGCGTGTTTGAGATACAGATCGAGCCGAATGTTTTCGTTCGGCGCGTGCGCCTTCGTATCCGGGTAGCCCAAGCCCGCCGTCGCCACCGGCAAACCGAGATCGTGCACAAATGGATAATTCGGACCGGAGCCGCCGATCATCGGGACGATCTCCATCGGGAACTCATACACCTCTTCGGAGGTCTTCGCCACGGTTCGCACGAACGGGTCGTCTGGGTCCGTCCTAGCCGCCGGCTCGCCCCCGAGGAATTGGATCTGCACATCCTCGAAGCCTTGCGCGTCGAGGTGGGCGCGTAACTTTCTGACGATGTCGGCAGGCATCTGTCCGGGCACGAGGCGGAAGTCCACTTTGGCGGAGGCTTTCGCAGGCAGAACTGTCTTTGAGCCGGGACCTTGATAGCCGCTGGTGAGTCCGCAGATCGTGCAAGTCGGAACGAAGACCTCCTCCATTTTGAGGTCGGTTCCGCCGGTGAGGCCCTTGATGAATTTTTTCACGCCGAAGCGTTTTGTATATTCCTCGGCAACGTCGGGGAGCGCGTCCATCAATTCGCGGTCGCGCTTCGAGGGCGGTTGGAGGTTGTCGTAAAAACCTGGGATGAGGATTTTTTCATCGGGTCCTTTCAACGTGGATAGCGCCCACACCAGCCGCCATGCCGCGTTCTCGAGGATCGAACCGCCGACGCCGGAGTGTACGTCCGTGCTTAATTTCTCGACGAAAAGTTCGACGTAACAGATGCCGCGCAAGCCGAGATATTGCATCGGTACGTCGCGGTGATCCACGCCGCCGAATTCCCAAATGCACGCGTCGGCTTTGAGTTTGTCTTTGTTCTGCAAGATGAATTCGTGCAGGTGAACGCTGGCGGTTTCCTCTTCGCCCTCGATGATGAATTTGACGTTGCACGGGAGTTCGTCGTCGGCATCGAGCAGGGCATCGATTGCAAACAACCTTGAAGTGATGTGCGATTTGTCGTCGCTCACGCCGCGCCCGTAAAGTTTTCCTTCGCGAAGCGACGGCTCGAACGGCGGCGAGTCCCAAAGTTCCAGCGGCTCCGGCGGTTGCACGTCGTAATGGTTATAGAAGATCAACGTCTTGTCCGCTTTGCCCTTGCGTTCGCCGAAGACGACCGGCGCGCCATCCGTGTCCATGACCTCGGCAGTGAAGCCGCGCGCGCGGAGCATGTCCGCAACCATTGCCGCGCACTCTTTCAACCCCACACCCTGCGCGCTGATGCTCGGTTGCGCGACCAGCCTCGAAAGTTCGGCGACGCTCTTGTCCATATTCTTTTCGAGATACGAATCGATTTTGCTGAAATCTGACATAACAAACTCCTTTTGCGAAGTTGTGCCGCAAAGTTCACTTTGCGGGCGGTGACTTTTCAGACACTTTCAAAGAAATCTGCGAAACGTTATTTGATGAATTGCGCCAGCCAATCGAGCGAATATCTGCCTGCGTAGGCGAACATCGTCATCTTGATCAACTGCCCGATCCACACAAAAAACAAAAACGTGCGCAACGGCATCTTCGCGATGCCCGCCGCGATGCCTGCCGCGTCGAAAAACGGATTTGGGATCGCGGACAAAACGAGGATCGCCCAGCCGCCGTATTTATCCACCCACGGTTTCGTGCGTTCATACACGTCCATCCGTTCGACGATGGCTTGACCGCCGAAGCCCGCGAGATAGCCCGAAAGTTCGCCGAGCGCGCCGCCCGTCCCTGCCGCGATCCCCACTCCAAGCGGATGGAACACCGCGCCCATGGCGTAGATCACCGCCACACCCGGCGCAGGAAGCAGGATGGTCGCGTTTGCCAGCAAGGCAACGAGAAATATTCCGGGGTAGCCGAACTCGGAAAACTGCGCCACGCGCTCGCGGATGCTGAAAATATAAACCGTGATGGCGATGACCGCCCCCAGCGCGAGAACGCGCAAAAGATTCGTTGGGAGACTCGATGGATGCGACTCGACGGCGGGCGCAGGCGATTCGGCCGCCGGTTCAACCCGGACCTTCTGCCTGCTTGTCCTGACCTTCGGCTTCTTCGCCGCCTCGACGCGTGAAGAGCGCGCAGAAGTTTTCTTGCTCTTCTTCTGCGCACTCTTGCTTTTATTAGGCGGGACTTTCTTATTCGCTTTCTTCGATGTTGACACGGATGATCTTCACTGCCGGGGCGTTGCGGTTATTCGGGTCGCGCGCCGGGATGGACATCAGCACATCCAACCCTTCCACAACTCGACCGAAAACGCTGTGACGATCGTTGAGATGCGGCGTGGGACCGTGCGTGATGAAAAACTGCGAGCCGTTCGTGCCGGGTCCCGCGTTTGCCATCGAGAGGATGCCCTGCTTGTCGTGCCGCAGGCTGGGATGAAACTCGTCTTCGAACTTGTAGCCCGGTCCGCCCATGCCGGTACCGGTCGGGTCGCCGCCTTGCGCCATGAAGTTATCAATTACGCGGTGGAAGATCACATCGTCGTAGAACCCCTCGCGCGCGAGGAAAACGAAGTTGTTCACGGTCTTGGGGGTCTTATCGGCGAACAATTCGATGACCATCGTTCCCTTGTCGGTTTCCATGTGCGCTTTGTATTTTTTCTTCGGGTCAATCTGCATTGCGGGAGCGGACTTCCATTGTTTTGCCATTTCATTTCTCCTAATTCATGTTGTGAAGTTATTTTGTCGTTCTTTCCTCTTTCTTCCTTCTTCGATAACGAAAGAGGAAAGAAGAAAGGTTATTTGAGTAAAGCCTCGACCCTTGCCACAACCATGTCGAGCGCGGCGGCGTTGAACCCGCCTTCGGGGATGATCACGTCCGCATAGCGCTTGGACGGTTCGACAAATTCGAGGTGCATCGGGCGGACGGTGGATTGGTATTGCTTGATAACCGATTCGGTCGTGCGCCCGCGTTCGTGGAGGTCTCTTTCAAGGCGGCGGATGAAGCGCAGGTCGGCGTCGGTGTCTACGAAAATTTTCACGTCGAACATTTTCCGCAATTGCGGCTCGACGAAGATCAGGATTCCTTCCACGAGGATGACGCGCCGCGGCTCGACATGGATGGTTTTATCGGTGCGCCGGTCGGTGGAGAAATCGTAGACGGGGACCGCGACAGGCTTCCCGTCGCGGAGCGAAGCGATGTGTTGAATCAGCAGGCCCGATTCGAGTGAGTCGGGATGGTCGAAGTTGATCTCTGCCCGCTGAACGGGTGGCAGTCCGCTCAGGTCTTTGTAGTATGAATCGTGTTGCAGGAATGCTATTCGGTCGCGCCCAACTCTGGAGAGGATCGCTTCGGCGACAGTGGTTTTTCCAGAGCCCGAACCGCCGGCGATTCCGATGACGAGAGGGTCTGGATGGTTCATGGTTCCGATTATACGTGATTTCGCTCGGTCTCTGATTGTTAGGTATAATACTCCGCGTGTTAGAACATTGGACGGAACACCGAGGAGCCTGCATTGGCGTTTAACCCCATCAATTGGCTGTTGGGCTTGTTCTCGCTGGATATTGCGATTGACTTGGGGACGGCGAACACGCTGGTCAACGTGCGCGGCAAAGGGATCGTGATCAATGAACCGTCGTGGGTGACGATTGATAAACGCCTGCGCCAACCGCTGGCAATCGGTTTGGAAGCGAAAGAGATGATGGGACGCACGCCGAGCAATGTGGCGGTGGTGCGTCCGTTGCGCGACGGCGTCATTTCCGATTTCGATATTACCCAAGTGATGCTCGAATATTTTATCGGGCGCGTACACGAGCAGAGCGTGGCGCCGTTGCCGCGTCCGCGTGTGGTGGTGGGCATCCCAACCGGCGTGACGGAAGTCGAAAAGCGCGCGGTCTACGACGCGGTGATGGCTGCCGGCGCGCGCGCCGCGTACATGATCGAGGAGCCGATCGCCGCCGCGCTGGGCGCGGGTTTGCCAATTGGCGAGATCCGCGGGAGCATGGTGGTGGATATCGGCGGCGGCACAACCGAAGTCGCGGTGATGTCCAAGAGCGGCGTGGTCGCCTCGCGTTCGTTGCGCGTGGCTGGCGATGAGATGGACCAGGACATCGTGCAGTATTTGCGTAACAAATACAACCTGCTCGTCGGCGAAGGCGTTGCCGAACAGATCAAATGGAAGATCGGCTCGGCATATCCATTGCAACCCGAAAAAACAATGGAAGTGCGCGGGCGCAATCTGGTGACCGGTCTGCCGGAGAGCGTCGAGATTTCGTCCGTTGAAATGCGCGAGGCGCTGGCTGGTTCGGTGCAGGTGATCGTGGATACGATTCGCGATGCGTTGGATGAAATTCCGCCGGAGATCGTCGCCGATCTAATGGACGTGGGTATCTGTCTCGCCGGTGGCGGCGGACTCTTGCAGGGACTCGCCGACCGGCTCACAGATGAACTAAAACTGCGGGTGTGGGTGGCGGAAGACCCGCTCACCTGCGTTGCGCGCGGCGCGGGCATGGTCTTTGAAGATTTCGATAATTTGAGTCGTTACCTCGTCGGGCTTGAGCGCGGCAGTACGCGCCATGCCCTGTAATCCTCTTCGCTCGCGGCATTTGCCGGTGCAGGCTTGAATCCCAGATTTTGAAATGAGAAATTTACTTCCACGTACGCTTCAAACGACGATCGTCTTTTTGGTCGTGGGCGGGGCGCTCGCGCTTGCGCTGGGCGGCTATTTCGGTCCCGTTTCCAACGCGGTTTCGCAGTCGCTGGTCAGCGTGCAGGCATGGTTTTCCTCCCGTTTTGTGGCTGTGCAAGAGATGCTGACCGCGCCGCGCGACGTTGCCACCCTGCGCGAACGCAACGCTGAACTCGAAGCGGAAGTGGCTGAACTGCAGGCTCAAGTCATTCAATTGCAACAACAAGTAGGCGAGACCGAAATCCTTGCCGCGCTGGTGGATTTCTCGCGCGCCAACCCGGAGAACACCTATCTGGCGGCGGCTGTCATCGGTAAAGACCCCAGCCCGTTTTTGCATTACGTGATCATCAACCGCGGCTCGAACGACGGAATTCAACGCGGGATGCCGGTGGTGACGAATCAAGGCTTGGTGGGGCGCATCGACGCGGTCATTGCCGACGCGGCGCGCGTGCAGTTGATCACCGATCCCGCCTCGAGTGTGAACGTCCTCCTGCAAAACGCGGAGACCGATGGCTCGCTCGTCGGTTCGGTGACCGGCGACCTGGCGCTTGAATTTATTCTGCAGGACGTGGCGATCGAAGCGGGCGATCTCGTCGTGACCTCCGGGTTGGGCGGCGGGTATCCGCCGGATCTGATCGTCGGGCAGGTGGTCAACATCCGCACGCGCGAATCGGATTTATTCCAGCAGGCGACCGTCCAGCCGGTTGTGGATTTCGACCGCCTGCAGATCGTTTTGGTGATCGTGAATTTCACGCCGGTGGATATTTCGCCGCTGGTCCCCGCTCCCTGATTTCAATGCGAAACCTGATCGCGATCCCGGTTATCATTCTGGCTGTGCAATTACAGTCGTCCATCGTCAGCCGCGTGCCGTTGCTTTCCGGCACAGCGGACCTGCCGCTGGTGATTCTCGCGGCGTGGGCATTACAGGATGGCGTGGATACGTCTTGGCATTGGGCGCTTGCGGCTGGCTTGCTGGTCGGGTTTGTGTCAGCCATTCCGATCTTTGTGCCGATCGTCAGTTATCTTTTTGTCGTCGTCCTCGCCCAGTTGTTGCAACGCCGCGTCTGGCAGACCCCTCTGCTAGCGATGTTCGTCGTCTGCCTGATCGGGTCCATCTTCCTCTACGCGCTTTCATTGGCGGCTCTGCAATTGGTCGGCGTTCCGGTCGCGCTCGGCGACGCGCTCGGTCTGTTCGCTTTGCCGGGCACGTTATTGAATTTGCTTCTGGCGATCCCGGCCTTTGCGATCATGCGCGATCTGGCGCGCTGGGTCTACCCTCTCCCGGAGTTTGAATGACGTCCGATAATAAATATCAAGTTCAACGCTGGCGGCTGGCATTGATCTATCTTGTGGTCATGGTGGTGGTCGGCACACTGCTTGCGCGCCTGATCTCCCTCCAGTTTTTTGGCGGACAGGAATGGGTGGACCAGGCGGTTGAGAACTATCGCTCCGAGATCAGCGACCCCGCCCCGCGCGGCATCATCTACGACCGCAACGGGTACATTCTGGCGCGCAATGCCGCTTCCTATAATGTGGTCATCACCCCGGCAGGCTTGCCGGACGACGAGGCGGATATCCAGCGCATCTACCGCGAGGTCTCGCAGTTGACCGGCGTGCCGGCGGGCGGACCGGTGACCGAGGAAACGCTCGAAAATGCAAAACTATTTTCCGCTTGTGTGCCCGGTCCGAGCATCGCGGATATGGTCGCGCTGGGCGATTCGCTCGCCCCCTTCGACCCAGTGCGGATCAGTTGTAACGTCAATGAAGAACTGGCGCGCGTCATCCGCGAACGGACGGTGGATTTGCCCGGCGTTTCGTTGGAGATCGAACCCGTGCGCGATTATCCCACGGGCTCGTTGACCGCGAACATCATCGGGTTTTTGGGACCGATTTATCCCTCGGTTCAGACCGCCCTCGAAGCCCGCGGCTTCGTCGCAAATCGCGACAAGATCGGTTACGCCGGCATCGAAACCTCGATGGACGATGTACTCTTGGGTCGGAACGGTTTGCGCGTGGTGCAGGTGGATGTGGCAGGCGAGCCGTTGCGGAATCTCGAACCCCCGATCGCGCCGCAGTCCGGCTACAACGTGGTGCTAACGCTCGATACGCGTCTGCAAAAAGCCGCTGAAGCCGTGCTGATTGACGAGATCAATTATTGGAACGGGATCTTCAGGACCAACCGCATTTCGAGCGGCGTGGTGATTGCGATGAACCCGAAGACCGGCGAGATCCTCGCCATGGTTTCATACCCGACGTACGAAAACAATCGGCTTGCCCGTTTCATCCCCGGTTATTACTACGACCAGTTAATTGAAGACCCGCGCCGCCCGCTCGTCAACAATGCGATTTCGGCAGAACTCGCTCCGGGCTCGACGTTCAAACTGTCCACCGCTACAGGCGCGTTTAACGAAGGCGTCATCAAAGCGGGGCAGATCGTACAAACTCCCGGACGACTTGTGCTGTGCGAACGTTTTTCGCCGAACGACCCTTGTACGCCGCGCAACTCGCGTCCCTTCGTGGATTGGATCTACGAACGCAACGGCGTCATCAACGAAGCCGGCTTTGGCGCGTTGGATTTTTTCCGTTGCATTGCTTATTCGAGCAACGTCTGTTTCTACAAACTCGGCGGCGGCTTTGAAGGTGAGATCGAAGAAGGGCTTGGCATCTTCCGCCTTGGCGAATACGCGCGCGCGCTTGGATATGGCGAACGCTCGGGAATCGAACTGCCGGGCGAAGAGGACGGGCTGGTGCCAACCCCGCAGTGGAAACGCATCAACACCGGGGAAAACTGGTCCACAGGCGACACCTACATCGCCAGCGTGGGGCAGGGATATGTGTTGGGCACGCCGCTCCAGGTGTTAATGTCTGGCGCAACGATCGCCAACTACGGCAAGTTGATGCAACCCACGGTCGTCCGCGAAGTGCAGGACGAGGAGGGCAGGGTTGTCCCGTTATGGTTCGACCCGGTGACTTTCAGTATCTACGAAGAACGCGATTTATCCGATGAGGAGGGCAGGTCTGGGCGCGTGTGGGTCAATGTGATTGACGAGACAAAATCGTTTTCTTCGCCGCCCGCCGGAAGTTATCAGATTTCCCCCTTCACGCCCAACTTGAAATGGGATGTCACCACCGAACCCATCATCCATGAATGGAGTTGCGAGGCTGGCTATTGCGACCAGACCGGAAATATGAAGACCGTCTTGCCGTCCACCATCGAGGCGGTACGCACCGGCACGCGCATGTCGGTGACCGAAGATCCGCTCGGCACACTGAACCGCATTTTCACGCAGGTCTACCCTTTGCCGGTGGCAGTGGCTGGCAAAACCGGCACGGCGGAATATTGCGACGATGTGGCGCGCGTCGCCGACAAATGCCGCTTCGGCGCGTGGCCCACGCACGCGTGGACGCTGGCGTACGCGCCCTTCGAGGACCCGGAGATCATCATCCTGGCGTTTGCTTACAACGGCGGCGAAGGCGGCACCGTTGCCGCGCCGATCGTGGCGCGCGTGATGCAGGCATACTTTGAACTCAAATCAATTGACCTGACCGAGAACGGCGGCGGATGAAATTCTATGTGATGGTCCTGCGTGTGCCTGCGGATTCCGCCGGATACTTCATGCTATAATCTCGGCAAGCGCTTGAATTATGGAAGAGACAAGGTCACTGCTTCAGATCAAAGGTTTGCGCGACGGTTTGCTGGTCGCGCTGGATGACGCGCCGTGGGAAGAACAACACGCGGCGCTGATCGCGCAAGTGGACGCCCAGCCGGCGTTCTTTCAGGGCGCGCGGCTTGCGCTGGATGTCGCCGCGCAGGTCTTGCGCGTCAACGAACTTGTCGAGTTGCGCGACCAACTTTCTGAGCGCGGGATTTTTCTTTGGGCGGTGATCAGCGAATCGCCGACGACGGAACAAACCTCCCAACTGCTTGGGCTTGCCACGCGCATCTCGAAACCCAGACCCGAGGAGACGCGTCAGTTTTCGGTTGACGATCTTGGCGAAGAAACGGCGTTGTTTTTGAACCGCACCCTGCGCTCCGGCACGCGTGTGGAGTTTCCTGGGCACGTGGTTGTTTTGGGCGACGTGAACCCCGGCGCGGAGATCGTTGCCGAGGGCAACATTGTCGTCTGGGGCAGGTTGCGCGGCATGGTCCACGCCGGCGCGAAAGGGAATGCGCGCGCGACGGTTTGCGCGCTCGATCTTTCGCCGACCCGCTTGCGCATCGCCGACGAGGTTGCGGCAGGCGGACCGGGGCGCGAAGCGTCGGGCCCCGAGTTGGCGCGAATCAACGAAGCCGGTAACCTTCAATCCGAATTCTGGTCGGCGGACCGGTAATCATCACTCAGGAACAGCGAATGCCTGCAACAGTCATCACGATCACATCTGGAAAGGGCGGGGTGGGGAAGACCACCACCGTCGCCAACCTGGCCGTCGCGCTCGCGCTGGAAGGCTCGCGCGTGGTTTGCATTGACGGCGATATTGGGTTGCGCAACCTCGATGTGATCCTCGGGCTTGAAAACCGCATTGTTTACGATATTGTGGATGTGATCGAAGGACGCTGCCGTTTGAAGCAGGCGATGATCCGCGATAAGAAATTTACCGAGTTGTATCTCATCCCCGCCGCGCAGACGCGCGATAAAAGCGCGATCTCGGCGAACGACATGGTCCGCTTGGTGAAGGAATTGCGCTCGGTCTGCGATTTTGTGTTGATCGATTCGCCCGCCGGTATCGAGCGCGGGTTCCGCAACGCCATCGCGGGCGCCGATCGCGTACTGGTGGTGACCAACCCGGAGATCAGCGCGGTGCGCGACGCCGACCGCGTGATCGGCATCCTGGAGGCGGAGGAGAAGGGACCCGCGTCGCTGATCTTGAATCGTTTGAACCCGGCGTTGGTGAAGAGCAAGGATATGCTGTCTTCCGAAGATGTGCTCGATTTGCTCGCCATCGAATTGATCGGGATCGTGCCCGAGGATGAAAACGTGATCATCGCTTCGAACCGCGGCGCGCCGGTTGCGGCGGACGGCAAGACCAAAGCCGGGCAGGCGTTTCGCAACATCGCCAAACGATTAAAAGGCGAGACGGTTCCCTTCCTCGATCTGGACGCGCAAGGCGGTTTGTGGGAACGGATCCAACGCATGGCGGGGAGGAAGTAAGATGGGCTTTTTTGAGAAATTCTTTGGGAAGAAAGCCAGCGCCGACAGCGCGAAGGAACGCCTGCAACTTGTGTTGATCCACGACCGTACCGATCTGACCCCCGCCGAGCTGGATTCACTGCGCGACGATCTGGTCGCCACCATCAGCCGCCACGTGGAAGTGGATGTGAAAGCGATGCAGATCGGCGTCGAGCATGACGGGCGTTCACAGCGTCTTGTGGCGGATATTCCCCTGAAATCGGCGCGTCGCAAGACACGAAAGACGAAATAATTTTGTCTGTTCTTGCGGCAGTTGAACTGCCGCAGGAACAGGGTGTTTTGCAAGACCCCCCCTCATGTTTCAAAACATTTCATGGCGCTATTTTGACTTTTGGCTGTTGGGCGCTGTCGCGCTGGCTGTGGCGTTCGGCACGACGATGATTCGCTCGGCGGTGGCGGGGAATGAAGTGCTTCTGCCGCTCATCAACCGTCAGATCTATTTCGCGCTGGCGGGCATCGTGCTGATCTTCGTCGTGGCAGCGATAGACTATCGCTATTGGATGGCATTGTACCGCCCAATGTATGCCGTGATCCTGCTGTTTCTTGTGACCCTGACGGGTTTTGGTCAAACCGCGTTCGGCGCCCAGCGTTGGTTTCAGGTGGGTGTGTTGTTCCTCCAGCCGACGGAGTTTGCCAAGATCGTCGCGATCCTGGTTTTGGCGCGTTATTTTCACGCCACCCAAAACCAGCCGCGCGATTTGAGGTGGCTGATCGGCGCGGCGCTTTGGGCGGGAGGCATCATCGGGTTGATTTTGCTTCAGCCGAACTTAAGTAACGTGGTCGTGTTGTCGGTGATTCTCGCGGTGTTGTTATGGGTCAATGGAATGCAGGTCAAGCATGTGATCTTAGCCGGCTCCATTGCTGTGCTGGGATTGTTGACGGTCGTCGGCTTGACCGCGGCCGGCATCCGTATCTCGTTTTTGGAGGAATACCAGCAAGACCGCATCGCGAACTTCATCCTGCCGGACCCGGAAGCCAGTTTCGGCGCGACCTACAACGTGCAACAGGCGTTGATCGCCATCGGCTCCGGCGGGGTGACCGGGCAGGGATACGGCCACGGCACACAAACGCAGTTGCGTTTCCTCAAGGTGCGCCACACCGACTTTATCTTCTCGGCGATTTCCGAGGAGTTCGGGTTTGTCGGTTCGCTGTTGGTTGTGATCATTATCTTACTCGTTGTCTGGCGGTGTTTGCGCGCCGCACAAAAGGCGCGCGACGTGGCAGGCATGTGTATCGCCTACGGCGTGGCGACCCTGATCTTTTTTCAAGGTATGGTCAACATTGGGGTAAACTTGAATATCGTGCCGGTCTCGGGCTTGCCGCTTCCGTTCATCAGTTACGGCGGCAGCGGACTCACCTCATTGATGCTCGGCATCGGGCTTGTGGAAAGCGTTGCCATGCGGTTTAGGCAATTGGAATTTTAATTTGTTTTTAGCCACAGAGCGCACAGAGACCTCTGAGAATTAGACAGGACTTACGCAAAACCGCACTTTTTTGCTCAAAGGCGGTCTGTGACCGCCGTGTTCTTCAAGCCGCCTCGCAGGGTCACAGACCCTGTGGGAGCATTCTGCGTAAGTCCGATTAAACTCAAAATCTCTGTGATCTCTGTGGCAAACAATCGTGGAGGATTTTTGAATTGAAACCAGCACGCACACGCATGGCGCCATCGCCAACCGGACGGTTCCACCTCGGGAGCGCGCGCACCGCGCTCTTCGATTATTTGCTCGCGCGCAAAACGGGCGGACAATTTATTTTGCGGCTCGAAGATACAGATCGGAAACGTTTCGTACCTGGCTCGGAGGAGGAGATCATGCGGAGTCTCGACTGGCTCGGCATCACTCCCGATGAAAGCCCGCTTCACGGCGGAAAGTTCGGACCGTATCGCCAGACCGAGCGACGCGAAATCTATCAGGCGCGCGCAAACGAATTGGTGCAAAAAGGATTTGCTTATCCATGTTTCTGTACGCCCGAACGACTCGAACAATCGCGGAAGGAACAGGAAGCGCGTAAAGTGGACCGCGTCCGCTATGACGGGTTGTGCCGCGCTCTAGATCCGTCCGAGGCGGCGAAGCGCGTCGCCAGCGGGGAGAAATACGTCATCCGATTCAAGATGCCGCACGAAGGTTCGACCATCGCGCACGATCACTTGCGCGGCGACATCGTCACTGAAAATAAATTTCTCGACGACAACGTCATCCTCAAATCGGACGGACTGCCCACGTATCATCTCGCGGCGATGGTGGACGATCACGAAATGCAGATCACGCACGTCTTGCGCGGCTCCGAGTGGCTTCCCTCGTTTCCGCTTCACGTGAATATCGTGCGCGCGTTTGGGTGGGATGAACCTGTGTGGATTCATCTTTCCTTGTTCCTCAAGCCGAGCGGCAAAGGCAAACTGAGCAAGCGCGAATCGGCGGAGGCGATGAAGGATGGCCACACAGTTTTTGTGGACGACATGAAAGATTTAGGCTATACACCCGAAGGCGTGTTGAATTGGATCGCGTTGATGGGGTGGGGCGTCGCGGAAGACGATGTGATGTCGTTGGAGGAAATGATTCAGCGGTTCAACATCGACACGTTGACTCCCTCGCCTGCAGCGGTCAACTTTCAACGCCTCGACCACTTCAACGGCGCGCACATCCGCCTGTTGTCGGACGCGGACCTGTCAGCGAGGATCAAGCCGTATTTTGTCGCGGCAGGCTTACCCGTCGAAGAGGAAGCGTTGATGAAGATCGCGCCGCTCATCCGCGAGCGACTCGTCACGCTGGATGATTGCTTCACGTTTGCGAGTTTCTTCTTCAAAGAGGATGTGTCGCCGAATCGCGATGACTTGATCGCCAAGGGACTCGACGCGCAGCAGTCCGCTGAAATTGCGAAGAAGACATACGAAGTGTTTTCGGCGCTGACCGATTTTTCGCATCAGACCGCCGAAGCGCCGATGCGTGAGTATGTGGAGGGATCGGGGTTGAGCGCGAGCCAAGTGTTCGGCGTCATCCGCGTCGCGGTGACGGGACAAAAAATCAGCCCGCCATTGTTCGAGAGCATGGAGATTATCGGGCGCGAAAAAGTGTTGGCGCGCTTGCAAAACGCGGTTACGGTTTTGGAACGAATGTAACCGGGCGTTTGCTGTTATACTTTTGAATATCGAATTTCAGAAAGGATTTTTTAGTATGTCACAAAATGCAGGCACAGGACGTAAAGCGAGAGTCCCGCGCACGAGTACCAGCTCGGCGCGACCGTCTTCGTCGAGCGCGAGCGGCGGCGCAGATTTGTCCGCGTTGTTCAATGTGGCGGCGAAAGCGCTCGCCGCCAATCAACAATCGTTGAACCAGGCGGACGCGCAGAACGGCAATCACGGCGATAACATGGTGCAGATGTTCAACATGCTCACGCAGGTGATGGGTGAACAGAAAGGCGCTTCGCCATCACAGCAGTTGAGCAACGCCAGCCAGTACCTCCAACAACACGCCACTAGCGGATCGTCGCAGGTGTACGCGCAGGGATTGGCTCAAGCCGCGCAACAATTTCAGGGACAAAAATCCATCAATCAGGATAACGCGATGATGTTGGTGCAATCGCTCCTCGGCGGTGGACAGCCTGCCCAACAACAAAGCGGCGGCGCGGACTTGCTTGGGTCATTGCTCGGCGCGGTGACGCAGTCTCAGCAACCGCAACAACAGCAAAACGACGGCATTGACCTTGGCGACGTGCTCAACGCGGGCATGGCGTTCATGAACGCGAAGAACCAGGGACAGGATAATTTGCAAGCGGGACTATCTGCCCTCATGGCGGCGGGACCGCTCGGGCAGAGTCCGCACCGACAGCAATCGGGTCAGGTGGTTGGGAACGCGCTGATGCAGGCGATCTCGATGATGGGGAAGAAGTGATCGGTTGATATAGAAAATGGAAACTCCGCGCTGAGACGGCGCGGAGTTTTTTTTGTTCTCCAACTCAACTTTGACGTGAATATGAATCGAATTTCAAGCAAGTCGGTTGTTCAATTCCTGCAAATGGTTGAGAATTTCGGTATTGAAATCGAATTTGCCCGCTCGTGATAGCAAGCCGCGAACCATCTTTTCAAACTTGTTTCGGTCAATAAAATCATTTTGAACGAGAAAAACAATGTCATCAAGGTCGGTGTCGTAGCCGCGATCGAGCTTACTTAGCGAAATGCTGTATGGATCTGCAACAAAAACTTCGAGATTCCCGAATTGTCCAATGCGAATACTTCGTTGATCGCTGCCTTCTGGCAAGGGAACAAATCGTTCGAGAGGTACAGGCTCAACAAGAATGTTTCTTTCACGAGCAAGTTGCATGATCGTTTTATGCAATTCGCTGGGAGCAACATCGTCGCCGACGAAATCTATGTCGATTGTGGGACGAGAACTCCCAAGAAGCGCCATAGCGCTTCCGCCTACCAAAAACATTTTTGATGCGGGCGGAACTATTTCTCCAAGAATATGTAATTTTGCATGGATGTCGGCGTTGTCCACGATTATGCCTTTTGTAATTCCAATCCCTTGAGCCAGATTCGCGCCGCGTGTTCGTACGTGCCGAGCCAATTGATCTGCGCGCCGCTTAACTCCTTGTGGCGTTTGGCAAGTTCTTGTAGATTTTCGTCAACGTTTTCGACGGCGTGCAGTCCCAACTCTTTCGAGAAATAATCGGGCATTGAAATTCTCAAAAGAAATTTCTGTCCGAACCAGACTGCCGCGCTGTAATAACATTGGAGCGTGAGTCGAGCGGGCGCGTCGAGTCGTTTCGCCGCTTCTTGGGCATAGTTGGAAAACTCAGGATGTTCGAGAAATAGCGGGATGAGCGATAGGCGCAAACGAGCGTCGCCGCTTTCGGCAAGGGCCGCAATTAGGAGCGCGGGTTGTTTGTGCAGCGCTTCGATTTCTCTGTGTCCGCCCATAATAAATTTGACGCCCAATGCGTGCAGGGAATTCGTAAGTTGGTCGTCCGTGATGGCAACTGTCTTGCTCATGCTTGAATTATATCGTAGGTTGGGAGCGCGCTCTTGCAGGCGATCTCGATGATGGGGCAAAAGTGATCGGTTGACGTGGAAAATGGAAACTCCGCGCGGAGATGGCGCGGAGTTTTTGATTCGGGATTGACCTACTCTCCCAATTCCCTGGCGGATACAACCACACTGTAATTCACCCCTAACGTTTTGTTGAAATGTTGTTTTCCCGCGATGATCTTTCGTCTCTCAGCGTGTCGTAGTTTATCTAGGTCGCGCGTGTCCTTTGTCTCTCTGACGAGATAAAGGACATCTTCTACTTCCCCGTCTTCGTTTTTCTTTTCCAATACGATCGCCCAATCGGGATTGTATTCCCCAATGGGTGTGGGAACGGTAAACCACGAAGGCAGTTTGACGTACAGTTTTACATCTTCGCGCTTTTCCAAATCCGCTACAAATCTTTTCTCAACCTCCGAGTCGTAAATTACGTGTTCGTAGATGGAATGCGGCGAGGGGATCAGGCTATCTTCCCAGTTTGGAAGGTCTACAAACTGCGTCATTTCGTAGTACTCGTTAATTTTTTCGTATTGAATTCCTTCCACGAGTTGATCGGCAAGTTTGTTCTTGATGATGCGGGAGGCAATCGAAGCAAACTCAAAAGGATTTTTGAGCGCGGCTTGTTGAATCGTATTCGCGCATTGCTTGTAGATCTCCAGCAAAGTAATCCGCGTTAACCGAATGGTCGGGGAGGTGCGCTCCAGGACTGCAGAAACCAACTCGGTAATGTTAGGCAAAGACATCGTTTCGTAGCCTTCGCCCATCGGACGTTCGGCGGTTTGGATGGCGGTAAAGAATTTATCTTTGGCTTCCAGCCTTGCGCGGCGGACAACGATCTGCGGCGGGCGGATGGTTTCCTCGTTCAATTCCTTTACCGTATCTGCGATCAGCTTCTGGCTGTCAATTGTCACGTTGTAGCGCGTCTTGTGTTTGATGCGTTCCCACAATTCTTTGAATTCAGGTTTGAGTTCAAAGCCTTTGCGGAGCCGCGCGGTTTTCTGCTTACGGGCGCTGGGCGGGTTCGGGGGTAGATTGCCAGCCCCATACTCCGCTTCCAGTTCGGATTGATATTTGCCAACGTAACTTTCGTAGCTCTCATTCGCAATGACCGTCAAAATGTTGACCTGCTCATCGCGCACTCTTTCGCCCTGCTGGTTGATCGCCAACCGCACGCCGCGACCGATCTCCTGCCGTTTCTTCATTTCGGAAGTGGTTTGGTTGAGTGTGCAAATCTGGAAAACATTCGGGCTGTCCCAGCCTTCACGCAGTGCGGAGTGAGAAAAGATGAAGCAGGTGGGTTCCTCGAACGACATCAACCTTTCCTTGTCTTTCATGATTAGGTCGTAGGTTTCTTTGTCTCTTTCAGACTCGCCCGTTTTACTGTCTTCGTAGACGATCTCGCCTGTCTTTGTCCTGCGCGACGCAAAGTAGGCGGCTTGGACCTTGTCCGATTCGATCTCGCTAAATTCGGTATTCGACTTTAGCTCGTTGAACGCCTTGTTGAACAAGACGCGGATCAACCCGTCTTCGTTTGCATAATTATCCACGCGGTCAATGAAGAACAGCGAAAGGACTTTGATCCCGCGTTCGCGCAGTCGTTTTTGTTTGCGGAAGTGTTCCTGAACGGTGTAGCGGATCTGCGCCTCGAAGACGGCTTTCTTATCCGCGCCGCGCGATTCGCCCACGCGGAGTTCCGCGTTGTTTTGAAACAGCACGGACTGGTTGCCGACGCTGATCTCCTCCACGACGAAGCCCGCATAGTCCGGGCGGTTGGCTTTCTTTTCCAGCGTATCGCCCGGCTTGACCGTGATAATTTTTTCTTTGACGGTTCCGTTCTTCAGCAAGGCGTGGACGGCAATCCTCGCCGTGAGGGTTTTCTTCTCCGAGTTCACCTCGTCCAACCGTAAAAATGCCTGGTTTTCATCGGATTCTTTTTCCACGCCTGCCACTTCGACGCGTTTGACCAGCCCCTGCCGATAGGCTTCGTAGGGCGTGAGACGGTAGACCAGATTGTACGGATTACGATGGGTGGCGGAGTAACGCAGAGCGAAGAGCGGATTGAGCGCGGCGAGCGCGGCGACCCGTAATTCGCTTTCCATATTTTGCGGCTCGTCCAAAATCAGAATCGGGCGCGCGGCTTGCACGAGATGGATCGGCGTTTCGCCTTGCAGGCGGTCGGTGGTCTGGTTGATCACGTTGGTGGATTTGTTGAACGAGTCGATGGTCATCACCATGAGCTCGACGCTTTCCGAGAGCGCAAACTGCCGCACCTGCGAAAGATTCGCCGAGTCGTAGGCGTAATAGCGGCACGGCGTATTGTCGTACAGTTCGCGCAAATGCTTCTGGGTGATCTCCAGCGTTTTTAACACGCCTTCGCGCACCGCCACCGATGGGACAACGATTATGAATTTCCGAAACCCATAGCGGCGGAAGAGTTCGAAGGCGGTTCGCAAATAGACGTACGTTTTGCCTGTGCCCGTTTCCATCTCCACCGAGAAGTTGTGGAAGTTGACGCGTTCTTTGCCCTCGATGGTTTCGATCACGCGCTCGATGGGCATGAATTCGCGATCGGGTTCGATGCCGTTCTCATTTTGAACTTTATTCAGGTTGGCGAGCAGTTCCGCATCGGAGAGATCGAGGCGGTTGGGGATCGCCGCGAAACCGAAGGTAAACTGCACGTCGGTTCGGAGGCGCGGTTGACCGTCGAAGAGGTTGGCGACCGCTTCGACGGCTTGGATTTGAAATTCCTGACTGGAATCGAATTTGATCTGCATCAGCGTGTGTGCTATATCGTCTTCAACCTGCACTGTAACGACAGATTCGCCGCGGTCTCGTCATCCAACGCGACGTCGCGGCAGATGAACAGGTCGTCCTTCTTCAGGTTCAAGGGTTTTACATCTTTCCATTTGACTTTGTCCGCGAGGGAAATGTAGAAACTTTGACCTCGCTCTGCGTCGTTGACCCTCTGTACGCCCGTGGATTCGGTCTCGGTCAAGGAGAGGTTGAGTCCGAAGCCTTCCTTCAGCGCGACCTCGTAAATAACATCCTCTTCCTTCCAGTCTTTCACGAGCGGATCGGCGAGCATTTCCATTTGTTTGGCATAGGCTTTCGGGTCTTGCTGTTCGGAATCGTCCCACCCCTTGTAATTGGACTCGCGCAGTTTGAAGACCTTGAAGCCCAAATCTTCGGGCTTGTCCAACTGCATTTGACCCTCGCGTTCTTTCTTCATTTTCTTGATCACGCGGCGGATGCGTTCCTTGCCGATATCGGCGATTGTGGGAAATTCCTTGTTTTGCGTAGGTTCGGGCAGTTGCACTAGAATGAATTTTCGGTTGCCGCCGTCTTCGCGGTTGAGTTCTAAAGTCGCATGGGCGGTAGCGGCCGAGCCAGCGAAAAAATCGAGAATCAATTCAGTTTCGTTGTTTGTTGTCCCAATTTGGATGAGTGTTTTGATAAACCTGCTTGGTTTTGGGAAAGGGAAAACTTGCGCGTCACCGAACAAGTCAATTATTTCGTTTGTGCCGTGTTGTGTAAAGATGTCGTCGATTAGCGAAAAAGCTTTTGTTTCTCTTTGGTTGCCCTGCTCATCTTTCAGGTATTGTTTTGTGTGAACAGTCCAATTATTGTTGACCTTGATAAACTCAAGCTCGTTATTTTCCAATGCTTTCAACACTCTTTCTTTTGACCAAAGCCATTGCCTCTTAGGCAGAACTTTAGTCCCGTCAGGAGCAGTAATCGGGAAAACTAAATTTTTTCTTTCGCCCATACTCTTCGTTGCTTCGAGCGGGTGGGTGCGGTATGAACCACGAATAGAAAATTTATCATCCTTAAGTTTGTAATATCGGTCAATTGATTCTTGATCGGTAGGAACAAAGATGTTTTCAAGCGCATTTATGTCTTTCGCGTAAAATAATACATACTCATGCACGCTTACTAAAAACTTTTCTTTTGCTCCACCGCCATATCTTTTCTTTCAGATGATATTGTCAATGAAATTTTCTTCCCCAAAAATTTCGTTCATTAGCAAGCGTAGATCGTGAACTTCGTTATCGTCAATGCTTACAAAAATTACCCCATCATCTTGAAGCAACTGCCTCGCTAAAAACAAACGCGGGTACATCATCGAGAGCCACGCCGAGTGGTAACGTCCGCTGGTTTCGGCGTTACTGGTGAGTAAATTTCCGTCGCTGTCTTTTTGTCCCGTGAGTTTCAAATAGGTGTCGAGTGGGTCGGCGAAGTTATCGGGGTACACGAAGTCGTTGCCCGTGTTGTAGGGCGGGTCAATGTAGATCATCTTGACCTGCCCGAAGTACGGCTTGTAGAGCAGTTTCAACGCTTCGAGGTTGTCGCCCTCGATGAACAGGTTTTGGGTCTTATCGAAGTCCACCGATTCCTTGCGCGCGGGGACCAGCGTGGCGCGCGAGGGCGTTTGCAGGATTTTGAGCGCGTCTCGTTTTCCCGCCCATGAAAACGAATAGCGTTCGGGTCGTTCGTCGCCGAAATCGCCGAGCGCCGCGTGCAGTTTCTCGAAATCAATTTTGCCCTCGCTGAAAACGTGCGGCAGGAGTCCGCGCAACTCTGCGAGTTGTTCGTCTGTGATGGATGGCGTTCGTTTGTTGACGGGTGATTTTTTAGCCATGAAAGTTGTATCCCGATCGTTTGATGGTTCAAGCATACAGCCAAAACCCCCTGCGTGCAAGCCTCACTCCTTCCGACACTCTGCCGCGTACGCGGGATTTGCCGATCCAGCGGAGGGTGGGCATGACATAATGGGTTCTCCTGTAAAGTCAATTGTACACAAAATTAAAAGCCCGACGAATATCCGACAGGCTGGGTCTCGAAGTCATTTACGCCGAGGATAGATCGGCGGGTATTCACTGACACAGGAATCCCTCAATCTCCGCAAATTTACCCGCGTGTTCGATCATGGAATACCGCCAAGCAGTGAAATTAAAAAGCCGAAGACGATCAATAGGATAACGAGTCCCCACCATAATTTGATCCGTACGACTGGCAACCCCAAGCAGGAACCCAATAACCCAAGGATCGCAATGCGCGGCGTGAAATTCATTCCATTCCAATAAACAATACTGACGACCGATCCAAGGGTTATTCCGAACAATGCGAATGCTAAATTCTTCGGAGTTTCGCCGAGGACTCCGCCGATCGCTCCAATAAATAAACTTACAATGACCCCAAACGGCAGTCCTGCGACCAAAAATAATCGTACAACGTTCCACGACGGATACTCACCGATAACCAGAACAAACATGGCAAAGAAGACGGTGATCCAGATTACCCCATACACGATCTGCCTCACTAAAATCGAACTTGAAAGATCGCCGAAATCAAAGTCGAGGGAAAAGGCGCGCAGTTTAAAATCTGTGAGCATGAATTGCAGAAATTTTCCCAAAAGGATAACTGCCACGCCAAATAGAGTTAGGCTAAACGCGAAACTCAACCAAAAGAATAACTGAAAAAACGCGCTCTGTGAAAACGATTGGATCCCAATATTTTGGAATAAAGATAAAACGACACGATCCCACCATTGACGGACGTCAAGGATATCCAGTACAAAGCCGACGAAAGTTAAGCCCGCGCCGATCGCAACCATCGAGTTCTTGAAAAAATCCTTCGCCATGATCCCTCCCGTTTCGATATTTGAAAAGTTGTGGTGAAAAGGTCAAAGTGTTCCAGCATAATGTGGATATGTTTTATTGTCCCGATTATAAAACAAAGAGTTTCGTAATCGCCCCCTTTGCCGAACTTCATTCCTTCCGATACTCCACCGCATACGCGGGGATTTCGATCCCCGAGATCGAAATCTTCAACTCGCGCGCTTTGATGTTCGCTTCGGCGGGAATCATGTTGAACGCGTCTTTGGTGATGAGCACTTCGCCCGAGGCGGCGATGTCCTCTCCCATTTTCGAGGCGCGGTTGACGGGGTCGCCGAAGCAGTCGTCGTGTCCCACCACGAGGATGCGTCCGTAGTCAATGCCGCAGGCGATGTGGATGTCGAGATCGTCCGAGGTGAGCAGGTTCGAGGCGGTGAACGCGTGCTGCATCGCCACCGCCGCGTTCACCGCCGCCAGCGGATTCGGAAACACGGCGAAGCAATTGTCCGCTTCGTATTTGATCATCGTCCCATCGAACGACTCGACGATGGGGCGCGTGGTCAACTGCATCCGCCGCACCATCGAAAGGTAGTGGACGATTCCATACTTGCGCGTCAGCAGTGAGAAGCCCGACATGTCCAACACGAACACGGCAAACTCCGCGCCGAAGCCGTCCCATAATTTTTGTTCCAGCGCTTTTCGTTTGCGTATTTCCTCCTCTTGCGAAAACTTGAGGAGCAAGTCTTGGAATCGTTTCGCGGGTGTCGTTTTTTTAGTCGCCATTTTTCCTTTGGTAGACCTCACAGGTCTTAAAGACCTGTGAGGTCTCTTGATTATATATCACCCGGCTCGTCCGCCATCCGCACAACTTTCGGCGTGAACTTGCCGATCACGTCCACGAGATCGCTCTGCGCGGCGAGGACTTTGTCCACGGGCTTATATGCCTGCGGCGACTCGTCGAGTCCGCCGCCCAGCAAGGTGACGCCGCGCGCTTTGAGATACTCGTCCCGTTCGCGCTTGCTGATGGAATTCAGCGCGGCTTTGCGGCTCATCAGCCTGCCCGCGCCATGCGAAGCGGACTCCAATGCCTCCGCCGCGCCTCGCCCGCGGACGACGTAGCCCGCGTCGCCCATCGAGCCGGGGATCACGCCCAACACGCCCAGCCCGGCAGGAGTCGCGCCTTTGCGGTGGACGATCGCTTCGCGTCCATCGGGCAATTTCTCGCGCCAGGCAAAATTATGATGATTCTCCACCACCGCCACTTCTTTCAGTCCAACCGATGCGGCGACGCGGTGATGGATGACGTAATGATTTGCCGCCGCAAACCTGCCCGCCAACTCCATCGAAAGCCAATATTCCTGCCCCTCCTCCGAATCGAGGTTCAGCCATGCGAGGTGACGAACGCTCTTGTCCAAATTTGGCTGTTTCTCCATCGCGACTTTACTGAACCGTTCGGCGATCCGCGCGCCCACGCCGCGCGATCCGCTGTGCGAAAGCAGCGCGAGATACTCGCCGGGTTTCAACCCGAACATTTCCTCGTCCAATCGGAACGATCCCCACTCGACGAAATGATTTCCCGTTCCGCTTGTGCCGAGTTGGGCGTAGGCAGTGTCGTGCAGCGTTTGCAGTTGGCGCGTCGCTTCCCATGCCGGGTCGTCCAGCACGGGGTGACTGGCGCGCTTCGATCCCGTCCATTTTGCGCCCATGCCGAAGGCAGTCTCGTTCCACAACGATTCCTCGAACATGCCTTTCTTCTGTCCGATCAGGATCGGCGAGACTTCGTAGATCGAAAGCCTCATGCGGCAGGCAATGTCCACACCGACCGCGTACGGGATGACCGTATTTTCCGTGGCAAGCACGCCGCCGATGGGAAGCCCATAGCCGACGTGCGCGTCGGGCATCAACGCGCCGCTCACGCTGACGGGCAACCGCATCGCGTTGTCCATTTGGCTGAGCGCGCCCTCGTCAATTTGCTCGCGTCCCCAAACGGGATACGCCAACGGCGCGTCGCGCAGAGCGCTCGGCGACGGCTCCTCTTTTTGATTCAAGCGGATGCACTCGCGCGCCAACTCCGCCAGCGCCGCGTCGGCGAGGAAACTGCCGGGGTTGGCGCGCACAGCCTCAAGTTTGGCGAGAGCCGAGTCCCGATCCAAGCCTCCCTCGATCAATTTGTTCCCCGCCTCTTTCGCCAGCCCGATCAATTTCCCCTCGTGCCAGTTATGATATTTCAGGATTTTTCCTGTGAGGATGTCCATGATATTTCCTTTTGCAGCGCGACATGAATGTCGCGTTACGGAATCGGCTCGGGCGGGATGCACGCTTCGTCAAATTCGATCGTCGTGAAGATTTCCGCTTGGACGACCCATTCGCCGTTACGCGTTCTCTGCCATTTGGCGGAATACACGCCCGCGGCTTTTACCGCTTCTTTCCCGACGGTGTAACTGCCGCGCCAATTCCCCAACTCTTCCGCCAACCCCCACGCCTCGTTGACCGTGATCTCGCGCGGCGTGCGGACGTAGACCGCCGTCGGGTCCGCCTCGAACACGCCCGCCCAGCGCCGCGCCTCCTCGTCCGCGCCGTGAGATTGGTCGCTGCGCCCCGTGACGATGTGATAACTCGGCGCAAGCAACGCGCGGATTGCCTTCGCATCCTTGTTTGCGATGGCGAGGTTGAATTTTTCTCTCGCCTCGATGATGAGGTCTTTTGATGTTGTCATAATTTTCTCTTTCGCTAGCCATCTGACGCTTTTGTTGAAAGTGGCGGTCGAGTAGTCCCGAGTGATTTTTCGAGTGGCGTATCGAGACCACGTTTCCAGCAAATCACATCTGCCGTTTGGTCTCGATACGGCGGCATATAGTAGAGTTTCTGGAAAACAAGCGCTCTTTCTGCCGCCTACTCGACCAACGGAGCGCTTATGAATCAAACTGTCAGGTGGCTAGTGCGCCAACAAATTAAAGTTGTAGGGCAAATTGCCAATTTGCCGAACGCAATTTAGCAAATTGCGCTACAAGTTCATCTGGCAGAAGTACTAGTTCTTTCGCCGAGTAAACAGCAGATGACGACACCGAAGGGATGTTTTTCGTACCGCGGCATTATGTCGCTTTGCTCTGAAATAGCGACATGAATGTCGCGTTACTCTTCCAGCTTCCACAACTCGCGCATTTCGGGACTTGTTGCGAGCAATTCATCGAGAGCGCCTTCGGATTCAACTTTACCATCTTTCAACACGATGATGTGGTCGGCGCGGCGGAGGAGGGGGCGGCGGTGGGAGACCACTACGCAAGTCATCTCGTTGCCCGATTCGAAGATTCGCTCCCAGAGTTGGCGTTCGGTTTCCACGTCGAGGGCGGAGGAGAGGTCGTCGAAGACGACGAGTTCGGGCTCGCGGATGAACATGCGTGCGGCGGCGGTGCGTTGCATTTGTCCGCCAGAAAGTTTGACGCCGCGCGCGCCGACCATCGTTTCGAGATTGTCGTCGAGTTGTTCGAGGTCGCGGTCCATCACGGCGAGTTTTGTCGCTTCGTAGATTTCGTCATCGCTTTTGTTCATGCCGAGCAAAATATTATTTCGCAGGGTGTTGCTGAACAAACGCGGGACTTGTGCCGTGTACGAACAACGCGGAGGGATAAAGAAGTTGCCCGCGTCTGTGATGATGTCTCCGTTCCATTTGATGGAGCCAGAGTCGGCGGGGAGGAGTCCGAGCAATGTGCGGAGCAGAGTCGTCTTGCCAGAACCGATGCGACCAGTGATGACCGTCAACGAGCCGCGCTTGATTTTCAGCGAAACGTTCTCGATGCCGTTCGTCGAAGAGGGGTAGTGATAAGTCAAATGGCTTGCGACCAGCTCGCCCAGTCGGTCTGAAGCGGTTTTTGTCGCGTACGTCACATCTGGCAACGGCGCGGAAAAATCCACTGTGCTGTGTTCGACGAGGGCGGTCAACGGCGCGTTTTCCATGAGGCGATACATCCGCTTGACGGAGACTTCGAGTTGTTTGTAGCGCGCCCACAACATGCCCGCGAAGGTGGTGAGGTCGCCCATGCTGTTGAGGAGGTAGACGAAGAGCGAAAAATCGCCGAGGGTGAAGTTGCCCGTGCGCATGGTCTGACCGACGAGGATGAGGATGACGCCCGTGCCGAGCGTGGACGTGTTGCGATAGATCGAGCCGAGCACGTCGTCGAATAATTTTTCGCGGACGGCGAACACGCGGCGCTCGTCGTTGATCTTGTGAAAATGTTTCGTGATGTTTCTTTCGGCGTTGGCGACCTTGATGGCTTGCACTGCGCCGAAAAATTCGCCGATGAATCCAGAGACGTTGCCCGCGGCTTGACGCGAGGCGGCGCGATAATGTTCGATCCGTTTGGTGGCGATGTTGGCGACGATGCCGACGATGATGAGCGGAATCAACGCCATGATCGTGACCGATACGCTGATCTGCGCCATCAAGTAAATCGAATAGGCGATGATGCCGACGCCGACGAGGATGTCGTTGACGAGGATCACGAACAACGGAATTTGATCCACGTCTGTTTTGAAGCGGCTGACGGCTTCGCCAGCGGAATCGGGGAGTTGCGACGCGCCTGGTCGTTTGAGGATGTGCGTGAGCAGATTTTTTCTTATCAGCGTGTTCATCTCGGAGAAGATGGGAACGTCGGCGTAGTAAAAGCCGTAACCGCCGACGACACGTCCGAGCCATGTTGCCGCGAGGAACGCGACGATCCCCCAGATGCCGAAGGTCAATGTCGCTGTGCCTGTGAGCATGTCGAAGAAGGCTTTGATGATGAGCGCGGGCGCGACTTGCATACAAAAGCGGAAGACTCCCACGCTGAGGAGGTCAATGAAGTCGAGCCACGGGCGGAATCGAATCATCTCCCAGATAACTTTCCACGCGGGGAGGGAGGGGGTGTTGAGTTCTTGTTGGGTGAGGGTTGATTCGGTCATTTTGAAAGCCTTTGGAGACTAGAGACTGGAGATTAGAGATTGGTTGCAGACATCAGAGAATTGGAGAATTAGAGAATTGAGGTTGATGTCTATGCCAGAACTTCTTCCATTCCAGTTTGGAGCAACTGATAAAACCTTGATGTTGAATCGGATGCCAGCGCTTTGCGGTCGCCGTATTCGAGGATGTTGCCTTTCTCGAGGATCAACACGTTGTCGGCGCGGTGGAGGGTGTCGAGTTTGTGGGCGATGATGATGGCGGTGCGACCTTTCAGCAGTTTGTCAATCGCGTTCTCCAGTTTGACTTCGGTGGCGGGATCGAGGCGGGAGGAGGCTTCGTCGAGGATCACCAAGCCTGGATTTTTCAGGAAGACGCGCGTGAAGGCGAGCAATTGCGCTTCGCCCGCGGACAGCGACCTTGATCCCGTTTCAAGGACGGAGTCCAACCCTTGAGGCAGACTCGCGTACCAGTCGCCGAGTTCGAGTTCTTCGAGGGTGGCGATGATTTTTTCATCGGAGATCGCGCGGTCGAAGAAGGTCAGGTTTTCGCGGACGGAGGCTTTGAATAACTGCACATCCTGAGTCACGATGGCGATGTCGCGGCGAAGCGAGTGGAGGTGATGGTCGCGGATGTCGGCGTTGTTGATTTTTATGCCGCCGCTGTTCACGTCATACAAACGGAAGATCAACCGTCCGATGGTGGTCTTTCCGCTTCCCGTGCGACCAAGCAGACCCAAAACAGAACCAGCCCGAAGGTCGAAAGAGAGGCGTGTGAGGACGGCGTCGTCGCCATTGTAGGAAAACGTCACATCGTCGAATGTCAACTGAATCGGATGCGAGTCCACATCCAAGCCCGCTTCGTTGCGAGTCTCAGGCTTGAACGCCTTGAACTCGGTCAATCGCTCGACACACGCGCCGATGGTTTGAAAACTTTCGATCTCGTGAGTCATCGCCCAGAACGGTTCTTCGAGCAGGTTGATGTAATGCACGAAAAGATAGACCGTGCCGATGGTGATGACGCTCGCGGTGAACAGCCAGTAACCGCTGACGATGGCGAGCAGTGTGCCGAGGGTGAGGGCGAGCCCCATCGCGTTTTCGATGATCCATCTTTTGAAATGCGACTTGCGATTGTGCTTGAGGATCTCGCCTTGATGACGGAACAATTCGCGGATGGAAAATCCGACCGCGCCGCTGGAGCGGATGTCTTCGGTGCCTGAGAGTTGTTCCTCGATGAAGCCGTAATATTGCGCTTCGGCTTCACGCCGCGCTTTTTGATGAGGCACGGCGATGTCTTTCACTTTGCCGAGGATGAAAATGGTGAGGAACGAATAGACCGTGAACGCCAGCCCCGCGCGCCAATCTTCGATGAACAACGCAATGAGGATGCCAACGAGGAGAAATCCGTTGGCGATGAGGTTCAACGCAAACTGCGAAAAGAACGTCGCCAGTTCGGTCACGTCGCCGTCAATGCGTTCGATGAGTTCGCCAGGGGTGTGGTCGTTGTGAAATTTCATATCGAGATGCAGGGCATGTTCGGCGAGTTCAGCGCGGAGGGCGTTGGTGGCTGTCCACGCGACGTTTTCGCCGAGCCACGTGACTCCGATCGCAACGACTTGCTGAATCAACGCGATGCCGATGAAAGCAAGCGCGGTCCATGTGAGGGTTTGCAACGCTTCACCCGCCAATGCGGAATCAATAAACTTTCGCATAATTTGTGGAGCGAAAATCCGCAAGCCAATACTGCCGAATAGCAAAATGGCAAGCAAAGTGAATCGTCCACGCTGGGGGCGGATGTGGGAGGCGAGGAGGTGGTAGTAGGATTTGAAGGAAAGATTCATGTTTCAGGTTCCAGGTTTCAAGTACAAAGAAAGTAGTCAGTGAGCAGTTATCAGTGGTGGGTTGGCATGTCCCCTCTCCCTTTGGGAGAGGGTTAGGGTGAGGGAGCAACAAAAAAGCCACGATGCGAGGTGCACCGTGGCTGGGAGGACACAGGAAGAGACCGTCTAGGGGCGGTCAAAGGGCGCACTTCGAGAAGGTATGAAGTTTTGGATAGGATCATTTTTCGTACGTAATATCATCGGTCGTGCGCTCCTTTCTGTGGGATTTGATTGCGCTCGGAGTTTACATGAGAGGGGGAGGTGTTGTCAAGGTTTGGACGCAATTCTATTTTATAACCGCTTTTGACTTCGAAGAATTTTGTTATTTATCAAGCAACCTCTTCTTCGCGGCTTCAAATTCAACGTCATTTATTACTTGTGCTTTGTGAAGTTCTGCTAGTTTCTCCAACTGTTCCACAATAGCAGGATTTTGTTGGGTTGGTTTCACATTTTCTTGCAAGCCCAAGAGAAGGAGGTCGTAGACATTTCTTGCATCTTGTTCTTTGTAAAAGACAACTTGCATTGTTTCATCTGGGACAAAACGAATGTCGAATTCAATGATTTTCACTCCTGTATGGTCATCTTGAGATTCAAATCGGTCAACATTTGTTAAATTGGAAATTGGAAATACTCGTACAGCCCGCGATGCAGTTTCTTGGTTTGTTAGTGGTGTTGTTGGGGGGACCTTTATGTATGAACCATGAGAATGTGTTTCGTGATTATAATTGAGTACGCTGATTTCTTGGCGTTTCTTCTTTGGATCATGCGTCCTAACTTTCCCAAATTTTGGCTCTTCTGCTTTCGGCGAGAACAGTGCGACAATAATGAGAATGGGAATTAGTAAGGGAGCAAGTAATCCTCCAAGGAGAATCCCTCCAATTCCCTCATCTTCCTCCTCGGCGCGAAATAAGACCCTGACAATACTTTGACGGCTAATTACTAAGTATCCAAAGGCGAATCTATTTATTCCAGAAGTATTGTTGAATTGTGCAACATTTCCAGCCCACAAAATATCTTCGTTTCTTAATACTTCTTCTTCAACTTTTCTAAAGTCATCCAAGAAGGGCGCGGCAATGAATGTTTCGGCTTGCTGTATATTCATTTCCAATCTCCGTTTTGTACAACCAACGATTCTGAATGAGATTTTACCAAATGTGAAATGGTTTGCCCAACTTTCACTCAATCTTTGCCCAAGTATATTGTCTAGCAAGCCATCCTCAACAAAAATTAGTCCTACGGAATTTCAACTTCCCTTCTTCTCGATCTTCGCCCACGCATCTTTCAAATTCACTGTCAAGTTGAACACGGGCTTTGCGGGCGTCGAGTCTTTGTCGGCACAAAAATATCCCAGTCGCTCGAACTGATAGCGCGAACCAGCCTCAGGGGCGGAAAGATGCGGCTCCACGTAGCCCGTGAGAATCTCCAGCGAGTTCGGATTCAAACAGTTGAGGAATCCCTCTTCGCCTTCTTCGGGATTCTCCTTCGAGAAGAGTCGGTCGTACATGCGGATTTCCGCTTCCTTCGCGTGGACGGCTGATACCCAGTGGATGGTGGATTTCACCTTGCGCCCATCGGGTGAGTCGCCGCCGCGCGTAGACGGGTCATACGTGGCGTGGACTTCGATCACTTCGCCCGCGTCGTTCTTCACGACATGTGTGCATTTGATGAAATATGCGTAACGCAATCTCACTTCGTTGCCAGGGAACAAACGATAATATTTCGGCGGCGGCGTTTCGCGGAAGTCATCCTGCTCGATGTAAATGACCTTCGAGAACGGGACTTTGCGCGTGCCAGCGTTCGGGTCTTCGGGGTTGTTGACCGCGTCCATCTCTTCGATGAGATCATCGGGGTAATTTTCAATCACAACTTTCAGCGGACGAATCACAGCCATTCGCCGAAGCGAAGTTTTGTTGAGATCTTCGCGTACGCACGCTTCGAGCAACGACACATCACTGACGCTGTAATTTTTCGCCACACCGACTCGACGAATAAAATCGAGAATTGCTTCGGACGTGTATCCGCGCCGACGCATCGCGCGCAACGTGGGCATACGCGGATCGTCCCAGCCTGAAACATGATTCTCTTCGACCAAGCGGCGGAGTTTGCGTTTGCTCATCACGGTGTAATTCATGTTGAGCCGCGCAAACTCGATCTGACGCGGTTTGAACACATCGAGTTGTTCCAAGAACCACTCATACAACGGACGATGATCTTCATATTCCAGCGAACACAACGAGTGAGTGATACCCTCCATCGAGTCGTTCTGTCCATGCGACCAATCGTACATGGGGTAAATTTTCCATTTGTCACCTGTGCGGTGATGCGGCGCGTGGATGATGCGATACATGGCGG
>JADLBX010000041.1 GCA_020847435.1 Anaerolineales bacterium
ACGACGATCTCTTCTGCGCCGATGTCCACCCCAGCTGCATCTGGATTGACCCGGCTCATCCCGGCAAACGGATGCGCTTCTTCCATCCCTTTTGTGCGTCTGCCTCTTTGTCTCATTTCAATTCTCTCCTTTCCAATTGAGGTTGACAAGCCCGGTCACTTGAGGGAATTAGCTTTCTCATCGGGGTTGGCGCGCAAGCCTCAAACAGCGCTCCACCGCCAGTAGTTAAATCAATTTGACCGGAAACCACGGTGCACCGCGGGACTGCGAAACCATACGCGTCTCCACTGCTTTGTTCGGCTTGCGTGCTTGTCGCTTCCGAGTATACTGTCCCTGTCGCTTGACGGTTTCCCTCGTATAAAATGATGTCCCTCGTCTTTCTTGGTGCACTTGACGGGTGGGATTCTGCGCCATTTTCGGGCATTTTCCTCGCTTCGAGTTTTCCCTGCTCCCAAGCAGAATCCACGCCCGCCCACACGCAACCAACCATCCCATCAGCGCCTCTAAATATATGGCCAATATCCATAAAAACAAAATCCTTATCGGGTTACTTATCGTATATGCTATTGTTCTATGCCAATACCTTGAACATGATTTTATAAATTTTGGCATCGATTGGAGAGAAACGTATTATCCAGCGCTTACCCTTTTGCTGAAAGGGCAAAGCCCTTATTCGATTACAACCTTACACAATCCTATTTGGGCATTATTCCCGCTCATCCCATTCGCTTTGCTGGGAGAGCAGGCAGGAAAAATTTTTATGTTCTTTGCGGCATTCGGAACCTATGCCTACGCGGCGCAGAAACTAGACGCAACACCGACCGCCATACTCTTATACATGACCTCGCCATTGATGGTTTACAACTTAATGCTTAGCAATATAGATTGGCTGGTCGTTCTTGGATTCATCATGCCCCCTGCCGCAGGCTTGTTTTTCGTCTTATTAAAACCGCAAATCGGGATTGCCGTTGCAATGTACTGGCTATGGACATCGTACAAAAGCGGCGGAATAAAAAATGTCGGCAGGATATTTCTACCCGTAACAATATTTACTGTAATGTCGTTCCTTTTATTCGGGAATTGGATAACCGGCAAGAGCGACAACTTGTTATCCGCCTCCTGGAACTTGAGTTTCTTTCCGTATTCCGTGCCCATCGGATTGGTTCTCCTTTATCGGGCGCGGAAAAATAAGAAGTACGCAATTTCCGCTTCCCCATTTTTCAGCCCATATATGAGTTTTGGCTCGTGGTCTATTGCGCAACTCGGCTTGGTGGGCAATAACCTGCTGACCTTTGCGATTACCAGCGGGTTGTGGATCATGTATATCATCCTGTCGCTTATACAATAGACCTTATCCGAAATTAGGCTAGGACGCTGATTCACGCAGACAAACGCTGATTTCGCAGATTCAAGGAAGAAAATCTGCGTTTGTCTGCGTCCCCAAAGATCTATTACGGATAAAGTCTAATAGGAAACGCGTGTTTATGGAAGAAACAATTCATTCAAGTACGCGCCCGACACAGCGCGTACCTGACATGTGGGATTCTGCGCGATCTTCAGGCATTTTTCTGGCTTCGAGTTTTTCTTCTTCCAATCAAAGGAGCGTCCCATGAGCAATACGCATTCTGAATACTCGGCTAAAGAACGCAAGGAAATGCAGACATCCGCACCCCGACGAGTTGGGCTTGTTCTGGTTGCCTGGGTATCAACCTTATTGTTGAGCAAATTACCGCTTGTCATCGCCCGCGATTTCCTGGGCACAGACATTCCCTGGATCAATTATGCCTGGATCGGGTTGGCGCTTGCGCTTTGGGTCGTTACGTTCGTTTGGCAACCCCTAAAACCTTTGCGCAGTTATTTCCTCATCATGGGCGTCATCTTGCTCATGTCGTTTGGCTTCGATCCGCTTGTCAAACAGTCCGCGATCTGGAACAACTTGTTTGTGGACAGATCGCCGATGGTCATTTTGTTTGGCGAACGAGCGCTGCTCACGCTAGAGTCGTTAATTGTAGTGATGATCCTGTTGTTCAGCGGCATGGACCGCCAGCAGGCTTTCCTGACCATTGGAAACTTGAAAGCGCCATTGGACGGACAAAACAACTCAACCGACAAGCGGAAACTACCCTGGTCCATCTTTGGAACGGCGATGGCAATCTTGCTTGGCGGTCTGTTCTTTTGGTTTTTGTCCAGCCAAAACCCAACAGCGAAGTTTGATATCTCCACTGTACTTCCACTTTTTCCGTTGATTTTAGCCAGTGCGGCTTTAAACGCAATCAGCGAGGAGGTCACATACCGCGCCGCGCCGTTGGGGACGCTTTTCCCTGTGGTAGGTCCAACCCATGCCCTCTGGCTGACCTCCCTCTGGTTCGGGTTGGGACATTACTACGGCGGCATCCCATCGGGACCTGTGGGCTTGGTCCAAACCGGATTATTGGCTCTGCTTTTAGGTAAAGCCATGCTCGATACACGCGGGCTGGGCTGGTCGTGGATCATTCATGTCGTTTTAGACACGGTAATCTATGTCGTTATCGCAACGACAATCTAAACCTCAGCTCAAGGAACTAACACAAGATCACGCCACACCGGCAAAGGAGGGAAATTTACCTCACCCCTTCAACAACTCATCCTGCTGCGTCTCTTCCTCTTCAGGCTTCGCCAGCGGAGGCATTTCGAGGATCGAGTTCAAGCCGAAGTGCTGTAAAAATTCCGGAGTGGTTGAATAAAGGATCGGGCGACCGGGTCCGTCCGCGCGGCCCGATTCGAGGATCAAATTCTTGTGCAAAAGACTCTTCATCATGCTGTCGCTGTTCACCCCGCGGATCGAATCAATTTGCGGGCGCGTCACCGGCTGTTGATAAGCGATGATCGCCAGCGTCTCCAGCGCGGCGCGGCTGAGGTGCGCGGTCGCTTCCAAGCCGAGGAAATGTTCGATCAGCTCCGCCAGATTGGGCGCGGTCGTCAATTGGACGCGTCCCGCGTGCCGCTGGAGTTTCAAGCCGCGCCCGGCGAGCGAAGCGTCCAGCTCGTTGAGTCCGCGCTCGATAACCGAGGGGGCGACATCCAACGCGGCGGCAAGTTGCGCCGTCGCCACCGGCTCGCCCGAAACGAATAACAACGCCTCGAGTTTTGCCGAAAGTGACAATTCAATTTCGGAATTTTGTCCTTCAAAAGCCTGCGAATCGCTCATGCTATAATACCTTCGATTTACGATTTCGGATTAACGATTGACGATTGACGATTGAAAAAAACGCAGTACGCAGTACGGAAAAAAGAATGTCTCGCAACCAACTCAACCCATTGATTTATTTACTCGCGCCGCTCATCCTCGCATCCCTCGCCTGCACCGTCTTCGTCGGCGGACCCGACTATTCGAACCTCGACCCGATCCCCGTTTCCACCGAAGCCGCGCAAAGCCTCACCGACGGGATCCAAAAATCGTTCGAAGACGGCTTGCTCACCGGCGTCGTCACGCTCAACATTACCGAACCGCAGATCACCTCCTACCTTGCCTTACGGATGGAAACCGACCCCAACCTGCAACAAGACGATAAACCGTTGATCGCCGATCCGCAAGTCTATTTGCGCGACGGGCAGATGAAAATCTACGGCAAGACCCAACAAGGCATGTTCGCCGCCAACATCGGCATCATCATCAACGTCAGCGCGGATGAAAACGGCAAACCGAAAATCGAGATCGAGTCGGCAGACTTCGGTCCGTTTCCCGCGCCGCAAGGCATCAATGACGCCATCACCGCGATGGTCGAGGAAGCCTACACCGGCTCGCTGGGACCGGTCGCCACCGGGCTGCGCATCGAAACCGTCAACATCGCAAACGGCATCATGACCATCACCGGGCGAATCCGATAGCGGACGGGATTATACAGCGCTTCATCCGCTGGATCGCAGCCGAAAACGAATCACGCCGTCGAATCGCAATGGACAAAACGTACCGCTTCTTTCCGCCCTTGCGGCTGTCTCTCCTTCTTTTGGCGCTCCTCGCATTGGCGGGCTGTCGCTCGCCCCAACTCGCCGAGGCGGATATCGCCGTCACCGTCAACGTGGACGGGACCACGCAAGCGATCACCGTCGGCGCGGGGAGCACGGTTCAACAGGCGCTTCAATCCGCAGGGATAACAATGGGCGCTCTCGACCGCGCCGACCCTCCACTCTACACCGTCCTCAGCGACGGCGCCACCATCGCGATCGTCCGCGTCCAAGAAATTTTCGAGACCGAAGAACAGGTCATTCCATTCGACCAACAAGTGGTTCGGAACGAATCTTTACCGGAAGGCGAAACGCGCCTGGTGCAAGCCGGCGCCAACGGCTTGCAGGAAATCACCTACCGCCGCGTGCTGGAAAACGACGCCGAGATCAGCAAATCCATCGTCAAGTCCGTGATTCTAAAAGAAGCGCTGCCCGAAATCATCATGCTCGGCGCGCAAGCGTCCTTTGCGCCTCTGCCGATCCCCGGCAAACTCGCCTACATCGCCGGCGGCAACGCCTGGGTCATTGACGCCTCCACCGCCAACCGCGTTCCGCTCGTCACCAGCGGCGACCTCGACGGCAGAATCTTCCGTCTCTCGCCGCGCGGCGATTACCTGATTTACACACGCAAATCAACCAGACCAGCCGACAAAGAGATCAACACCATCTGGGCTGTGCGGACCAAACCCGGCAGTAAGCCGTTCAGCACCGGCATCTCGAACGTCGTCCATTTTGCCGAGTGGATTCCGGGCACAAGCTCGTTTGCCTACTCGACCGTCGAACCGCGCGCCACCGCGCCGGGCTGGCAGGCAAACAACGACCTCTATCGTTACAGCATATCAACCGGCGAGAAACGCAAAATTTTAGACGCCAACGCCGGCGGAGTCTACGGCTGGTGGGGGATGACCTTTGCGTTCGCCCCCGACGGGCGGCTTGCCTACGCCCGCCCCGACGGAATCGGCACGGTGGACCTCGACGGCAAATCCCTCAAACCCCTGCTCGACATCGTCCCCTTGAACACACACAGCGATTGGGCGTGGCTTCCCGCGCTGGCATGGGGAGCCGATAGCAAAACTTTATTTTTTGTAACCCATGCGCCTCCTCCTAGTCTGGTAAGCGACGAAGATTCGCCCTTCTTCGACCTGAGCGCGACCTCGTTCGAAAACGATACAACCGTCGAGATCGCGCAGTTATCCGGCATGTTCGCCTACCCCAGCGTCTCGCCGCTGCAACCGAACACGCGGGAAAGACAATATCAGGTCGCGTACCTGCAAGCCATCTTCCCCGAACAAAGCGAGACCAGCCGCTACCGCGTCGTCGTCATGGACCGCGACGGCTCCAACCGGCGGACAGTTTTCCCTGCGAACGACGCGCCCGGCCTCGAGCCGCAAACCCCCATGTGGGCGCCCGATCCGATTGACGGGCAATCCGGCGACTTCATCGCCGTCGTCTATCAGGGCAATCTTTGGCTGGTGGACACCGGCAACAATCAGGCGTTTCAGGTGACAGGCGACGGTCTCGTCACACGGATTGATTGGCGATAATTTTTACATTTGTTGCTTTCGATCGTGCGGCAGTTAAACTGCCGCACTGCCAGGCAACGCAGAATAAATAATGAGAGGAAATATTTCATGCGTATTTTGATCACCGGAGCCGCGGGGTTTCTCGGCTCACACTTGTGCGACCGCCTGCTCGCCGAGGGGCACGCGATCGTCGGCTTGGATAACTTTATCACCGGCAACCCGCAAAACATCGCCCACCTGATGGGCAACGAACGCTTCGCGTTCCACCGGCACGACGTTTCGAATTATATTTTCGTGCAAGGCAAAGTGGATGCGGTGATGCACTTCGCTTCGCCAGCCAGCCCGAACCCGCAATCGCCATCGGGCTATTTCAACCTGCCGATCCAAACGATGAAGGCAGGCGCGCTCGGCACGCATAACTGTCTCGGCGTTGCGAAAGCCAACAACGCCCGCTTCCTGCTCGCCTCCACCAGCGAGATCTACGGCGACCCGCTCGTGCATCCGCAAACGGAGGATTACACCGGCAACGTGGACCCCGCCGGTCCGCGCGCGGTGTACGACGAGGCGAAACGCTTCGCCGAATCCATCACCATGGCATATCACCGCTTTCACGGCGTTGATTCGCGCATCGTGCGCATCTTCAACACCTACGGTCCGCGCATGGATCTGGAAGATGGACGCGCCTTGCCCAACCTGCTGAAGCAGGCTTTGCTCGGTCAGCCACTCACGGTCTACGGCGACGGGAGCCAGACCCGCTCATTTTGCTATGTGGATGATTTGGTGGATGGCATTGTGAAATTGTTGTATTCCGACGAGCATCTGCCGGTCAATATCGGCAACCAGCACGAGATGACGTTGTTGCAATTCGCCGAATCGATCAATCGCATCACCGGCAACCAGGGCGGCATTACATACGTCAAAGACGCGCGCAGTGTCCGTGACCCGCAACAGCGCCGCCCCGACATCACCCGCGCCAAGACCATCCTGAAATGGGAACCGCGCGTCTCGCTCGACGAGGGCATCGAAAAGACCGTCCCTTACTTCAAACAAAAATTGGGACTGGGATGACGCTGGCAGTGAATCGCGAACGCACGCGCTTTTTCAAATTTGCGGTCGTGGGCGCCATCGGGTCGGTGGTGGATTTCGGCGTGATGAACCTGCTCACGCGTTTCTTTTCCATGCGGCTGGTCTTCGCGGGGACGATCTCCTTCATCTGCGCGGTGATCAACAACTTCACCGGCAACCGCTATTGGACGTATCCCGAATCGCGGTCACGTCACATTCTCCAGCAATTAGGGATGTTCTTCGTGGTCAACGCGATCGGGATCGCGATCCGCATCCCGATCCTGCATTTTGCTGAGCCGCCCTTGGAGGGCTTATTCGCCGGGCTGAATATGTCCTCGTTCATCTCCCCTGAAGTGGCGGCGAAGAACGCCACCCTCGCCATCGCCATCGGAATTGTAATGCTTTGGAACTTCTTCGTAAACCGCTACTGGACGTATAATGACGTAGAGTAACCATGGCACAAGGACAAAGTCGCATCATCCCGATCTACACCTCGCAAGGCGACGCGGAAGCGTTCCTGCAATATCCGTATCTCTTCAATCGCCTCGGCGAATGGGTCGGCTGGGTGACGCCGCAACGCGAGGTGTACTCGGTGATGGGTTTCTTCGTCGGCACGCTCACCAGCGACCCGCGCATCGTGCGCAAACGCTCGGAAGACGCCGATAAACCCCGCCAACGTCCGCCGCGCGCGCCGGGACGCATCACAACGCCCGCGCAGGTCCCGCTGGCGCCCATGATGCAGGAATTGACTCACAGTTTGGTGGATGTCCTTGCAGAAGAACCAGAAAGATTGCACACGCTTGACAGCGGGGAAATGCGCGAAGATATGGATTAAGAGGCTCTTTCTCAAGACCGTTTCGGTTAAGTAGCGTTCTCTATCGGCTCTTTCCTGCGACTTCTACGACCGGCTTGAAGAAGCTGATAACGATCGTTGAGCGCGTTCCAGACATTCCTTTAATTTTTCAGCCACCGTTTCGGCATATTCATATGCCACAATATTATGATCCGCGATAAACCGGTAAATTTCCGCGCCGCCGCGGGCGAGCGCCTTCCAACCCCACTGCGTATCGTCTGAGCTTTCTCGTTCGGTCTGGCTTGACCGAAATAAAGTGAGTTTGCCTGCATAAGGCTGGGGAATGTAATCATGCAGAGCCTTACTATGGATCGTCCGTAAATAAGTCAGTAATAATCTATCCGGCAGGCGTAATTTCCGTGCATGAATGAATGTAGCCAGGTTAAAAACCACAGCCCGCATAAACTTGGTCCTCAATAACAACCAAACGTGCCCGGCTTTGCCCGAGAAGTCCATACTGGATAGGTGTTGGAACTGCCAACGGATTCTCTGCCATACACTCACATAATGTGGATGGCTATCCGAGGGCGCGCCTGTCTTTACATCCATCATCCCATACGCGGAGAAGCGCGCCAGGCGTTCCGGGTTACGCGTGTCCAGCATCACCAACAATTCAACTGATTCATCCTGCAGCAAGAGTTGTTGAGCCATCTCGTAGGCGATGTTCCCGCCCATCGAAAAACCGCAGAAAAAATAGGGTCCATGGGGTTGAATTTTCTGTACTTCGCTAATATACAAGGACGCCATATCCTCGATCCGGGTGAGCGCCGGGGTCGTGCCGTCCACGCCCTGCGCTTGAATTGCATAAAAGGGTTGATCCACGGGCAAATGCTTGCCAATATCCCGCCAAAATAACACGCCGCCTTCATATCCATGTATGCCGAATAGGATCGGCTTTTCGCCGAGGGTGTTGATCGGAATAATAATGGAATTGGACTGCGCCCTATGCTCGGGCGTTTTTAGCATTTCCGCGATGCTGGCAATCGTTGCGGCATGGAAAAGAGTCGTCAAAGGGAGGCGGACGCCGAATTCTTTTTCGATGCGCGTAAAGAGCCTGACTGCCATGAGGGAATGTCCGCCGAGATCGAAAAAGTCGTCATGGACGCCGAAATTTTTCTGCGGCAACAGGTCGCGCCAGATGCCGGTCAATTTTTCTTCAACTGCATCGCGAGGCAGGTCAGGGTTTGTAATCGTCTCCGGCGCCGCCGTTGCCGCGAGGGCGGACAGGGCTTGGCGGTCCACCTTGCCGTTCGGCGATAACGGCAATTTGTCCAACACAGTGAACACGGAAGGAATCATGTACTCGGGAAGAGTCTCTCGACAATGTTGTCTCACTGCGGCGACGTCAATCGAGGAGCCCGCCGGAACAAGATATGCCGCTAAATAGCCTTCATCCTGCCGGTCCTTTGCCAACAAGACGACGCAATCGCCCACCTCGGGGAGTTTCCGCAGAGCCGATTCCACTTCGCCCAACTCGAGACGCTGACCGCGGATCTTCACTTGCGTATCGCCGCGCCCAAGAAACACGATGTTGCCGTCCTCGCGCTGGCGCGCCAGATCGCCCGTCCGGTAGAGGCGGTCGTTTCGTCCATCCTTGAAGGGGTTGCCGATAAATTTTTTCTCAGTGAGTTCCGTCTGGTTGAGGTAGCCGCTTGCCAGGCAGGGGTTGCTGATGCACAATTCGCCTATCTCGCCGGGCGCGACGGGATTCAAGCGTTCATCCACAATGTAAAGGTTGGTTTCGGCAATGTTCTTGCCGATCGGCGTGACGCCTTCCGCCTTGTCGTCGGGCTGGGTCGGTATGGGATAGGCGGCGACAAACCCGGTCGTTTCGGTCTGCCCAAAGATGTTGACGAGGCGGGCGCGATGCGAGGTCAGCCGCGCCCAATCGCGCGGCGTATCGAACGGCAAAGCCTCACCCACGCAAGCAATGCGGCGCAGATCGTTTTGAAGGAGCTCGCGCCGCGCAGAATCGGACAACTCGCGCAGACTATTATTGATCGCCCGCCAGAACGACGGGACTACATCCATCAGGGTGACGCGTTTCCGCTTGATCTCCGCAAACAACGCCAGCGGGTCGCGCATTTGGTCGCTGGAGGCGAGCGCAAGCGTGGCGCCGCGCGAGAGCGACACCATGATCTGCCTGACGGCGACCGCGTAAGAGATGGAAGCGCTTTGCAGGTACACATCTTCAGCAGACACGTCCAGCGCGGATTGCGAGAGGCGCACAAAATTCCGCAGACTGCCATGAGAGACCATGACGCCTTTCGGCACACCGGTCGAGCCCGACGTGTAGATCACGTAGGCAGGTTTGTCCGCGTCGGTGACGTTTTCCAGAGTCTCGGTTGACATTTGGGAGATTTGTGGCGCGGCTGTATCAAGCGCAACGATTTTGCCGCTTTCGGCGGGCAGGGATTCGATCAGCGTCGATTCGGTGACGACAAATTTTGCGCCCGAATTCTCCATGATGACGCGAATCCGCTCGCGCGGGTAGGTTGGGTCAATCGGAACATACGCTCCTCCGGCAAGCAGACAACCCAGAATTGCGACGACAATCTCAACCGAACGATTCAGGCAAATGACGACCAGGCTCCCAGCCTGCACGCCCTCGCCGCGTAAATGCCGCGCCAGTTGATTGGCGCGCGCGAGCAGGTCGGAGTAGGCGAGCGCCTCGTCACCATAGCAAACCGCAGTCTTGTGCGGGGACTCGTTTGCCCAGAGCGAGACTTGTTCGTGAATCAATAATTCTGCGATGTTGACAGTCTCTTGCATATTCATCCTATTTGTACGAAAAGCAGTTGTAATGGTCGAAAGCCAATTATAGGGAAGCCTGCAGCGCCGAGACGTTACAGGAGCGTTACTTTGATCCCTGCGCGAAAGCATTCTGCCCCACCCATTTGAATACTTCGAATTAATTTCACAGTCGTCGGAACAGTTGCGGATTTCCGGCTACATGACCCATCTTTGCCTGCTAGGTTACACTGAATAAAATCAGCGGCGGTTCACACGCGCCGCAGGGCATGGTAAACTCGCCCACGACCCATGAGCCACATTACAAACCCCAAACCGATCAGCGCCTCGCGCGTGACGTTATCGCAATTGATGCACCCCGAACACGCCAACTTGCTCGGCAACGTGCACGGCGGTTGGATCATGAAAATGGCGGACGAAGCCGGCGCGCTCGCCTGTATGAGACACGCCCAGCGGAAAGTCGTCACTGTCGCCATTGACTCGATGACCTTCCGCGAGCCGATCAAGATCGGCGACCTGGTCATCTTGAACGCGGAAGTCACCTACACCGGCAGGACCTCCATGGAAGCGAAAGTGGATGTGCTAGCCGAGAACCCGGTCACGCGCGAACGCTCGCACACGAACGCCGCGTACCTCGTCTACGTCGCGCTCGACGACGACGGCAAGCCGACCGAAATCCCTCAACTGAAAGCGGAATCGGCGGAAGAAGAACTCAAACTGATTCAGGCGAAGGAAAGACAGGAACGCCGCTTGCAAGAAAAGAAACTGCGCGAGGCGCAATGACAGAACCAGAACTCACCCCAACCGAAGCGGAAGCAAAAGAACCCGTCGCGCACTCGTTCAAGAGTTTGCGCGAACTGGTTGACTTTGTCTCGGGAAAAAACCTGCCGCCGATCACAACCGATGACGGACGCGTGACTGAGGCGCTCCCCTTCCCGTTTCTCGCCATCGTGGGGCAACAGGAAATGAAACTCGCGCTCCTGCTTGCGTTGATCAACCCGAATGTGGGCGGTATTTTGTTGATCGGTCCGCGCGGCACGGCAAAGACAACAGCCGTCCGCAGTTTGTTGGATTTGCTCCCAATGGTCGAGCGAAGTACTTGCCCATACGGTTGTCTGCCCGAAGATATCGAAGCGGGCGGCGTGGATGCGGTCTGCCCGGACTGCGCGAAAAAATTTGCCGAGGGCAAGCCGCTCACCGCGCCGGACAAAGTCCGCTTGATCGAACTGCCGTTGAACGCCCGCATCGAAGACGTGGTCGGCGGCATTGACGAGCGCGCGGCGGTCCACGAGCGGATGCGCATCCGCCGCGGAATCCTCGCGCAGGCGGATCGCAATTTGTTGTACATTGACGAAATCAATTTGCTCAGCGACGATGTCGTGGATTCGATTCTGGACGCGGCGGCGCAGGGCTCGTACACCGTGCGGCGCGGTCCCATCGCGGCGACGTATCGCTCGCGCTTCGTGTTGATCGGCTCGATGAATCCCGAAGAGGGACGCCTCCGCCCGCAGATTTTAGACCGCTTCGGACTCAGGGTGATCGTGCGCGGCTTGGACGACGCCTCGCAGCGTCTGGAGGCGTATCGCCGCGTGCAGGCTTACCTTGCGAATCCGCGTCAATTAGTGAACCAGTTTTCCCCTGAGATGGAAGCGGCGGCGGCGGAAATCCGCAGCGCGCGCGAACAGGTCAAGCAGGTCGTCATCCCAGATGCGGCTGCAAATCCCGCCATCGCCCTTGTCCAAAAATTGGGAATCGATTCACTGCGCGCCGAGATCACGTGGTTCGAATCGGCGCGCGCGTACGCCGCGGCGGATGGACGAAGCGAAGTCACGCACGATGATTTGAAAATCGTCGCGCCGATGGCGTTGCGGTTGCGACGCTCGGTTTTCATGAACGATTATTTCAAAGGGCAGGCGGGTGAGGAAAAAGAAATGAACGCGGCGCTGAACGGATTCGGAAAATCTTCCGCGAAAAAGAATACGCGCAAAACAAAATGAGCGACGTGAAAATTGCAAACCCCGTATATCGAATCGAAACGAAGCGGCTCGTTGTACGTTGCTACAATCCATCGGATGCGCAGGCGCTGGCAGATTCGGTGAGCGAAAGCGTGGAGCATCTCAAGCCGTGGATGCCCTGGGCTCATGACGAACCACAACGAATGGAAGCAAGGGAGGAACGGTTACGCAACGTTCGCGGCAAATTCGATTTGGGACAGGATTACGGGTATGGAATTTTCAACCGCGAGGAAACGCGCTTGTTCGGTAGCACGGGGCTACACACACGACTTGGCGATAATGAACTTGAGATCGGCTATTGGATTCACAAAGACTTTGTCAATCAAGGGCTTGTTACAGAGTCCACTGCCGCATTGATCAAGGTCGCGTTCGAGATCATTCACGTGCATCGCATCGAAATTCACTGCGACCCGCGTAATCTCGCCTCCGCCTCGATCCCGCGCAAACTCGGTTTCACGCACGAAGGCACGCTCCGCGCGAAAACGCCCTTCCGCGATGAATGGAGGGATACGATGATCTGGGGATTGCTCGAAAGCGAGTACCCGAACAGCCCATCGGTAAAAGTGGAGATTCGAGCCTTCGACGCGGCTGGCAACGCCTTGATATGAAATCCCTGTTCGAAAGCGCGACGCGAAAACCGATCTATCTGCTCCTCGCCGTCAACATCCTGATCGGTTTGTTCACGTTTCGTAATTATGGACTTTCGTGGGACGAGCCGTTATTTTACGATTACGCCGACGCGCTCGGATACGCCTATTCGCCGAGTGAATGGTTCAGCGGGCATTTCGATCTCGAAAATTCCTACGGACCCAGCGCGGAGGATCACAAGACGCGCGGTCCCGCGTATTTGTTTCTGGCGCGTAATTTCGTCTACGGCTTTGAAGCGCTTGGCGTAGACCGCGCCTCAGCGTGGCATCTCGTCAACTTTCTTTTTTTTCAACTCGGGGTTTATTTCTTTTTTCGCCTGGCAACGCGCTGGATGAAACCCTCTGCCGCGCTCGCGGCGACCGCGTTCTTTTCTTTTCAGCCGTTGTTGTGGGGACACGCCTTCATCAACCCGAAAGACCCTCCTTTCTTGGTTTTCTTTCTCGGAGCAGTCTGTTTGGGGTTTGAGATGATAGACGATATCGAAATAAAAGCAAGCCAGATTTGGAACATTATCGCGGCGGGATTCTGCTTAGGCATTGCAACTTCAATCCGCGTGTTGGGTCCGCTAGCGGGAGTGATCGTGCTTGGGTACGCGGGCTTCATCGTCTTTGCCCGCACGGACGTGAACGTCCGTGCTATTCCTACGAAGTCCGCTGAAGCGGACTCCTCGACACATTCAAGGCGAAAAAATTTCATCCGACCAATTGCCGTTTATTTGCTTATTGCTTTCGCAGTGATGCTCCTCACCTGGCCCTATCTTTGGGAGAATCCGATCGGGCGGCTGTTTGAAACGCTCAAATTCATGTCCGATAACCCGACACAACTCGCGGTTTTGTTCAACGGCGAGACCTTCCGCGCGGACAACATGCCGCGGCGTTACCTTCCCTTCATGTTGTGGTCAACGCTGACCGAGCCAACATGGTTGTTATTCGGGATTGGCGCAGTGATCGGATTTGCAAAATACAAACGGAACACGAAAGAGTTTATCTCGCTGGCTCTGACACTTAGCTGGTTCATGCTTCTGGTCGCTTATGTGTTGATTCTTCGACCCGCCGTGTACGATGGCTTGCGTCACTTTCTTTTCATTCTGCCGCCAGTGTTTATCTTTGTGGGATTTGTGTTCGAGTGGATAGTAAGCAGGATAAGATCGCCAATTTGGCTACGCGCTGGAATTGTTTTGCTCATTCTAGTTCCGGGCATCAACGGGATTATCCAACTCCACCCCTACGAATACGCGTATTACAATTCATTCGTCGGCGGCACAGATGGAGTTTTCCGCAAGTACGAAACGGAATACTGGCTCACCTGTTACAAGGAGGCGATGCAGAAACTTGACGCGAGTTTAGATCAACCAACCAATGTGTTTGTCTTGCGCGAGGCATACATCGCTGAATATTATTCCGGGAAAAATACGATTGTCCGCGATCTACGCGGCGCAATAAGTGAAGTGAAATCAGGCGATTACATTCTGGTCAACACACGCACCAACGACGACCGTTCCGTTTTCCGCGACGCGCCGCCCGTGTTGCAGATCGGGCGCGCGGGCGCGATCTTTTGTGAGGTAAAGGAAATCCCATGAGTCTACGCGTCATTGCCGGGAAAGCCAAAGGGCGGAAGTTGAAATCAGCGCCGGGCGACACCACCCGCCCCATCACGGACCGCGTCAAGGAAGCGCTGTTCAACATCATCTCCAGCGACGTGATCGACTCCAACTGGTGGGATCTGTTCGCAGGCACAGGCGCGGTCGGAATCGAAGCGTTGAGCCGCGGCGCGGCGTTCGTCCGCTTCACCGATTCGAACCGCGCGCCCATCGAAACGATCCAATCCAACGTGGAGCATTGCGGCTTCGCGTCGCAGGCGGAAATCCGCCGCGCAGACGCGTTCGCGTATCTCGCCTCGTCTGCCGACAAAAAATTCGAGTACATCTACATCGCTCCCCCGCAATACAAAGACATGTGGGTCAAGGCGTTGGAACTCGTGGACGACAACCTCGAATGGCTCACCGACGACGGCTGGGTCGTCGTGCAGATCGCGCCGCGTGAATTCAAGTTCAGCGAGGTTAGGCTCGAGAATCTCGAACAGTTCGACGAGCGAAAATACGGAACGACGTTGCTGGTCTTTTATCAAAAGAAAGAGGCGTAATGCCATTTGTGTGGCTGTTCCTCCTCAGCGGATTCGTCATCCTTTGCTTGACGACGATTCTTTGGCTGGTCAGTCTCCCGCTCAAGAATTCCAGCATCGCGGACATATTCTGGGGAATCGGCTTCATTGTCGTTGCGTGGCTGGCGTTTTCATACGGATATGGCTACCTACCGCGCAAACAATGGATGACGGCTCTGGTCACCGTTTGGGGACTCCGCCTCGCGCTTCACATCGGCAACCGCAATTGGGGCAAACCTGAGGACTTTCGCTATGCCAAATGGCGCGAGGAAAACGGTCCGCGCTGGCGCTGGATTTCCTATTTCAAAGTATTTCTACTGCAGGGATTCTTGATGTGGATTCTCAGCGCGCCCATCCTTGCCGCGCAAAGTTTGGGATACCCAGCAATTCTCACGCCGTTGGATTTGCTCGGCTTGTTACTTTGGGCGGTCGGCTTGGTATTCGAGACCATTGCGGATCTACAATTAAGCCTGTTCAAACTCACCCCAGCGAACAAAGGCAAATTACTTACAAGCGGATTATGGAAATTCTCGCGCCACCCGAACTACTTCGGCGAATCGGTTGTTTGGTGGGGCGTTTATTTCATTGCCCTCGCGGCAGGCGCGTGGTGGACGGTCTTCTCCCCCATCTTGATGACGTGGCTGTTACTCCGCGTTTCCGGCGTCGCCATGCTCGAACGGACGCTCAGACTCAAACCCGGATATCAAGAGTACATGCGAAAGACAAGCGCGTTCTTTCCGTGGCTGCCGAAACAGTAGGGCGAGATAATATCTCGCCCTACGTTACAATATCCTTTTAGTCCGAACAGGTCATGCAAAACGAATATCCCGCCGTGCTAGAATAACCGCATCATGACCACCGTCCGCGCTCCGTCGAAGATCATCCCGCGCGCCTTTCCCGGCATCAAAGCGAACGAGATCGAAGAACTCATCGCCAACAGCCAGGTCCATTCATACGCGCCGGGCGCGGTCCTGTGCCGCGAAAACGCGGTGGAAGACCGCTTCTACATGATCCTCGAAGGCGACGCCGAGGTGACGAAGATCATCAACAACGCCGAGGTGCGCCTGCTCAAAACGCTCGGACCCGGCGACTTCTTCGGCGAGATGGCGCTCATTCACAACGCGCCGCGCGCCGCCACCGTCACCGCCAAATCCCCGCTCACCACGCTCGAACTCAACAAGACCGGCTTCGACCGCGTCCTGCACAACAGCAGCAGCGTGGCAATGGCGATGGTCAGCGAGATCAGCCGCCGCCTGCGCTCGAACGACCAGATGGCGGTGGACGACCTCCGCTTGCGCGCGAGCGAACTCGCCGACGCCTACCAGAAACTTGCCGAGCAAGACTTCGCCCGCCGCGAGTTCCTCACCAACATCGCCCACGAGTTGCGGACCCCGCTGATGGCGGCGAGCGGATTCCTTCAAATGCTGCGGAGCGGCGTAATGAGCGGCGACCAGATTTCCACTGCGATCGAAACGGTCTCGCGCAACGTCCAGCAGATCGTCGCCCTCGTCAACGACATCCTCTTCCTGCAAGAAATGGAACTCGTCCTCCCCGAATTTCAAGCGGTGGATTTGAACGCGGTCGCGAAAAACGTGACGGACACCTACGCGCCCAAAGCCATCGAGCGGAATGTGAACCTGCGCTTCGCTCCCAGTGGAGGCTTGCCCCACGTCGCCGGCGATTCCAAATCCCTCGAGCGCGCGCTCGCCGCCCTCGTAGACAACGCCATCAAGTTCAGCCCCCACGGCGGAGAGGTGAACGTGCGCCTCAGCGCGCGCGGCGGCGACATCCTGCTTGCCGTCGAAGACCACGGCATCGGCATGGACAAAGACGCCATGACGCGCGTCTTCGACCGTTTCTATCACCTCGACCGCCACGAAAACGACCTCTTCGGCGGTATCGGGCTGGGACTCTCCATCACGAAACAGGTCATCGAGCAACATCACGGCAACCTCACCGTCGCCAGCGCGCCCGGCCGGGGAAGTACGTTTACGATCGTGTTGAAAAGACAGAATTGATCGTTTACGGTTAACCGCAAAACGCGCCAAGATCGCTACGATTTCTTATTTTTCTTCTTTCACGATTCTTTACATTGCGCCTTTCGCGCTCTGAGAGAGCGTTTCTTAAGTCCAAACTGTCACTGTTTTGTACACGGATTTCACGGAACACACGGAAAAGAACAGATTTTAAAATGGTTTTTTCCGTGAAAATCAGTGGAATCCGTGTTGTCCGTGTCCAAAAAAAGAAGTTAAGAAACAGTCTCTGAGTATCTGAAAAGGCACCGTTGATTTGTTAACCGCGAAACGCGCCAAGGTCGCAAAGCGACAAAAAAGATTTTCTTCGCGTTCTTTGCGGGCTTAGCGGTTTAAAAAACTTATCGAATTTAATTTTCAGGCGCTCTCTTGGCGGTAAACGGCTTTCACTCCCCAAACTTTACAACCAACTTCCCCTCTGCATCATAAAACGACCGCGCATGAAACGGCGGATCGCCGCGCTTCATGTTGTGAATTCGCTCCAGCAATACCGGCAAATCTTCCACTACCGGTAGCTCACCGATCCTCCGATATTCAACCCACTCCGCCAAACCTTCTTTCGATGGTTGCGGCTCGCCGTCGCCTTCCCCACTGAACATAAAAAGACATATCCCGATCTCGCCCGCGTCGATGACGACCGTGCCGCATAGCCAGAGATCGGCGGTGAGACCGCTCTCCTCGAACAGTTCACGCTTCGCCGCGGACAGCGCATCCTCCCCGCGTTCCACGTGACCGCCCAGCCCGTTGTACTTGTTCGCCCACAGACGTTTCGTCGGCGCGCCCTTGAGGAGCAAATATGAGTCGCCGCGCCGCAACAGAACCGCCGTGCGCGGAATGAGGGTGTAGCGGTTTTGGGTTATGCCTTGGTCGGAGAGGGGCATCAGGAAGCCTTCCATCATAATGCTATAATGCTTTTGCAGATTGTAAACCAACTCGGAGAAATGGAGAGCAGATATGAACTTCAAAAAGATAATCTGGCTCTTGGCGGGATATTCATTGTTAGTTTCGGGCTGTACTTCGAAACCAAAATTCATCAATCACCCCGCGCCCGACCTTGCCGTTTCCTTTGAGCCGTTCAACGATACAGGCGCGCTTGCCGCGTTAGGCTGTGATGAAATCTATCCGCCGTCAAATTTGCTCGGCGGACTCGAACCGCCCTACCCTATCGCAACCTGCGCAATTCATCCAGGCGAGGGGACAGCAGAATTGCAAGCCGAAATCGAAAGCGGACAATTCATCTACTACACCGGCGGCTTGCTTGGCAATTTCGTCCGTTATGTCGTTCATAAAGATGGCGAATTTGTGCTGTTGAAAACCGAGGATGATTTTCGGAAGATGTTTGCGCCCGTCGAATCTCCCGATGAAGCCCTAAGTTACGCGCTGGCGGTTCGAAATCTCGCGGCGTATTATGGAATTCAATATATCCAGGGTTACAAGTACGAAGTTGACACGATCGAGGATACCTTCGTCTCCTCTGAAGCGGACGGCTACCTCGTCCATCTATTCTACGATCAAGTCTTCGGCTGTGGTCCGCATTGGACGTCTACGGTGGATGCGCATGTCTCGGTAGAGGGAAATGTTGACGAAGTGGGCGGCGAGGCGATCTTCCGTGATCCGAATCTCGACGAGTTGTGTGTGGATTAAACTCAAAGGGGCAGACAGCCGTCTGCCCCTACATTCACTCACGCCACCGTAATCCCCTGATCCAAATACACATCCTGAATTGTATTCAACAACTTCACCCCATCCTTCATCGGACGCTGGAAGGCTTTGCGCCCGGAGATGAGACCCATGCCGCCGGCGCGTTTGTTGATGACGGCGGTCGCGGCGGCTTCGGCAAAATCGTTTTCGCCTGAGGCGCCGCCGCTGTTGATGAGTCCGATGCGGCCCATGTAGCAGTTCGCCACTTGGTAGCGGCACAAGTCAATGGGATGGTCGCTGATCAGGTCGGAGTACATGCGCTTGTCGAATTTGCCGAACGAGACACCGTCCTTGTTGAGCGCAAGATAGCCGCCGTTGTTTTCAGCCAGTTTCTGCTTGATGATGTCCGCTTCGATCGTGACGCCAATGTGGTTCGCCTGCCCCGTGAGATCGGACGACACGTGATAATCCTTGTCCGTTTTGAAGGCTTTGTTGCGGAGGTAACACCACAACACGGTCGCCATGCCGAGTTCGTGCGCGTGTGCGAACGCCTGCGCGATCTCGATCAACTCACGGTGCGAATCGTCCGAGCCGAAATAGATTGTCGCGCCGACCGCCGCCGCGCCCATATCGTACGCCTGCTTCACCGTGCCGAACAGAATCTGCTCGAAGTTGTTCGGGTAGGTCAACAATTCGTTATGATTAATTTTGACAATGAACGGGATTTTATGCGCGTGCTTGCGCGAGACGATGCCCAACACGCCGAACGTCGAAGCGACGGCGTTGCATCCGCCTTCGATGGCGAGTTTGACGATGTTCTCCGGGTCGAAGTAATCGGGGTTCTTGGCAAAACTTGCGCCGCCCGAATGTTCAATGCCCTGATCCACAGGCAGGATGGACACATACCCCGTCCCGGCGAGTCGGCCCGAGTTGTGTATCCAGCCCAAATTGCGGAGGACGCGGTTGTTCCGATCCGAATGAGCGAAGACGCGGTCCAGCGAATCCGAAGCGGGGATGTGCAATCTATCCTTTGAAATTTTTGGGGAGTTGAAACCGAGGAGCGAATCCGCCTTATCGCCGAGCAGGGATTGAATGTCTGTGGTCATGGCAATTCTCCAGAATGATTTTTTCTTGATTATAATGGGTTTGTGCGACTTACCGCATTCGGACTCGTATACTCTTCTTGGAGGCTCCCATGGATGATTTCTTTCAGAAAGTAACAAGCATGCAAGACCCGTTCAAGAAATTGCTCTCGTTCATCCCCGGTTTCGGCGGATACGTGGAGCGACAGAACCGCCGCGACGCGGACAAGCTTTTGCGCGACACGGTGGCTCAGCGCTTCGAGGAGCAACACAAGCGCGCTTCACAATTGCAGACCGAACTCGTCAGCGCGGGCAAGATCGAATTCGTAGACGATATGGAAAAGGCGACGATCAAACTGCAGACGTTCATTGACAAGATCAGCCGCGCGCCGCGCGGATATTCCGGTCTGTTCGATGCGGTGAAGATCAACGAGAAAGAACTCGAAGCGATCTATCAATTCGACGCGGCGTTCTTCGACCTCGCCGAACAAATCGGGCGCGGGCTCGACAACGTCGAACAATCGCTCGGCGACGACGCCGGGCTCCCCGCCGCGATCCGCAATCTCGCCACGCTCGCGCGGCAGGCAGTGGAAACGTACGAGAGACGTTCAGAAGTTGTGACTGGATCGAAATAACCCCTTTCCGTCATTGCGAGACGCCGAAGGCGGCGAAGCAATCTCCGACACGGGGGCGGGGATTGCTTCGTCGGGCGAAGCCCTCCTCGCAATGACGCAGCAGAAATTATGTGGCATACCTACATCAACGCAACCACCATTGACGAAGTTTTACAAATCCTCAACCAACAGGGGGAACGCGCTCGCCTCATCGCGGGCGGCACCGATCTCATTCTCGAACTCGAACGCGGCGTCCGTAAAAACATCGAAACCGTTATAGACGTAACGCGCATCCCCGACCTCGACAAAATCACAATAGACGAAGACGACATCATTCATCTTGGTCCGCTCGTCACGCACAACCATTGCGTCGCATCGCCGCTCATTCGCGAACGCGCCTATCCGCTCGCGCGCGCGGCATGGGAAGTCGGCGCGCCGCAGATTCGCAACCGCGGCACGGTCGCGGGCAACCTCATCACCGCCTCGCCCGCCAACGACACCATCACCCCGCTTATGGCGCTCGGCGCGTCGGTTACTCTGCAATCAACAAACGGTTCACGAAAAATCGCATTGAAAGATTTTTACACCGGCGTCCGCAAAACCGTGATGCAACCAAACGAAATGCTCGTGGACATTTCCTTCCCCGCCATGAAGACGACGCAACGCGGGACCTTCATCAAGTTGGCGTTACGCCGCGCCCAAGCCATCTCGCTCGTGGACGCGTCGATTCTTCTCGACCTTCGATCTGGTTCAGTTGCTTCAGCCTCCATCACCCTTGGAGCCGTCGCGCCAACGATCATCCACGCGCCCGCAGCGGAGAAATATCTCGAAGGCAAACCGCTGACAGACGAGGTCATCGCCGAAGCCGCGCGCCTCACCATGGACGTGTCCACGCCGATTGACGATATTCGCGGCAGCGCGGCATATCGCCGCGAGATGGTACGCGTTTGCACCGCGCGGGGACTAAAATCCATTCGCGACGGACAAGAGAAAGAAGGGATGCCATCCGATGCGGTTTTGTTGTGGGGCGCTTCGTCTTCGCTCAGCGCGAATCCACAATGGGCGTCATCCAAGTCAATTGATACAACCGTCAACGGGAAAAAATATTCGCTGAAAAGCGGACACGAAAAAACGCTGTTGCGATTCTTGCGCGAAGATGTCGGCTTGACCGGCACAAAAGAGGGCTGTGCCGAGGGTGAATGCGGCGCGTGCACCGTCTTCCTCGACGGCAAGGCGGTGATGGCATGTCTCGTCCCTGCGCCGCGCGCGCATGAGGCAGAGGTGGTGACGATTGAGGGAGTCGCGTCCACCCTCACCCCTGCCCCTCTCCCGAAGGGAGAGGGAATTCTCCACCCCGTGCAAGAAGCGTTCATCAAACACGGCGCGGTGCAGTGCGGATACTGCACGCCAGGCTTCATCATGTCGGCGGCGATGTTGATGGAGGAGAAAGAGCATCCCACGCGCAACGAGATCGAACAGGCGCTCACCGGCAACCTGTGCCGCTGCACAGGCTATTACAAGATCGTTCAAGCAATTGAAGATGCCAATACAATGGCGGAGGTGAACCATGGGTAAATATACAAGCATGGCTAAAAAAAAGGAGACGCCGCGTATCACCGGGGTAAACCCGATCATGAAGGGACTCGGCTGTTTCATCTTCCTCCTCGTGCCGCCGATTTCCTACGCGATCGCCATGTTGCTGGTTCCAATTGTTGTCGGGGCAGGCTTTCCTCTGCCCCCTTCGTGGCTCGGCTACATAAAAGTGCATCCGATCCTCAGGTCGCTTGAAGGGCTAAATCCGCTCTACAACTGGATCGAAACGCAAGCGGGCCTTGTGGCAGTCTTCGTTTTCGCCCTCGGCATCATGCTCGTCATCGGCGGAATTATGGCAATCTTCTTCGGCTATTTGTATAAATTCTTCGGTCCCTCGGAGTATGGTCCGCACGACGTGCCTCCGATCCGCGTGAAAGTGAAACGCTACAAGCGCTAACCGGAACATGACCGTTTACGAAACCATCGGCAAATCGTTCCCGCGCGTAGACGCGCGCGGCAAAGTCACCGGCGAGGCGGCGTACTCCGGCGACCTCAGCATGAAGGGCATGTTGCACATGAAGACGCTCTTCGCGGGTCGCCCGCACGCGCGTATCGTGCAGATCAAAACCGGCAAAGCCGAAGCCGCGCCCGGCGTGGTGGCGGTGTACACCGCGAAAGATGTGCCGGTCAACGAATATGGTTTGCAGTGGCAGGATCAACCAGCGCTGTGCGGACCCGGCTCAGCCAAAATCGGCGCGGACGTTGTCCGCTTTGTCGGCGACCAAGTGGCGGTCGTCGTCGCCCGCAGCGAAGCCGAGGCAGCCGCGGCGGCGAAGTTGATCGAGGTCGAATACGCAGACCTCCCCGTCGTAACGGACGCGATTGAGGCGCTGAAGCCGGGCGCGCCGCGCATCCATGAACACATCGGCGATTCGAACATCTGCGTCCACAACAAGATTCGCAAAGGGAATGTGGAGGAGGGGTTTGCGAAATCCGACGTGATCGTCGAAAGCGAATATCGCACGCCGGTGCAGGAGCACGCCTACCTGCAACCCGAAGCCGGGCTTGCCTACATAGATGAAGCGGGGCGCATCACCATCGCTTGCGGCGGACAGTGGACGCACGAAGACCAGGAGCAAGTGGCGCACGCGTTGAACATGCCGACGGAAAACATCCGCGTGATCTACCCAGCAGTGGGCGGCGCGTTCGGCGGGCGCGAGGATATGTCGGTGCAGATCGTGCTGGCGCTCGCGGCGTGGAAGTTACAACGACCGGTAAAAATCGTTTGGTCGCGGCAGGAATCGATCATCGGTCATGGGAAACGCCACGCGGTGATCCTGCGCGCAAAATGGGGCGCGACCAAAGACGGAAAATTGACCGCCATCGAAAACGAGATCATCGGCGACGGCGGCGCGTACATGTACACCTCGAACAAAGTGCTGGGCAACACCACGATCACTTCGACGGGTCCGTATTTTGTGCCCAACGTCAAAACGGACGTGTACGGCGTGTACACCAATAACGTCCCCGGCGCGGCGTTCCGCGGCTTCGGCGCGCCGCAAGCCTTGTTCATGGCGGAGATGCAAATGGATAAACTCGCGGAGAAACTCGGCATGGACCCGGTCGAGTTCCGCTTGAAGAACGCCCTGCTCGACGGAGAAACCTTGAACGTCGGCACGCCCTCGCCCAGCCCGGTCACAGTCAAGGAGTGCATCGAGGCGGCGAGGGATCGGTTTGGTTGGGAAAAAGGAAAGAAGAAAGACGGAAGTGGCGCGAGCCATCTCAAACGCGGTCAAGGGTTCGCGGCTGGCTTTAAAAACATCGGCTTTTCGTTCGGTTATCAGGAAAACTGCTGGGCGAAGATTGAACTGCGCGGCAAAAGCGAGATCGAACAAGCGATCTTGCATCACGCCAGCGCCGAGGTCGGGCAAGGCACGCACACCGTGATGCTCCAAATGACGGCGGAGGCGCTCGGCGTGCCGTTCGAAAAAGTAACCCTGCGCGCTTCCGACACCGCCGCAATGGGTAGTTCGGGTTCGGTCTCTGCCTCGCGCATGACGTTTATGTCCGGCAATGCCATCCGCGGCGCGGCTGAACTGGCGTTGAAAAAATGGAAAGCGGAGGAGCGTCCCGCAATCGCCGAATACAAATACCTCGCGCCGCCCACCACCCCATTCGACAAAGAGACCGGGCGCTCGATGCCTAACTTCGCCTACGCGTGGGTGGCGCAAGCCATTGAAGTGGAAGTGGATATCGAGACCGGTCACGTGCGCGTCCTGCGCGTGATCTCCGCAGACGATCTCGGCAAACCGATCAACCCCGCGCTCGTCGAGGGACAGATCGAAGGCGCGGTCGTGCAAGCCCAGGGCTACGCCATCCTTGAAGATTTCAAAACGAAAGATGGGCGCGTGCTCAGCGACCAATTCAGCACCTATCTCATCCCCACCATCCGCGACATTCCCGAAAAAGTCGAATCGGTGATTCTCGAAATCCCCGACCCGATCGGTCCGTGGGGCGCGCGCGGCGTCGGCGAACTGCCATACCTGCCGATCGCGCCCGCCATTGCCTCCGCCATCCATGATGCGACCGGCGTATGGGTTGACGAATTCCCGTTCACGCCTGAACGCGTCCTGCGCGCAATGGGAAAAATCTAAACGCCGCGCGTCAAACGCGCGGCGCGTCCCATGCCCTTCCCCTATCGCGACGAAACCAAAGAACTAAACGACGAAACGCGCAAGGCGGCTGCAAGCGGCGCGTTCGTCCAACTTCCGAGCGGCGTCACACACTACGAATTAAGCGGGAACGATTCCCCTCTCCACGAGGGAGAGGGGTCAGGGGTGAGGGACGTTGTTCTGGTGCATGGCTTTTCCGTCCCATATTTCATCTTCGATCCCACGTTCAATTTTCTATCGCACGCAGGATTCCGCGTCCTGCGCTACGACCTCTTCGGGCGCGGATATTCGGATCGCCCCCACGCGCGTTACAATTTAGACTTCTTCGTCCGCCAGCTCGCGGATCTGCTGAACGCCCTGCGCTTCACACGACGGGTCAATCTGGTCGGCTTATCCATGGGCGGACTCGTCGCCTCCGCGTTCGCGCTCCGCCACCCGGAGCAGATTCGCAAACTCGTGTTAATTGACCCGTGCGGCGCCAAACCGACGGACACGGCGTGGGCGGTTCGGCTTGCGCGCATCCCGGTCCTTGCCGAGGTCGCCTATGGTCAAATTGGAAGCGGCAAGCTCGTCCACGGTATTGCAAAAGACTTCTTCGATCCGGCGCTGGTCGAACAATTTCAGCGCCGCTATCAAACTCAAATGCAGTACAAAGGTTTCATGCGCGCTATCCTATCCACGATTCGCGAGGGTATGCTCGCCTCGAATCTGGAAATCTACCGCGCGCTTGGAAAGTTGGATATTCCGACGCTTTTGCTCTGGGGCAGAAACGACAAAACCGTCCCGTTCGAGCACAGCGCGCTGTTGCGTGAAGCGCTGCCCAAAGTGGATTTTCAAGTTATCGAAAACTGCGGGCACATCCCGCATTACGAAAAACCCGACGAGGTCAACCCCATCCTTCTCCAATTCCTGAGGCAGGTATGATTCGCAAGTTTCTTGATTACTTCTCACACAATAAATACCGGCTGACCATGTTCGTCCTGCTGGCAAGTTCGAGCGTGATCTCTGTCGCCGTCTGGCGCGTTCGCGCAGAGTACAGTGAAACTTCCAATTATGCGTTCATGATCTGGAACCTATTCCTCGCATGGATCCCCTTCCTGATTTCATACTTCACCTACACAGCGACACTTTCACGCAAGTGGGTATATTTGATCGTGCCAATCGCGGCGTTTTTCTGGCTCATCTTCTTTCCGAATGCGCCATACATGCTCACCGATTTTCAACACCTCGCCACGGATTGGTGGAGCAACGTCCCGATTTGGTACGATGTGCTTCTACTGATCTGGTTTTCCTTTACCGGGCTATTACTCGGAGTCGTTTCCCTTTTCCTGATGCAGGAAGTGATCCGCCGGGAATTCGGCCACTGGGTCGGCTGGGCGTTTGTCGCGATTGTCGCCGCGTTGAGCGGCATTGGCGTTTATGTGGGGCGCTTCCTCAATTGGAACTCGTGGGATATATTTCACAACCCCACAGGGATCGCGTTATTCACCATTCAGAGCGCGCAAGAGCCTAGCCTACGCTCCATCGGGTTTACAAGCCTGTTCACGGCGTTTTTCCTTTTTCTCTACATCACCCTCTACACATTTGGCCATTTGCTGCTAGAAAGACAACCTCAGCCACCGCTCGGAGAATGAATCAAAATGAACCAACAGGATATTGCCCTGCTCTACAAATACAACCAATGGTCAACCGCGAAGATTCTCAAGGCGGCGTCGGGGCTGACCGAGGAACAATTCCTCGCGCCCGCGCCCTTCCCGCATGGAGGTTTGCGCGGCACGCTCGTCCACGCGCTGTTCGCCGAATGGATCTGGCGGCGCCGCTGGGAGGGCACATCGCCGAAACAGCGCTTCAAGCCGGAGGACTTCCCCACTTTCGACTCCCTCCGCACGCGCTGGCTGGAGGAGGAAAAACTCCTGATGATTTTCGTCGAGAATCTGACAGACGAACGGCTGACCGACGCGTTCGATTACACCTCGACAGAAGGTACGCCGCATCGCCGCGTGCTGTGGCAGGCCATGGCGCACGTCGTCAATCACGGCACACAACACAAGACCGAAGCCGCAGCGCTCCTCACCGGCTACGGTCGCTCGCCCGGCGATATTGACCTGATCTGGTATCTCATCGAGAATTCTTGAACCTGAATTATGCTCAACCGACTCCGCAACTTCATTCACCGCAACCGGCATAACCTTGCGGTCTTCCTCCTGCTCAACGTCGCCTGTGCGATGTGCATCGGGCTCGTGCTGGCGCGGGTGGCATACAGCGAATCGGGCAGGCATCTCGGCTTGATCTGGAACCTCTTCCTCGCCTGGATTCCGTTCATGCTTGCCTATCTCGCGCACGCGGTCTCATGGCGACGGATCACGCTTTACATTGTCCTCCCGGTCTTATCCATCTTGTGGCTGCTCTTTTTTCCCAATGCGCCCTACATGCTCACCGACTTGCAGGACCTGGCAAAGTTTTCCAGCGGCGCGCCGCTTTGGTACGATGTGATCATCGTCGTCTGGTGTTCATGGACCGGCATGTTGCTCGGACTCATCTCGCTCTACCTCATGCAAGATATCGTCCTGCGGACCTTCGGACGAATCGCGGCTTGGCTGTTTGTGTTCGCCATTACCCCGCTGAGCAGTTTCGGCATGTACATCGGACGGTTCGTGCGCCTGAACTCCTGGGACATTCTGCAAGACCCAGCCGAAACCGCCTTTTCGATCCTGGGCTTGGTCATTGATCCCAGCCGCCGCCTTGCCGCGTTCACCTTGCTCTACACTATTTTCTTCCTGTTCGTTTATCTCCTGCTTTACTCTTTCAGCCACATGCTCACGGAATACAACCTCAAAGCGCGTGAAACGCCCGAGCAATTGGCAGAGACCCAGCCCAACGATGCGCTTCGATAACCGGGTTTTGATTCGCGGCGGCGGAGACCTCGCCACTGGCATTGCCCTTCGCTTGCACCGCGCGGGAATAAAAATCGTGATCGCGGAACTAGCCCAGCCGCTGGCGGTGCGCCGGGCGGTATCTTTTTCCGAAGCGGTGTATGAAGGGCGGCACACCGTCGAAGGGGTGACGGCAAGGCGGGTCGAAGCGGATCAACTCGAAGGGTGGAATGAAGCGGATCAAATCCCCGTGATCGTTGACGCCGACGCGTCCATCCTTTTGACGTATCCCCTTCCTGTGGTTGTGGACGCGCGTCTCCTCAAATCGCCTCCCCAGCCTCTTCCAGTCCCCGTCCCGCTTCATATCGGGCTGGGACCCGGCTTCCACGCCGGACGGAATTGTCGCGCCGCCGTCGAAACCCGCCGCAGCCACACGCTTGGACGCGTATACTGGGATGGGGCAACCCAGCCCGACACCGGCGAACCCGAGGGCGACCCGCGCCGCGTCCTGCGCGCGCCAGCGGACGGCATCTTGAAAAGCGCGTTAAAGATCGGCGACCGTTGTGAAATGGGCGAACAAATCGCCGTGATCGGCGATGAGCATTCGGTGACGAGTCCGTTTGGCGGAGCGCTACGCGGTTTGCTCCGAGACGGCGCGCACGTGACCAAAGGATTAAAGATCGGCGATGTGGATGCGCGCGGCGACGTGAGCGCGTGCTTTCTGGTTTCCGATAAATCGCTGGCTGTAGGAGGCGGCGTACTCGAGGCGCTCCTTGCCACCGCAGAGATTCGAAAAGCGTTGTATGCGCAACCTCTGCCATAGAAAAATTTTTCCAGTTATGAGATAATTTCCCCGTGGACGAAAGACAGGAAAGCATTGCCATCGCCGACCGCCCTCGAGATTACGCCGGGCTGTTATGGATTTTCCTTGCCAGCGCGCTCGGCTTGAGTTTGTTTTGCGCCACCTCAGCGATCGCGCTTTCCGACCCGACATTACCCACGCCGATCGTGATCGCCCCGGGAGATGTGGCAGACCTGGCTTTTTCGAGCCTCAACACCGCCGCGGCATTCACCGCTGAAGCATTTCAGGAACTGATCCAAACCGCGACGCCCAGCGCAACCAACACCTCCACCACGACGTTCACCGCCACTCCAACGGCGTCGTTCACCGCCTCACCCTTTTATACCCGGCTCATCCCATCGAAAACGCCGACGAAAGAAAAAGAACCGAGAGCGACGATCATCCTTCCGACTGCCACGCGCACACCCAAGCCGACAAATACCGCGATCATCATCAACCCCATTACCGGAACTCCAACGGCTCAAGAGCAACCAACCGACACGCCGGTGCCGGCCCCTTCGACAACGCCATCTCCATCGGCAACCCCGCCTCCAACCCCAACTCCGCCACCAACCTCAACCCTGCCGCCAACCCCAACCCCGCCGCCAACGTCAACTCCCTCACCGGTGAATACGCCCTGAGAGACTGTTTCTTAACTTCTTTTTTTGGACACGGATAACACGGATTACACTGATTTTCACGGAAAAAACCATTTTAAAATCTGTTCTTTTCCGTGTGTTCCGTGAAATCCGTGTACAAAACAGTGACAGTTTGGACTTAAGAAACTGAGAGACTGTTTCTTAAGCGCCTTTTTGCCACAGCCTCCCTTCGGAGATGATAAGTCACAGAGAGCGCTGAGAACTCTGTGTCTGACTGCGTAACCTCGGTCACGTAATTCAGGCTTTGAAAAATTCACGCTCGGTTGTGGAATTCGCTTGACGGTAAAATTAACTCGGCATATACTCGAATTAATCCGATTAATCGCATGATAATTCGAGAAAAAATTACTCCCGATATTTCAGAATTTCTTCGGTATCTAGCCGCTCACGCAGAAGCGGAAGACGGACTACCCACCCTCAACGAACTCAGCCAGGAGTTGGGGGTAAGCGTTGCCTCCCTGCGCGAACAACTCGAAGTGGCACGCGCCCTCGGGCTGGTTGAAGTCAAGCCGGGGCGCGGCAAGACGCGGCGGCGGTCGTTCTCCTTCACGCCGGCGATCCGTCAATCCTTGCGCTACGCGCTCGCGCTCGACGACGAACATTTCCGAAAATATGCCGAGTTACGCAACCACGTCGAAGCCGCTTATTGGTATGAGGCAGTCGCAAAACTTACCCCGGCAGATAAAGTGGAACTGCAAGATTTGATCGTCCGCGCGCAGGAAAAATTGGAGCGCACGCCAATCCAGGTGCCGCACGAGGAACATCGGAGACTCCATTTATTGATCTTCAGCCGACTCGAAAATCCATTCGTGATCGGAATTCTCGAAGCCTATTGGGACGCGTATGAAATGGTCGGCTTGAATATGTTTACCGGCGGCTACGAATATTTGCAGGAAGTCTGGCGTTATCATCAAACGATGGTTGCGTCCATTTGCAATGAAAACTATAAGGCTGGGTACGAAGCCCTGGTGGCGCACGCAGACCTTTTGTATCACAGACCATAACACGAGGCATCAATGGACAAAGTAATAAACGATTTTTCGATCACCGTTGGCACAAAGAACGGCTCCGGCAGTTCCACCGCCAACAACACCATCCTGCGCGCGATCTTCAAGATGGGCATTCCCGTCTCCGGGAAAAATCTCTTTCCCTCGAACATTCAGGGATTGCCGACGTGGTACACGATCCGCGCCAGCAAAGATGGATTTCTGGCGCGCCGCGAGGAGCAAGAGATCGTTGTGACGCTGAACCCCGACTCGTTCCTCCGTGACTTGGCGTCTGTGGCGCCAGGCGGAGCCTTTTATTACGCCGACGATATCCGCCTCCCCGTCAACCGCACCGACATCGCCATCTACCCTCTACCGGTGAAGAAACTCGTCAAAGACGATGCGAACATCCCCGGCGATTTCCGCGACCTCGTGGGCAACATGATCTACGTGGGCGTTCTCTGCCATATGATCGGGTTGGACTTCGAAGCCGTCCACGCCGCGCTGAACTTCCATTTCAAGGGAAAGCAAAAGCCGATTGACATGAACTTCGGCGCGGTCAAAGCCGGCGCGGAATGGGCAAAAGCCAACCTCGCAAAGAAAGACCCCTATTACCTTGAACCGATGGATAAAACCGAAGGCTTGATCATGGCAGACGGAAATACCGCCGCCGCGATCGGCACGATCTTCGGCGGGGCGCAGTTTGTGGCATGGTACCCGATCACACCCGCCTCCTCGCTGGCGGAGGCGATCAACGATTACATGCCCATGTTACGCAAACGCGAAGACGGCAAACATACCTACGCGGTTGTACAAGCGGAGGATGAACTCGCGGCAATCGGCATGACGGTCGGCGCGGGCTGGAGCGGACTGCGCGCCATGACCTCGACCTCCGGTCCCGGTTTGAGTTTGATGACCGAATTTGCAGGCTTGGCATATTATGCCGAGGTCCCGATCGTGGTCTGGGATGTGCAACGCATCGGGCCCTCGACGGGTCTGCCGACGCGCACCTCGCAAGCGGATCTATCGTTCGCCCTCACGATGGGTCACGGCGACAGCGAAAGCATTGTGTTGTTGCCGGGCAACGTCAACGAATGTTTCGATTTCGGCTGGCAGTCGTTTGATATTGCGGAACGCGTACAAGCGCCCATATTCGTCCTCTCCGATCTCGATATGGGCATGAACCAATGGATGAGCAAGCCATTTGAATATCCAAAAACCCCGATGGACCGCGGCAAGATTCTCTGGGAGAAAGACCTGGAGGAACTCAAAGGCAACTGGGGCCGCTATCTCGACAAAGAGGCAGACGGCATTCCCTACCGCACTCTGCCGGGCAATAAACATCCGCTGAGCGCCTATTTCACGCGTGGGACGGGTCACGATGAGTATGCCAAATACACCGAGGACTCGGCTACTTTTCAACGCAACATGGAACGGTTGAAAAAGAAGTATGAAACGGCAAAGCGCTTCCTGCCCAAACCCGTCGTCCACAGGAAGCAGGGCGCGCAGATCGGCATCATCGCCTACGGTTCGACGGAAGCTGCGATCAACGAAGCGCGGGTCCATTTGGAGCGCGACCATGGCATGCAGACCAACTTCCTGCGGGTGCGCGCCGTGCCGCTGGCGGCCGAGGTGGAGGAGTTCGTCGGGGAGCACGAGCAGGTGTACGTCGTGGAAATGAACCGGGATGGGCAGTTATATCAGGCGTTGAGTTTGGCGTATCCCCAATATGTCGCAAGGCTGATCTCCGTCGCTCACGGCGATGGTATGCCTGCCTCCGCGCGCTGGGTGCGCGAGGGGATCCTGGCGAAAGCGGCAAATACGTAAAACGTTGAAGAACATCATTTCAAAGCACGGCAGGAAAGGAATCAAATAATGTCTGCATTACCTATGGCGGGCGTACCCGCAAACGTCAACTCAGTCGGCTTGACCAAGAACGATTACCGCGGCGCGCCAACGACCCTGTGCGCGGGGTGCGGTCATAATTCGATCTCGAATCAGATCATCGGCGCGATGTATGAGATGAACGTGCTGCCTGAAAACGTGTTGAAATTCAGCGGCATCGGTTGTTCGAGTAAAAGCCCCACGTATTTTATGAACCGTTCGTTCGGCTTCAACAGCCTGCATGGACGTATGCCCTCGATCGCTACCGGCGGACTCTTCGGCGACCACACGCTCAAAGGCATCGGCGTTTCGGGCGACGGCGATACAGCCAGCATCGGCATGGGTCAATTCAAACATGTGATGCGCCGTAATTTGGATTTGGTGTACATCGTCGAAAACAACGGCGTGTACGGACTCACAAAGGGTCAATTCTCCGCCACCGCCGAACGCGGGCTTGAACTGAAAAAGCAAGGCACGAACCCCTACATGCCTGTTGACATCTGCATGGAGGCGGTCATCTCGAACGCGACCTTTGTGGCGCGCTCGTTCGCGGGCAACGCAAAACAGGTGAAGGAATTGCTCAAAGCCGCGTTCGCGCATCGCGGCATTGCGGTCCTCGACATCATCAGCCCGTGCGTGACCTTCAACAACGCGGATAACGCCCACCATTCGTACGCGTGGGGCAAGGATCACGAAGAGCCGCTCCACGACATCACCTATATCGCGCCGCGCCAGGAGATTATGCTTGAAAAGGAATTGGAAGCGGGCGAGGTGCGCGAAGTGGCAATGCACGACGGTTCGACCGTCATCCTGAAAAATCTCGAGAAGAGTCATGACCCGTTTAATCGCTTCGAAGCCCTGCGCGTGCTCGAAGAGGCGCAACAAAAAAATTGGCTGATCACGGGTTTGATCTATGTTTCGGAAAACAAACCGTCCCTCACGGATACCTACAACCTCGTGGATACGCCGCTCAACCGCCTCACCGAAGCGGATTTGCGACCCGCTCCCGAAATGATCGACAAGGTCAACTCGTTGATGTTTTGATATCCAATCGACCTCACCCCCTGCCCCTCTCCTAAAGGTTTGAGGGCAGACAGGTCATAAGATTTACCGCCAAGAGCGCGAAGAACGCAAAGAAAGAATTAAGACTTGGCGCCCTTAGAGAGCGTTTCTTAAGTCTAAACTGTCACTGTTTTGTACACGGATTTCACGGAACACACGGAAAAGAACAGATTTTAAAATGATTTTTTTCGTGAAAATCAGTGTAATCCGTGTTGTCCGTGTCCAAAAAAAGAAGTTAAGAAACAGTCTCTTAGCGGGCTTGGCGGTTCAAGAAATCAAGCCGAGACTCAACCCTGTCCGCCCCTGAACTCCTAAAGGAGAGGGGTGTTGCTTATGCTCATAATCTCTCCTTCAATAAAAATCAACGAGAGTGAATTGCACTTTGATCACATTCGCGCGTCGGGACCGGGCGGGCAGAATGTCAACAAGGTCGCGACGGCGGTGCAGTTGCGATTTGACGTGCGCGCTTCGTCGCTGCCCGAAGATGTGAAAACTCGACTGCTTCATCTCGCAGGCAAACGCGCAACGAGCGATGGGATTGTGCTGATCGAGGCGAAACAATTCCGCACGCAGGAGCGAAACCGCGAGGACGCAATCCAGCGCTTCGCCGCGCTGGTCCGCAAGGCGTTGGTCAAGCCGAAGACGCGGAAAAAGACGAAGCCGACAGAGACGTCGAAGGAAAATCGGTTGCGGTCAAAGAAACGTAGAGGGGAGATCAAACAGAGCAGGCAAGCCAAATCCTTCGAGTGAGAGCCGGGTATAATTCCCCGCTTCATGGATAAAAAAGTAATCGCCCTCCTCAGCGGACTTGGCGCGGCGTCCATTTGGGGCGGCATGTACGTGGTGAGCAAAGTCGTGCTGGAAGTCATTCCCCCGTTCGCGCTGTTGACTCTCCGCCTTGCGCTGGGATTCCTTTCCCTCGCGGCTGTGATCTGGCTCCGTAAGCCGAACGCGCCGCTCACGCGCAAACAGATTCTTCAGTGTTTTCTCGTCGGCGTGGTGGGATACGGGATTTCGCTCGGCTTCCAATTCACCGGGACGAAATTATCGTCGGCATCGAACGGCGCGTTGATCACCTCCGCGACGCCCGCGTTCGTCTTGGCATTTGCCTTTATCCTGCTTCGAGAGAAAATAACGGGGCGACAAATTCTCGCTCTGGCGATTTCAACCATCGGCGTGCTGGCAGTCATTGATCCGCGCACGGCACAGCTATCCCCTTCCTTGTTTTCAGGAAACCTGCTTTTGTTTTTCGCGGGGCTTACCTGGGCGTTGTACTCCGTGCTGGTGCGAAAGGTCTCAGGGAATATTGACTTGCTCGCTTCCAGCGCGGTCATGTTGCTGGGAGGGATTCCCTCATCGGCAATCTTGGGTTTCAGGGAAATTTCGGCGTACGGCACCGGCGAGATCACTGTCGGAATCATCGGCGGGATTCTCTTCCTCGGCGTCATCTCGACCGCCATCGCCATGTTCCTGTGGAACTATGCCTTCAAAGAACTGCCCGCCACAATCGCTTCGTTGACGTTCTTCGCTCAACCCATTGTCGGAACCCTGCTCGGCTGGTTATTCTTGGGCGAAACAGTCACGCCGCTGTTCTTGTTTGGCGGCGTGTTGATCGGAGTTGGGATTCTGATTTCAACGAGAAAGTATGGAGGTTGAGTAGCCCGAAGCGCTAGCGAAAGATGTATCGAAACCGCCGCTGTTCAAGTTGCTTTTCGCTTTTATTGTACCTTTCCAAAATAATCGAGCAATAAATTTGACTTGAAAACGCCAAGGGAAAACCACTGAGACGCGGAGACACAGAGAAAAAAAAGGATTTAAACTCCGTGACTCGGTGTCTCCGTGGTTCAAAACGGATTGCTCGGTTTAATTGTTAATTTGCAATACAAGCCGTTGGTCTCGATTCATTTCGCGGCAAGCATCGCAGGACTACTCGACCAACGATTCGTCTAATTCTCCCCCACCGTATGCAGCAACGCCATGTTTGGCGGTCTCACGGTCCCAACAGGGAAGCCGCACACCAGCACCACCTGATCGCCCGAACGCACCACATCCGAGCGGATCAGGGCGGCGTCCACAAAATCGAGCATTTCCTCCAGCGATTTCGCAAACGGCACAAGTTGCGGACGCACACCCCAAAGCAGCGTCAGCCTATGGTACGTGTCTTCGTTCGGCGTAAACGCCAGCACCGGCACGCGCGGACGGATCTTGGATATCAACCAGGCGGTCTGCCCGCGCATGGTAAAGCTTGCCACAGCGGTGACGTTTTTATCGTTCGCCAACGCCTGCGCGGCGCGCGCCATCGAAGCCGCGTCGCCATATTCAAAGCCGCTGATATTCTGCTCCATCCCCCACTCTTTAAAGTGAAACTCGGCTTCGCGCACGATGCGATCCATCATCTGCACCGATTCGACGGGATATTTCCCCGCCGCCGATTCGGCGGAAAGCATCACCGCGTCGGTCCCGTCAAAGACGGCGTTCGCGACATCCGACGCCTCCGCCCGCGTGGGAAGCGGATTCGTGATCATCGACTCCAGCATTTGCGTCGCGGTAATCACCAGCTTGGCGCGCGCGTTCGCCGCGCGGATGATATGCTTTTGTAAAACAGGCACGCGCTCAGGCGGAAGTTCCACGCCGAGGTCGCCGCGCGCCACCATCACGCCGTCCACATGGTCGAGAATCGAATCGAGATTGTCCAGCGCTTCGGGTTTTTCAAGTTTGGCGATCAACATCGGCAGGCGTTTACCGTTCGACATACGCTCCATCGCATAGCGGACTTTCTTCACGTCCTCCGCGCTGCGCACAAAAGAAACGGCGACCGCGTCCACGTTTTGCGAGATGCCGAACGCGAGGTCGGCTTCATCCTTTTCTGTGAAGCCCGCAATTCGCAAGTGAATACCGGGCAAGTTGATTCCTTTATGCGACGACAGCGAACCGCCAACGATCACCTTCGCCGTCAGCGCGTTCCGATTCTCGATAGAAACAACCTCAAGGGTGAGACGGCCGTCGTCGAGCAGGAGTCGATCCGAAGGTCGGGCGGAATCGAAAAGTTGTCGAAAATCCACAGGGATTTTTTGTCCGTCGCGGTTTGGCGGGGTCGTCCCCGTTGCGTACAAAAACACCTGCTCGCCCTCGACCAATTGCAGCGTCGATTCCAATTCGCCGACGCGAATCTTCGGTCCCTGCAGATCTTGCAAAATGCCGACCGGCATACCAAGTCGCTCCGAAACTTTGCGAACCAACGCGATGCTCGCAGAGTGCGTCTCGTGTGTGCCGTGCGAAAAATTCAGGCGCGCCACATTCATGCCCGCTCGCACCAGTAGTTCGAGAACCTCCTCGCTCTGGCTGGCAGGTCCCACTGTGGCTACGATCTTTACATTCCTCGTCATATCAGCCTCAATAAAAATAAACTCACCGCAGAGTAGAAGAACACCACCCTCCGCGGTGAATTACTGCACGATGTTGCGCGCGCTTGCTTCTACAGATAATGCAATTCCTTTGCCTGCGCTTCCAACTCCGCGCGGAAATCGGGATGCGCGATTCCGATCAACTGTCTGGCGCGCTCGCGGATGGATTTGCCGTACAAATCAGCGACCCCATACTCGGTGACAACGAATCGGACGTGATTACGGCTGGTCACCACACCCGCGCCCTGCTTCAACATGGACGCGATGCGCGTCACCAGTGTACCATCTTTCAGCGTGGTCGTGCTTGGCAGGGCAATGATCGGGACACCGCCTTTCGATCTAGATGCGCCGTAGATGAAATCCAACTGCCCGCCCACGCCGCTGTACAGTTTAGGACCGATGCTATCGGCGCAGACTTGCCCGGTGAGATCAACCTCGATGGCAGAGTTGATCGCCACCATGCGCTCGTTCTGCGCGATGACAAATGGGTCGTTGATGTATTCCGTACGATGCAACTCGATGAGCGGGTTGTCGTTCACCCAAGCGTACAATTTTTTCGTGCCAAGGATGAAGCCCGCGATGATCTTGCCTGGATGAAGCGACTTGCGCGCGCCGGTCAACACGCCTTCGTTGACCAGTTCGATCACGCCGTCCGAAAATAGCTCGCTGTGCACGCCGAGGTCTTTCTTGTTGCGTAAATATTTCAAGACCGCGTCGGGGATGGCGCCGATGCCCATTTGCATGGTCGCGCCGTCGGGAATCAGTTCCGCGACGTAGCCGGCGATCTTTTCGACGATCTCCGGGTTGCCTTCCTCCCCCATCGCCATTTCCACGATGGGATAATCCACCGGGACGATGTAGTTCAAGCGGCTCACATGGATGAACGCATCGCCCAGCGTGCGCGGCATCTGTTGATTCACCTCGGCGATGATGATCTTCGCGGTTTCGGCGGCGGACTTGGTCAGACCCACCTCCACGCCGAAACTGCAAAAGCCGTGTTCGTCCGGCGGCGAGACGTGCACCAGCGCCGCGTCGAGCGGTAAAATGCCGCGCTTGAACAGCAGAGGAAATTCCGAAAGAAGAACCGGAGTGAAATCTGCCTGACCGGCCTGCACCGCCCGGCGGACGTTCGCGCTGATGAACATCGTATTCACGCGTAGATGTCCATCGAGCTCGGGTTTGACGTACTCGGCGGGACCGATCGTCAGCGCCTGGCAAACCTCCACGTCGGATAGATGCGGGGCGTAATCCACCAACGCGCCGAGCAACTTTTGCGGGACCGACACGTTGCCCGTCAGAAAGACTCGGTTGCCGGACTTGACCGCCTTCACCGCCTCCTGCGCAGAGGTGACGCGAGACTCATAAATTTTTGTCCAATCCATCTTAGCGCTCCTTGAGCAAAGTCAAATGGACGAGCCTGCCCTGATGTGTGTTGACGCCTTTTTCGAGCGCAGAGTCGTTGGCGATGGCGGCTTCGACCCCTTCGTTCGCCAGGCGCAATAAATACGGCATGGCGGCATTGACGAACGCGTGCGTCGCGGTGCGCGCCACAACCCCGGGCATGTTCGGCACGCAATAGTGAACGATGCCCTCGTCCACGAAAGTCGGCGCGTCGTGCGTAGTCGGGCGCGACGTTTCAAAACAACCGCCCTGGTCAATGCTCACGTCAATCGCCACCGAGCGCGGCTTCATCGCGCGGAGCATTTCACGCGTCACCAACACCGGGGCGCGTTCGCCGATCACCAGCGCCGCGCCGACGACCACATCCGCGTACATGGTCGCGCGTTCGAGGTTGCGCTTGGTAGACATCATCGTGACGATTCCGGGAAAGCGGTCGGAAATTTTTTGCAAACTCACAAGGTCGTCGCCGATCACGGTCACGTGCGCGCCCAAACCGATAAACGCCTGCGCGGCATACGTGCCGACGATGCCCGAACCCAGGATCAACACCTCGGCAGGCGGAACGCCCGGCACGCCGCCGAGCAAAATTCCCTTGCCGCCCCAATTATTTTGCAACAGCCGCGCCGCCACTTGCGCCGTCATGCTCCCGCCGATCTGGCTGAACGGGCGCAGTAACGGCAACGATCCATCGGGCAATTGAATTTGCTCATACGCGATCGCGGTAATTTTCTTTTCGAGCAGGATTTCCACTTTGTCGCGCCGCGCCGCGGAAAGATGCAGCAAGCCGGTGAGCGCCGCGCCGGGCTTCAGCCATTCCAGTTCGCGCTGCAACGGACGCGCCACTTTCAACACCAGATCGGCGCGCGCGAAGATTTCCTCTCCCGCGTAGACGATGCGCGCCCCGGCGGATTCGTACTCGTGGTCTTTGAACCCAGCCTCACTGCCCGCGTCTTTCTCGACGTAGACCTGGCGCCCCTGCGCGGCGAGATGCTCCACCCCCGCGGGATTCAGCCCCACCCGGAACTCAAACGGACGCGTTTCTTTTGGAATACCGATGATCATGTCAATTCCTCTCCAACGCTTGATGGATCGTTTCAAAAATAATCTGCGGCACGCTCTCGAACGAATACGGCATGTGGACGCGCTCGTGCAACCCGTGCGCGTCGCTCCCGAAGGGACCGAGGTTAACGACCGGGCAATCCAACGCGCGGATGTCGTCCCATTTCGCCGAATCCAACGCGTAAAAAAGCGCGTGCGCCGCGCCGCGCAGGTCGAAGAGCGGCATATTCTTCTTCACCGAATCAACTTCGATGCCGTCATCCAGCCGAACGTAACTCAGATCAGAAATGTACGGGTAAAACCCGCGGAATTGAATCGGCTGGTCCTGGCGCGCCAGCGCAAACTTGAGCGCGTGCATCAATTCGTTTTCGCGCGGCGACACGGACGGGTAATACGGCGGCGAGAAAAACGCGATCACAGCAGGTCCACTCAGTTGGGCAACCCGCGCCAATTCAGCGACGATCATGCGGCTCAACTCGCGCCCGTCACCCGCCAGCGACTTGAACTCCTCCGCCTTTGAAGCCAGCCAACCCGTGAATTGACCGGTTTGATTCGCCGCCTCCCAACGCGCTTGCGCTTCGCGAAATAGCGAGGCGTAATCCAAAACATTCGGCGTGCGGACCGGCGGCGGAACCGCCTGCCCGCCTCGCGCTTCGAATTCGGCGAACGCCGCCTCGATGCGTTGCAACGCCGAGGCCAGCGCGGCGGACGCGGCTGTCTTCATTTTTTCCAGCGCCTGTTCGGGCGTGATCGTCAACGTCAGCCAATTGACGTAAACGAACGCGTCGCCCGCCGTCTCCACGTTGTACGACGGTTTGAGGTCGCGCATTTGCAAAGCGACCGGCGGCGGCGCGACCTCGGTAATTTTTTCTCCGCCCAATTCGCCCCGCCACACGTCAACCCACTCCGGGTTGAGGTTGATGCGGCTGACCAACTCCGCCGCGATGTGCGCCGCGTCTACGCCGCGGAAGATTTCGCCGACGTGCGTCCGCACGCCGAGGATGTAAAACGAGGGTAGAAGTTTGCCGATCGTGCCGGAGTAAATGTAACGCGCGGATGCGTCTGCATCGCGCGGCGCGGTGTAATCGGTGTTGACCATGCCGAGGTAGGTCAGGTTTTCAGCGTCGCGGTGTTTCAACAATTCAGGTACAGCCGAAAGGATTCCAGCCGATTCGGTCTCTTCGTCGGGACAGGAAAGAAAGAGCAGGTTGCCGGCGAGGTTATCAATCAACCGCTGACCGTTTCCCAGCGGGCGCGCAAACTCACGCATCAATTCAATGTTGATCGCCACGCCGGACTTCATATCCACCGAGCCGCGCCCGAACATCCACTCGCCGGAGCGCAACGCCTCGAACGCGGATTTCTCCGAAGCCTCCAAGCCCCCGGTCTTCATTTTCGCTTCGAGGCTGGCTCGCATTTCTTTTGCCAGAGCGTCGGGATCGAAAGCGATACTCGTATTTCCGAAGCGCGCAAAATCATCCACACCCACCGTGTCGAAGTGACTCATCAAAACTATGGTCTTCCCTGTGTTACGCGGGTGACGGCTTTTGAGCAGGCAGGCGACGCTTTTCCGCCCGTCGCCGGTATCCCAAAATACCGGGCGAAGTGAATCGCGTCCTGTCGTCAACAACTCGGCGATTTTTTCCGCACAGCGATTTTCCCCGTCCGCGCTTGGGCTAACGGAAGGGATCGCGAGTAAATCTTTTGTGGTCGCGCGGACCGAGTCAAACCAGCGTTGGGAAGTCTGTGTCATCATTTGAATTGTACAGGATTTTCACGCCTACCCCAGTGATGAAAATCATCCGTTCAGAAGAGGTTCAACCCGAAACCATTCCACTGGACCGCAAGATTTATCTTGCGTTTGCTTTTGATAAGGCTCGGTCAAATTTTCAAGGACTATCAGGGAACTTCGTACACGGATACTTCGACAGGCTCAGTACAGGTTTCGTGAACTTCACAGATTTTTCCGTAATTTTACAGATTCTTCCGCGCTTTCCGTGTAATCCGTGTCCTAAAAAGATTTACCCCGAACTCAGGTTACTTTATATCCACCCCGGTGACGCGCGCCAGCAGTTTGTGAATCAATGCAATGGGTAAAACCAAAACGGCGTGGACTGCCGCGCTCAAGCCGAAGATCACCGCGACCGAACTGAGAAACTCGCTCACCAACGGCGCGACGTTGCTCAACATCCACGGACCCGCGCCGACGAGCAGGGCAACCGCGAATAGCAGACCCACAGCCAGCGCCAAATTCAGCCACGCGTGGCGGTCCGATTCAGAGGGCGTCATGGTACTGCTCACGGCGAAAGTAAGATAGAACCACAGGTAAAAATCGCTGACGCGCGGAAGCGAGACGATTCCCAACCAGAATAGGTTAAATTGCCCGTTGCGGAGCGTATCCCACAGGACGCGCATGTCGAGGCGGTAGATCGCCACATACGCCACAACAACCGTCCCGGCGATGAGCGGCGCCGCGCCGATCAGCGAATCGCGCACAATATCCGCGCGCGCCGTCTCCACATATCCGAGTTGCAGGCGTCCATCTGGCAACGGACGCGGCAGGATGGAAAACCGTCCCGTCGGCACGCGCAGGAGTTTCGCCATCAAAAAATGACTGAGTTCATGCAGAAACACGCCGGGCAAAAAGATCAACGAAAAAATCCCCATCGTGAGCGTTCCATCGCGCGTGAGGATCAAAAATACCGCTTGAATCTCACGATGCAAAAGCCGCTGAAGAAAGATCAGCGGCAAAAGCATGATGACGAACCAGAACAGACCGTCGAGTTGAGTCATGCGTTTCCCCAAGCGACCATGGACAATGGACAACCGATCGTCTTCGGCGGTCTATTGTCTATGGTCCAACCGCCGCCTTTACAATCGCGACGAACTCATCGGGCTTGAGGCTGGCGCCGCCCACGAGCGCGCCGTCAATTTCAGGCTGAGAGAAGAACTCCGCCGCGTTTGCCGCCGTCACCGAACCGCCGTATAACACGCGCACCGACTCGGCGAACGCATCGTTGAATGTTTCGCTCAACGCGCGCCGAATGACCTGCCGCACCACCCCGTTCGCGTTCTCGCCGCTGGAGGCTTTGCCCGTGCCGATCGCCCAGACCGGTTCATACGCCACCACCGCGCGCGCCGCCGAGGCTGAGTCCACGCCGGCGAAACCCAATTTGATCTGGCGGGCGACAACCTCCCCCGTCCGCCCGGATTCGTATTCGTCCAACGTTTCACCCACGCAAACGATCGGGATGAGGCCAGCCTGCAACGCCGCGCGGAGTTTGCGATTCACCTGCTCGTCTGTCTCGCCGAAATAGGCGCGCCGCTCCGAGTGACCGAGGATCACGTAGCCGCAAAACTCCCGTGCCATGTTCGGCGCGAGTTCGCCGGTGAAAGCGCCCTTCGCCTCCCAGTGCATGTTTTGCGCGCCGACGCCGATGTCGGCGCCAGCCAGCGCGGCAGACACGGCAGGAATCGCAGTGAACGGCGGACACAACACTTTCTCAACGCCGGCGATCTCACGCAACGGTGCAAGCATCGCCGCAACCAACGCGCGGGCTTCCGCGGCGGTCTTATTCATCTTCCAATTACCGGCAACAAAAGGTTTTCGATTGTTCATAATTTACTTCGGCAGTTTTTGAATGATCCCTTCCGCAAAAGCGCGGATCCACGCCGGGGCGGAAAGGTCCGCAGTCAGCCCGTTTGCAATCAGGCGGGCTTCGTTCGGTTTATCGGTCAGCGAAGAAAACTCCGCTTCGAGCAAAAAGGCTTCGGGCATGTTCGGCGCGAGGCGCTTCACCTGATTCAAGAACGTGTTCGCTTCACCGAGCCGACCGAGATAGAACGCGTTGCGCGCCTGCGCGATCAGCGAGATCGGCTGGTCCACTTGCGCCAATCTATCGAACGGCAAAACCACTCCCGCCTCCCGCATTTGCGCGCCTTTGTACACCGCCTCATGGAACGCGATCTCAAGCGCCTCCGGCGCCGCGCCGATACTGTACGTTTTCATCGGCTGGAAATACATCGCCGCCGCCGGGAGCCAGCCCTCGATGGCGGCAAACTTTTCGCCCGCCTGCGCATAAAACGCTTCGTTGTCGGGACCGGCAAGCGAGACCACTTTCAACAACGTGTCATACGCTGCGCCGGGCATCTGCGCGCTCCACAGCGCGAGCGCCAAATCCAATTGCGCGTTCAAATCGTTCGGATTATCCTTCGCGCGTTGTTGCGCGGCAAGCGCCTCGGGGGGCATATTCGGCGGCGGGGCTTGCGTCAGCGGCTGAAGCGTCGGCGGCGGCAACATCTGGATCGGCTTCGCCGTGATCGTCGCCGCAACGCCCGGGCGATCGGTCGCGCGCTGATTTAGGAACGATGCAAAGAGGCGATTCTGACGCGCGATAAACAACCCGCCAAGACACAAACCGATTAACACAATCACGCCCACCCAGACGAACGACGAACGTTTCTTTTCGACCTTTACGGCTGGCGCGGCGACTTCAACCTTTGCCGCCATTTTAGTCGGCTCGGCTGTGGACTTCATCCGCGTCTGCTCCGGCGCCGCAACCGGTTTGGCGATCGTCACCGACGTCCCCGTCATCGGTACGCCGGATTCGCTCCACGCCTGCTTGAACGCGGTCGCCAATTCGGTTATCGACGCGTGGCGGTCTGCGCGCTCCTTGGCAAGCGCCTTTAACAACACGCGCTGCACCGGCTCCGGCACGCTCGGGTTGATGGACTGCGGAAGCGGGAGCGGCGTGTAAATGTGATCGTGAATAATGGAGAACGGCGTGTCGGCGCTGAACGGCACTTGTCCCACCACCATTTCGTAGAGCATCACGGCAAACGAGTAAATATCCGTGCCGGCGTCGAGGTCTTTCTTGCCCATCGCCTGCTCAGGCGAAATATACTGCGGCGTCCCCATGATCATATCGGACGAAAGAGTCGACTCGCCCGATTGAGCGATGCGCGCCAAGCCGAAGTCGGCAAGATACATTTCGCCGTCGGGCGTTACCAGCACGTTGGACGGTTTGATGTCACGGTGAAGGATTCCCTGCTTGTGGGCATACGAAAGCGCCGACCCGACTGAGTCCACTACTTTTTCGATTTGAGCCGAAGTCAGAGGTCCTTTGTTAAGCAGAGCCTTGAGCGTATCCCCCTCGATGAATTTCATGATCAGATACGGGCGTTTTTCATGTTCGGCATAATCGTACACTGGCACGATGTGCGGATGTTCAAGTTTCGCCACCACCCGCGCCTCGCGTTGAAAACGCATCGAAAATGTCGCGTCTTCGCCGAACGCGGCGTGCAGGGCTTTGAGCGCAACGTAACGGTCCAGCGAGGCGTGATAGGCTTTGTACACGGTCGCCATGCCGCCCTGCCCCAACTGCTCAATGATCTTGTATGGTCCGACGTTATCGCCGACGTTGAAAGACATGAATCTCACCGACGCAAGAGCGCTTCGTACTGCCAGATTTGAGAGGCACATCACACAATGAAGTGCGAAGCGCCCTCTCCGCAGTGGGCAAATTATAGTCGAGGCTTGTTAATTCGGGTTTATCGCTTTGTAAATTGTTGGGGAATTGAAATATAAAATCGCCCGTCATTGCGAGCCACGAAGTGACGAAGCAATCTCCGTCACGTAGGTGGAGATTGCTTCGTCGCCCTACGGGCTCCTCGCAACGACATTCAACTACTTATCCAACAACGCCGCGACGCCAGGCAATTCCTTGCCCTCCAAAAATTCCAGCGAGGCGCCGCCGCCTGTGGAGACGTGCGTCATTTGTTTGGCGACGCCCGCCTTCTTGACCGCGCTCGCCGAATCGCCGCCGCCGATCACGGTGACGGCTTTGGATTCCGCCAACATGCGGGCGAGGGCGAACGTCCCTTCGGCGAACTTCGGCATCTCGAACACGCCGACGGGTCCATTCCAGACAATCAGTTTGGCTCCCTCCAACGCGGCTTGATACACGCCGACGGTTTTCGGTCCCACGTCCAACATGCGCCAGCCAGCGGGGATTTTGTCCACGTCAACGACTTGGGTGTTCGCGTCCTCGGCGAATTTATCCGCGATGACCGCGTCCACTGGCAGAATCAATTTATCGCCAGATTTCGCCATGATCTCTTTTGCAGTTTTCAACGATGACGCCTCGACGAGACTATCTTGCATGTTCAATCCCTGCGCGGCGAGGAAAGTATTTGCCATGCCGCCGCCGATGATGAGTTTGTCGCATTTGGCGAGCAGGGTTTCGACGACGAGAATCTTGTCGCTGATCTTTGCCCCGCCGAGAATCGCAATGTAGGGATGTTCGGGATTCGCCACCGCGCGCCCGAGATATTCGAGTTCCTGCTCCATCAAGAAACCTGAAACGGCTGGCAGGAAACGCGCGACGCCTTCAGTCGAGGCATGGGCGCGGTGCGCCGATCCGAACGCATCGTTGACGAATACCTCGCCCAGCGAGGCGAGTTGCCGTGCGAGTTCAAGGTCGTTCTGTTCTTCGCCCGCGTGGAAGCGCGTGTTTTCGAGCATCAACACTTCGCCCGATTTCAACTCTTTCGCCATCTTTTCAACTTCGGGTCCGATGCAATCAGGCGCCATGCTGACGGGACGCGCTAGAAGGGCGGATAAAACTTCCGAAGCCGCGCGCAGGCTGAATTGAGAATCCGAAGCGGATTTTGGTCGCCCGAGATGACTCATCAAAATGACGGACGCGCCTTGATCCAAACAATATTGAATCGTCTGCAACGCGGCGCGGATGCGTTTGTCGTCGGTCACTTTGCCGTCCGCCATCGGGACGTTGAAATCCACGCGCATCAACACGCGTTTGTTTTTGAGGTCAATGTCTTTGACGTTTTTTTTGTTCATGGGATGCTCCGCATGTAAACAGGTAGACAAGGAAACAGGTACACAAGGTCGTGCGCATTGCCCTGTGTACCTGTCTACCTGTGTACGTGTGTACCTCTTACAAGCTCTTCGCCATCATCGCCGCGAGGTCGGCAGTGCGGCAGGCGTAGCCCCACTCGTTGTCGTACCACGCCACCACCTTGACCATGTTGCCGATGACGAGCGTATCGAGCGAACTGAACACGCTCGAATAGGTTGTGCCGCGCAGATCGGTGGAGACGAGCGGCTCGTCGGTCACGTCGAGGATGCCCTCCATCGGACCGCGCGCGTATTCGACCATCGCCGCGCGGATGTCGTCGGCGGTGGCTTCTTTGTTGAGGGTCGCGGTGAAGTCAACGACGGAAACGGTCGGCGTGGGGACGCGGAACGCCATGCCGCCGAACTTGCCTTTGAGCTCGGGGATGACAAGCCCGACCGCCTTCGCCGCGCCCGTCGCGGACGGGACGATGTTCTGCCCTGCGGCGCGCGCATCGCGCGGGTCTTTCGCGCCGAGGTCTTGCAGTTTCTGCGAGTTGGTGTACGCGTGGACGGTGGTCAGCACGCCTTTTTCAATTCCGAATTTGTCGTTGAGGACTTTTGCGACAGGAGCAAGTCCGTTCGTGGTGCAAGAGGCGTTGGAAACGATGTTGTGTTTCTTTGGGTCATATTTATCATCGTTGACGCCGAGGACGATGGTGATGTCTTCATTTTTTGCTGGCGCTGAGATGATGACTTTCTTCGCCCCGCCCGATTCGATGTGCGCCTTGGCTTTAGTCGCGTCGGTGAAAAAGCCCGTGGACTCGATCACGATGTCTACGCCCATGTCCTTCCATTTGATGGCGGCAGGGTCTTTCTCGGCGGTGACTTTGACCGTCTTGCCGTCAATGACGAGATTGCCATCCACAACTTCAATTGTTCCATCGTATTTCCCGTAGGTCGAGTCATATTTCAACAAATGCGCATTGGTCGCCGCGTCGAACAAATCGTTCACGGCAACCACTTCGATCTCGTTGGGATGCCTCTCTTTGATGGTGCGAAACACAAGCCGCCCGATGCGTCCAAATCCGTTGATGCCGATTTTAGTTGTCATTTTATTCCTCCGAAAATGATGTTGATTGAATTTTCTGATGGGATTTTATCATAGGGAAAATGCGGCAATCGCAACGAAGGAAAGAATGTGACGATTGCGAGAGAATTGAGGATGAAAGTAACTCACTCCAACGGACCCGTATACTCGTCCAACACTTCGATCAACGCCGAAGTCAGTTTATTCGAATCGTGCCGCCACGGTTGGGATTCGTTGATCAAGTCGGTGCAGAAGGTGCGCGGGTCGGCGAGTATCTTCTCGTCTGCGATCACCCATTGCGAGTCCTCGTTGAGTTGACCTTCGTAATTGCTGTTGCACAATATCACGTCGAAGACGCGTTCACCGATGTGTTCCTCCAACGCGTGGACGTGGTCGTAGCACGTGAACAAATCCGTTTCGCCCGCTTGAGTGGCGAGATTGCACACGTAGACTTTCACCGCGCGGCTGGAACGCATCGCGCCGAGTAAATCCTGCACGAGCAGGTTTGGCAAGAGACTGGTGTACAAACTTCCAGGTCCAACAACGATCATATCCGCGTTGAGGATTGCCTTCAAGACAGGCGGATACGCGGGCGCGTCATTCGGTTCGAGCCAGACCCGCCGAACCTGACCCGCCATCTGCGGGATGCGACTCTCCCCCTCCACACGGACTTCGTTCACGACGTGCGGCAATTGCATGTCCGCGACAAGTTGCACATCATGTAACGTGGATGGGAGGACGCGTCCACTCACGGACAGGACTTTGCCCGACTCGGCGATCGCGCCCTCGAAACTGCCAGTGATGTCTGCAAGCGCGGTGATGAATAAATTTCCAAACGAGTGTCCGCTCAGATCGCCCGCGCCGCTGAAGCGATATTGAAAAAGTTGAGTCAGCATTTGCTCGTCGTTGGAGAGCGCGGCGAGGCAGTTGCGGATATCGCCTGGCGGAAGAATCCCAAAGTCCGCGCGGAGGCGACCCGATGAGCCGCCGTCGTCCGCGACGGTGACGACCGCCGTCAGATTCCGCGTAAATTCCTTCAAGCCGCGCAAGAGATTCGACAGCCCGTGTCCGCCGCCGATGGCGACGATGCGGGGTCCGCGTTTGCGGCGGCGGTAATCGCTCAAATCGTCGAGTAAGACGCGCCCCGTCCGCAGGTACGGACGAAGAAGCGAGCGGTTGAGTCGCACGATGCCATAGCCGACGAGCCAAATCCCAATTCCGCCAAACAACAGCGCTCTGATCTCGCGCGGCAGGAAGCGAAGCGAGGCATAGGAAAGGAACGTCAGCAACAATTCGTTGGTTGAATCGGTGCGGTACAAATCCAAAAGGAGGATGGCAAAACCCACGCCCAACAACGTGACGCCTGCCATAATGAAAAAGAACCAGCGTTTGACGCCCAAGCCAGGCGTAAACCACCGCGCCGCCTCGCGCAGGTCTTCGAGAAACGGAAAACGAGCAACCCATTTACTTTTCGGCATGAAATGAGTGTAGCAGGGATGGAAAACCGAGTCAACTCTCCGTTCACGTCTTTCTAAAAATCGGAAAAAACCTCAGCGCGAATATCGCGAATTCCCGAATGGAGCGAATGAATTCTTGAAAATTCGTGGAATTCGCCCATAGGCGACATTCGCGTTTCAAAACGGACAATTTGTCGAGCGGTTATTGAAAGATCATGCCGTCAGATTTTAATATGACTGCCAAGCGCGCAAAGAACGCCAAGAAAAATTATGGGGCTCCGTTTCTGGCGGGATGAGTGAAGCTCACAGATTTTTAGCCACGGATTTCACTGATTTTCACCGATTTTTTAAAAATAATCCGTGCGAATTCGTGAAACTTGTACTGAGCCTGTCGAAGTATCCGTGGCTAAGGTTTGGGACTGCGGCGGCTCGGTTATAATGGCGACCATGTCGCTCACCATCGCCGTAGACCTCGGCGGCACGCACATCCGCGTCGCCTCTTACAACTCAGAAAGCATCACACCCGTAGCCCATTTCCGCACACGCACAAACGCCAGAGAACCTGGCGTATTTGATCGTTTGGTGCAGGCGATCGAAAACGTCTGGGATGCAAAGGCGACCTCCATCGGCGTCGCCTCCCCTGGTCCGCTCGACCCATACACGGGAACCATTCTTGCCACTCCGAATATCCCCGAATGGCAAAACTTCCCGCTTGCCTCCAAACTCTCCGAGCATTTCGGCGTTCCCGTCCACATTGACAACGACGCCAACATGGCAGGCTTCGGCGAATGGACGTTCGGCGCGGGCAAGGGGCATCACAACCTCGTCTACCTCACCATCAGCACAGGCGTCGGCGGCGGCGTGATCTGCAACGACACCCTCCTGCAAGGATTTCACGGTCTCGGCGCCGAACTCGGTCACATGATCGTTGACCCGAACGGTCCGCCGTGCGGATGCGGCAAGAACGGACACGTGGAAGCCTTTTCATCGGGGACTGCCATCGCGCGCTACGCCAACGAGCAGATTCAAACGGGACAAAAAACCTCGCTTCCTTCGCAGGGACAGCTGACCGCAAAACAGTTGGCGGACGCGGCGCTTCAAGGGGACACGCTCGCTATTTCGGCATTTTCACGAGCTGGACATTACCTCGGCATCGCGGTTGCAAATTACCTCGCCATCTTCGACCCGTCCATTGTGATCTTCGGCGGAGGAGTTTCGCAAGTCGGCGATCTGCTCTTCAAGCCATTCGAGGAAAGTTTGCGCGAGCACACGTTTCATCCGCATTATTTGGATGATCTGGTCATCGCCAAAGCCGCGCTGGGCGACGATGTCGGTCTGCTCGGCGCGCTTGCCTGGGCGCGTTATAAACGAACGAGGGCGGAATGAAAACTCGAATCGTTGTAGCGACACCCATCTGGCTGGTCACAAAATGGTGGACGGCGGACAGGGACGCGTAAAAACCGTCCGAAGCTGAACCAGCCTCACGTCGAGAATGAGGCGTTGCTTTTTATCCAAAAATTAATTAATGTCATTGCGAGACCCGCTCTTTGGGTCGAAGCAATCTCCTGAATGCGAGGAGATTCTTCGCTTCGCTCAGAATGACATGACCAAGGAGTATTAAATGGAAAAATTGAATCTGCCTGGACCGAAATCAAAGGCAATACTTGAACGAGACGCGAAAGTCATTTCGTCGTCGTATCCGCGCGCTTACCCGTTTGTGATGGATCACGGCAAAGGCGTGGAAGTGTGGGACGCCGACGGCAACCGCTTCATTGATTTTATGGCGGGCATTGCCGTGCTTTCAACGGGGCACTCGCACCCGAAAGTGGTGAAAGCGGTGAAAGACGCGGCGGAAAAGTTCCTGCACATCTCGTCCGATTTTTATCACGAGGGCTGGGTGCGCCTGAGCGAGAAGTTAGACGAGATCGCGCCGTTCGAGGAAGGCGCAAAAACATTTTTAACTAATTCAGGCACCGAAGCGGTCGAGACCGCCATCAAACTGGCGAAGTATCACACCAAGCGACATAACTTCATCGGTTTCTTCGGCGCGTTCCACGGGCGCACGATGGGGTCTGTAGCATTCACCGCGAGCAAGCCGCATTACCATCGCGGGTTTTATCCGCTCATGCCGGGCGTCACGCACGTCCCCTTCCCGGATGAATATCGTCCGATCCTGCATCGCAAAATGGGCGAGGATTACGGCGAGACCTGCGTGCGCTTCATCGAGGAAGAAATTTTCAACCACAATGTGCCCGGCGACGAGATCGCCGGTATGCTGGTCGAGCCGATCCAGGGAGAGGGCGGCTATGTTGTGCCGCCTGCCGGGTTCTTCCCCGCGTTGCGCAAGTTGTGCGACAAGTACGGCATCCTGCTCATCGTGGATGAAGTGCAATCGGGCATGGGACGCACGGGCAAATGGTGGGCGATCGAACACTGGGGCGTGGAACCGGATATCGTCGTTTCCGCGAAGGGCATCGCCTCGGGCATCCCGCTGGGCGCGTGCATTGCGCGCGAATCGGTGATGACTTGGCCCAAAGGGACTCACGGCAACACCTACGGCGGAAACCCCATCGCCTGCGCCGCCTCGCTCGCGACCATTGAATTGCTTGAAGAAAAATACCTCGCCAACGCGGCGGAGGTCGGGCAATACATGATCGACGCGCTGGAAGAGATTCAAGCGCGGCACACGTCAATGGGCGACGTGCGCGGCAAAGGCTTGATGATCGGCGTGGAATTCGTGAAAGACAAGAACACAAAAGAGCCGAACGAGGAGATCCGCAACATGATCGAACAAACTGCCTTCGAGCATGGTCTGCTCACACTCGGATCCGGCAGGTCCACCATCCGCTTTGCGCCGCCGTTGAACATCACCAAAAAGGAAGTGGATGAAGGTTTGGAGATCTTCGAGCATGCCGTGACGATGTCTGAGCAGGAGCAGGGGCTGAGGTAAGACAGACAGATGAATCGAACGCCCCTGGAATTCTCCGGGGGCGTTTTTGTTTTTCGTCTTACTTGTCGACTTCCACTTTTACAAGCACCGCGCGGACCACCACACGTTGACGGTAGGAGTTTGTTTTCTCATCGTACTCCTTACACGTAACGAGCGTAAGCCACGTTAGTTTTTCGTGCTTGAAGATGGATGTGTCGGTGGGACTGACCACCTTGTTCGTGCGGATCTCGTAAGTATATTTCTGTCCGTTCGCATGGACGATGATCGTATCGCCATATTTGAGTTGGTTCAAGTTGACGAACGGACCGGGCAAACCGTTGGAGAGATAGACGTGACCCGTGACGACACTGTTGCCCTGCCACGTGGGGAAGGCGCTACCTTCCAACCAGCCAGCCTGCCTGCCCAGCCAGGCGACGTTCCAACTTTCATCGCGGTAGGGCACACCGACAATGGAGGTTTTTACGCCGAGCGCGGGAATTTCAAACCAGATATTCCCGGCGAGCGCGCTATACGATTCAAACGGAACGCCGCTCAAGTCGGTCTTCACGTTGGGGGCAAAGCCCGTATCCGGGATGGCTCGAACGCCCGCCACTCCGCCGGCATCGAGCGCTGAACCGAGGACCAGCGAAGCGTTAGCGCCATAGACGTCAATGTTACTGCCCGGGTCATAGTCGCGTTCGTGTGAGAAAACGTTCCCGTTCTGTTGACCCGGCGGGTTGCCCGGAGGGCTGGGCGGAATGCCCGGCAAACTCGTCCACGCCACGTTGGCGACGTTGGTGGCGGGAAGCGCTACTATGGTCACGTCAAAGGTGATCTGCGCGTTGCCGCCGCCAAGTTGGAAATTGCTCCACGTACCGGTAATCGTGCGCGTGCCAGGAATGTATTGACACGCGCCGACATCTGCCGGCTGTGCGCCGGCGTTACAGTTCAACGTGGCGGGGACAATATCCAGTTCTGCTGGAAGCGGGTCGGTGATGACGAGGTCATACGCGTTTGTCTGGCTGGCGGCAGTGTGATCGATGGTCAAGGTCAGTGTAATGACCGAGCCAATGGAAACAACCGATGTGTTGGAAGTCTTTGCAATGGAAACATCCGGTTCAACCACAGTGACCGTAGCGACGGCGGGACCGATCGAACCTGTGTCGGAGGTCCAGACTGCGCTATTGTCGAGGGTCACGCCCGATTGGTTTGCGGCGCTATCCAGCACGACGGCGCGATATTGGATCGTCAAATCTTGAGGCGCGCCGGGGTTGGTGAGGGTTCCAAAACTGAACGTGACACGGCGGCCGACATCCGTCGGCGTGCCGCCGCCGGCGTCATCTACGGTGGGGTTGGCGCAGATGTTCGCGAAGCCCAAGGGGTTGGAGGTGGTCAGCGTACCGGAAGTAATTGCCGTGCAATCCATGAATGAGAGACCGCTGACCAGGGTATCTACGACCTGGGCGTTCGTGAAAGTTCCCGTTGGGATCGTGAGCGTCAACTGATAGGTGACAATTTCACCGATGGCTACGTTGGCGCCTGCTGTGAACGGCTGGTTCGTGGCGAAGATGGTCTTGGTAATGCCGTTGGGGTTGCTTTGCAGGATGAAGCCGAAGTCAACCGTCGGGTTGTGAGTCGTCCCGGTGGTTAAGGTGACGATGTTGTTGTTGAGCGCGCCGGCGCTGCCGGGCGTTAGAGTAACAACCGCGCTCGATACGGCTCCAGGGATTAGTGTGCCGATGCCATTGTCGTTGTTATCGGCGTTGGTATCTGGGTTGGCGCTATCTGCCGGGTTGCCGGTATCGAACGTGCTGAGGTATCCCGCAGGCGGCGTCACTTGGACGATGTAACTGCCCGCCGGTAGGCCGCTGAAGAGGTAGTTGCCAGTCCCACCCGTCGTGAAAGGAGCCGGGCCGTCATCTGCGGTGCCAAGGATGCCGTCTGCTCCGACGAGGATTTGGGTTGTGCCGTCGGCGGCAAACAATCTCACTTCCGCGCCGGCTAAGGGCGTGTCGGTTCCGGGGGTGAAGATCCCATCGTTGTCCACGTCGGTGAAGACCAGGTTACCCAATTCGAGGCGGTAGAAGCCGAAATCTACCGTGCGGTTGGAGTGGTCATCAACTGCTTCGCCGGGCAATGGGTTCGTGGTGGGGTTGGTTTCGCCAGTGGGTTCAGACGCGCCAGGTCCAAGCGTTACCACGCCGCTCAGCGCCGCGCCGTTGAACGTCCCGGCAGTTTGAAGCGTGCCGTTGTCGTCGTCGTCGTCCTCATCGTTATTGGGACCGGGCGCGGCGGTCTCGCCGATGTTGCCAGCGCCGTCCATGCCGGTCGCGCTGCTCCAATAGCCGACTAGCGCGTCGTTCGCGCCGTTGTCGGTGAAGTTATCTGCCGGTAAGACCACGATGTAATCGCCGGCTGGCAGGTTATCAAAACGATAATAGCCATCCGCATCGGTTGTGGTTGTGGCGAGCGCCGCGCCCGTGGGAACGCCTCCGCTTGCCGCGTACAAATGGACTGCCACGCCCGGAACGCCAAATTCACCGGCATCGCGCAGGCTGTTGTTGTTCGTATCGAACCAGACACGATTGCCCAGGCTATAGGCAGGTGTGACGACGCCAAAATCTACGCGTGGTTCGTTCGTGGTTCCCGTCGCGTTATCCGAGCTCGCTTCCGCGCCGGGTGTGAGGGTGACCACGCTCGTGCGAATATCGCCGCCGCCGCCGAGGGCGCCGTTCGTGGTGCCGTTGTCGTCGCTATCGGTTGTGTCAATGTCCGCATCCGGCGCGGGTTCATATGCCCCGCCTCCCACGCTTGAGGTTGTGCCTTCCAGTGTGCCGCCCGGGTTGAACTCTGCCGCCGCGATCCGCACGATGTAATCGCCGGCTGGAAGACCGGTGAAGGAGTAATTCCCGTTCCCGGTGGTTGTGGTGGTGGCGAGTACCGTCAACCCATCGCCGCTCAGCAGTTCGACGGTTACGCCGTTGATTCCAAATTCACCGGCGTTCAAAAGACCGTCGTCGTTGATATCTGCCCAAACCTGATTGCCAATGTTCATGGTATAGAAACCGAAGTCCACGGTCATGTCGGCGCGGTTGTCCAATGCGCCCTGTCCGGTAGGTGAAAGATCGGTTTCACCCGTCGGTTCGAGGGCACCCGGACCCAGCGTGACCGCCGCGCTCAGCACGGTTCCGCTAAACGGACCGGCGTTCTGAAGTGTGCCGTTATCGTCGGCGTCTGATACGACCAGGTCGGCGTCGGGCGCGACCGGTTCCGTGAGGCTTCCATCCGCAAGGCGCGAGGTACCGCTGGACCAGTAATCAACCAACGCATCGTTCGCGCCATTTCCGATGAAGTTGTCGGCTGGCAGAACAACGACATAGTTGCCCGCGGCGAGGTTGTCGAAACGATAGTAGCCATCCGCGTCGGTTGTGGTCGTTGCCAGCGCGGCGCCGATCGGGTTCCCGCCGGCATCCGCGGCATACAATTCGACCAGCACACCCGCAACACCCAGCTCGCCGGCATCGCGCGTGCTATTGTTATCGGTATCGAACCAAACGCGGTTGCCAAGGCTGTAGAATGGCACAAAGCCGAAGTCAACCGTCATGTTGGCGTTCGCATCCGGCGCGCCCTGTCCATTGGGTGCGTCTTCGTTGAGCGGTTCGGTGGGTCCCGGCGGACCAAGTTCGATCGAGCCGCTGCGGATTCCGTTGACCAGATCGGGGGCTGTGCCGATGCCATTATCGGTGAGGTCAATATCTACATTCGGATTGAGTTCGTCCACTGAACTGCTTGCCAAACCCGATAATGGGTTGCCAGCGGTGAAGTTCGACGCGGCAATTTCGACGATATAACCGTCGGCGTTCAAGTTGTCGAAGCGATAATATCCGCTGGCATCGGTGGTCGTGGTGGCGAGAATGGCTCCATCCGGGACGCCATTGCCATCCGAATCTCTGTAAAGATTCACAACCACATTAGCAATGCCAAGTTCGGCGCCATCCTGGACGCCGTTGTCGGCAATGCCGCCGCCTACGCCATCATCGAGCCAGACGCGGTTGCCGAGGCTGTATGAGCCGGCAAATCCAAAATCGAACGTGTGGTTGTTATCGCCGGGGCTGCCGGTGGTGAGGGAAATCACCGCGTTGAGTCCGTTGGTCACTCCGTCTGAATCGCGTTGGTCTTCACTGTTCCCGTTCGCGTCGGAAGTCGTGAGGGTCATACCCGCCAGCGCCGCCTGATTCGTTGGGATGCGGATTTCATATTGAGAGTTCGGATTCAACTCGTCAATCAAGTAAATATGATTACCGGTCGATACACCCGGTCCTGAGCTAAAGAAGTATGCGCCGGTCGCGTCGGTTACGGCGGTGGCGATCAGGTTTCCGCTCTGGTCGTAGAGTTCGACGGTAACGCCTGCGATCGGGGCTTCGCCAGCATCCTGCACACCATCGCTATCTGTATCAAGCCAGACGCGGTTCCCAATTTCGATCGGCGCGCTGAAACAGAACCCCTCGATATCGCCGATGCCGGCGGCTTTACCAAAGCGGCTGGGATCGTTGGTTTGACCAAAGATTTCGTAGGCGCGCGTGCGCGTGCCTGCAAAGTTGCTGAACCACGAAACTCCACCGGAGCGGATCGCAAACGGATCGAAGACGGCCGTTACGATCTCATCGGTGCCCGGGAATAACACCAAGCCGCCGAGCGTGACTTCATTGTGGGTTCCGCCGTTGATATTGGTGGTTGGATAGAACATATCCTGCCAATAATATTCGCCCCCACCGGGTCCTTGAGCAGGCACGCTTCCCGCGCCATTGGTCGTATTGCCGCCGCAGGAGGCGTTGTTTTCCAAAGTAAAAACACCACCCACGTTACAGACGCGTATCATGTCGCCGGCCGAGGTTCCCTCGAGGGTCGAGCCGGCGGCGATGGTTACCGGGGTCGGCGTATTTCCTGTAGAAATGTCGTAGAACGTAAACGAGGCATCTACGGCAGAGGTCGAGTAATTGGCTTCGCCGGTCTGATGACCTGCCCGGTCCATAAAACCGAGGATCATATCGCCATTGGTGTCAAATTCAATATCGGAGAGGATCGGCTGGGGGTAAATGATCTGGTTGGAAAATGCAAGACCCGAACCCGGACACGCCGAGCACCAGAGAGATGTAAATTGAGGACTCCAGGGCCGCCATGCGGCTGAATAACCGGGACCATCCGTGCTGACGACGCCGCGGGGATAATTGAGGGCAAACTCGTATATCAATGAAAACGCGCCGGGGGCGGCTTCGCTGGTGCTGATAACATACGCGCGCAGATTATTTACATTTTGTGTGCTTTCCGCGGAACAGACGACACCGACATAGACATTCCCTTGATAGACTTCCACCGCCCAGGGACGAACATCGCTTGCAGGGCAGGCGGTCGCGCCAGCGGGCAGGGTAATCGGCGTCGCTGTGCTGTAAGTTGCAGGCGCCACAGCCGGTATGCCAATAAAGAGAGAGTAAAGTGTCTGGTCTGTAAGATTGATCAGCCACAGAGTATCGTCAGAGGCGCCGATATCCATGTCGCCGATTGCTTGTTTCCCCGCCGCGTCCCAGGCGGTGGGATCGGTGTTGGGGGTGGTTGCGACCGCGGGCAATCCACGCGCGGTGTCGTCCAAGGCTCCATCATCCAGACCCGGGAAATTGTCAATATCCACAAAATTGGTTACGCTCGAAGCCGTACCGTTGAGCGGATCCACTACGATCGCATAGATGCCTCCGCCCCCCAGCGGACCAAAACCAGCATGTCGCTTCGCCAGCGCCGCCGCGAAAACCGTGTTCGTTGTACGTTGGTATGCCAAGCCCCAGGTTGAGCCAAGTTCCAACCCAGTGGCTAGGGGTTGAGAAATGGAGGTATCTGAACGGCCATATGCCGAATTCGGGATCGAATACAACACAGTCGAACCGCTTGCCGTCCCACCTGCCAGCGGATCGCCGTTGATATAGCACGGCATCACAAGATATGGATTATTCTGGCAATATTCGTCGGGCTTCGATAAGCCCAAGTCAATGCCGGCGATCGGGCTGGTGGCAAATTGAACGGTGGTGCCAGAATCGGCGCCAAAGGCGCCAGGGCGGAGGTCGGCAGGAATCGTGGAAAATTCGATTCTGACCTGTGTGCCATCCGGTATGGCGAGTGAGTAATTCCCCTGGGCATCGGTTATGGCAGTTGCAATGACGGCGTTAGTCGAATCATACGCGGTGACAGTAACGCCAGAAACTCCGGTGTCGCCTACCCCGCGAATGCCATTATCGTTGTAATCGGTAAATACCGTACCGCTAGTTGTATTGGGATCGGCGCTGGCAATGACCAATTGCGCCCGGTTATATGTCCCAACTGTGCCAGCGAGTGTATCGCAAATTTCCAAGGTCCAGTTGCCAAGCGCATTTTCACCCTTGAAGGCGCTGAGGGGTTCCCCAGGACGGGCGGTGCGATCAAAATATGGAAAACCGACCGGATCATTATCATTATCGTAAAGCGAGCCGACAGTCAGATCGTCTAACATTACATCGTAATTATCATAGTTGTCCGGGCTTGCGACCGCCGGAGAACCGAACCCGGTACCGGGGATCAAAACGACAGTCGTCCCTGCCGGGGATGTGAGAGTCACACGAACTTCGCTGCGGATCGCGTGGCTAACGTTTACCCCAACATCAATGTCCGCGATCGCGACATTTGCCCCAACTGCGATCGTCCGCGTAATCGGTGCGCCGCAACTCGCATCAGGTATTGCAATCGCCGCCCCCGGAATATCATCGACCGTGGTTGTTAGAGCATAAACAACCTGGGCGGGTTGTCCAAACGGACCGATCAGCAAGGCTGAGAGGACCAGAGCGTAAAAGATACGCGTAAGAATCCTAGAAAGCATAGACATCATTAGACCGCCTTACATAAATAAAATATAAAATTAAACGACAACAAACTTTACCGCTGGCTCGTCATTTGCCGCCAGCCAGATCAATCCAACAATCAATCGTATTTAAAATATTTATGACTAATCTTAGCACAAATTAACCATTTTGAATCAACCAGTATGACAGGGAAGGTATGTTGTCGTGGAGGACGCTCATGGAATTTCAGAGCTATCCGCCCCAGAGACCCGTCGCTATCGAACCAATCTATGCCAATCCTGGGTATGGAAAACCTGTAAACTCAAGACGGAAAGGCGGCTGGTGAGATACAACGCCTTCGAAAAGCAAAAAAAGTGGAGCCCAATCGCCTTGGCTCCACTTTGTCGTCTTCGTCTTGCTTGTTTTCATCTTTGGCTGAGGTCCGCCTTGGTTTCTTGCCATTCAAGCGAGGCGCGCCTTCCATCACTGATACTGAGAAACTGTTTCTTAACCTCTTATTTGGACACGGACAACACGGATTACACTGATTTTCACGGAAAAACCTTTTCAAAAATCTGCTCTTTTCCGTGCGTTCCGTGAAATCCGTGTACAAAAGAAT
>JADLBX010000042.1 GCA_020847435.1 Anaerolineales bacterium
TGGGAGACATGCCCTCTCTGAAATATTTGATTCGATAAAATACCAGATTGACGCTTTGCAGGCTGTTTGGATACGGATTTTGAACCGCCACTATGTCATAGCCCGTCAAATATCCCTGCCCTGTATAAAGACTGACATATTCGTACTTCTTTCCTGTCTCATAGTTTATTGTGATGTATTTTAGTCTTGTGTTTACACCCTCCGTTACTTCCACATTATGAGATTCTTTGAGGATCCCCTTGTAGTCGGGAACTCCGTCGCCGTTTACGTCAATGTCCACGGTTTCGGGTTCGGGCGTCGCCGTCGGCTCGGGGGTGGAAGTGAAAGTTGGGGTTGGTGTGAGAGTCGGTGTTGCGCTGGACGCGGGGGTGGCGGTTGAGACTTCCGAAGTCTGCGAGACTTCGGAAGTCTTCTGCTGTTGGGCAGGCGCGGCGCACGCGGCGAGGAGGGCGATAACTGCAAAGGAGATGAAAATTTTTTGGAGCATGGGAACACCTCTTGCAAGAGCGACAATGGGTCGCACTGATTATCCTGCCAGCCGCAATTCCAAACGATCCAAATCTATGAGCGCGCCGACCTGCGTGAGAAAATCCAAACCAAGAATACCATCCATCTCGAAACCGTAATTCATCGCGCCGACCTCGATTTCAAAGCCTGCAATCTTCAAATCCCCGACCCTCAGCAAATCCACTCGTTTGGTAAAAACAAATTCAGAGCCGCCCACGCCCCGAATACGGTGAACGAGGTCTTCGGGTTCATACGTCAAGCCAACCTCGGCAACTTTGTCTGTTGAAAAAATCGAGCCAGCCGAACCTGTGTCAAGTAAAACTTGCTTCAAGGTCACGCGCTGGCTGTGATGGATAAGCGTCGCCGAAACATACGGCAAGCCGTTTTTGATCCGTATTTTCATCGCGCCCCTCGAATACCGAGCCATTTCCTTTCTGTCACGGCTAATCGCTCGCGGCTGGAGTGAAAAACGTACAACTCGCGCTCGGGCGTCTCGCGGTGGATCTGAGCATATTTTTTCAACGCGGTTTTTGAATCAGCGAAGGAACCAAGCACTGCTAATTGCAAAAGAATACGCTGATCCGCCTCGGTGCGCGCTTTCAATGCCTCTACCAACAGCCACTTTTTAGGATATTGCGCTCGAATGTCGTTCCATTTCATTTCAAGCCGTCCTTTCGCATCAAAATTATAGCACGCCAGTTGATGGGATTAGGCGATTATCCTCACACCGCGATCTCCACCCGCGTCCCCACGCGCCCATAGGCAAACTCCTTCCCCGGCGTCACGCGGGGCGTCGTCCAGCGATAGAGCCATTTCGCGGCTTGCGGAGTCATGTTGATGCAACCGTGACTGCGCGGACGCCCGTAATCGTTGTGCCAGTAGGTGCCGTGGAAGGAGGTGCCGTCCTCTTTGATGTAGCAGACCCAGGGCACACCGGGCAGGTCGAACCCATTGGAAGCGAGGTCGCCGCGCGCCATGTGCCGCGTAGGGCGTTTGTGATAGGTGAGGTATTCGCCTGTGGGCGTGGCATACCTCCCGCCGCCGAGTCGCCCCCCGGTGGAGACGCGCGTCGCGTAGACGAGTCGCTGAGCCTCGTATGCCAGCATCAACTGCGCCGTGAGATTGACTTTGACGAGTTTTTCCGCGTTGGGAACGTCGGGGGAGAGCGGGGCAAGCTCCCCGTCGGCAATGAGGCGGAGGTGTTTCCCCGGCGCGTAGTAGTAGGCGCCGGTCTTGTCGTCGAGCAGGGCATACCAGATCGTCCCGTCCGCGTGGACCGCGCTGGCTTTGATCCAATGGACGGTTTCGTAGTACAGCCGAAACAGCAGTTTGGAGTTCGCGTCGGGTTCGAGGTGCGCGTCGGTGAATGGGACGCTGACCTCGCCGAGCGCGCCTTCCAACGCGATATGTTGCGGTTGATTGAGAACGGTTCGCACCGGCTGGATACTGCCGGAGTAAACGTAGCCGCCGTCCGCCACCTGATACCAGACGCGGTTGTACGCGCTTTCGTCCTCATTGACGGTTGTGTTGGCGATCGCCACGATCAGGTCGCGCCAGTAGGCTTTCTTGCGCTTCGATTTTTTGTTCGGCTCTTCGTACGACCAGAGTAAATTATCAATGACCCGCCCCTGGGTCTGGTCGAATTCATCCTGGGCGCGGAACGGCAACTCCGGCAAGATCAACCCCAACATGCCATAACCGCTTAGTTTCAAAAAATCGCGCCGGGAAATTTTTGGCTTACTCATCTATATGATTTAGCCACAGAGCCCACAGAGAGCATTGAGATTTATTTTCTCAGAATCTCTGCGATCTCTGTGGCAACATTCCGAATCAATAATGCACGTTGACGACCGTGCCTTCAGACGCCCAATAGAACAGCCATTCCGCGTCGGGGATCGAAAGGTTCACGCACCCGTGACTCATCGGCGTGCCGAAGTTGCTATGCCAATATGTGCCGTGCAAGCCGTAGCCTTTATAAAAGTACATCGTGTAGGGCACGTCGGCAAGATAATATCCGGGACCAGACATGTTGGTCTGCTTGAGTTTGATCCAGATCTTGAATTTACCGGTCACGGTCGGAGTCAGCGAGGTGCCGGTCGAAACGACGAACGAATTGACGATCGTATCACCCTCGTAGGCGTAAACCATTTGATTCGTCAGGTCAACGTCAATCCAGCGAACGCCGCCGCGCGCATCACCGCCCGAGGAAGGCGGAACGGCGACAGGTCCCGCAGTTGGCGGCACGTACGCGCTGGTGGGCGTATCTGCCACAATGTCCAACGCCAGCGCTGCGGGGGTTTCGGTCGAGGCGGGCGTTGTCGTCGGCTCGCTGGGGAGTTGTGCGGTCGGCGTCGAGATCGCGCCCAAAGTCGGCTCCGGGGTCGAAGTCGCTGGCGCAACCGCCGGCGTTTCGGTCAGCGGAGCCTGCGCCACAACCGGCAGCCCCGCGCCGATCGGCGTGATGGTCGGCTTGGCGATCTCCACCGGCGCCCATAAATTTTCCTGCGTCGGCGCGGGCGAGCTTTTCAATATGGACGCGAACACCGGGTTGGAAAACGCCGACCACGCGGCGAACGCCAACACGACGCACGCCAGCAAGCCAAACACGCCGGCATACAAGACCAGCCGCCCGTTTCGTTTCGGTTCAACTTTCGGAGGTTCTGCTTTGGATTCGCGAACGATCGGGATTCCCGCTGGGGATTCGTTCCGCACGGGGAGACTGCGTTCTTTCGCCGGTTTGGCCTGAGTCAACTTCCCCTCAGCCCACTCCACCGCCTTCCGCGCCCGCAAACTGTGCGGATTCAACTCCAACGCCTTCTTTGCATAGGCGAGCGCGTCGTTCGGGTCCTCGTCGGAGGCGGTGAGGATCAGCCACGCGTCCTCAAGGTCGGGTGCGGCGAGCGCGGCTTGCTCACCCAACATCCGCGCGCCGAGTTTGTCGCCGCGGCGCAGGGCTTCGCGCGCCTTGGTCGCAAGTTCAAGAGCCTGATCGAAGTTCGCTTCCATGAGTTTGTCCTGGAGTGCGTCGCACTCTGCTGAATGCGACGACTTTACTTGTTCCGATTCTACCCGTTGGCGAGGGATTTACCCTCCCAGCAACGCCACGCGCGCCTCGGTGTCTCAGCGCTGGATCTCTACCGTTGTGCCGATCTCCGCCCAATCATACAACAAAACCGAGTCGTATGTGCCGAGAACTACGCATCCATACGAAACCGGACGGCCAAGATACCCCTCCCAAAGCGTGGCGCCGTTCGGCAAAATGGGCAGGGCGTGGATTCCGTTTTCCAGCCCGCCAGCCCAGTAAATGCCGAGCCAGTTGGGCATCCAGATATCCCACGTCGCGCCATAGGCGTTGGGGATTTTGCTCTGCACCGCGAAAACCCCGACGCGCGTGGCATTGTTGATGCCGGTCGAGGCGACGAAACTGTAGAGCAGCGCGTCGTTTTCGTACACGTACATGTGTTGCTCCGAAATATCCACGAGGATGTATTTCGCCGAGCTGGGCGCCGCAGGCGGAGGCGCTTCGGGAAGCGGCGCGCTCTCCAGCGATTGCGAAATTTCTTCGATGATCTCCATCGCAAGCACGGCGGGCGTTTCGGTGAACGCCGGCGTGGGAACGGTCGTTTCGGTGGGAACGCTGGTCGGGATGGCGGTGTAGGTCGGCTTGGCGAGATACGCGCTTGCCCACAAATTTTCCTGCGTGGGAATGGCAGTGGCGGGGCGAAACGCGTCCACGGGTGAGGCGGCGAAAAAGTAGAAGGCGAGGAGCGCGCCTCCGCTGGTAAAAAGCAGAAGCAAGGTGAGCGTGAAGCGTTTGTCCGTCTTCATGGCGCGAGGTTCGGGATGGGCGTCGCCTCGATGTTTTCATTGTTGGCAAAACATAAAATGCCATTTACGATTCCCGCCGCGACGCGGTCGGTTTCTTTGGTGAGGAGTTCGCGGTCGAGGTTGAGGAAGCCGGTCTCGATGATGGCGGCGACGGCGCTGGGGTCAATTTCGCGGAAGGCGTGATATTCGCGCATATCAGGGGTGATGCTGCCGGCATGGAATGCCAGCCCCGTCGTTTTTTGGTAGCGGTCCACGAGACAGGCGGTGAGGCGGTTGGCGCGGTTGAGATCGTTGGTGTTGAGCGCCGCGGCAACTTTGAAGCCGGTCGCCTCGTCGTTGACGTATTCGCATGAGTCGTTGTGGATGGAGACGATGGCGAGCGCGCGGTAGCCGTTGAGCCGCGTGTCGAACTCGTTCAACAGGTCAACCGTGTAGCCCGCTTGTTTGAGTTGTTGTTCGACGAGCGCGGCGATCTGGAGGTTTACATCCGCTTCGGTGAGAGTGACGTTGCCGTTGCCGTCCACGCAGACCGCGCCCGAGTCGTTGCCCAGATGCCCGGCGACGATTCCAATGCGGACCTGGGGCTTCGTCGTCGTGGAGGCGGAATCCTCCGCCTGAGGCGTGAGCAGGAGGCTGAGACGCTCGTAGAAATTGCCGTTCGCCAATCCCTGCGAGGGCAGGGCGGTGAACAACGTCGCGAGCAGGATCGCGACGCCGAGTGTAGTTTGGATGGCGCGCACGGGGCGCGGTTTGGAGTTCATGTTGAGACAATGGTAACTGCGATGGATTTAACGTGCAAGGGAGGCGGAATGAGTAACACGGTTCTCTGAAAATTTGAATTTTTCAACGCGAAATACGCGAATGGGCAAATAACACGAATAAAGTTCTCGAAAATTCGCGCCATTCGTGGATTTGCGACATTCGCGTTGAAGATGTACTCGCCTCGAGCAACCATCGGTACAATGAATTTTCATCTTGACTTGCCTCTCTCACGCCGTTATGATGAATTTGCATTGGAGAATTCATGACGGTTCGACACGCTCACCAACCACACCTTGACCCCGAACAACTGCGCCGCGCCATGCGCGCATGGACAACCGGCGTGACCGTGGTCACCGCCGTGCACGACGGTCAACGCTACGGCATGACCGTGAACTCGCTCGCCTCCGTTTCGCTGGAGCCGCCCATCGTCGCGTTGACGTTAAAACAACTGACGCACACACACGAACTCGTCGTGGGTTCCGGTGAATTTTCGATGACGATCCTTGCCGATTCGCAAAAGGAAATTTCGGACCGTTTCGCCGGGAAGCATCCCGAAGTCCGCGACCGCTTCGAGGGCGTGGAAACCGAGACGCTCGAACTCGCCGCGCCGCTGATCAAAGGCGGACTGGCGTATTTCAATTGCCGCGTGCTCAACTCGCAATCGTTCGGCGAAAACACGCTGTTCCTCGCGGAGGTGGTCGCGGCGAAGAACGCGCAAGACGGCGATCCGCTGGCGTATCACAACCGCGTGTTTTGGAAGTTGACCCCCACCCAACCCTCCCCCAAATCCGGGGGGTTTGGGGGAGGGCAAGGGAGGGGGTAAATGCAAGACAAACTCACCCCCGAAGAGCAAAAAATCCTCCTGCGGTTGGCGCGGGAGGCGCTGACGTTACGCGTTAGGGGAGAAAAACTGCCGCCGCTGGAGTTGACCTCCCTGCCGCCGCGTCTGCGCGAAGAGGGCGCGTCGTTCGTCACGTTGACGATGCGCGGCGAACTGCGCGGGTGCATCGGCGCGCTCGAAGCGTATCAGCCGCTGGCGCAGGATGTCCGCGATCACGCCGTCGCCGCGGCGCTGGAGGATCCGCGCTTTCCGCCCGTACAGGAACGCGAACTAGGGGCGATCCAACTCGAAGTCTCGCGGTTGACGCGCCCGCTTCCGCTGGCATACAAAAATGCGGATGATTTATTGTCCAAATTGAAACCACACGTGGACGGCGTCATTTTGCGCGACGGGTTCCGCCGCGCCACATTCCTGCCGCAAGTGTGGCAGAGCCTCCCAAACGCGGCGGATTTTCTGAATCATCTTTGCCAGAAAATGGGTTTGAACGAAAGCGCCTGGCGGACAAAACATCTCGAAGCGCTGACGTATCAAGTGGAGGAATTTCACGAGTAAACTTTTCGCCGCACAGCGTCTCAATCTTCTTCGGGGGAGATCACAGAGTCATCAGAGAGTATCTGAAAACTAAATTCAATATTTTTGTGAACCGCTAAGCCCGCAATGGACGCGAAGAAAATCTTTTTTTGTCTCTTAGCGATCTTGGCGCGCTTGGCGGTTAATAAATCAGCGGTGACTATGCAGGCGCTTTCTCATAATCTCTGTGTTCTCTGTGGCTGATTGGTGGGGTAAAATCGGCGCATGGCAGATCCCGCTCAAATCAATCCCTCCGCTCATGAAACGAGCGGGACAGATGATGGCGCATTTCAGGAAGTAGTGGAAGCCCTGCGCGAGGGAAATAAAACCAAAGCCCGCGATCTACTCACGGGCTTGCTCAAGACCGACCAAAGCAACGCGACCTATTGGGTGTGGATGAGCGCGACGGTCGATTCGACCAAAGAAAAAATCTACTGCCTGCAAACCGCGTTCAAACTCGACCCTGAAAATGCCGCCGCCAAACGCGGCTTGGTCCTGCTCGGCGCCCTGCCGCCGGATGAGACTGTCCAGCCGTTTTCGTTGAACCGCCCGCGCGCCTGGGAGGAAAAACTTCTGCTCGCGCACGAGAAGCCCAAACCGAAAGGCTGGGCGGCGGTACGCGCCAGCCCGGTGGCGCGCCTCGGCGTGATCGCGCTCTTGATCGCAGCGCTGGTCGGCGGAGTCTATTTCGGATTCATCGTCCCGGCAGCGCAGCAGGAACGCCCGCCCACACGCACCCCGGGTCCTTCTCCCACGTGGACATACACGCCCACCTTCTCCAACGCGACGGGCATCCCAGCGGGCACAAAAGCGCCCTTTTCCGAATTGCTCGACACGCCGCTAACCCCGACCGTGTTTTACGCCAATACGGCGCGCTCATCCTTTACCAATGTTATTTTTAACCGCTTCCTTGACGCATTCAAAGCGGGCAAGTGGGATGAGGCAATTTCCTTGATGCAGGAGATTGCGCGCCTCGAGCCCGAGTCGGCTGACCCTTACTATTACATCGGCGAGGCGTACCGGCAAAAAGGCGATACGGCAAACGCCATGGACGCGTATAACCAGGCGTTGCAAAAGAATCCGGAGTTCGGCGCGGCGTACGTAGGCTTGACGCGGGCGCGCATCCAGATTGACCCGGGCGCGAACGTCCTCCCCTTGTTGGATGAAGCCATCCGCTTCGATCCGAATTTCGGCGAGGCGTATCTCGAACGCGCGAAAATCAAACTGCGGGATAACGATATCCAGGGCGCGGTGCGCGACCTCGGCAATGCGGACCGCCTCCTGCCGAACTCGCCGCTGGTTTTCTACACCCTGGCGCAGGCGCGGCAAACAGAAGGCGAAACCGAACTGGCGCTCGAAGCCGCCGAACGCGCCAACCAATTGGACAAATCCTACCTGCCCGCTTATCTCCTGCTGGGACAACTGTACACAGAAACCGGCGACAACGCCAAAGCCGACGAGGCGCTCGGGATTTACCTCAAATATAACGAAAACGACGCAGAGGCGCTCCTGCTATCCGGCAAGAGCCAGTTTAATAACGGCAAATATGAGGAAGCCATCCGTTCTCTGGATCGAGCGCTTTCGATTGACCGCAACCGTCGCGAGGCATATCTCTATCGCTTCTATGCAAACGTGGAGTTGGGCAACGGCGACGGGGCGGATGAAGATATCGACCGGCTCCTAACCTATTACCCCGATTTATTCGAGTTCAATATCGCCTTGATCCGCGCGCATTTGATCCAAGGACGCGCGGGCAGCGCCCTGCAAATTCTAACGAAGGCTCTCGCTCTCGCCGAAACGGACGAGCAAAAAGCGGTCGCGTACTTCTGGGGCGGGGTCGTCTATGAACAACGCGACGAACCCAATAAAGCCGCAGACAATTGGCAACTGTTATTGGATTTGCCCGAAGACGCGACCACCGCCGAACAACGCAAGGTCGCGACCGAACACCTGCTCGACATCCGCACGCCAACGCCCTCGCCCACCCCCACGCGGACGCGCACGCCGACCGCGACCAAGCCGGTCACTGTGACCAGCACGCCGACGCGCACGCCAACGCCGAGTCCGACGCCGTAATCAGCATAGAATCAAAAAAGCGACTGAAATTCAGTCGCTTTTTTTTCATCATTGTTTCCCAAACCTCTTCCGATCCTCCTCACATGGACAAAACGCGTGGCGGCTATCGTTATTGGATTATCGCCGCGCCGATTTGCTGGCTTCCATGTAAGCCCGTAACAACGCGTTGATCTGAGTCTGATAGCCGCGACCATGCGCTTTGAACCAAGCCAGCACATCTTTGTCCACGCGGATGGTGAGTTGAGCCTTGCTATCTCTAGTTTTTAGCCCGCGTTTCACCATCGCTTTGGCAAACATCTCAGGCGGAATGGGCGGAATGTCGCTGGTGTCAATCTCGTCGTCCGTCATTGTTTCGAGACGATTCCAATCAGTCTGCGGTTTGTTCAAAGTAGAAGGATTCTTCATGATTAAGCGCCTTTCGAGCTGAGATGATGCGGATGTTGTCGCCGCGTTCTGTGTAGGCGACGACGATCACCTTGATCGTTTTGCCTTTCAATAATCCGAATGCAATGGAACGAACCTCGCCATACTCAAACCTGTCATCCAACATGATAACAGTGTCCCCATCGAAGATCGATGCCGCGTCGAGAAAATCAATGCCGTGTTTACGGATATTGTCGCGCCGTTTGTTCTCATCCCATTCGAAATTCATTGTAACTCTCTTTTGTAGTTACGTCAAACCTTCCCAAACCTCTTCCGATCCTCTTCGCAGGGACAAAGCGCGCGCAGATAGTGCCAGTTGTAAATGCCGTAATCGTGACCATCCTCCCAGACGAGCGTCAGCGCGTAGGAACCAGTGGCAACCACGTTTGCCAGCCGCGTGGACGGCGACTCAGCCATTTTCAAGGTAAATACCTCTGGGCTGGGTTCGGGACTCATGTTCTGGTGTCCACCGCGACAGGAAGCGCACGGACACGCCGCGCGCAACAAGTCGAACGGATAGACGCTGGTGTGACCATCGTCCCATGTGATGGTCAGTTCTCTTTTTGTTTTGTTGGCAGTGATGCCAGTTGGTTTTTCGTTCACAATTAACTCCATTATTAACCGCTAAGCCCGCGAAGGACGCGAAGATTCTTTCTTCTTTGATCTTTCTCTGCTCTGCTTACTGGTGGTTTCGATACGTCCCGCGACGAGCATCGCGGGACTACTCAACCACCGAGTTTTTTACGGCGAAGGGATATAACTCAAAAAGTCCGCCGCCGCCCAGCCAGCGCGGGTTTCGTCGTACGGCGCGACGAGATACCACCACACGTACCCGTCCAACGCGACGGGACCCTCGCGCACGATGAAGACCTCCGAATCGAAGCCGAGAAAATCGGGGTTGCCATCCAAGCCGGGTTCTGAACGGATTCTCAATCCCTCGCCGTCTGTGCCAGTGATCTGCACGTAATTGCCGATGGCGATTCCTGTTGGCACGGGAGTCGGCGCGAAGGGATCAATGGTCGCGGTGGGCGGCGCGCTGGAGGTGGCGGTCGAGGCGGGGATCACGGTCAAGTTGGCTGGGGCAAACCCCACGTCCGCGGGTTGAAGCGGGGAAGTGAATCCGATGGAGAGGGCGGTGATGAGTAACAACAGTCCCGCGAATGCGAGCGCGCCGAGAATCACCCATTTATTGAAAAGTTGTTTGAGGGTCATGATGGTTTCAACAGTCCCATGCCGCGCGGCGGCATCAGCATTTTGAGCGCGCCGCGTTTGACGGCGATCTTCACTTTTTGCGCGGAGCCGCGCGGCTCGCCGTCGGTCTGAATCAAGAACGGCGAATCGGCTTCGACGCGCAGCGACTTGAACGCGATCTTGCGCGCCGCGTTCGAGTTGATATGTTTGCCTGTCATCATGTCGTACGCGTGGCGCAGCGCGTCGCCGAGATGACTGCCGCTGAAAAGCCACATGTCGAGCAAGCCGTCGTTGAGATAGGCATCGGGCGAAAGTTTCGACAAGCCGCCGAGATAATGACGGATGTTCGTGGCGACCGCGACGATGTATTGCCCTTGCACTTCAACATCGTCTGCCCACAACCGCAAATTTATGCCGCGCCATTGCGCGGCTTGCATCAACGTCTGCGCGGTGAATTCGGGAAAGGCGAAAAATTTTTCGAAGCGGATGCGCGGCTCGATGGCGTGGATGGTCAACGCGTCCAAGCCGATGCCCGCCCACATCATAAACGACACATCGTTGCACACGCCCACGTCAATCGCATGACACGGCGCGTTCGCCAGCAACGACGCGTTGCGTTTCAACGTCCACGGGTTCGCCCACGTGAACGCGCGCAAACCGAGTTCGATGCTCCACACGTTTGCCGTGCCAGCAGGCAGGACTCCCAGCGCGGTGTCCGAGTCGATCAAGCCGTTGACGACGTTGCCGATGGTGCCGTCGCCGCCGACGGCGAAGACCGCTTCTTTTTTCTCGACGGATGCCTGCCTCGCCAATTGGACGGTGTGTTCGCCGCTTTTGGTTTCTGCCGCGTCCGCTTTCCACCCATTTGACTCGAGCGTCTTCACAACAGATTGGATAAAAGGTTTGACGGAGAATCGTCCCGCCGCTGGGTTGTAGATGATGACCGCGCTGCGCATGGACGGGATTATACCCAGCGGGCGGGGAAACAGGGACTCAGGTAGGCAGGTAGACAGTAGACAGGTAAACAGGTAGACAGGTAAACAGGTAGACAGGTAGACAGGTAAACAGGTAAACAGGTACACACGTGTCTACTTGTCTACTTGTTTTCTTGTTTCCGTGTTTCCGTGTCTCCGTGTTTACGTTTTCACTTCCCCCGTCAACACCAACGGCGCGTCTAAAAATGGATGTTGGACAACTTGCACGGGCAGGCAATACGCCTCGGCGATCAACTCGGAGATCAACACTTCCTTCGGTTTGCCCAACGCTTTGATGTTGCCCGCGACCATGAGGGCGATGCGGTCGGCGTAATGCGCGGCGAGGTTGAGGTCGTGTAACGCGATTAACACGGCGAGGTTATCTTTGTGCGCGAGTTCGGTGACAAGTTCCAACAAACTCACTTGATATTGCAAATCCAAATGCGCGGTGGGTTCATCGAGCAGAAGTATCGGCGTGGACTGACACAAGGCGCGCGCGAGCAGAATCCGCTGTTGTTCGCCGCCTGAGAGTTCGCCGACGCGCCGATCCATGAATGGCAGCGCGCTCACGCGTTGCAACGATTGACGCGCGATCTCCTCGTCTCTTTGCGAGGGCTGACCTAAAAATCCAAGATAGGGCGTGCGCCCGAGCAAAACTGTTTCCCAGACGGTGAAGGCGGGAGGCATGGAAACTGCCTGCGGGACAGTGGCAATGTACCTTGCGCGTTTTATCGGCTCCAGCGCGGCGAAGTCGTCTCCGTTCGTGCGGACGTGTCCTGTGTAGGGAATCACTCCGCTGGCGGCGCGCACAAGCGTGGATTTGCCCGCGCCGTTTGGACCAATCAGCGCGAGGACTTCGCCGCTTTGCACGTCGAGGGAAACCTCGTGCAAAATTTGGCGCGAGCCGTAAGAGACGGAGAGGGATTGGATTTTGAGCATATTATTCCAAATCGTTGGTCGAGTAGTCCCGCGCTGCTCGTCGCGGGACGTATCGAGACCAAAGGTTTGATTCAGACAGTGTTTTGAAATACGTTTTTAACCACAGATGAACGCAGATAAATTGGATTTTCGAGCGAATTCTTCGGAGGTTTCATCCAAAACGAATGTTCATCCGTGTTTATCTGTGGTGAATTCTTGGTCTATTAAACACTTTCTCAAACTTTTTCTTCCTTGTTAACTTCTGGTCTCGATACGGCGGCGCTTCGACTGCGCTCGCAACGAACGCTCGCTCCGCTCAGCGCGAACCGCCTACTCGACCAGCGAGGTTTACCAATATCCTTGATTCTTGGAGCGGCGCAACACCCACAAGAAGAACGGCGCGCCTGCCAGCGCGGTGATGATTCCCACAGGGATTTCCTGCGGGGCGAGCAAAATCCGCGCGAGGATGTCGCAGACGATCAGAGCGGTCGCGCCGCCGAGGGCGCTGAGGGGGAGTAAACGCCGATAATCGGGACCAAACCAAAGTCGGGAAAGATGCGGGACGATGAGTCCGATAAAGCCGATGATGCCAGAAAAAGCCACCGCCGCGGCAGTCGCCAGCGAGGCGGCAATCAAAATGATTCGTTTGGCGCGCGTGACGTTGAGTCCAAGTTGTTGGGCTTGGTCGTCGCCGAATTGCAGGACGTTGAGCGCGTGCCCGCTGAAGGTCAAGACGCCGAGACCGATGACGAGGTAAGGCAGAAGGGCGAGGATCGCATCCCAGCCGCTTTGACTTGCGCCGCCGAGAAGCCAGCCGAGGGCGCGGCGGACTTCGCTGGTGGAGCGAATCATCAGGAACGAGGTGAGCGAAGTGGCAAACGATGAAAACGCCACGCCCGCGAGGATGAGGTTGGTGGTGGGAATCGTCCGACCGACGCGGGCAAATAAATAGACAATGAAAACGGTGAGCAACGCGGCGAGGAACGCGGCGAACGGAATCGCCATCAGCCCCCAAAACGAATAGGGCCATTGGATGGACATGGCGATCACCGCGCCTAACCCCGCGCCCGATGCTACACCAATGAGAAACGGATCGGCGAGCGGGTTACGAAATAATCCCTGATACGCCGCGCCGCTTCCGCCCAACGCCGCGCCCGTGAGCGCGATGAGAATCGTGCGCGGCAGGCGAATCTTCCAGAGGATCGCTTCGGCAGTTTCCGTTCCGTTGCCGAGGAGGGTCTGCCAGAGTTCGTTCGGTGAAATGAAAACGGAACCGATGGCGAGGCTGAGGAGGAGAGCGATGAAAAGGAAGAGGAGAGAGGAAAGGAGGGGGCGCATGAGAGGCGTAAACACGGAAACAGGTAGACACGGAAACAAGTACACAGGGAAACAGGTACACAAGTAAACACGGAAACACGCAGGCGCTGCCTTCCCCGTGTCTACTTGTGTACTTTGTCTACTTGTCTACATTCATACCTTCTTACTTGAACAACTCCGGGTGCAACAATTTTGCCAACTGCTCCAGCCCGTCCACCAAGCGGGGACCTGGGCGGCTGACGAGGTTATCATCAAACGGGAAAATATTTCCATTCTTCACTGCGTCGAGCGCCTCCCAACCCGCGCGGGTCTGCACCGATTCGGGCGTGACGCCCCACATCGAATCGCCGAGGACGATGATGCTGGGGTTCGTCGCGACGGTCTGCTCGAGGCTCACTTGCGGATACGCGTCGGTGATGCCAGCCAGAGTCGAAAAGTTTGTTCCGCCCGCGCGTTCAATGAGCAAGTGACCAAATGAACCAGGACCATACGTGAATGGTTTTGCCGCATCGCTCGCGTCGATTTCATAGAAGACCGTAGGGCGCGCAGAAATTGGAGCGATCTTTTCATCCACTGCCGCAACGCGGGCTTTGAGCGAAGCGACCATTTCGGTCACGTCGTGCCCCGTCAATTGAGCGACGATCTCAAGGTTGCCATACATTTCTTCGAGCGTCGTCGGATTTTTTAGATAATACACGGTCACACCCAACTCTTCGAGCTGGCTCACCAATTCAGGCGTGTTGATCTCGGCGGCAAGCACGAGGTCGGGCTTGAGCGCGACGATGGCTTCGACGCTGTATTCGCCGAACGATCCGCCGACGGATTCGACCGACGCGGCTTCGGCAGGATAATCGGAAAATTCATCGCGTCCGACCACCTGTGAGCCTGCCCCAACCGCGTACAAAATTTCCGTGTTGGACGGCGCGAGCGAAACGACGCGCTGCGCGGCGGCTTCGAGTTTGACCTCGCGCCCGAGTCCATCGACAAGGGTAAGGCTGGGCGCGGCGGCGGGAGCCTGAGTCGGCGCCTCGGTAGCGATCGGTTGCGTCGCTGTCGGCGCGACGGTCGCGGTGGCTTGCGGCGCGCAGGCGGTCATCGTCAGCGCGAGCAAAAGGGTGAGTAAAAATGTCTTGCGTAACATGGTTTCTCCTGAATGTATTTTTGTAGTGACGACTTAAGTCGTCACTACGGTTAGAATCAAAATCCCCAGCCGAAGCCGGGGAGGTTGGAGAGGCAATCCGAGTCTAGCCGTCCCCACCTCCTTTCCGCGAGAGAGTGGTAGAACCGACCAGTGCGGGCGACCTGACTTGTTAGTCTGATGGTCTCGTAGTCGCGTCGTCGGGCGCGCCGACTATTCGACTTATTGACTATTTGACCATTCGACTAAATCACAGTTGCGCGACAGTGTTGGAATTGCACCAACTTCGCCGCTGGCTGATCGTGATTCAATTTGTGGCGGCGATTGTATGCGCCTTACGGAGGTTCGTCAAGAGAAACGCCGCGAGCAGGCATGGTATTTTCAAAGCAGAAGAACCTTTAACGCGAAAACCGCGAATTTGCGAATGGCGCGAATGAAATCTTGAAAATTCGCGCAATTCGCCCATTGGCGACATTCGCGTTTCAAAACCACCAACTCGTCAAGCGCTCTTGTGAAGAAAATACGTGAGCAGGATGGTCGAGACCAAGAGCGTGAGGTTGCCGTCTCTGCCGAAGAATACAAGTCCGAGCCAAGGGAGGAGGAATATCACTAAAACCGTCGCCCATTCTTTAATTGAGCGCGTGACTCCAGCCAGCGCCAATAACGGGACGACCGCAAACGCAAAGTCATAATTCTGCAAATACGGGTTGACGAGCAACGCCGCGCAAGTAAACAACGCGACCAACAACCCGCCGTTTGTGCGCGCAAAGTTGTTTTTCAATACAAGCAAAAAACCAACCAACAACACAAGCGAGATAAGAAATGCCTGGTCGAATCCCAAACCAATTCCATGGGCGATTGTCAGCGGGAGGCTCACGCATAAATTACACTCCGAAACGCCCTTGAACGCGAGCAGGGATTGGGGGTAACTGACGATCCAGCGATTGTCTGCGAGGAAGCCGAGGACAAATAGGAGGCCGCCAGCGATCATCGTATACCGAAAAGCGCGGCGACCGAACTCATCGCGGCGAAGCAGAAGATGCGCGCCGATCGCTAGCGCGACCCAAATTCCCACGTGCGGTTTGAACGTGACGAACGTCATCCCCAGCGCGATCAATGACGCGTTTTGTTTCCGCAACGCGTAGACGAGCGCCGCCATCCCAAAAATCGTCGGGAAGACGTATTGCCCCACGAACAGCGCGCCGAAGACGGGAAAGAACAACGGCGCGGCGACGAATGAATATAAACGCAGGCGCGGACTCCATCCGTCCGTCATCAGCCAAATGGAGGTCATCAACATCGCCAGATTGAGCAGGAACCAAACCCTCACCGCGGCTTCGGGAGGCAATAACGCCAGCGGCAACGTCGCCAGCGCGTACCACGGCGGATATGGAAACGGCAGGACAAACACCCGCTCCGCTGAAACGCCGAGGCCGTCCGCGACCATTTGCTCCTGCGCCGCGCGGTCATACAAATTGATGCCGCGTAAAATCCCTTGGTCGGCGCGATAGAGGACTTGAAAATCAAGATACGGATCGAGCGGCAGGGAAACGAAATATCCGAGCGCCAGAATCACGCCGAGCAAAAGCAAAACGAGGAGCGCGCGCTTCGCGGTCATGGTCGAATTGTATCCTCCCCGCGTGGATTCATGCTATCATCCAAAACATCATGCAAGCGGAAAGTTCCTCGACGCGCGATCGCATCCAAGAACAACTCACCGCCCACCTCCCGCTGGTGTGGCTCTCGCTTGCCTTCCTATTCGGGATCGCCTTGGGAAGTTTGTTTTCGCTTTCCATTTGGGTCTGGGCTGGACTCGCCATTTTCTTCATTGCTCTTGCCATCGCCGCTCGCCTCTTTCCTCTTTCCTCTTTCCTCTTCCTCCTTCATCCTTTCTCCTTCATCCTTGTATCTTCCCTCTTCCTCGGCGCGCTCCGTTACCAACTCTCCGTCCCCAACTTCGACGCGTTCCACATCGCCTTCTACAACGACCGCAATTACGATCTACTCATCACGGGTTATCTCGTCGAGCCGCCCGATTACCGCGACGCGTACACCAACCTCCGCATCAAAGTCACCAACGTGGACACTGGCGACGGCGATCTCAAAGTAGGCGGCTTGCTCCTCGTCCGCGTGGACGCTAACCAGACCTTCCACTACGGAGAGATCGTCCGACTGCGCGGCAAACTGAAGACGCCACCCGAAAACGAAGACTTCTCCTATCGCGATTACCTCGCCGCGCAACACATCCACGCGTACATGTCATCGGCGGAAGTGACCGTCCTGCCGGGTAACGGAGGCAATCCGATCTCCACCGCGCTCTACGCGCTCAAAGAAAAATCGCTCGCCAATATTTATCGCATCTTTCCCGATCCCGAATCGTCCCTGCTGGCGGGCATCCTCCTCGGCGTGGACACCGGTCTCACCCAAGAACTGCAACAAGCCTTCAAAGACACTGGCACGGCGCACATCATCGCCATTTCGGGTTTTAATATCAGCATCATCGCCGGGTTGTTCTTTCTGTTCTTCAGCCGCTTCTTCGGTTCGCGTTGGGGCTCCGCGCTGGCAGTCATTGGCATCGTCTTTTACACCGTCCTTGTCGGTGGGAGCGCGGCGGTCGTGCGCGCAGCCATTATGGGCAGTCTCGCGTTGTTCGCAAGACAAATCGGGCGGCGGCAATTCGCGCTCAACACTTTGCTTGCGGTGGCGCTCTTTATGTGCCTGTGGAATCCGCTCTATGTTTGGGATGTCGGTTTTCAGTTATCATTCTTCGCGACGCTCGGTCTCATCCTCTACGCTGAGCCATTTTCACAATTCGCCGCCAACCTCCTCACTCGCTACTTTCCACTTTCCAATGTAGAAAAAATCATCCAACCTCTCTCCGATTTCGTCCTGCTCACTTTCGCCGCGCAACTCACCACCATTCCGATCATGGCATATCACTTCCAACGCATCTCGCTCGTCTCGTTCATCGCCAACCCGTTCATTCTGCCCGCGCAACCGGCGGTGATGATTCTCGGCGGGCTCGCGGTTTTCCTCAGCCTCGTCTGGATTCCGCTCGGACAACTCGCGGCGTGGGTTGCGTATCCCTTCGCCGCGTACACGATTCGCATCGTCGAACTCTTTGACCGCGTGCCGCACGGGACTCTCTACCTCGGCGATTTCTCGCTGGGATTCGTGATCCTGTTTTACGCGGCGCTTCTTTTCGCGACGTTTGGCTGGGCGCGGCTGGGGGAGTGGATCCAAGCCGCGAGGGAGCGCGCAGGCGCACTCGGCGCGGGAACCGCAATCGTCGCATTATCACTCGCGCTGTTGATGATCTGGCGCGCCGCGTCCGCATTTCCCGATAAACTCTTGCACGTCACATTTTTGGATGTCGGCTCGGCGGATGCGATCCTGATCAAAACGCCGTCGGGCAAATCGGTGTTGATCAACGGCGGCGCCAGCGTAACGATTCTCTCGGACGAGTTGGGGCGGCGCTTGTCCGCGTTCGACCGCAAACTCGATTGGCTCGTGGTCGCCAGCACGGAAGATGAGCAAATTGCCGCCCTGCCGCGCGTGCTCGAACGCTATCCGCCCGACGCGGTCTTGTGGAGCGGGAACCGGCAGGCTTCGTTTTCTTCGCGCGTGCTGGATGAATATCTGGCGTTGCAAACAATTCCGTTGACGATGGCGGAGCCGGGAGAAACCCTCGATCTCGGCGAAGGCGCGACGCTGAAAATCCTGACGGTGGGTCCGCGCGGTTCTGTGATATTAATTGAATGGCAGAACTTCCGCGCGCTGTTGCCGGTGGGCATGAGCTTCGAAGCGTTGGACGAATTGCAAAACGGCGCGAGCGTTGGACCGGTCAGCGTGCTGTCGCTCGCGGATGCGGGGTACGCGCCGTCCAACCCGCCGGAGTGGTTCGCCAATTTGAATCCCGAATTGATCGTGCTGAATGTCGCGGCGGGCGACATCAACGGGATGCCCGACGCCGAAACGCTCGAAACGATCAAAGATTATTCGTTGTTACGCACCGACCAGAACGGCTGGATCGAAATCACCACGAACGGTGAGCAGATGTGGGTGAATGTGGAGAGGAATCAGAAATAGAATGACCAGCCACAGTCTCTGAGTTCTTTTCTCGATTTTCTCTGTGCACTCTGTGGCTGTGGAAGGAGAGTAAACCATGAGCGAACTAAAAATCACCGTGTCGCCAGTTCAAGGCGCTGTATCGGTTACCATCCTTCACCTCGAAGGCAATTTTGACCGCGTGACTGCAAACCAAGTGATTGACCGCGCACGGCAGGCGCACGAAGACGGCGCGCGCTATCTCCTGCTCGACCTCAGCGGCGTGAAGATTCTCACCAGTTCGGGCTTGCTCGCCATCCAAACCATCTTCAAATTATTCACCCCCGAAGACGAACTTCAGAAATTGCACGATTTGAAGGAACAATACAAATCCTCCCATTTCAAACTGGTCTGCCCCGACCCGAAGGTCTACTACATTTTGAACATTGCCGGCTTCCTGCAAAGCCTGCTGATCTACAACAATTTGCAAGAGGCGATCAGTTCATTCTCAAGTTGAGTTCAACCCGGATGGAAAAGAGCGTCAACACGAAGGACACGACGGTCACAAAGGAAAAACGTGTGAAATTACTGCTTTTCCTCCTTTGTGTACTTGGTGTCCTTCGTGTTTGAAAAATAATTAGACGCTCCTCAACGCGGTCATAAAGACCTCGACCATCTTCCCGATATTGATCTCCTCTTTCACGATTCGAAACGATTCCTCTCCCATCTTCCGCAAGCGCGCTGAATCCGACAGCGCGTCTTTCATGGTCGCGACCAACGCTTCGAGATCGTCCGGCGGGACTTGCCAGCCGTTTCCTTTTCGCACCAGATCGTCCTGCGTGCCATCTCCTTGCGCCACAATGACCGGAAGCCCGTAACTCATCGCCTCCTGCACGGCAAGTCCGCCGGTCCCCGGCAGGACGAACAAATCCGCTTCTGCAAAGTAGGCTTTCAATTCCTCCCCGTGCTTTGCCCCCACAAACTCCGCCGAGGGATAAATCTCTGCGGCAAGTTCCTCGAACGCCTCGCGTTCCAGCCCATCGCCGACGATGACCAGCCGCACGTTTTGAATCTCCGCGCACGCGCCCAACAGCAGGTCCACGTTTTTGCGGAACTGCAAACGTCCCACAAAAAGGATAACAGGTTGAAGAGCCTGCCCTGAGCCTGTCGAAGGGTTGAAAGTTGAAGGTCGTTGAGGTATTTTCCACGTTGGAGATGGCGAAACGGAATTATGCGCGACAAAAATGTTATCGAGCGGAAAGCCCAAATCGGCATATTCGTCCGCGCCGCGTTGGCTGTAGGCGATCAACGCGTCGAATTGGCGGAGGAAATTGATTCTTCCTCGCTCGCGTATCCCGCCTCCCGGCGGCGAACCCAGCCCCCAGCCAATCACCGGCTTATTCCGCGCGTGCATCCACTTCACCGCCGAAGGCGTGGAAAGATAACGCGGGTTGGCTTCCACGATCAGCGCGTCGGGATTCCATTCTTCGAGCCAGTCAATCAAACCGCGTTGGTAACACAAATAAAATTTTCCGCCGAGGAGGTGGATGTTTTTTCCTACTTTGTAATTGGTCCCCAGAGTAGGATGCTTCGCGATCATTTGCACTTGGTTCGTCGTTGTGATGCCTTCGTTGGGACGCGGCTCGCCAGTGAAGAGACTCATCCCGCCGTCGCAATGTGAGGCGAGCAAGTCAAAAAATGGCGCGCGATAATTGGGAAGGACGCGTTGTTGCAAAGCGAGTTTGCCGTGGAATCGATTCGTCATGGGATGTGCGGAGCCTGCCACGCGGGAGATTTATGCACGTGGACGATCTTCCACGCGCCGTTCATTTTGACGATCACGCGGCTTTCGTTGTGCGAAGCCACCTTCACGCCGTCTGCCGATGCCGCGCTGATGAGCAACGTATAACTCACGATCGCCGTATCGCCGTAGCGTTGCACATGCAAGTTCGCAAGATCGAACCGCGTTTTTGTTTTCCCCTTTGCCTCCGCGCCGAACACCGTCCCGCGCTCGGCGTTGGAGGTCATCATAAATTCATGGAAAGGCAATCCGTCAATGCGTTGCGGCGTGACCCACCACTCGTACAGCGTGAGATCCTCGGCTGTGGTCTCGTTGTAAGTTTTTACGTCGTTATCCTGAACGGCTTGCAAATGTTTTTTCAGGAAGGCAATGATTTCGTCGTTCATTTGATCTCCTTAACCCAACAACACTTTCAAATATTCATCCACCATTTTATCCAGACTGAAAATGGATTCCGCCCGCGCGCGCGCGGACTTGCGAAAACGTTCGTTCTCGCGCAAGACTTCTTCCGCCGCGTCTGCCAGCGACGGGACGTCTGGTCGCTCCAACTTCCACGGATTCGCCCCGTACGCGACGAGCCGACCCGCGCCGCCTTGCACGAGTTCAGCGAGCGAGCCTGTGTCAAAGCCGACGACAGGCAATCCACACGCCAGCGCTTCGATGACCGAATTCGGGCACGGCGGATTCACCTCCGCTGAAAACAAAAGATGCGACGAACGTTCAAGGAACGGAATCTCTTCGCGCGGCAACGCGTCCATGAAACGGATTCCGAAATCTTTTTGTTCTCCCAATTTGTGTTTTGCGCGCGCATCCACGCGCCCAACGACGACAAGTTCGATTCGGTGTTTCTTCGCTAAGCGCCGAGCCAAATCCACCGCGTAAAACAATCCCGCGTCCAACCCGCCCGCGAGACTACCCTCCACCACGAGCAGGCGATACAAATCCGTTGGGCGTTCGTGCGCGCCGATGGGTGAATACTGATCCAAGTCAACGCCGTTCAGAATCACGGATGATGGAACGCGCGCCGCGCCGTACCAAGCCTCCCACCAATCTTTGACGAACTGACTCTGGTAGATCGCATGGCTCGCCATGTTCGCCCGAATGAACGAAAGATTCCAATTACCGTAGATTGCCCGCAGAGTGTAACGCAATCCTGCCCAGCGCACACGATGTACCCAGTTCACTCCGTCGAGCCGCTGGACGATTCGCCGTCCCTGCGCGCGCGCCCGCCACAGGCGCGGCAGGCTTCTCGTCCCGGCAAGAACGAGGACGGCATCCGCTGGCGAATCCAGATCGTTGGTCGCATCCACGCCGCGCGCGCGCAATCCCTGCTCGAATTTGAGTCGAAACGAGGTGACGCCGCCGAATCCCTCCACGCGCGGGAAAATGCAAATGCGAGGCATGAGAGTATTATAATTGCGGCATGGAAAAGCCCGACGTTGAATTTGTATCATTTTTGAAATCGTATCCAACGTATCCGACGACGCATCTCATTGACGATCTGCGCGCCACCGAATACGCGCGGCTCGACCTCGGCGGGCACGTGTATCTCGATTACACCGGGGGCGGGCTGTATGCCGAATCGCAATTGCGGCGGCACAACAAATTACTGGCGGAGCACGTCTTCGGCAACCCGCATTCGAGCAACCCCACCTCGCACGCCGCGACGCAACTCGTGGAACACGCGCGCGAATATGTGCTGAAATTTTTCAACGCCGACCCCGATGAATATCTGGTCGTCTTCACCTCCAACGCGAGCGGCGCGTTGAAATTGGTCGGCGAGTCGTATCCGTTCGCGCGAGGGCGCTACCTGCTCACCTTCGACAATCACAACTCGGTGAACGGGATTCGGGAATTCGCCCACGCGCGCGGCGCCAAGGTGACGTACATCCCGGTCGCGTTGCCGGACATGCGGGCAGACGAATCGGGACTCCGCCGCGAGCTGACTCAGCCAGCGAAAAGCGGACACAACCTTTTTGCCTATCCCGCACAATCGAATTTCTCGTCGGTGCAACATCCGCTTGAGTGGATCGAGGAAGCGCACAAACACGGCTGGGACGTTCTGCTCGACGCCGCCGCGTTCGTCCCCACCAGTAAATTGGATTTGAGCGAAGTCAAACCCGATTTTGTCCCGGTTTCATTTTATAAAATGTTCGGCTATCCCACCGGGCTGGGCGCGTTGATCGCGCGCAAGCCGGCGTTGGCAAAGTTACAACGTCCGTGGTTCGCAGGCGGGACGATCACGGTCGCGTCGGTGCAGGGCGATAAATTCTACATGGCAGACGGTTCGTCCGCATTCGAGGACGGGACGGTTGATTACCTCAACATCCCCGCGATCGAGATCGGGCTCAAGTACATCGAATCCATCGGCTACGCTGTGATCCATGAACGCGTGCATTGCCTGACCGGCTGGCTGTTGGATAACCTCACCGCGTTGAAACACAACAACGGGGCGAATCTGGTCAGGGTGTACGGACCGACCTCCACGGAGGGGAGAGGCGGCGCGGTGACGGTCAATTTCTACGATCAGGATGGCAATACCCTCGACCACCGCTTCATCGAAGAGCAGGCGAACCAAGCCAACATTTCCCTGCGGACCGGGTGTTTCTGCAACCCCGGCGCGGGGGAGGTGGCGCTGGAAATTTCCCGCGTCGAACTGGACGTTTGCTTCACCAGCCCGGGACACGAAGACCGCCTGTCCATTGACGATTTCCGCACCTGCATTGACGGCAAATCCACCGGCGCGGTGCGGATCTCGGTCGGCATGGTCACCAATTTCAAGGATGTGCAGAAGTTCCTGGCTTTTGCCAAGAGCCTATTACAGTAGGACAAGATGCCATCTTGTCCAGAGGGCATGACGGTATCTTGTCCAGAGAGCAGGAGGGCGTCGCGTCCAGTGAGCAAGATGGCATCTTGCTCTACAAAATTTAGGCAACTCTTATGCCGCCAGCCTTGACTCTCCTTTTTTAACGCGTATAATTGCCGTCGTTGGATGTAAAAAACGAGTCACACACCGCAAGCGCTTCAGAAAATATTCTGGAAGCGCTTGCCTTTGTTTGTCTCTCGTCCTAGCCGACTATACGCTGTACAGAGACAACCGCACTCCGCAACCTTCTTTTCAGGAGAAAACACGTGGAAACCAAAGGACTGACTGCCCTCCGTATTAGCCTCGCCTCGCCCCAAACGATCCTTTCGTGGTCGTATGGGGAAGTGCTGAAGCCCGAAACCATCAACTACCGCCGCCTGCGCCCCGAAAAGGACGGCTTGTTCTGCGAAGCCATCTTCGGACCGCAACGCGACTGGCAATGCTACTGCGGCAAATACAAAAACCCCCGTTACAAAGGCATCGTTTGCGATAAGTGCGGCGTCGAAGTGACCCGCGCCGCCGTGCGCCGCGAGCGCATGGGGCACATCGCCCTCGCCACTCCGGTCGCGCATATTTGGTACACACGCCGCATCCCCTCCTACCTCGGCATGTTGCTGGATATTTCCCGCCGCAATTTGGACCGTGTGCTGTACTTTGCCCAATACATCGTCACCTACGTGGATGAAGATGCCCGCAACAAAGCGCTCAAACGCCTCGAAGACGAGATTTCGGACACCGAGCGCGAACAGGCGGCAGGCATCAACACCAAGATCGCCGACATCAAGACCAAGCGCGACCACACGCTGGCGGAGATCAACCAAAAGCGCACAGCCCTCGAGCAGGGCTACGATGAAGTAATCGCCGAGAAACTCGATCCGGTCATCAAAGAGGGACAAAAACTCGAAAAACTTTTACAAGGTCAGATGGGCGAACCCGCCAAGAAGACTATCGTCTTTGAACTGACCGGCGAAAAGATCCTCGACGCCAACGACAAGGTTGCCGCCAAGCACCTTACGCAGGTGCAAAAGATCGTCCAAAAGAAACTCGAGGTTCTGGAAAACGAATTAAAAGACCAGCGCGCCAAAGAACTCGAGGAACTCAAGATGGAAACCGGGCGCGTTAAAGCGGACGCCGACATGAAGATGGAAGGGCTTCGCTCACAACTCGAAGAGCAGACCTCCGCCTCGTCGAACCAATCCTCGCGCCAACGCGATGAACTGCTCGAACTGCGTCCGTTCACCTTCCTGAGCGAGATCCGCTATCGCGAACTCAAACAACGCTGGGGACAAGTCTTCCGCGCCGACATGGGCGCCGAGGCTTTTTACGACGTACTCGAACGCCTCGACCTCGACAAACTTGCCGAAGAACTCTGGCACGAGGTGAAGACCACCAAGTCGAAGCAGAAGCGCAAGAAAGCGACGACGCGCTTGAAGGTGGTCGAAGCGTTCAAACGCTCGGGCAACCGCCCCGAATGGATGATCCTCACCATCCTGCCGGTCATTCCACCCGACCTGCGCCCGATGGTGCAACTCGATGGCGGACGCTTCGCCACCTCGGATTTGAACGACCTCTATCGCCGCGTCATCAACCGCAACAACCGCCTAAAGCGCTTGCTCGAACTCGGCGCACCGGACGTCATCATCCGCAACGAGAAACGCATGTTGCAAGAAGCGGTGGACAGCCTGATTGACAACTCACAGCGCGGCAAAGCCCTCAGCCGCCGCGGACGCCGCGAACTCAAATCGTTGAGCGACATGCTCAAAGGCAAAAAGGGCCGCTTCCGCCGCAACCTGCTCGGCAAGCGCGTGGACTATTCCGGTCGTTCGGTGATCGTCGTCGGTCCGCAATTGAAGCTCTACCAATGCGGTCTGCCCAAGAGCATGGCTCTCGAACTCTATCGCCCGTTCGTCATCGCGCGGCTGGTGCAAAATAACTACGCCGCGAACGTGAAAGGGGCGCGGCGGTTAATTGAACGCAACCGACCCGAAGTGTGGGAAGCGCTCGAAGGCGTCATCGGCGACCGTCCTGTCTTATTGAACCGTGCGCCCACATTGCACCGGCTCGGCATCCAGGCATTCGAACCGTTGCTCATCGAAGGCTCGGCGATCCAGTTACATCCGCTCGTCACCACCGCCTTTAACGCAGACTTTGACGGCGACCAGATGGCGGTGCATGTTCCGCTTTCACAAAAAGCGGTGAAGGAAGCGCGCGAACTGATGCTCGCCTCCAAAAACTTATTGAAACCCGCCGACGGCGAACCGATCATCTCGCCTTCCAAAGATATGGTGCTGGGCGTGTATTACCTCACCATGCCCCAGAAAGCCGCGCACAAGGGCGACGGGCGCGCCTTCGCCGACATGGACGAAGTGGAGATGGCGTACGCGCTCGATCAGGTGGCGGTCCACACCGAGATCAAATTACTTGCGACCACCTGGTACGACGACAAAGGCGACCGGCTCGACGAACCCCAAACGCGTCTCATCGAAACGACGGTTGGACGCGTGCTCTTCAACCGCATCCTCCCCCCGGAAGTTCAGTTCGTGAACGAAAAACTGGACAAAGGCGGCGTGAAAGATTTGATCGCCGACGTTTATGAAATCTGCGGGCAGGAACAGACCACCGAAGTCGCCGATAACATCAAATCTCTCGGCTTCGAATATGCCATGCGGTCCGGTACCACGCTGGCGGTTGCGGATATTTCCATCCCGCCCGAGCGCAAGATCATCATCGAGGAAGCCCTCAAACAGATCGAGTTGGTACAGCGCGATTTCCGCCGCGGCTTGCTCACCGAACAGGAAAAGAACGAACGCGAGATCGAGGTCTGGCAGGGAACGACCGACCGGGTCGCCGACGCCGTCAAGAAACACATGGACCCGGACGGGAACCTCTCCACCATGGCGTCCTCCGGCGCGACCAAAGGCGGATTCTCAACCATCAGTCAGTTGGCGGGGATGCGCGGTTTGATGGCTGACCCATCCGGGCGCATCATCCCCATGCCGATCCGTTCCAACTTCCGCGAGGGACTCACCTCGCAGGAATACTTCATCTCGACCCATGGCGCGCGCAAAGGTTTGGCGGACACGGCTCTGCGTACAGCCGACGCCGGCTACCTCACCCGCCGCCTCGTGGACATTGCGCAGGACATCATTATCAACGAACACGACTGTAACACGCGCGACGGCGTCATGATCCGCCGCCGCGACGATGTAGCGGGGCAGTCGCTCAGCAGTCGTTTGTACAGCCGCCTGCTCGCCGAACAGGTGATTGACCCGCAGACCGGCGAAGTCATCGGCGAATACAACGACGTGATCAATCAGGAACTGGCGCGCAAGATCGCCGCTTCCGGCGTGGAGGAAGTCAAAGTCCGCTCGCCGCTGACGTGCGAACTGCAACACGGCATCTGCGCCAAATGCTACGGGCTTGACCTCGGACGCGGCAACATGGTGGACTTGGGCTCCGCGGTCGGAATCGTGGCGGCGCAGTCCATCGGCGAACCGGGCACCCAGCTTACGTTGCGCACCTTCCACACCGGCGGCGTTGCCGCCACTGGAGCAGACATCACCACCGGTCTGCCGCGGGTGGAGGAATTGTTCGAAGCGCGTAAACAACCCAAGGGCGAAGCCGTGGTGGCTGAGATCAGCGGCACGATCCACATCAACCAATCGGAAAAATACGCCGACCTGCGCGAAGTGATCATCGAACACAGCGAACTCGTCAGCGACGAATACAGCCTCCCCGAAGAGTGGAAGTTCAACGTCAAGGATGAAGCGGAAGTGAAAGCCGGCGATGTGCTCGCCACGCTCGACGACGCCAAGATCGTCGCCCAGCACGCCGGGCGCGTCCGCGTCGAAAAGAAGGAACGTAAGGTCGTCGTCGCGTACGACCAGCGCGAAGAACAATCCTACGACATCCCCACTACCTCGCGCCTGCTGGTGAAGAACAACGAAAAGATCGAAGCCGGCACGCCGCTCACCGAAGGCTCGCTCAACCCGCACCGCGTGTTGAAGATCCAGGGCCGCGAAGCCTGCCAGATGTACCTGATGACCGAAGTGCAAAAGGTGTACCGCTCGCAAGGGCAGAACATTCACGACAAACACTTCGAGGTCATCATTCGCAAGATGCTGAGCAAAGTGCAGATCACACGCCCCGGCGACACCAAATTCCTGCCTGGCGACGCGATTGACCGCCTCGAACTGCGCAAGCTCAACGAACAATTGCACGCCGATGGCAAACAGACCGCCAAGTTCTCCGAGGTGTTGCTGGGCGTCACGAAAGCCTCACTCAGCACCGACTCGTTCCTCTCCGCCTCCTCCTTCCAGCACACGATCAAAGTGCTGGCGGGCGCGGCGATCGGCTCCACCAGCGACCCGTTGCGCGGCTTGAAAGAGAACGTAATCATCGGCAAACTCATCCCTGCCGGAACAGGCTTCCTCAAAGAAGCGCCGGTCAAAGAGGAGAGAGCGCCGGAAGCGGACGCGGCGCAACCCACGGAAGCCGCGCCAGACGCATCTGCGGCAGATTAACCCAAAACCCGGTCGGGGCAGGTCTGAGACCTGCCCCGACGATTTTTTATGGGACACGGACGCACTTCCAAAAAACCAGAGGGACACCCCACGCGCGGCAAGACCGCCGCCAACCGACTCCGCCGCGCGGATAATTTCATCCTGCTCTACGAGCCCTCGCTTCTTTCGCGGACGGACGGCTGCTTCGCCGATAGTCTATTTGTGGACCTCGGTTACGGCTTCGACGCGCGCACCACGCTCGAATCGGCGGCGCGCTTCCGCCGCGCTAATCCCAACCTGAAAATCCTCGGCGTGGAGATTGACAAGGAACGCGTAGAAGCCGCGTGCCCCTTTGCAGACGACAAAACATTTTTCCGCCTCGGCGGATTCAACCTGCCATTGCACGCAGGCGAACATGTGCGGCTCATCCGCGCCTTCAACGTGTTACGTCAATACGAGGAACAAGATTTCGCTCCCGCCTACGAACGGCTTGCCCAATACGTTCTGCCTGGCGGTTTGATGATCGAAGGGACGTCCACGCCGTTCGGACAAATGTGGGCGGCGAATATTGTTAGAAAGATGGAAAGTGGAAAATGGAATTTGGAAGCTTTAGTGTTCAGCACGAACTTTCATCTTGGTTTCGATGTGGAGGAGTTTCAAACGATCCTGCCGAAGAATTTGATCCACCGCGTGGTGAAGGGCGAGGCGATCCATGACTTCTTCGAGGCGTGGAAGCGCTCGGCAAAAGAAACCTCGTCTGTGAAAACATTCGGCGCAAAACGCTGGTTCAGCGCCGCGGCCGAGGCGCTGGCGGGGAAGGGGTACAAGGTCAACGTACAGAGGAAGTTTTTAGCGCGGGGATACCTGGTGTGGGACTTATAGTTCTTACGCTTTAGAAACAATTGGATTATCATTTCGGCAGGAGCGCCAAATGAGAGTTTTAATAGACATGGATGGGGTCATTGCAGATTTTGATAAGGAATTTCTACAGCGGTGGCAAAACCGCCATCCCGACAAAGCCTATATACCCTTGAATGAAAGAAATACTTTTTACGTCAAAGACCAATATCCTGACGATCTAAAACCGCTGGTGGTTGAAATCCTTTTGGAGCCCGGCTTTTTTCGCGAGATGATCCCTGTGCCGGGAGCAATAGCTGCCCTGTTGGAAATGCAACGCATGGAGATGGATGTGTTTATTTGCAGCAGTCCCTTGTCTGCATACAAAAACTCAACCCTGGAAAAATATGAATGGGTGGAGATCAACCTTGGGTACGAATGGACCAAGAGAGTCGTTCTGACGAAGGACAAAACGATCGTTACAGGGGATATTTTAATAGACGACAAGCCGGTGATCACCGGCGTAGTGAATACCCCACTCTGGGAACATATCGTTTACGATCGTCCGTATAATCGGGCTGTAAATAAGAGAAGGATAACCTGGGGAAATTGGAAATCGATTCTTGAAATGGATCATTTGAGTTAGACTATCATTGGTCACGAACCAAAGGACACTCCCAATGAAGAAATTCCCGATTTCACTGTTCATCATTCTCCTGTGGCTTGCCTCGCTCGCCTGCGGACAGAGCGCGAGCGTGCCGACCATAGACCCGAACGCCGCGCAAACCGCCATCGTCGAAACCATGGCGGCGATCGAAGCGCAGTTCACTCCATCGGCGTTGCCAACCTCCGCACAGGCATCGGCAACCGCGACCGTCTCTTCCTCCTCCACGCCGGAGCCGACGGAGACGCCCTCCGTCCCAACGATCTCCGTTACGGTAGCCACCTTTTGCCGGACGGGACCCGGAAAGGAATACGAAAAGGTGGGCATCCTTTTAGTGGGTCAAACAACCGAAATCATCGGGCGAGACGCCTTCAACCAGTACTGGTACGTCCGCAACCTGGAAGTCGGACCGCCATACTGCTGGATGTCCGGCGAGTATGCCATCATCAGCGGGAATCCGTTTGCAGTGTTGGTGCAATCGGTTCCGGGCGAAGTGGGAGTTGATTTTGAAGCCGAATATCGCGGGCAGGGAAAATGCTCCGGCGAGTTCTGGTCGGTAATTCATGTGAAAAATCTGAGTCGGGGGACGTTTAAGTCCATCAATGTGGTGGCGAGCGACAAGGATACAGGCGAGGTCCGCTCGTATAACGGCAACGAATTTTCGTCCAGGGACGGTTGCGCAGAATGGCGCGGGACGAGCACGATCGCCGCTGAGAGCGCGGCATTGATCAGCGGACCGGTATTTCCGTACAGCCTGGATACACATAGCATGTCCGTTTCGATCACCCTTTGCACCGAAATCAATCTTACCGGTCTATGCAAGACCGAGATCATTACCTACGTGCCGTAGTTTGAGCAACACGGAAAGATCTTGGAACGCAAATTGCGCGTATGAACGAATAGCGCAAATCTTTAGCGAGTGTTTTGAAAATGACGAATTCACCACAGATAAACACGGACGAACCTGTGATTTTTGATGAGACCCTCCAAAAAAACCGCCTTCCGATTTTTTTATCCGTGTTCACCTGTGGTTAAAACTGAATTACAAAACGCTATCGCTTAGGATTTATTCGCGCCATTCGTAGATTTGCGGCATTTGCACTGAAAATTTCCCGACGTTGAGAAAACATGATCGCAGACGCTGTCACTTGACGCATCCTCTCTTTCCCCGTAAGATTGTCCCCGCCATAGAACATACTTTCACAGAAAAATTAACCGCCAAGCGCGCGAAGAACGCGAAGAGATTTAAAGATTTTCTTTGCGACCTTAGCGTTCTTCGCGGTTCAACAAAGGATTCAACATGGAACTTGGACTGATCCGCAAAATTGATATAGACACCGAAATGCAACAGGCATACCTCGATTACGCGATGAGCGTCATCGTGGCGCGCGCCTTGCCCGATGCGCGCGATGGACTCAAACCTGTGCAGCGCCGCATCCTCTACGCGATGTACGACATGGGCATCCGCGCGGAATCGGCGTACAAAAAGTCGGCGAGGATCGTCGGCGAGGTGCTGGGTAAATATCATCCGCATGGCGACTCGGCGGTGTACGAAGCGATGGCGCGCATGGCGCAGGATTTTTCGATGCGCACGTTGCTCGTGGACGGGCAAGGCAACTTCGGTTCCGTGGATGGCGATCCGCCTGCGGCGATGCGTTACACCGAAGCGCGCCTCACCAACGCCGCGCTCGATATTTTGTTCGACCTCAACAAAGAAACCGTTGACTTCAATCCCAACTTCGACGATACGTTAACCGAGCCGAACGTTTTGCCCTCGGCGATTCCGAATCTTTTGGTCAACGGGGCGACGGGCATCGCGGTCGGTATGGCGACTTCGATCCCGCCTCATAACCTGAGTGAAGTTGTGGACGCCCTCGTCTACATGATCGAAAAGTGGGAGAAACTCGACGACATTGACGTCGAGCAATTGATGAAGTTCGTGCAAGGACCAGACTTCCCGACTGGCGGCTTGATCGTGCAGGAAAAAGACGAAGAGGGAATCGAAGCCGCGTACGGTTCAGGGCGCGGACGCGTCACCGTGCAGGCAAAGGCGCACGTCGAAGAGATGGAGCGCGGCAAGAACCGCATCATCGTCACCGAACTGCCGTACATGGTCAACAAGTCGAGTCTCATCGAGCGCATCGCGGACTTGGCGCGCGAGGGGTATCTCGAAGGCTTGTCCGACCTGCGCGATGAATCGGATCGCCAGGGCATGCGCATCGTGCTGGAGATGACGAAGAACGCCGATCCCGACGTGGTCCTGCGCGACCTGTACAAACGCACGCCGATGCAAACAACATTCAGCATCAACTTGCTTGCCCTCGTGGACGGCGAGCCGCGCACGTTAACGTTGAAGCAGGCATTACGCGTCTACGTGGAACACAGGCTGAACGTCATAAAAAGACGCGCTGAGTTCGATCTGGCAAAAGCCAAAGCGCGGGCGCACATCCTTGAGGGATATTTAGTCGCCTTGAAGAATCTGGATGAAGTGATCAACCTCATCCGCTCCGCATCGGACGTGGAAACTGCGCGCGCCAAACTGATGAAGCGCTACAAGCTGACGGAGTTGCAGGCGACCGCCATCCTTGACCTGCAGTTGCGACGACTCGCCGCCCTCGAACGCAAAAAGATCGAAACCGAATACAAAGAAGTGAGCGCGCTGATCAAAGAGTTGACCGCGTTGTTGAAATCGCCGAAGTTGATGCGCGGCGTTGTGGCGGATGAACTGCTGAAAGTGAAAGCGCAATACGGCGACCGACGTCGCACGCAGATCGTGAATCTCGGCGAGTCGAAAGACGGCAAAACGACGAAGAAGGCGCTGACCGCGCGCGACCTCCTGCCCGAACAACAAGTGTGGATCGGCGTGACCGACGACGGCTTGGTCTCGCGCACGGCGGATGAAAAGGAACCGAAACATTCGGGCAACGACGCGCCGCGCTGGCTCGTCAAAGCGGGGACAACCGACACTGTTTACTTTGTTGCGAAATCGGGACGTGCCGCCGCTGTTGCCGCGCACATCATCCCGCAAGCCGAAAAGTTGACGCAAGGCTCGATGTTCTACAAAGTCTCGCCGCTCACCGAGAACGATTCGCTCGCGGCGGTGTTCGCTTTGCCTTCAAGAAAATCATCATTGCCCGAAGAGACGTGCATCATCACCACGACACGATTCGGCATGATCAAGAAAAGTTTGATCACTGAGTTGCCTGGTCCGTCTTCGCAAACGTTTGTGTTGGTCAAAGTGAACGAAGGCGATAGATTGATTTCCGTTGGTCTCACCGACAACAAGAAAAAAGAAATCCTGCTCGTCACTGCGCAAGGGATGGCGATTCGATTCAAGGAAGACGATGTGCGCCCAATGGGTCTCGTCGCGGCGGGCGTCAACGGCATGAAGTTGGACGACAAGGATGAAGTGGTCGGCGCGGAGATTCTGCCGTCTGAGGGCGAAGTGTTCTTGCTCACGAACGACGGCAAAGCCAAACGCGTGGAAGAAAAAGATTTCCCAACGCAAGGACGTTACGGCAAGGGCGTCATCGCTTGGGAACTGCACGAGAAGGAAAAACTCGTCGGCGCGGTAACGGGCAAACCGAATCACATGGCAACCATCCACCTGAGCAAGGGCGCGCCAAAATCCACGCGGCTCGACGCGGCAAGTCTACGTAAACGCGCCGCTACGAAGGGCGATGTGATCGTCGAAGCGAAAGCGGGCGAGGAAGCGGTTTCGGTCAACGCGGCGTGGGAGGCGGGGAGGTTTGTGGGAGAAGAGAAAAAGAAAGAAGAAAGAGGAAAGAGGAAGTCGCAAAAGGAGAAGCCTGCGAAGAAGGTAAAGACTGTGAAAGCAAAGTCGAAACCTACCAAGAAAGCAAAGGCTGTTAAATCTAAAAAGTCCGCGCCGAAGAAGAAGAGTTCGGGTAAGGCATCGTCATCGAAGATGAAGAAGAAGTAGGTTGCGAAGTAAGACCTCCGAGTTCTTAAAGAACTCGGAGGTCTGGTTGGGAGATAACCATGCCCCGCAGATTGATTCCATTCGTCCCTGAACTGTATTATCACATCTACAACCGCGGCAACAACCGTGAGCGGATTTTCTTCGAGACAGAGAATTACCTGTTTTTCCTGAAGAAGATCAAGCAATACCTCGTCCCCGTCGCGGACGTTCTGGTGTATTGTCTGATGCCGACTCATTATCATGTGGTCGGGCGGGTAAAACCGAACAAGACCTCCGAGGTACGGAACTCCGAGATTTTAAAAATCTCGGAGTTCTCAGCGATCTCCACAGCCATGATGAAACTCTCTGTTTCGTACACCAAAGCCATCAACAAGAGGTTTCAACGCGTTGGCGTTCTATTTCAGGGACAGTTCCAAGCCAAACCGATTCTGACTTCATCCTATTTGCTGAACCTGTGCCGATATATTCACGGCAACCCCGTCAAAGACGGGCTGGTTGCAGATATTGAGCAATGGCCCTATTCAAATTACCTCGAGTGGATCGGCGAACGGAACGGCAAACTGGTTGACAAAGCCTTCGTTCGGGACAACTTCGATACGCCCGATCAATACCGCAAGTTCGTCTTGGAATATTTACGCAACCGACAATTGCCCGATGATATTCAGCGTTATTTGAATTCGCTGGAGGGTTGACGATCAAAGACCTCAGAGTTCTTGCAGAACTCGGAGGTCTGGAAATTTGAATCCGCATTTAAGATTATCGATGTAATTTTTACGAGGAGACCAAATATGGTCAAAAGGACAATTTCTGGCGGCACAGTACACAAGTTACCGAAGGATTTACGAGAAGCTCTAACGGTTGACCCACAAGCCCTAGCGCTTTGGGAGAGACTTACTCCGCTGGCACGCAATGAGTGGATCTGTTGGGTGACCTTCGTTAAGAAAGACGAAACGAGAAAAGAACATGTGAAAAGGACGGTCAGTGAACTCAAGGAAGGGATGCGTCGACCGTGCTGCTGGCTGGGCTGTATTCATCGCACAGACAAGGCGATCAGCCCTTCGGTGCGATATGTCCTCAGTAAAAAATAAGAGAAAAGTTACGTAGAATGAATGTCTGTAAAAATCTCGGAGGTCTGGGAGAAGACAAATGAAGAATACTAAACCTTTGGTTGGGTTAATTGCAATCCTTTTTGCAATGGTAGGCTTATATAGTCTCTGGCAAAATATTACTACTCCACCGCCGCTTCCACTAAAACATATTAAGCCTGGCGAATCATTGAATATAGACTTCATCAAGCAACTAGGCGGAAGTATAAGCAGTGGCCAAACAAAACCAATAGCCATTAATGAAAATCTAGTCTATGCTGGAATTGGTCCACGGCTAGCTATTCTGGATATTTCTGATCATTCAAACATACGCTTGCTTGGGCAGTCTGACATCATACTTGATAATATTGGAGAAGTTGTTTTGGCGGGAGATTATGTTTATATTGCGCCCGGAGTTTATGGAGACGATGCGGGAGCAAATCAACAACTACATATTGTGGATGTATCTAACCCAAGGCAACCACAATACTTAGGCACATATTCGCCCAAAGAAAAATGCGTCAGTAGCGTTTATGTCTCTGAAAAATATCTATATATCACAGCAAAAGATGAGGGTTCTGATTTTACAACTTCTGCCAAAGACCTTTATATCCTTGATATTTCAACTCCTGACCAGCCAAAAGAAATCAGCCATTATGCCTTTAGGGAAGGCATATCGGATATAGCAGTATTAGGGAATTACATTTATATAGCCACACATAAAACTGGATTACGTATTTTAGATATTTCTGACCTTCAGAACCCAAGGGAAATAATTTTTTCTTACCAATTAGAATCCGCGCATAGTTTGAAAATAAGTGGAAAGTATCTTTATCTCATTGGTTCAAACGAAAATTCGCCTTGGGAATTTTATGTTTTTGATATATCCAACCCTCAAGAACCAAAAGAGCTTGTAGTTCAGGCAGGAGATGTAGCTGAATTGGTTTCTGTTTATCAGGATATTGCTTATTTTTGGGAACTGGGATCCCAATATTCAATATCGTCAATTGATCTCGGCAATCCGAAAGAACCGAGGGAAATTGGAACGCAAAGTTTCATTGGACGGGTTGTATCCATTCTGAAAAATATTGCTTTCGTAATGGATGCAAATCGGTTGAAATTGATTGATTTATCAAATCCCATGAGACCTGTCGAACTTGGTTCATATATAACTCTTGTCCCTGAACAGTATCTACCAGAACTTTACTTGAACGGCACAAAAGGCATAATACCAACATCGCTGGATATATTTCTTCTAGATTTTGCTGATCCAACATCGCCTATCATTGCAAACCTTTTTACCGTTGAAGATGGATACACAATCGAAAAAGTCGATGGCAATTTCGTTTATATAGACACGGCTAAGGAGACGCAGGTTGTGGATATATCAAATCCAATTATGCCCGCTGTTATATGGCGCCGCAATGGCTACGACGAAAAAGGCGAACCACTTATATTTACCACGACAGAAAAATATGCTTTTGCGATTAGTCTTGTTGATGGTTTTTACGTATATGACACTTCCAATCCCGCCAGTCCGACTTTAATTAGTCATCAATCGGATTTGAAAGGCTTTGATGGGTTTGATGATTTTACTTCTGCGAAAAGTTATTTGTATATCCTTGATGGGAGAAATCTTCACATTCTAAATGCATCTGATCCAACAGCCATTGTCGAAGTCGGCATATATAAATTTCCTTCCACGCAATCTGGATATAGCAGAATCAATATAATTGACAATTTGGCTTTTTTGGATAATTCTTTATATAGTGGTAGGGACCCTGCTAAACTAACCATCTTAGATATTTCCAATCCTGAAGCGCCATCGTTTGTTACTTCTTATCATTGGAGCGACTATTCTGCCATCAGCGGTTCTTCCACAAAAACCATTTTTATTAATAGTTATGACGGTGTGCACGTAGTAGATTTCTCAGATCCTCAGCATCCGGATGAACTAGGTTTTTATGGGTTAGATGATGGATACGGAACAGGCCCCGACAGCCTGGCTTTGGGACCGGATAACATCATTTATGTTGTTAGCAACCCAAATGGGTTATATATTCTGCGGTATTCACCTTCTGAATGATGTCTGCTGAGTTCCGACATACGCCGTGAAATCGAGCGCGTACCTTTCGGTCGGCTGGTCGTTGACGATGTAAGTTTTCGAGTCAGAGGTGGGCATGGAGGGATCCTCCTGTGGTGGTATTTTACCCCCTCCGCCCTTCGGGCAGGGTGGGGGTCTTACCTGTATAATTCACACCAACATGAAACCTTTATCATTTCTCACTCAAATGCTCGCAATCGCGCTGATCGTCAGCGCGTGTGGAAGCGAACCGCAGGCTACGCCCACCATCAACCCAGATGACTTGCAAAGCACGATTGTCGCCGCGGCTTACACGGTCGTGGCAGAGACTCAAGCCGCCATCCCGACTGTCACGCACACGCCAACTGTAACCGTTACAAATACGCCAGCGTTCACAGCCACCCTGCCGCCCCTGCCAACCCTCGGAGCGACGTTTACTGCCAGCCCTGTTCCAAATCCCTATGTTGGGGATCCATGTATCAATACTCCCTTGCCCGCTTCGCTCGAAGGAGAGAAGATCAAGATCCGCGTCGACAACCCCACAAAAGGGACGATCAATCTCACGGTTTATCTTCAAAGCGGCAATCCACAGGGACTCTGCGGTTATCGCGGCTATGTACTCACGCCAAACGGGTCGCTTGTGATCAACGACCTGATCGAAGGTTGTTACTCTCTTTGGGCGTGGAACCCCGACCCGAAAGATTATTTCATGGTGACGAACGGGACCAGTTGCCTCGATCAATCCGCGAATTGGACGTTTGACATTACCCCCAACGGAATCAATCTTAGAAAGTAGACGCTGGTTCGGCGGGGATAGTCTCCATCCCTGAAAAATGATTGAGGCTAGAAGGGGGGGTCGGTCCTTGACGGGGTATAATGCCACAAAAGAAAGTCAAGACGCAATGAAACTAACGATCAAATACGAGCAGGAAAAAGATGGGCGCTGGCTGGCGGAAGTAAAAGAATTGCCTGGTACACTGGCGTATGGCAATGACGCGGACAGCGCAATTGCCCGCGTACAAGCGCTGGCTTTACGCGTCGTTGCCGATCAAATTGAAAACGCCGAGGCTGTGACTGCAATTCTATTCTCCTACACTTCTCCCAAACAAACCGATGATGACGGCTGGGAAAGGTTGATGAAGATCGGGAGGAAACTTTCCAAAGAGCGAAAGGGTGAAAAAAGCTCGGTTGAGATTCTTTCGGAAATGCGCCGATGAATCGCCTGCGCGGCAGTGACGCGGTCTACGCCGCGGTCGCGTTGCGGTTCGGGACTGAGTTGATCACGCTGGATAAAGAACAATTGGAACGGTTGCCGAAAGTGGCGCCCGTCCGCGCGCCGAAGTAATGAGTGTGAACCAATGCAGTTGAACAAACGCTTGCACGCGGCGGAAATCTACCTACTCGCCGCTCTGCTCATCTTCGGCGTGGCGGCTTGTTTCCTGCTTCCCATCAGCGGCGGCTACGACGAAGAGACGCACCTCCTGCGCGTCTGGCAGATGTCCGATCTGCGATTTCTGCCGAACGAAGCGGAGGACGGCAAACTTCCGTTCCCCGCTATTTATTGGGAACTCTCGTATCGAAGACAATTCATCGTCCGCGCGGTGGAGCCTGATTTCTGGCAGAAATACGGTGACCTGTCCATTGACGCGCACGATTACATCTACGGGACGGTTGATACGCGCTCGGTCTACTCGCCGCCGTTACTGCTTCCACAAGCGCTGACCATGCGTCTGCTCGGCAGGCGCGAAGGCTTGCCCGCGCTCACCGTGTATTACGCGTGCCGCATCATCGGTCTGCTCAGTTATCTTCTGCTCGCATGGCTGGCAGTGCGGATGATTCCCTTCGGCAAATGGATTCTCGCCCTCCTCGCCGCGTCGCCCGTCGCCATCCTGCAAGCCGCCACCATCAGCGCAGACGCGATCTCGAACGGGATTGCGCTCCTCTTCATTAGCGGATCAGCCGCACTGGCGAGTCGAAGCGAGCTCCGCTGGCGCGAATGGATCGGGCTGGCGTCGCTCTTCGTCCTGTTATTTTTGGGCAAAGTCAACATTGTCCCGCTTGCGATTCTTCCGTTTCTGATCATCCCCCCATCACGATTCAAAATTCGATATGGCTACGTCCTTCTGCTCATCACCGCGCTTGCGCTTTTTGCGATCGAAGTCGTTGGCTGGAACCTGCTCGCGTATTCGCAACTGCTCACCGCGCCCGAAGGCACGGACCCCATCGGGCAAGTGCGATTCATCCTCGGCAACCTCCCTGAATTTATTTCCATCCTCACGCAGACCCTGCGCGGCAGATGGTTCAGTTATCTTTTGGATTGGGCGGCGATCTACGGCTTTGCGTATTGGCCCATCCCCGCGTGGACGTATTATTTTTTCATGCTCGCGTTGATCCTCGCACTGTTCCGCTCTGACGATTCAATTCAAAAGCGTACTCGCCTCGGATTACTGCTCGTCTTTTTCCTCGCCTACGTCGGCACCTATGTTTTGATGTACATCACTTTCAATCCCGTCGCCTTCCCATCCATCGAAGGCGTGCAAGGACGATATTTCACAACGGTCATGCCGCTTCTTTTCCTCGGGTTGGCTGGTCTGCCCCTCCCCCAGCGGATTCGCATCCCGCGCGCGCTCGTCGCCTCACTTTCAACATTGGCTCTGCTCTTTTACATCGCAGGGATGTATCTCTCCTATCACATCGTCTGCGGATCGCAATATTATCAAGCAGGACTATGTTATCAACCTAACTACAAAAACTGGGCGCCCGATGCGCGATATTCATCTCCTGTCTCGCCGCAACTGACTCTCAAGCAAGAGATCGTCCCCGAGTGCCGCGGCGTAAGCGAGGTGCGCGTGTGGGTCAACGGCGACCAAGCCGACCCGTCGGGAATGACCGAGTTCGTCCTCCGCGATGTCAACCAAAGCCGCGAGATCATCCGCAAGACTGTAAACAATTCCGAGTTCCCCGCTGGAAGTTGGTTCACCCTCCGCTTCGACCCCGATTGGGAATCGTTGGGCAAGTTTTATCTGCTAACCATCGCGTCGAAAGACACGGGTCCGCAGATCGCGTATTCGCTCCGAGCAGAATACCCCGCTGGCAAATTATTCGAAAACGACGAGCCGATGCAGGAGGATTTGATCTTTCAGACGGGTTGTGTCGCGGGGTGGGACGCGTTGCGGCAATCCGACTCGCGTTAATAAAATAGTTCTACTGTTTAATCGGGAAGCCCTACCCCCTGTCGTAGATTTCACAGATTTACACAGATTATTCAAAAAAATTCGTGAACTCTGTGGCAAAAACTTTTATGTCGCTCTCATCCAATCATTGCGGCTGAATATTCCCCACCAACCCCAACTCGGGCGCGATCTTTCGCATGGCTTGAATCACGTTCCCCACGTGTTCCCACAACTCGACGCCGAACTCCTGCGCGGCGTGTTCCATTTCGGTGCGCGACGTGCCCGCCGCGAAGGCTTTATCCTTCCATTTCTTTTTGACGGAACTCGCTTCGAGATCGTACAGCGACTTGGAAGGTCTCACCAACGCGACGGCGGTGATCAACCCCGTGACCTCGTCGCACGCGGCGATGGCTTTGCGTCGCATCGTATCGCGCGGCATGGACAAATGATCCGCGTGGCTCAAAATATCTTGAATGATGTCCTCAGGCGCTCCGCGCTCGCGTAATATCGGCGCGCCGTCTTGCGGATGTTGCTCCAGCGTTGGGTGAATTTCCCAATCGAAATCGTGGAGCAGACCGATCAATCCCCACGCGTTGGGGTCTTCGCCGAACTTCTCCGCGTAGAATCGCATCGCGGCTTCCACCGAAAGCATGTGGCGGACAAGTCCTTCGTTTTTCACATATTCACGAACAATGGATAATGCTTCATCACGAGTCATTCGATCAGTCTCCAAAAAAATTTACCGCAAAGAGCGCCAAGAACGCTAAAAATTTTTTAAAATCTTTGCGAACTTTGCGTGCTTCGCGGTTAAGTTCTTATATGCTCGTCGAAGTTTCCAAACCGTGCTGCGCGGCGAGTTCATCGAGCAATGCCTCCACCTCGTCGAGGAAATGATCGAGCCCGCTCACGCGCTGATCGAACCCAACCCAGCCCAACCCCAACTCGCCGCACGCGGAGCGCCACGCCTCCAACTCATGATCGGGCAACACCTCCGCCGCGAGAGTCCACGTGTGCAACAGGGGCCACAACGCACGCACGGGTTTTTCGCTCCCGAGCATCGCCGTGATCGCCTTCTCGTAATAATTCAACCGCGCCGTGTGGATGCGCGTCTCTACGCGGCTGTTCTGCATCGCGATCTCAAATGCGGACTTCCACTCGGGAAACCAACTCTCCAATTTGGACGACTCCAACGCCGACGCGCCCATCAACCCGACGAGCGCCGCGTCCATGCCGGGACGTGAGGCGGTCTCTGCCCTGGACGCGAAATCCAACATGACGCGTCGCTCCGCCAACGGCGGACCAGACAACTCCGCCACCGCGTTCACCGCGTAATACAACGACTTCATGTACTGCAACACATCCTTCGGCGCGACGACATCTTCGATCTCAAGTAACTCACGCCAAATAGTGCGCGCATCTTTCAACAACAAGCGCGAGCGCTGTAACGCGGGCGCAGGCGCATTGAACTCGAACCCCGCGCGCAGACCTGCCTGCACGAACTCGAAAAATTTCTCGCGTTCGTAAAGCAACATCGGATCGTACATTTCCCAGCCCAGCCACGGGTCGAGTCGCAACTCGCGCGGACGTTTAAACTCCGCCTTGGCGCGGTGACCGATGTCCACGTGGAAGTCGGGAGTCAACTTGACGAACTCGCGTCGGTGTTTCGGTTCTTCCTTGTGGACGAGGATAATGTCAATGTCCGCTGTGCCGCCGAGCAGAGGGTCGGTCTCTTTCGAGACGAGCGAACCTGTCAGGTACGCGGCGATGATGTCGCGGTCGTTGAAAGCGCGCTCTTGCGCGGTCTCTTTGGCGATGCGGATCAATGATTCACGGGTAACGCGCATTCATCCTCGCTTCTGCGGGGTCTGCCCCAAAGGGGTGCTTCGCGAAGACCCCGCAGGAACATCTGGCATGGGCAAAGCTTGCTGAAACGGAGGCAGGCTGAGGCTTTGTCTGATTCGTTCTTCCATCTGCTTCAAATGCTCGGGGTTTTGCACAATGTTCAGGTTGTTCGAGTCAATTGTCAACACAGGCGTGTGATCGAATGGCTTGGAAAAAAATTCGTCGTAAGCGAGGTTGAGTTCGTTGATGTAGGCGCGTTCCATTTGGCGTTCGTACGGACGGTCGCGCAAGGCGATGCGTTGCATCAATGTATCGGTGTTCGCCTGCAAATAGACGAGCAGGTCGGGCTTTTGTATTTTTTCAGCCAATGCCTCGTGCACTTTGTAATACATATCGAGTTCGTCGCCCTTGATGTTGATGCGCGCAAACAACGAATCTTTTGCAAAGGTGTAATCGGCGATGACATTTTTTCCCGTTGTCACCAGTTCAGTGATCGTGCGTCGCTGTTGATGATAACGGCTCAATAAAAAAAAGATCTGCGTTTGGAACGCGTAACGCTCGCGGTCGGAATAAAAATCGGACAGGAACGGATTCTCCTCGAAGACTTCCAAAATAATTTCAGCGTCGAACGCGGGTTGCAGTAGGCGGGCGAGGGTCGTCTTACCAACTCCGATGACCCCTTCGATGGCAACGTACATTGGTCTGCTCCAAATTTGAAGGTGATGCAAGGATACCATAAGGAAGGTAGACAGGGAAACAGGCGCGCAAACTAAAACAACGGATAGAAAAGCGCGAACAAAATGCTCGAGATCGCGCAGGTGATCAGCATTACGGGCAAGCCGCGCCGCAGCCATAACTTCGCCGTAATCGGCGTGCGCGTCTTATCCGACAAGTTGGCGACGATGATATTCGCCGTCGAGCCGATGATCGTGCCGTTGCCGCCGAACCCCGCGCCGAACGCCAGAGCCCACCACAACGGGCCAATGTCCATGCCCGATTCGCCCAGCCCGCGAATCACGGGAATCAACGCGACCGTGATCGGGATGTTATCCACCACCGCCGAGAGCGCGGCGACAATCCAGATGATCATCACGCCGAAAAAGACAGGCGAGACGCCCGATGCGCCGCGGAACAAGCCGACAACGACTTCCAATACGCCTGCGTGCTCCAGTCCCCCGACCATCACAAACAACGCCGCAAAGAACAGCAACACGCTCCATTCTATTTTTTTCAGCGTTTCGTGAATATCGGGCTGCACCCACACCAACGCGAGCGCCGCCGCGCTCAACGCCACCAGCGACGGGCTGACGCGCAATACGTGATGGACGAAAAACATGAGGATCGCCGCGCCCAGCACGATCAGGATCCGACGCGCCGCTTCGGGCTGGTTCAATGTTTGGGCTGGGTTGAGTTTCATCACCGCCTTCACCCGGCGCGGGCGTTTGGATAATTCTTTTTTGAACACATATCGCAAAAGAGCAAAAGCCCCAAGCCAGCAGAAGAACACAATAGGCAGGGAATAGATCAAAAAGTCGTTGAAGGAAAGCCCCGCCGCGGAACCGATCAGGACGTTGGGCGGATCGCCAATCAGCGTGGACACGCCGCCCGTGTTCGAGAGCAAGGCTTCCGCGACAAGATACGGTATCGCGCTCACGCCGATGATCTCGCAAATCAACAAAGTGACGGGCGCGACCAACACAACTGTCGTTACGTTATCCAAAAACATCGAAAGGACGGTGGTGATGATTCCCAGCAGCGTGAACAAGCGCACCTGTTTCCCTTTCGAGGCGCGCGCCGCCAGCACGGCAAGATACTCGAAAAAACCTGTCGGTTCGAGCATGGCAACGAGGATCATCATGCCCAGCAACAGACCCAGCGTGTTGAAATCCATCGCGGCGAGCGCGTCTTCCTCCGAATAGAAATGGAAAATTTTTCCCAACCCGACCATTAAGGCTCCGCCCGCGATCGCAACAATGGATCGGTTGATCCGTTCGGAAAAAATCAAGATGAGACTGCCGAAAAAGATGAGGCTGGCAAGGACAGCGGACAATACGTTCATTTGATTTTCGCCCACGCGTTGAGAATGGAAATTCCGACGTCTACCCGCGAGGCGATGCCTGAAAGTTTGCCGTTTTTGTCAACGACGGTGATATCGTGAAGGTTGTGCTGTAACATCAGCGCGTACGCGCGCAGCAGACCGCAATCCTCATCCACTACGACCGCGTCTTTCATCACCGCTTTCACGGATTGATTCAACGTCTTTGCCGACGGATGCGTATCCTCCACCGCGCCGAAATCGTGAACATAGTCCACGTCTGCAATGAAGTTGACGAAGACGGGCAGTTCGAGCGAAAGCAGGTCGCGCAGTCCCACCACGCCGACGGGTTTATCGCTCTTGTCCACGACGGGCAACACCCCCACGTGTTTCCTGACAAAGATCGCCGCGGCTTCGCGCACCGTCGCTTTGACCGAGATCGAGACCACGTTCCGCTTCATGCAATCCGAAATGTTCATTCCATCAAACCTCCGAAAAAGTTTCCCGCTTCAAAAGTATACATCAGTCAATTCAAGCGGCGGCGGGAGGATCTGAAAGCGAGCGCAACTAATACAAAAAATGAGATTGGAATCATAAACACTATGAACAGTTCCGTTGCTCTCAGAGCAGGGCTCCCCGTCACTAGTAAAACAACATACGAAAGGTAGAGAAAGTAATATGCCAGCAATAAGCCTCCCTCAGGGCGCGAGATGCGATTGTCAATATAAAAGATGGGGAGGGTCACGAGGGCGACAAAGACCATCACAGGGAATTCCCGACGCAAGACTTGTTCCGCCACAGGGATTCCGTGCGGGGCGACGAGCGCGCCCAACCCCAGCACGCCCAACAGGTTGAAGATGTTGCTCCCCACTGCATTGCCGACCGCGATATCGCTTTCCTTTTTGAGGGCGGCAATCACCGAGGTTGCCACCTCGGGCAACGATGTTCCTATTGCGACGATGGTTAACCCAATCACCAATTCGCTCACGCCAAGAGCGGAGGCAATCACCACGGCAGAATCTACCAACCAGCGCGAGCCAAGCGCCAACAAACCCAACCCAAAACCGATGAAAAGAATATTGTTGAACGTGTTCCTCGATGTGCGAGGTTCTTTTTCGGCGAACTCCTGCGCGTACTCTTTTTGTACTTCCTTGCTTTCCGCGCGGCTTTGTCTCAACGCGAAGGTTGTGTAACCGATAAGCCCTGCGAGGAGAATCAAACTGTCGAATAAACCAAGTTTGCCATCAAGGGCAAGCGCGAACACTAGCAGAGACACTGCCAGCATGATCGGCGCGTCCTTGCGGATGAGTTGTTCGGCAATAACGATGGGGGCGAGGATCGCAGTCACACCGAGAACAAACAGGATGTTGAAGATGTTCGAGCCAAGCACATTGCCAATCGTAAGGTCGCCCTGTCCGCTGGCGGCGGCTTGGACCGAAACGGCGATCTCGGGCGAGGCGGTGCCGATCGAAACAATGGTCAAACCAATGGCGAGGGGAGATACGCCGAAAGCCGCGGCGAGGCGCGAGGCGCCGCGCACGAGCAGGTCTGCGCCGAGAATCAATATCACGAGCCCAAATAGAAAAAGAAGAACGGTGATCGTCATGGCATGTACCTCGCTGAAATATTTTTTACCATGACATTTTGGAATTAAGATTAATTCCTCGCTTCGCCGCTATCGTTTTCTTTCCAAATATTCCTCCACCTCGATCATCGGCGGGCGGACGCGCTCGGCGATCTCCTCAACTTCCAGAAAATAACCGCGATTGTTATGGCGGATCAACTTCATCGAGCGGTTCACATCCTCCAGCACGGCGCGTCCGAAGCGGGTTTCCAATTTGTGCATCACCGTCTGGATGATGGCGAACGACATTTTGCTCAACGCGTCGAGCGGTTGGTTGTGATGGATTCGCTCCAGCAGATCCACCTGCGCGATGGCGCTCAAGCCATAACGCTCGTACACGTCAATTAACAAGCCCGTTTCCACACCGTAGCCCGAATAGAACGCCGCCTGCTCCAGCGCCTCGCGCCGACCGCCGTATTCACCCGAAAGCGGTTGCACCACGCCCGAGAGTTCGGGATAAAACAAATTCAACAACGGACGCGCCGTCAACTCGGTGACGCGACCTCCGCCGCCCGCCTGCATCTTCGAGCCGACTTTCAACGGTCGGCGGTAATAGCCCTTCACGAACTGGATCTGCGGATTTCGCAACAGCGGACCGATGATTCCATACACAAAACGCGGGTGGATGTTCACGATGTCGGTGTCAATCCACACGATGATGTCGCCCTTTGTCACCAGCAGGCTCTTCCACAACGCGTCGCCTTTGCCGCGCCGCGCGCCCAACCGTTCCAACAAGCGCTGGTGGATGTACACTGGCACGCCCTCCTTCTCGGCGATCTCGCGCGTGCGATCCGTCGAATTGGAATCGATCAACACGATCTCATCCAACAGCGGCGCTTTCTCCATCAATTCCCTTTTCATCATGCGGATCACATTGCCCACCGTTTCTTCCTCGTTCAACGCGGGCAACGCAAGGCTGATCGTCAGCCCCTGAGTTTTCTTCAATTCAACTTCATCGCGCAAATTAGAAAACTCATCCGCGTGAAAAGTTTTTTCGCCGAACCATTTATCTACGAGGATCGAGATCGCATCCACGCCCGCGCTTTCATCGTACGCGTCATACGGCAGGGGTCTCCCGCTCTTGACCGCGATCACCGTGCAATTCGCCTCGCGCAAAATCCGATCCGCCACATACCCAAGCGAAGCGGAACTCGTGACGGGCTGTGAGGTCGTACCCAGCACGATGACATCCTTCTGCTTTGCATGATTCAGGATGACTTGCGCCGCTTCTTCCGTGACCTCGACCTGCTTCTGTACCTCGGGCATTTGTCGCAGCACCCGCTCCAACCCCTTGAACGGCGCGTCCACCGCGCTTTGCGGCTCGTCTGGTCTGCGGATGTGGAGAGTCGTCACGCCTTTGGACTCCAATCCCAGCCCCACGCGGAACGCCAATTCCGCGTGCGGACCGCCTCTTACTGGGACCAGAACCTGCTTCGGCTTCGTCGAAATTTTTCCCCTCACCAGCGCCACGTCGCACGGCGGACGCACGAGCACGTCGCTCGCCGAGACGCGCAAGGCTTTGAGATGCGAATCAAACTCAAGGAAGAGAAGATCGGGCTTTTCATCCTGCACCAATTTCGAGAGGCGGTTCCACGGCTCGTAATCCACGATCACTTGCGATTTGGCTGTCACGCGCGCATCCTTGCTGAAGATTCTCAACAGTCTCCTCAACGCGCGCGCAGAAGCCGCGCCGACGCTCAACGATTGATCGGGTGGGACAACGACCACGCCCACGAGGGTGATCTCGGCGTTGAAGTGCCGCGCCGAATCGAGCGCGTGGATGCCAGGACCTTCGTGAACGAATGGAATGAGAATTGTACGAATAGGCATAAAGCCGTTTTGTTTTTGCATAAGGTTTTCCTTTTATATGTTTTGGAGTGCGTCGCACTTGACTCAAGGCGAGGTGTATTTTCTATCTTGCATGGATTCTCTGTCCTGATGGTGCGACGCACCCTCCGCGTGAATCAACGGAACAATGTGTTGACGATAGATCGCCTCCCAACGAAAGGAAGCGCGTGCGCGCAGAGCAAGCCGCGAGGTCAGGGAGTTTTGAAAATGATTTGCGATCATCTCTGCAACCGTCTCAGGTTTTTCATCGGGTGAAAAGAAAATAGCATCTTCTCTGCCAAGTTTTTTCAGCGGAGGAATATCCGCACAGAACGCGGGCAGATGACTGAACGCCGCTTCAAGCAGTGGAATGCCGAACCCCTCCTCGCGGCTGGGAAAGAACAGCGCATCGCCGACGCGATAAAAATCCGAAATGATCTCATCGGGCAGGAAACCGTCAAACAATTCGGCGAGAAAATGCGCCGAGCCTTCCAACTTCAATTGTTGACGCAAACTTTTGAGCCTCTCGAAATATTCGACGTTGTTCCCGTTGTGCGGACCCAACGGACCCGTGACCACCAGCGCGGCTTGCGGAAAATCTTTTTTCAGCGCGGCGAGTGTGTTCAATGCCAATTCGATGTTCTTGCGCGGCGTCACGCGGACAGGCAACAACAGGATCGGCGCGGCATCGAGTAGTTTCGTTTTTTCGAGCAGAGATTGGGTCAGCGCTTCGAGTTTGTAAAATTGTTCAACATACACGCCATTGGGGACGACGGGAATCGAAGCAGGCTCGATCTTCATCAACTCAGCAAGTTCATCACGGCGCAAGTCTGAGACAACGACATGAGTGAGGTTGCCCCAATCGGTTTTGAGCAACTCCCACGGGTAGCCTTCGTGCAGTTCGGGCAGGTAGCGCGGCGTTGTCCATGCCAGATCATGATGCCAAAGGATCAAGCTCGGTAGTTGGTTCGATGTGTGCAAGCGATGAAGCGCGGCGGTGAGGGCGAGGTTCTTGTTCAGCGAGCAGACGTTGTGCGCGATTAACACATCCATGCCCGCAAGCGCGGATTGCAATTCACCGACCAATTCGTCCCGCAGTGACTCGAACTCGGAGGTTACTTCGCCTGAATCCAACTGCGCTTTGACGTGCGCCACGCGTTCGTGACGGGAATCGGCGAGCGCGATACGAACGAGAGGGATTTGTCCGCTCATGGCTTCGCCGCGCGCCGCGATCAATCGCACGGAATGTCCGTCGTTGGTCATCAGCCGCGCGTGGTGAGCGATGACGCTTTCCACGCCGCCGACGACGGGAGGGACGGAGTAATGCAGGAGGGCAATGTTCATTGATTTCCTTATTATCAGTAGATCACGAAAACGTAGTAACGACTTCAGTCGTTCGGCTAAAAAGCGACTAAAGTCGCCACTACGAAGCCCTTTCGTGAAGTACTGATTATCCAAAGAGTACAGCAAGATTTATCTTGCTTTTGGCTTTTTTTATATCAACATCGCAAAGTGAACTTTGCGGTACGGGCTGCGCTCTAAACCTGATGCCCCAGGCAATCGGCGACAACGGATTCGAGGCGGCGTTGTAAGACGGTGTACGAAAAATATCGTTTGGCGAGTTGATAATTCAGTTCAACCCATTCCTGAGTCTGGTCGGGGTGTTGCAAGGCGTTGCGCGTTGCCGTGAGGGTACTGTCGCTGATGAAGCCGTCGAACCAGAGGGTGCGGAAACCTTTCGGCTTGATGTCCACTTCGTAGATCGAATAGTTGTTGACGAGAATCAGGCGGCGGTAATACACCGCTTCGAGGAACGCGTTACCAAAGCCTTCGATGGCGGAGGGATACGTGATCAAATCGGCGTGAGGGTACACGTCGCCGAGCGTGTAAATTTTCCTGCCATCGCTGGTTGTGCCGCGCTGGTCTTGTACTTGATCCGATTCAAAACGCACGGTCACATCCAGCAGATTCGCATACTCGCGCACGCGATGTTCGTAGTTCGTACCTTCATCGCCAGCCGCGTGCGAGATGATGAGTTTGGCGGGCAGGTCGAGGCGGCGCATCAGTTCGATGGCGTGTTCGATGCCCTTGCGCTGGATGACGCGCGTGGGTTGCAGGAAAAAATATTCGCCGTCGTGGATGTCGAAGTCCGCGCGAACCGTTTTGGCGTATTCGTCGGGCGGCGGCGGGGGAGAGTCGAAGTCCATCACGTTGGGGATCACGCGCGACGCCAGTCCGTGACGGGAGGCGATCTGCTGCGCCTGGATGGAGTTGATGACGACATGCCGGATGGACGGCAGGGCGGGCGGAAACGCCGCGGCGAGGTAATCTCCCACGCAGTTGACCTGGAAGCGCTGGCGCTCCCAATGAAAGTCGTGATGATGCGCGATGGCGGGGTAGCCCGTCTCGGCGATGAACTCGGTGATGGCAAGCCCCAGCGGCAGGTTGAGCGGGATCGTGACCGCGTTTTCGATCACAAGGATTTCAAGATCGAAAACGCGCGCGTATTTATATAACTCCTCCTTGAAGTATTCCTTCAACTCGTTTACGCGGCGCGTCATCGCAGGCGGGCGGACGTAGATGGAGAAGAAGTCCTTGTGCAGATCCGTCATTTCGGGGCGCGCTTCGCGCGCCTCTTGCGTGACCGTCCAACTGCCGGAATAGGCTTGTTGATTGATCTTGTCAATTTCGGGATGACGATAGAACGCCTCCGGCACAACGCGCGAGATATCAGGGTCGCGGTCACATTCGCCCGCGAAGTAGAAACACCCATGTCCCATGCGGGCAAGCACATTCGCCCATTTTGCCGTTTCGAGCGAAACGCCGTCTGTGCCGGCGAAGCGGGTGGAGATAAAACCGATGTTGTGAGGGGAGGGAGTCATGAGATGCCTTGTGTGTTTCGTCATTGCGAGCCGCGTTCTTGTTCGCTTGCCTCGATGTACTTCGGGGTTGCGGCGAAGCAATCTCACAGGTAGTCTTGGAGATTACTCACCTGCCCTTGCGGGCGGCGCAAGGGTCGGGCGGAAAAGCGCCGCCCTCGCAATGACGGATTTGGTTGTTTAACCAGAGAGTTTGATATGGCTCTAGTGTAATCAGCCTTTCATTCACAGGAAACGAAACGGTTTTCCGGCTGACATTATGCAAACACAACATGCGCGTTTGCTCATGGGGTGAAATGCGCTCCACAGCAAAGACGGCGGGATGCAGGTCGTGGATGATTTGCGTCCCATGCGGGTGGAAGGCGGGCGAAGCGCTTCGGGTTTTAAGCAGGCGGCTGTATTGATTGAAGACCTTGAAGCGCAGGGACGTTTCATCCGCGAGCTGGCTTTGCAGTTCATCGTATCGCAACTTCTCGCGGTTGATGGCGCGGTTGCGCCCGGTCTGTTTTACGCCTTCCGTCCAGCCGCGCGAGCCGAACAGGCTGTGGAAGTAAATTCCCGGCGCGCCGACGATGGAAAGCATGATGGCTTGCGCGGCGATGAAGCGGCTGACTTGTAGATCAAGCGTTTCTACATTGGCTCCCATCGCCGTCCTCGGCGATGGAACCGCCGCCGGGGACGGCGGCTGGAGCAAGGATGGGTTGGATAGCGCGTCGAAGTAATTGATATTCATCTCGTAGGGGCTTTGCGTCCCGTCCGCGTTATGTTTGTAGGAAATCAAGCCGCCGTGTTCGAGCGCTTTGTTCACGAGAAAATCAATCTCAGCGTCCGATAAGATTCCCCTTGCAGGATTCAGCCCGATCCCGTCGTGCGAGGCGAGGAAGTTGAAGAAGGTCGTTTTATCGGAGGGCGGGGTCAGGGTTCGCGCCCATTCCGAAAGTATCCGCGCGTTTCCGGTGTGGAAGGCGTGCAGGGTCAATGGCGGCAGGGCAAA
>JADLBX010000043.1 GCA_020847435.1 Anaerolineales bacterium
CGCTGAAGGTGTCAACAATAAAATCAAACTGATTAAGCGACGTGCCTTTGGGTACACCAACTTCGACCATTTCCGCTTGCGTATCCTGGTCGAGTGTGCCCCTGACCCCACTTAATCCCAAAGAGCCCATTAAATATTCAATATTCGTATAAAAAATTAGGGGCGACCTCGAAACAAAATTCCTTGCCATTTCTACAAGCTCTTTATCCATTAATAGGCGGGATGCAATGAATATAACTTTATCTTTGAAATCTTCTTGTGATAGTAAAACAGCCTTGTTTACCTCTTGATAGTGCTGTTCTATCAAATCAAGACTATTCTTTGAGACGATAAAACAGGTGTTGGTCTCACCTATCATAACCATGAAACCTTGCCCCTGTTCTAAAGGAGCAACAATGTATTCAATTTCGGATCCAGGCGTCGAGACCGACCTAATCGACCCCTCTCCGTTTTCGATAGTTGCTACAAAACAGTGCCCAAATAATTCTAAATCGGCGTATTGCATTAATTCGTTTTCACTATCCCAATATTTTATACCTTTAAGAACTACATGCTTCAATCTGTAATCGCTCTCGAACTGGTCAAATTGTTCAGTTGAAAGACCACTTTCTTCTAGTTTCCTCGTCAAGAGTTCAAGCGCTTTGTTGAGACGCTCTGTGGATAATTCAACTTTTAACGTCAGGCTTAAGACTTGTAGCTTACCACTTGGTGGCGAACTTGTGATGTCTTCGATTTGCTTTATGAGTTCAGGTCCAAATCGTTCTATGCAATCAATAATGCCTCTTGGAAGCGCTACTAATTCTTGGTGAATTTCTTCAAAATGCGGGGCTACAAAGGTGTTTTGTATATCTTGCAACCACCTAGAAGTGCGATAGTAATAGGTGACTATCTTTCGTGAATACTTAACAAGGTTTTCTATATTCCCAGATGCTCCAGGCAACCCGAAAGCATCATCATGGTTTGAATTTACCAATTCAGTTAGTTGATTCAAAATTTCTAAAAGCTCATTATTTTTCTTGCTCATCCATTCCATCAGACTGGAAAATGATGATATTTTAACTGCTGTTATACCTTGTGCGCTTTGTTGTAGATGTTTCTTGACCCTCTCGATATCATCAATGATAACTTGTGCGAATAGTCTATGACCCCATAGGCGGGGGCTTTCTGTAATGAGTTGAAGTGCCTTGGGGCTTAATCCTAATTTATCTATTTCCATTTTATTTCCTACACGTGCATTTCATTATTTTTTTCGCATTATAAGCCTACTTCATAATAGCAAAATGGGAAAAGTATGACAGTTAGAAAACCTCTCGAAACCAAATCAGCCTCCCCTGAATCCGAAGCGGCGTTCTTCCCTCTACTTCCAAATATGCCCATACCCAAACTCGCCTTCGAGCAACTTCCCCTCGGCGAAGCGACTGAAACGGAACGGCGTGATATCCACAGTTTTGGGTGCGCCATCCAGAATCAATTCCACCATGCTTGCGCCCGCGGCGGGGGAGGTTTTGAATCCCGTGCCGCTTAGCCCGCAGGCGAGATAAAAGCCTTCAACGTCCGTGCCGCTGTAAATGGCGCGCTGGTCGGGCGTGATGCCGTCGCGCCCAACGTGGATGGAGTGCAAGCCGCTCTGTTCGATCTTCGGGATGCGCTGAACCATCTGGTCAATCAATTTTTCAACGAACGTTGGCGTGGGCGTTTGGTCTTCGGCGTCGGGCGGGTCGCCGCGCAGGGATTCGTCTTCGCCCGCGGCTAGGATGAGCGCGCTCCCCTCGGGGCGGAAGTAGCAATTGATGACGTCGTCAATGCAAGCGGGGATGCGACCCAGCGTCGGCGGGCGGTGGAGGAAGGCGACATCGTGCGTCCACGTTTCAAGCGGGACTTGGATGCCTGCCAGCCCAGCGACGGCTTTTGCCCACGCCCCAGCCGCGTTGACGATGATCGGCGCGTCGAAACTTCCCTGAGTCGTATCCACGCCGATGATTTTTCCGTTCGCTGTACGGACGGCGGTCACTTCGCAGTTTTGAATCAACGTCGCGTTGTTTCGTTTTGCGGCTTCGAGGAATGAGTTGGTGGTGAGTGTCGCGTCGGCGTAGCCTGAATCGGGTTCGTAAGCGCCGAAGTCGAAGTGACCAGTTTGAAGGTCAGGAAAGAGGCGGCGCACTTCATCCGCAGAAATGACCGAGGTGTTGATCCCAATCTTTTGCTGGTTGGCGACGTTGCCGCGCAGTTTGTCCTCATGCTCGCGTTTGGCGATTTGCAGAAATCCAGTTTGTTGAAAACCGCATTCGCCGCCGACGCGTTCTTTCCAATTGTTGAAATAAATTTTGTAACTTTGAAAAGTTAAATCAGATTCGGCGGCGAGATCGTAGTGCATGCGGACGAGCCCGCTGGAGTGACCCGTGGCGCCCGAAGCGCTGACCTTGCGTTCGAGGATGGCGGTTTTGAGTCCGCGCTCGGCGAAGTGGAAGGCGAGGCTGGCGCCCATCACGCCCGCGCCGATGACGATGGCATCGTAGGTTTGAGTCATTGAATATCCTTTTTGCCACAGATTGCACGGATTATCACGGATTTATTTTTCAGCGCCAATTCGTGGCTGAGATTGTGTGTTTAGGATTGTAGCAGAGAAGGCGGCAGTTCAATAGTGAATGATGTTCCGTTCCCTGGTTCGCTGTGCGCGTTGATCGTCCCGCCGTGCGCGTGAATGAGTTGTTTGGCGATGGCAAGCCCCAAGCCGCTGTGCGCGCGTTCACTGCGCGATCGGTCGCCGCGCCAGAAGCGGTCGAAGATGAAGGGCAGGTCTTCGGGGGCGATGCCTGACCCAGTATCAGCGACGATGATTCGTACTGCGTATTGCGTGTCTTGAGGGCGTTCGGTGCGAATAGTGATGGTTCCGCCCTGCGGCGTGTGGCGCAACGCGTTCGAGATGAGGTTGGACAACACTTGATCGAGCCTGTCGTAATCGGCATTGATCTGCTGATTCTTGTCGGCGATGTGCGTTTGCAGGTCAATGCCGAGGGAGGCGGCTTGGGCGGAAAAACTCAAAGTGAGATCCGCGATCAGGTCGGCGAGCAAAAATAAGGTCGGATGAAGCGGGAGTTGTCCCGTCTCGGCGAGGGAGAGGGTTTGCAGATCGCCCACGAGGCGGGTGAGCAGATGAGTTTCATCCAGTGTGGCGCTGATGTGTTCGGGGGTCGGTCGGTAGACGCCGTCTTGAATCCCTTCGAGGTTGCCTTGAATGATGTGTAACGGCGTGCGGAGTTCGTGGGCGATGTCGGCGGTGAGGTTGCGGCGTTGTTGTTCGGCGCGTTCGAGTTCGCCGACCATTTTGTTGAAGCGTTTGATCAGGTCGCTGAACATGTCGGAATTATTTTCAGGCACGCGCGCCGAGAGATCGCCCGCTTCCACTGCGTTGATGGTGTTGAAAAAATCTTCGAGCGGTTTGCCGAAGCGGAGGTAAAGATTGAAGACGACGATGAATGCGAGGACGATCAGAATTGCGGGCGCGCCGCAAAGCAGAATCCAGATGTTCCGAACGCCGGAGTATTCCGAAAAGAGGAAGTAGAGCAGCGCCGCAACTCCGCCCACGAAAAGAAAAACGGAGATGACGAAGAAGAGGACGAATGGCACGAAGCGATAGGAGCGTTGCCGTTTTTGGGTAGGAGGAGTGGACATAAGATTGCAGTAATTGGTAAATGGTAATTACCATTTACCAATTACCATTTACTTTTTATTCGATGAAGCGGTAGCCGATGCCGTAGACGGTTTCGATCAGCGCTTTGCCTGCGGCGGCTTCGAGTTTCTTTCGCAGATTCTTGATGTGCGAATCGACACTGCGATCTATGTTCGATGACGTTCCGTGCAAGTCGTCGAGCAGTTGCTCACGGGTGAGGGTCTGACCGGGTCGGCTGGCAAGCAGGTGGAGGAGTTTGAATTCGTTCGGCGTAAGTTTGAGCGGACTGCCGTTGCATGTGACGGAATATTTTTCCGAATCAATTTCAAGCCCGCGTGCGCGGATGAGGCTCGGCGTCTTGATATCGCCGCGTGTTCGACGGAGCAACGCGCGCGCACGCGCCACCAACGCGCGGACGGAAAACGGCTTGGTGATGTAATCGTCCGCGCCGATCTCTAAGCCAGTGACTTGATCTATCTCCTCCGAGAGGGCGGTGAGCATAATGATGGGCACATCGCTTTCGCGGCGCAGGATGCGGCAAACTTCGCGCCCGTCCATGTGGGGGAGCATCAGGTCGAGGATGACGAGGTCGGGCCGCTCGCGGCGGGCAGTTGTCAGGGCGGCTTGACCGTCGGCGGCGGTGACGACGCGGAACCCGTTTTTCTCCAGATAGTCGCGCGCGAGACGGGTGACTTTCGGTTCGTCATCCACGACGAGGATGAGGGGAGGCATGGGGGAAGTATAAAGGCTTATCCTGAGCTTGTCGAAGGGATGAAAGAAGAAAGAGGAAAGAAGTTTTCGTTTCCTTATTCTAGTCTGGTTGGAGGACAGTTACGTTTTGCCCGGCGTATTTGTCGTACAGGGCGCCATGCCGCTTTCTCCAAGCGTCCAGCCCGCCGCGCAGATTGGTCACACGCTTGAAGCCTTTCGCTTGCAAATAATATGAGATCATGACCGAGAGCCCGCCTCCGGGACAATATACCAAAATTTGCTTCTCGCGCGGAAGTTGTTTCAAATATCTTTCGACACGGAGCGGATCAACTTCATGCGAGTTGGGCAAGCCCTTGGCTTCTTTGCGATTCAGCGGCGGACGCACGTCAAGGATGAAGGTATCTTCGGCGAACAGAAAGGACTCGTTCAATTGCGCCGGCGCCAGCATGTTGACGAAAGGGATGCGACCTTCCAGATATTCTTGAACCATGCGCGTCAGGTATTGAAGGTCGCGCGCGGAGGTGTCGGGTCCGAGGCTGATGCGAATGGTCTCGCGCGCGGCTCGATCGGATAAGCCGATCGCTTTCAAAACGTGGGAGGGGGTGTCTTCCCCGGTACTACACGCCGAACCGGCAGAGACCGCGATACCGCGGTAGTCTAACATGCCCATCAACCCGGCGTTCTCCACACCGGGGAAGGTAATGCTGAGCGTATTCGGCAGGCACTCCGCTTCGGCATCCGGCGAATTGATCACACAATCTGGCTTGATTTCTGTGAAGCGTTGAATCAATTGTCGTTTCAATCCGCTGATTTGATTGCCCTGGCTGAGTAGTTTTTCCACAGCCTCACAAGCGACGCCAAACCCGACAATGTTGTGGATGCTTTCGGTACCGGCGCGCAGTCCGCTTTCCTGGTGACCGCCATGTAGCAACGGCGTGAACGGGCTTCCTTGTTTGACGTACAGAGCGCCGATGCCTTTCGGACCATACAGTTTGTGCGCCGAAAACGAGGCGTAATCAACACCCCAGGCGTGGAGGTCAATCGGAATTTTCCCCAGCGCTTGCACGCAGTCTGTGAGGACTAACGCGCCGTGTCGTTTGGCGATTTTCGTTATAGCGCTGATATCTTGAATGACGCCGGTCTCATTGTTCGCCAACATGCAACAGACTAGAAAAGTATCTTCGTCAACTAATTTTTCCAATTCAGAGAGGCGGACGCGTCCTTGATCATCCACAGGACAATATTTGACGATCACGCCCTGGTTTTCGAGGTATGCCAATGTATTTATCACGGAAGGATGTTCGATCGGCGTTGAAACGATCTTCGTCTTTTTGGGATGGAAGTGACTGGCAACCGCCTTGAGCGCGGCATTATTCGATTCGGTGGCGCACGCGGTGAAATAGACTTCAGTCGGATCGGCATGAACCGCCTTTGCCACGCGCTGGCGGGCTTCGTCCAATAACTTTGCCGATTTCCTGCCCATGCCATAGAACGCCGATGGATTGCCGTAATGAGCTTTCAAAGCCTGATCCATGGCGCGGCGGACGCGGCCGTTGACGGGCGTGGTCGCGTTGTGGTCAAGATAGACCCGCCGGTTGAAGCGGACAAGATGTTTCAAGAATTCAAAATACTGAAGTTCCATTGATAATTGTCCTCAAGTATGCGCTTTCGAGCCTATCGGATTAGATATTTGATAACCTGTTTTGCGCCGTTGGAATCGCAATGCCCTTGATCATGAACCAGAACGCCAGCGTCACCTCGAACACCAGCATGGGCAGCCAAACCAGCCAGGTGACCGATGACGCCCACGACATGGTCCCGCCGAAAAATCCTGCAAGTTGCAGTGGCAGAATCACAACGAGCAGGGCAGAGGCGATCACACCCACCCACGCCAGCCACGTTGGAATGGAACGTCCGCGCAGGAGCAGCCACGAGAAAAAGAAACTACCCACTGAAAAATAGATGGCGGCGTTCTCGCCAGATTGGATCGCCTCAGCCACGCGGCATGTAAGGGCAAACAACGCCAGAACAAGCCCCTGCTCGTAGGTGAGCGCGAAGAGCGTTACTCCCAGTGTTAGGGCTGAAAATGATTGTATTAAAGCAAGCAAGCCAGACGCTTGCGACTGATCGCCGAGCGCCATGCTCGTAATTCCAGCGGCGATGTAAGCAAGGAAGGTAAAACCGGCGACTCTTGCGTATATTTGATATGAGGTATTCATTGACTATAGCTCCAGTAGGTTATCCCATTGAAACCACGATCTTCCCCCGCGCGTGCCCCGCACCCAAATGCCGCATGGCATCGGCAATGTGCGTCATGGGATAGGTCTTTTCAACAAACGGTTTCACCTTGCCGCTTTCGATCAACGCGCTCAAGGTTTTGAAATCCTCGCGGTTGAATTTGGCAATGAAGAAGGCGAATTTCTGGCTGGCTCCCAACATTCCGACGCGCATCTGGAGCATGAGACTCAGCGGTCCAATCAGCGGAGTTCGCGGTCCGCCGACAAGGACAAAAATCGCGTTGGGTTTGAGCGCGCGCTTGTATGCAGACCATGTTCGACTGCCGTTGACGTTGAACAACAGATCGTACTGTTGACCGTTCCGCGTAAAATCCTCTTTGGCGTAATCAATCACATGGTCGGCGTCGAGCGAACGGGCGCGCTCGACATTTTGCGTACTGCACACGGCGGTCACTTCCGCGCCGAACGCTTTGGCGATCTGGATTGCAAACGAACCCACTCCGCCCGACGCGCCGTGAATCAGGACTTTCTGCCCGGGCTGGATTTTCCCGTAGTCGCGCAGACCTTGCAGGGCAGTGATGCCCGCCGTAGGGACAGCCGCCGCTTCCTCGAAGGTGAGGTTGGTCGGCTTCCGTGCGACCGCGTTCTTGACCGCGATGTATTCGGCATACGCCCCGTTTCTGCCGCCGTAGACTTCGTCGCCGGGTTTGAAATCTGAAACCTGTTTGCCGGCCGCTTCGACCACGCCGGCAAAATCCACGCCGATCCTTGTGTCTTTCGGCTTGAACAGTCCGCCTCCCAAAACCCGGGCGATGAACAAGCCGGTCATGCCGTACCATTCCGCGATGTTGACCGAGGAGGCGCGCACGCGCACCAACACGCCGTCCACCGGGACCTCTGGTTTTTCGATCTCCCGAATTTTCAGCACGTCGGGCAGACCATACGCTTCGTGGATCACCGCTTTCATGATTGACTTCTCCTCGGGTAAATTTCTACCCAAACTATATCAACCCTTTGTGGAGGAATCATGGAGGAACTCGTCAGAGTTTGTGGAAGTTATTTCCCCTGCTTTTCGCTCATAAACGGATTTCGAGCCGTATCTTCACCTTGTCCCCCTCGCCGATATTTTCCGCTTTTTGCACGACCATCTTGATCGGCACAAGATACAAACCGTCCTTGGGAAACAGGGAGGTCTTGAACTCGGTTTTGCCGATTCGCACGTGGACGGGAATCACTCCCCAGCCATACGTGACCTCCCGTGAGATCGCTTTGATGTCGCGGCTTTGCGACTCGGGAACGGCGACAAACAGAAATGGAGCGGGACCGCGCCAATGAAAAATCTTGCCGCTGAATTCGAGGATCATGGGAGCAGTATCTCAAGAGGTTGGCGTTACTTTGAAGCCGAAGGGTTTGCGCCATCCATACTTTGCAACCAAAGTTTTGCATCCTCCGTTTTGACGGCGCGCTCTGCCTCATGGATGAGCGCTTTCAGGCTTCTCCTGCGGCGAAAGGGAGCGTTTGGCAGCAAATAAGAATTTGGCAGTGACGTTGGTTGGTCGTTCTGCGATACATTGAAGCACGGCGCCCAGCGTTCGATCAACAGCCGTTCGGAAGCAGACAAATCATTTCCAACGGAATCGAATTGCTCGGATTGCGAACTCAACAATTCGACGATGAACCTCATGGATCGGGGCCAATTCACCCAAACGAATCGCCCAACGATGGAGTGACCTTTGAAGCCGCCGAGCAAATGTTCCCACACGCGGTCAAAAGCAAGTTGTGATTGACCGACATAGAATGCGACGTTTTCATCCCGAAAGAGATAGAGGTCGAAGTCTCTCCAGTCTGTGGGGCAATCTTCAACAAGTAGGAATCGCTTGAGTGGAATCGTAATGCTGTGGTCTTTCATGAGGAGGTGTCAGCTACTGGATGGCGTTACGACCGAATGGACACATTGAGTGGGTTTAGCGCCTCCGCCCAGCCAGAAAAATGCCTGAAACTGCCGCAGAATTCCAACGTCAGGTAGCCCGCTGCCTGCCTGAGGACTCGCTTGGTTCGGCTAATGCCTTCACTCTACGATTCCTGTCTCTTTTTGAATTTTTAACTGACGTGTCAGTTTCATTATTACGATCAGTCCACTGGTCATCGCCTGAAAAAAAGCAGAGACAATAATTGCGCTATCCTGTAGTAGAACTGAGTACGTTAACCAAATCAACCCCTCAACCGTTGATATCGTCCATGTTCCCAAAGACAAATCGGTCAGGTTACTTTCTTTATAAGCCAATCGGAGTTGAGGAAGATTCGCAATTAAAACGCTAATTGACAGAACAACGCCTAGTCCGTTCTTCCCCACAATAGTCATGGCAAGGAGTAGGACAGCGAACCAAATGGGAGCGACCTTGAACTCTTTAATTTGGCGGCCAAAGCGCAATGCAAACAAAGCGATTAAGGCGAAGATGAAACCCGTTAAACCACTGGCAAGACTAAAATAGAATTGATTCGTTAACACCCCATAGACAACCCAACCAAAACTGCAAATGGCGCTAGTTCCTGCGGTATCCACAGAAACGCCAAAGGCTTCTTTAGCGCGCAATAATCGAATGAGTTGCGGCATGGCTCGAATCAAACCGAGGATTGTTCCAAGCGTGCCGAGAATAGAAATTATGTCCATTTTTCCATTATCTCGTTGGTCTTTGAGCCGCCCAACGGACTTGCTCCACTGCCGCATGGACAGCGCCTCCGCCCACCCAGAAAAAAGAACTTGGGTCAGGACTGGCGAAGCTCTTGCCCTTGCTCATTATCCCTTGACATTGCTGTTGCGCATCGATAGCGCTTATTTCCCCAATGCCAGTTTACAAATGGTCATAGTCTGGCGGTTCAGCTTTCGCCACCTTAGACATGGCTTTATCGAACTTTGACTTGTTTGCGCGTTTAGCGCGGGCTTCTAGATAATCTTCAGCGCCTAATGCCGCAAGTTTTTCTGCCAGCGCTAAGGTAATGAGCTGATTGATGGAGATATTTTCTTTGTCTGCTAACTCGCGGGCAAATTTATGCAACGATTCAGGGAGTCGTAAACTCAATGTGCTCATAGTTCACCTGCCATTTGTAGGAATTCTTTTGGCGTCACTGCCTTAATGCCGAATTCTTCGATACCTTTGAAATCATTCACGTTGTATGTGACGATGTAATCGCAATTTGCCGTGACCGCTAACTCTAAAACCATATCATCGCTAGGATCCTGAAGTTGGGGACGCCAAAGGTAATAAATTTGCCAGCGATTTGAAGCGCCGATAATAAAGTCAAGGAGATCGTCAATCTCTTTTTCGGTTAATGCAATTTCGCCGATCATTCTTTTGGCAACCGCTTCATATTCCAGAGCCAAGGGAACAGAGAGGTTTAATTGATACACATCTTGGTCAATCAGCGAAAGGAGTTTGTATGACGCTCCATATTGTGAGCGCAGCGCGGTTACAAAAACATTCGTATCAACGACGATTTGACGTCTCTTCACGCTGGTATTGTATATGATACCTGCTCTTGAGTCAATCTTGTTGTAACCCTCCACTTCCCCGCATCGACAACACCTCCGCCCAGCCAAAAAAAGACTTGGCTCACGACTGGCGAAGCCTTACCTTTGCTCCACCACAGCATGGACAGCGCCTCCGTCCAGCCAGAAAAATGTTGGAAAATTACGCTGGCGCTCTCGGTCTAACTTCACGTTCAAGGCGACCACCCAAAGAATCGAGAGTCACGTCTAAATCGTATTCTGCTTGCAGCCCAAGCCAGAATTGTGGCGAAACGCCAAAGTAGCGGGATAAACGTAAGGCGGTATCGGCTGTCACGCTGCGAACGCCTAAAACAATTTCATTGATGCGCCGAGCGTCTACGCCAATGTCAATTGCCAGCCGATTTTGACTTAAATTCATCGGTTTCAAAAACTCTTCCAGTAAAACTTCGCCTGGGTGAATGGGATTTAATTTATCAGACATTCGTACCTGCCAATCTAGTGATAATCCGTAATTTCAACGTCAACCGCGTCGCTGCCTTCCCATCGAAAGCAAATTCGCCACTGGTCATTAATCCGAATACTCCATTGACCTGCCCGATCCCCGCTTAATTTTTCCAGGCGGTTCGCGGGTGGAACGCGCAAATCATTTATTGAAATAGAGTTATTGATCATGCGCAACTTACGCAAAGCGACTTGTTGAATATCGGTGGGCAATTTGCGCGAGCGCTGACGCTGGTAAATTTTCTGAGTTTCGGCGTCTTTGAAGGTTTTGATCACGGTTTATTTTATAGTGCGGCGCACCAAATGTCAACCGCCTAATTTTGGATGAACATGGTTTTCTCAAAGTCGGAAATTTTTCAACGCAAATTCCGCAAATCTTCGAATGGCACGAATAATACCTTGAAAATTCGCGAAATTTGTCCATTCGGGCAATTCGCGTTCCAACGTTGCCAAGTTATCAAACTTTCTTGAGAAAACCATATTTGGATGAAGCCTGCCAAAAGCCTTTGCTCCACCACCGCAGGGACAGCGCATCCGCCCAGCCAGAAAAAGGACCTGGGTCAGGACTGGCGAAGCCTTGCGTTTGCTCTGCGTCCCTTGGCGCCGCTACTCCTCGGTGGCAGGTTATGTTGAACACAAGGGTAACTGAATAGAAGGATTATAAACTTTCCTACAACTTACCTGCTTGAACGTCCTGCAAATGAAATCACAATAAGTATTGAAATAAAGTCAATTGCGAGCAATCCCCATTCTAGCGGCGTAAGAATTACAGGTATAGATTTTAGAAGTTCGATTCCAACTGACATTAACTGTGTGAAAATAAATATTCCAGTATGTGATATTACAACAGTCCGCCATGAGCCTATTTTTTTATTTTTTGTCCTTACCTGTTGTGTAAATGTTTCATAGCCAAGTCCTATTGAGGATGTTTCTAAATTCTCACGAATGTAAGTTGCTAAATCACGTATACGAAAATCGTTTTGCGCCCATGCAATAGAAAGAAATGCGGCAAGTGGGGGATAAATTAATGCAACGGAATCTGTTGATAGTCCAAAACTTAAGAATATACCTGCCAACGTCAAGGTAATAGAAATAATTTGTTGTCGAAGTTCAATTCTCTTTAGAATTTCACCTCGTAAAGAATTGTATTCCAACTCAACCCCACGTAAATCAACAGGCTTCCTTCTTTTAGCGGACATGATCTAATCCTCCGATATTTAGCCAAACATCCAAGATGCGGGCTAACAAACTTACTTTTCCTCTCCACCACCGCACGGACAGCGCCTCCGCCCACCCAGAAAAAGGACTTGGCTCAGGACTGGCGAAGCCTTGCCTTTGCTCTTCGTCCCTCGACACTGCTACTTATCGGTGGGTGCCTTGTTTTGCGCAAGATTCTTGTTCATTTTCAATAATACCCTAAACTTCTCATAATGAACTGCATTCCGAAATAGCACCCTAAAACAAAAACAAGTATGCCTATTAAAAATAAAGCCAAACCAAGTTTGGAGGATGGCTTTGAAAGGAATCCTAGACCCTCAGCGCCAAAAACCAGCAGAAATAAACCCATGAAAATAGCAATTGGCGTTAATATTGTGGCTTCTGTAAAATAGCTAATATATGCTTCGCCCTGTAACGCCTTTTTTATCGGCAAAAGAATTTGCCAATATCCTAATCCCATGCCAAGCAATAAGATAAATATTCCTGAAAGTCTTGCGTCTGTACTTCCCCCTGGTCTCATACGGTTTCTTGTTTTGGAATTCACTGGCGCGTTAGGCACATTCGCAATATTTTCCTCATTTGTTATATTTTGCGAAGGAAGAGATAATACTTGGGAGTTTTCGCTCAAATAGCTAATCAGAGATACTAACAAGGTGAAGTTTGGCGTAGAGGGTATGCTGGTGATGATACTTATTGCCTGTTTTCCTTTTTTCCAAAGTCGCAATGTCCCTTGCCACGTCTGAATATTTCCTAACTCACCCCAACGGATAGTATCGTGTTCGTTTTTTATATAATCCTTTGTTATAGTTACTCCGCCAAATTCTAGTTGCTTTCCCTGCTGAAGCATGGTAATCGCCTGAGGAAATTTTTCTCTTGCAACCAGTTCCTGCGCAATTGCCTCAAATTTTTCGATGTTTTGAAGCGTACGGTCCAAGATTAGCGTCTTTCCAGATGTGTCTAATATTTTCACTTTAACGTATTTGATATATATGATGCTTATCAATTCGTACTTGGTTGTCCAAATCTTGTCGATTTCCTTCCAATAGTATCTTCTAGCTTCGCCGCTGTTTGAATAACTAAATCCATCGTCGTAAACGAGAACTTCCAAGTCGAAATTCATTACAAGCAGGTAGATTCTATAAATTGAGATACCAAAAGGGACAATTACAAAAGGAAGAATTAAGAATAAATCCTCTTTGATGTTAATTGCCCCTGACATAATTAAAAACACTGGAATGATTAAGAATAATATTGTGAGCCAAATCAGCCTCAAATAATTAATTCTAAATTTTGCGAGTGGCGTATTGGTAGCCCTGAAAGTGCTCATGGATTTCCTCCAATTCAAAATGAGGGGTTGTAGGATAGTATTTTTTAACTTTTTTCTTGATACAGGAAAAACATCCAGCTACGTCTTAACCAGCGGTTAGGCTACAAAACTCCTTATCTCCCTCCCCAATTCTACACCTGAAAACTGACCTTCTCCCTCAGCGCCTTCGGCAACTCAGGGAGTTTGCTTCGCTCGATCAGGAATGTTGCCAGTTCGGTGAGCTCGCGGAAGATGTAGTGCTGGCTGAGCGTCCCTTCGAGGTAGCCCGCGCCGCTTGTGCCGCCCGTCCCTGCACGGATGCCGATCATGCGCCGCACCATCGAGAAGTGACGATACCGCCAGTTCGAGAGCAGTTCGTCAATTTCGGAGAGCGTGTTCAGCAACTCGAACGGCATCTGGAAGATCGGCAGGTCGCGGTACAGCGTGATGAACAACGCCGACTGCATCGCTTCGGGCGAAAGATCGCCGCGCCCTTCGGAGAAAAATGCACGATCGAATTCCGCCAGCCTACCGCGTTCCCCGTCCGACAGACTCGCCTCGTACGCCTTGCGATAATCGGACCAGAACTTGCCCGCGCTCGCGCCGCTCGTCGAGACATAGTCCGCCCAATAGCCCTCGTCGAAGAACGGCATCCGTGCGAGCCAACTCACGATGAGTCCCTTCAACGCGCTTTCGCTTTCGGCGCGGCTCACCTCTTGCGCGTCCGCTTCGGATAGACTGCCGCGCCGCGTCGTTTTGTAATATTCCTTTTTGTGGCGTTCTTCCATCTTCAACCCCAACTTCGCTTCGATCAAACGGAACTGCTTGCTCTGAAACCCCGAAGCGGGCAGTAAATAATTTCTGAACTCGAGAAAATCCAGCGCGGTCATCGTCTCCAGCACACCCACCTGCTGGTTGACCAACTCCAAAATTTTTACGATGCGCTTCAACTTGCGCGCCGCATTGCTCATATCGTCCGAGTTATCGTTGATATGCCCGCGCTCGAAAATGTTCCGCACCCGATCCAACTCGAAAATAATTTGCTTGAACCACAACTCATACGCCTGATGGATGATGATGAACAGCATCTCATCGTTGCCGTCCTCCATGCGAGAAAAACTGCGCGGCTTCTGGCTGTTCAAAATCGTATCCAACTCGATATAATCGCCGTAATATAGATCGTCCATCTTAATTTCTCCTTTTGTCATCATGTCGTTGCGAGACGCCGAAGGCGGCGAAGCAATCTCCTCGCACCAGCAGATTGCTTCGCTCCGCTCGCAATGACATTAGTATAATCCCACCCATGCTCAAAGCCCTCCTCTTCGACTTCGACGGACTCATCCTCGACACCGAAACCCCCGATTTCCTCGTTTGGAAAAACATTTATCAAGAACACGGATTTGAATTTCCGCATGGCGAGTGGGGCAAAATCATCGGCGGAAACGGCCTCACCGACTTTGACGCGGCGTCCCATCTATCGCTTCTTTCGCAGGGACGGCTGGACTCAGTTTCCTTACGCGCTCGTCACAGTGTGGAGAGTCTTGCCATGCTCGACGCCCAAGCCGTCATGCCTGGCGTGCTGGATATGATTCACGCGGCGAAAGCGCACGGCTTGAAACTTGCCATCGCCTCCAGTTCTCATCACTCGTGGGTAGATACTCACGCCAAACGCCTCGGCATCTTCCACCTCTTCGACGCCGTCGTAGCCGCAGACGATGTCGGCGTGGGACGAACCAAGCCGAACCCCGATCTATTCCTCACCGCGCTGAACCAACTTCAAGTGGCGAAAGAATCGGCGGTCGTCTTCGAAGATTCCCCCAACGGAGTCAAAGCCGCTAACCGCGCGGGCATCTTCGTCGTCGCCGTCCCCAATCAAGCGACCTCGATATTGTCCTTCGACGGCGCAAATCGGGTTGTCCAATCGCTGGCTGAATTGACGTTCCAACGTTTGAACGATTTGTTTTGATGAATTCGGGAACCGTACCGCAAAGTTCACTTTGCGATTGGCAAAATGAATTTTGCCGTACGCGACCTACTTCAGTTCTTGACGCAGTTGTACTGCGCCAAGCAAGCGACAGATGAATTCGGGAATCGTACCGCAAAGTTTACTTTGCGATTGGCAAAATAAATCTTCCCGTACGCGACCTACTGAAACGACTTCACCGCCTCGTCCACCGTATCGAAAATTTCGATGAACTTGGTGATGCCCGCAATGCTCAGCACCTCGCGCACCGACGGTTGCACCGCGGCAAGCTTGAGCGGATTTCCCCCATTGGCGGCTAACAATTTATGAATCACCACGATGGCGCGCACGCCGATACTGGTCAGCGCAGGCGTTTCGCTCAGGTCGAGAACGAGATTGTACATCCCATTTTTTTGTTCGCGCTTTGTGATGATTTCGAACTCGGCAAAATTATCAAGGTTGATGCGCTCCAGCAAACGGAAGATCGTCACCAGTTTGGTTTGTTTGACCTGTGAAATGCGAACAAGATCCATCGTTCCTCCGCCAATCAGGCGCGCATCGCTTCTTCGTAGCGTTTCTTCTGCCGTTCGGTAGATAATACCGTGTTTCTCAACAGCATCGCCACCGTCACCGGACCCACGCCGCCGGGGACGGGGGTGATCCAGCCCGCCGCTTTCTTCACGCCTTCAAAATCCACGTCGCCGACGGTCTTCTTGCCCGGCGTTCCATCGGGAAGCGTCACGTCAATCTGGTTGATGCCGATGTCAATCACCGCCGCGCCGGGTTTGACCATATCTTCCGTGATGAGGTTCGGCTTGCCCACCGCCACGATCAGCGCGTCCGCCTGGCGCGTGTGGTAGGTGAGGTTGCGCGTGCCGTGATGACAGATCGTCACCGTCGCGAGTTCTTCCACGAGCAGTAACGCCACCGGCTTGCCCACGATCTCCGAGTGACCGACCACCACCACCTCAAGTCCGCGCAGAGATAAGCCGGTGGTTTTGAGCAATTCCACCGAGGCGAGCGACGTGCAAGGTCCGAGCGATGAATCGCCGTAAATGATGTTGCCGATATTGGATGAACTCATCCCCTCCACGTCTTTGCTCGGGTGGATGGCGTTTTCCAATTCTTCGAGGGCAAGCGGGCGCGGCACCGGGCGCTGGAGGATGATGCCGGTTACGCGCGGGTCGGCGTTCAACGCGTGGATGGCAGCCATCACCTCGCGCTGGGTGACGTCCAGCGGGAAGTGCCGGTTCTCGAACTCGATGCCGACCTCGGCGCAGGCTTTTTGCTGGTTTTTGATGAAGAGCCGCACGGCTCCGATCTCGCCGATATCAATCGAAACGAGGCGCGGCTTCCAGCCCAAATCTTTCAGCGCGTGGACGCGTCCGCGCACCTCGTCTTTGATGATTAGCGCGTGTTTCTTTCCGTCAATGATCTTGTGATCCATGTCGAGTTTCCTGTGCCGGCAATGATACCCGAAAAAAAGAGACCGGCTGAAAACCGGTCTCAAGCAACGGAGGGCTACAGGCTCTCGCTTTTCGTGATCAGCCGTATCGCCCGGACCATTTGGGCGAACCAATCGTAGACCACCCAAACGCCGATCAGGATCAACGTGCCGTCGAGCATCTGCGACCACAATTCAGCCAGTTCCGACGGTGTCGTTGAATCGCCCGGCGGGAAGTAGTGGCGGTAGATGAGCAGGGCGTTCTTTTGGAGCCGGATAAAGTAATCGGATACCAGGTCGAAGACCGGCGCGCCGACCAGCCATTTCCCTGCGAAGAGTACTCCAACGAGGATCGCGACCCACAAGAGCAATACCAGCACGTGATGACGATAGTGCGCCCAATCACGCGGAGCGGTGTCCTTCGTTTCCTTCTTGGGCTTGATATCCGGCGACCACTCTTCCGGTCTATTGACGCCCAGCACGCGTTTTGCCAGCGGAGTTGCGAACTTGTCGAGGTTGTTCCAATATTCGCCGTGGTTTTCCGCGAGCGAAGTCCGCGTGCGGATGTTGACCGGGCTGGTGCGCGTGCGCTCGTACACATCGTCTTTGGGCGGCGCTTTGGCGAAATTGGTGTATTCGTCCAACCCGTAAAATTCGGTGATCGGGTCGGAGAAATTCCAGAAGTTCATCCAGCGGAAGTCTTTCGGGAACTTGTGCTTTTTCGCGGCTGGGACGGGGAAGCGCTCGTAGTAGACCAGGTCGAGCACGCCGCGCGCCTGATGGTAATAACTTAGCACACTGCCGAGAGTGGCATAAGTGAAAATTTTGTCTTGATAGTCGTCGTCTAAAAAATGGAAGAGCGATTCATAGGTGATCGGCGTGCCTTGCGAGTGCGCCACCACATGGATGCGTTCCACGCCTTCTTTCTTGTAGAAATAGACGATGTCGTTGATCACCGCGCTCCGCACCCGGTTCGATTGCGCCGGGTCCATGGCGTAGTTCACCACATCGTCCATGTAGCCCACCAACATCACGTTGAGGACCTTATCCAGCGAGGCGCCCACCCCGCCGAGGAATTTCGTCCATTTGAACAGGCTCGATAACCCGGCGCCGATAAAACCGATCGGCAGGGTCATGAAGATCAGGTAACGGTAGAGGAGCGGCGTAAAGGGCAGGCGCGTCAGCCAGAACTCGTCCACTTTGCCGATGCGCTTATCCTTTGGGTCGCCGTCTTCAAAATAGGAATAATATTCGGCAATATCCACGTCGCTGTTGGCGTAGGTCCTCAGTTTCCAAAGCAAGCCGCGCGCAACCAGTAACGAGACTTGCAAGCCGAGCAGGATGAGGATGAATTTGATATAGGCAAGCGGTTCGCTCACCAGCAAAAAGATCAAGGCGATCAGTGTCCATCCGGGCAAGACCGGCAGGCTGCGCAACTCTTTCTCCTTGAAACGCCGGACGATCAGCGCCACGTGCTCGATGGTCGGCGCGAGCGCCCACACTGCCCCAATGATGAACACGAACAGCATCGGGCTGAAACCCGGCGCGCCGTACAGCGTTTGCGGCAATATATTTTTCAGCGCTTCGTTAAACCACGTCACCGGGGAAAGAAGGAAGAACGGGCCAAGGACGAGCAGGAACAATAGCAGGTAGGAAAGGTAATAGCCGACGCCATCGGTGATGCGCGTGCCGGGGCGTTTCCACCACACGTCGAAATTGTCCCGACCGCCGATCCTTTCCTTTTTCAAGTCATTGGTATTGCGCGAGAAGACCACATTGCGAAACATGTTCGCAAACACAAAGGATGCCATGCGCCACTCGCGCCCGAGGTTTCCCAACCCGCCGGAGGGCAGGGTCTCCGCTTCCCAATACGATTCTTTCAACCAGATGCGCCGCTTGCGCCGGTTATAGTTTGCGCGTATCTCGGTCACGTGCTTGTGCAACTTCCCGCCTTCGTTGTGCGGCGAGGGGACGTAATCTTCAAACCCGGCGGACACCTGCGTGAGCGTCGCGTTCGTGTCCAGCGATTTGACTGCGGGCCAGAAACCGCGCAGGAAGATATTGAGGTGATCGTCCTCCGCCTGCTCGCCCGCGCCCTTCACGATGAGGACGACGTCGGTCTTTGGCGCTGACTTTTTTGTTTTTGTTGAGTTTGTTTTTTTTGCCATGCCTGTCTCCTCTCATTCACCCAAAATGCGTAGAACGACTCGGCTTGCGGCGAGTATAGCATGGATTTTCCCCCGGCTCCCGAACGGCGCGTCAAACTTTTCGGCTGGCTTTGACGAACAGCGGCATCCGCACCGGTCGGGTGGTTTCGGCGTCGCCCCACGCCTCGCGTACATCCTTTTCGATTCGCTCCACCGGGTCGCGTCCGAGTTCTGCCTTGTAACGCTTCACCGCCGACCACGTGCGGAAGTAAGCCAGCGTCTGCGCGAGATTCCATTCGACGTGTATCGAGAAGTTTCGCTGTGTTTCGAGCGGCTCAAAAGGCAAACTGAGCGCGCGATAACCCGACGTGATTTCGCGGTTCCCCTCTGCCCAGAACTGGTCAATGGGCGCGAGCAGTTTCTCTGCGACCAGCCTGTCAATTTCGGGTTCGATCTCGAAGAAGGCATAGCCCCAGATCGCTAACACCCCTTTCGGCTTCAACACCCGGTCCGCCTCCTGAAAGAATTTATCTTTGTCGAACCAATGGACAGCCTGCGCCACCGTGACGAGATCGAACGCTTCAGCCTCGAAGTGGGTCTGCTCGGCAGGCGAGACGCTGTACCGCACCTGCGGGTGGGCGATGCCGTGCCGGATCTGCGCCTCGCTGAGGTCGGTCGCTTCGACCTGTGAAAAATACTTCGCGCAAGAAACCGCCGCCTGCCCGTTGCCGGTGGCACAGTCCCACGCGCGGTCATGACTGGCACACAGTCCGCTCAGGGTTGAAAACAATTCATCGGGATATTGCGGACGGCTCTGCGCGTATTGGTCCGAGCCGATGAAGAAGGTTTGGACGTTGTTCATGTCCGGTCAAAGTTCAAAAGAAGTTTGGCGGTTCAATCTACGGTGATGTGCCCAACCGGGACGGGATGATCAACCAATTCCTTGTGCGGCGTGAAAATGGCGGAGAGCAGACCCAGAATTGCGGCGACGAAGGCGATCACGAAAACGAGATGGATGGCGCTGACCATGGCGGCGCGCGCTCCCGCTTCGACGAGCCCGCCCGAGGCGGAGGCGGGGTCGAGGAGTTGGGAGACCAGCCCCACGTCCAGACCGGAAGCGTTCAAGCTTGAGGCGAGTTGCACGGTCAACGCCGCGCCCATCACGCTCACGCCGAGCGTCCCGCCCATCGAACGGCTGAATTGGAGCATCGAGGTCGCGGCTCCGAGGTGACGCCGCTCGACGGTGGTCTGCACCGCGATCACATACCCGGGGATGGACGAGCCCATGCCGATGCCCATCAACGCGACGAAGACCATCACTCCCGTTTGACTGCTGTTCGTGCCAAAGAGCGCCAGCAAGCTCGCGCCGACGAAGAAGATGCAAGTGCCGATCAGGCTCAAGCGACGATACCCGACCCTCAACAGGATGCGCGTGCCGAAGATGCTCGCGCCCACCCAGCCGAGCAACATCGGCGTGATGGTAATGCCCGCCTGGGTGGGGGTCGCGCCGAGCGCCGACTGCACAAACAGCGGGATGAACGAGATCGTGCCGAACACCGCCCAGCCGGTGAACAGTCCGTGCGAGGTGGCGGCGGCAAACAGGCGATCGCGGAACAACGCGACCGGCAGGATCGGGTCAGCCGCGCGCCGTTCCACCCAGACCAAAACGAGCAGGACCATGACCGCGGCGGCGATGAGCGCCCAACTCAAGGTAGCGCCCAACTCCATCAGTCCAAGCAACAAAAGCACGACGCCGCCCGAGAGCAACGCCGCGCCGACGTAATCCACAGCGGGTCGTTCGTGACTGTAGACCTGGTCCCGCCACGCGAGCGCGACCAACGCCCCGGCGATCAGCCCGGGAATCAGGTTGATGTAGAAGATCCAATGCCATGAAAGGTTATCCACGATAAAGCCGCCCAGCACCGGTCCCGCCACCGAGGAGACGCCCCACACGCCCGAGAACACCCCCTGCATTTTTGTGCGCTGTTCGAGCGAGAACATTTCGCCAATGAGGATGAACGCCAGCGGCATGATGCCGCCCGCGCCGATGCCCTGCAAAGCGCGGGCGAAGATCAATTGCGTGAGGTTGGTTGCCATCCCGCAAAATAGTGAGCCGAGCAGGAAGAGCGCCATCGCGAAGACGTACAACTTGCGCCTGCCGTAGATATCGGAAAGTTTTCCGTAGAGGGGGACGGTGGTGGTGGACGCAAGCATAAACGCGGAGAAGACCCACGAGTAATTTTTCAATCCGCCCAACTGACCGACGATGGTCGGCATGGCGGTGGCGACGACGGTGGATTCCATCGAGGCGAGGAACATGCTGAGCATGATGCCCATGGTGACAAGAACGATTCGTTTCTGCGACATAATTTCCTTTTGTGAATGCATATACCTAGTGGGTAAGAGGCGCGGCAATCTTACCCTAAAGTAAAAAGAGACCAGCCGCAGCCAGTCTCTTTTCGGTTAGAAGGATGCGACGGCTTCTGCCACCGTGTCGTAGATTTCGATGGACGAGGTAATGCCGGCAATCTCGAACATCTCTCGCATCGGTGGGATGGGACCTGCGAGTTTGAGATGTTTGCCGCCATCCGTTGAAAGGGTTTTGTAGATCGCCACCAGCGCGCGGATGCCAATGCTGGTGAGGGAGGGCGTCTGGCTCAAGTCAATTACCAGATCGCGCATCCCGCCGTCGTATGCCTCCTTGGCGGTTTTCTCCAATTCGGCATAGTTCCCCAAGTTGACTCGGTCTTGCAGTTGAAAAACCGTCACAGGGACGCGTCCCTGCGCTTGAGAGATTTTCACCAACGCCATGCTCCACCTCCTGTGTGTTTGTCGGGCAGTGATTGTTCAATCATACCTCGAAAATTAAGCGTTACCCGGCAAAAAAACTCCCGCCCGACTTCAAGTCAGGCGGGAGTTTTGTGATGATTCGTATTCGGCTTTATTCTGAGCCTGCATTCTCTGGCGGCAATGCCCACAATGACCCGACTATTACGATGCCAGCGATCGGGACGAGCAAGAACAACTGCCACCATCCGCTCCGACCGGTATCGTGTAAGCGACGCGCTCCCGCCGCGAGGAGAGGCAGAAGCGTGGCGATCAAGAAGACGCTGCCGAGCGCCTCGCTGAGATAGGTCAGCGCCGACGCGCCTAACACGATGAACAACGCAAACCACCAAAACTCGGGACGCGTGGCGCGTCCGTTGAAGTCCGCGTACTTTGCGAAGCAGACGCGGATCGCCCCGAAGAACGTTTCCGGGTTGGCTTCTTCAGAAGCTTTCATGAAATTTTCCATTCGTAACTCCTTGCCGATCATAGAGACGGCTTCTCTCAATAATGTAGCCCACGAGCGGCTGGCTCTATTCTCGGTTATTTCCTCCCTCCCCGCAACTGTGGAAGTCCCTAGTTTTAGGATTAACTCGGTCCGCGAAGCGACTTGGCGCTTGGCAAAGATATTTTTCAGGTGAAATTCGACCGTGCGGTCGGAAATCCCCAACGCGGACGCGATCAACTTGTTGCTTTTCCCCGTAAGCAAAAGGTCTACCACCTCCTGTTCGCGGGCGCTGAGCGCCTGTTGTTTTGTCATGGAGATTTTTCTGCGACTTGGGGGAGATTGTTTGGCAATAACACTCGCCGAAAGGTTGGAAATTGGGAGGAGAGGTCGTCGGTGGTCATAACTAGAAACTGTTGTTCCATTTGTCCGCCGTGTAGTAGCACGAGATCGGCATACGCTTCTTACTTGGTTGCAGGTATTGACCACCTAGGATAACCTGCGAAATCAAATTCAGACAGAAGGATGATCTTTTCCTTTCCATTCCTGTCTATTCTCGCTAACCTTGAACTTTGCAAATAGTGATTCTTCACAACTTGATCTAAAAAGACAATGTACTGGCTGTCAGGAGACCACTCCGTCATGTATCCATCTTTGATTTCAAATAGCAGTTCGCCGGTTTTAATGTCATAAGCCTTTAGTTTGCAGTTGTTTGCGGCTCCGCTTGAGTTGAGAAATGAACATTGTTGACACACTACGACAGAGTTGTCGGGGGAGACAGCGAAAGAAACTATGGATTCCCCCGGAGACTGAAACACTTCGGTTACGGTAAATGTAGATAAATCCACTTTGATCAAATAACATGTAAAAATGTCTGGAGAGGTTGCACATTTCTTCATGTACAAATCTTCGCCGATTATCTTGGGATAGTTGGCGGATCCATCAATTATGATATCTTGACCAAGCAATTGGTCTGCAACTGATCTGCCAATCAACGCTTCGATTTCTTGATCTAAATCTATCTTGGTAATGATTTCACCGTTTAAGTTAACAATCTTGCGAGCATAGGTTGTGTCTGCTTCTTCTAATTTTGAAGATATTAATAAATTGCCATTTGGAAGAATTGCTTCAACCTGGTTGAAATAACCATCAAGAGGAATGAGATGCGTTTCTGTAATGTTCCCGACGCCAAAGTAACGGATTTCTACAGGAAAGGAATCTGAGTTACCGGACGAACTATTATCAGTTGCGGTGTACACAAATAAATTCTGGTTTAGCCAAAAGCCATTTGTTGGAAAAGACTCAAGAAACCTCACGATTTCGGCTTTGTTTTCGTGTGTGTCAAGAATTACATAGTTAATGGAACCAGTTGCCCTGTCAATAGTTTCAAATAAATAATAACGTCCATTTGGTGAAAAACCAGGCGGGCTATCACTATGGATTTCGATAAGGACATGGTCGCCTTCTAACTCATCCATCGAGAAAACTTTCCTGTATGTGTTGTCGTCAGGACTCAAGAAATATAATCCAGAGTCTTTGTTTGAATTGTTCCAAAAAGCAATTAACCCGCCGCCAGCGAATGGGGTAGGTGTATAGGTGGGTGTATGGGTTGGCGTTTGTGTAGCGGTAGAAGTTGCGGTAAAAGTTGGAGTAGGTGTAATCGTTGCTGTTAGGGTACTCGTTAATGTTGGTGTAGCTGTGCGGAAATAACTGCCTGCGTTTTTTGAATTTGCAAAAGCATAAGCGAGAACAACAACGATGATAAGAATGAATATGAGAGTTACAGAAGTTCGTTTCATCTTTGGATGGGCATTATTGGTTTCAAGATCAATGCAAGAAGATAACCTCTTGGCAATTAGATTTCAGTGAAACTTCCATACAACTTCCGATGCACCACACTCAATGCCCTCACCTGCTCCGCGGCGTGATACGACGACCTCACCAGCGGATTCGACTCGACCCACTTGAAGCCGATCGAATAGCCGTAGTCGCGCAGTTCGGCGAATTCTTCCATTGTGTAATATTTTGAAATTGGCATGTGCTTCTTGCTCGGTTGCAAATATTGACCGATGGTCAAAATGTCCACGCCCCATGAGCGTTGGTCGCGCATCACGGCTTTGACCTCGTCCATCTCTTCGCCCAAACCGACCATGATGCCCGACTTGGTCAACACCTCGGGATCGAGTTTCTTCGCATTGGAAAGCGTCGCCGCCGCCCAATCGTAATTGTCCTGCGGTTGGACTTGCTTGAACAGTCGCGGCACGGTCTCCACATTGTGGTTCAAAATTTCGGGTCGCGCGTCCATGACGATCTTCAACGCTTCGACGGAACCTTTGAAATCGGGAATGAGAACCTCAATTGAGCATCCCGGCAACAATTCTCTAATTCTCCGAATCACCATCGCAAAGATGGGAGCCCCGCCATCTCGTCTCTCATCGCGGTTCACCGACGTGATCACCGCGTGTTTCAAATCCATGGACTTCACGGCTTGCGCCACGCGTTCGGCTTCGCCCCAATCCATCAACGTCGGTTTGCCGTGTTTGATGTCGCAGAATCCGCAAGTGCGCGTGCACACGTCGCCGAGCATCAAAAAGGTGGCGGTGCCGCTTCCCCAACATTCGCCAAGGTTTGGGCACATCGCTTCTTCGCACACGGTGTGCAACGATTTCGAACGCATCAAGGTTTGAAGTCGTTCGTAGTTTTCGCCCGATGGCGCGCGTACTTTGATCCATTCGGGGCGGCGCAGAGGGCGTACGTCGCTGGGGGGGATGATTCGGTCTCGGGTGGGTGTGGCAGACATAAGGTCCTTGTGAACCGTCATTGCGAGTCTTCGAGAAGCAAGCCCCTGCACGACGCGGAGATTGCTTCAACTGCTACGCAGTCTCGCGATGACATTAATTCTTCTTCCTCACTTTCAATCGGATTCCGCTGACTTCGACGACTTCCACCTTGTCGCCCTTACGGATTTTTTGGGATTCATCCACCGCCTCCGCGCTCCACAATTCGGATTCCAACTGGACTTGACCGGACGCTTCGCTCCAATTTTTGGCTGTCCCAATTTTCCCAGCGTACGACTCCGCCCCAACCGTAACCGGCTTGTGTAACGCGCGCAAGGCGAAGAGCAGGATGACAAAGAACAACGCGCCCAGCGCCAAGCCAGTGGCGATCACCAACGGCACCGACACGCGCTGGAATTGCGGCGTGCCCGGCGAGTTGAACAGCACCAGTGCGCCGACGATGAACGACGCGACGCCAGCCGCGGTGAGCGCGCCGTGAGTGGGCGCTTTGATGTCGAGAATGAATAGCACGAACGCGGTGACCATGAAGATGATGCCGAACCAGTTGACGGGCAAAACGCCCAAACCGTATGTCGCCAAAGTGAGGCAGATCACGCCGATAAACCCGGCGACCCATCCACCTGGGCTGGAGATTTCGATGAGCACGGCTTGTACGCCGATGGCGATTAAAAGGAAAGCGATGTTCGGGTCGGTGAGCAACAACAGGAATTGCTCGATGAAACTCATTTCGAGCGGTTGAGTTTGCGCGTTCGCGGTGTTGAGCGTGTGCGGACCGTCTTTCATTTGGACAGTGAAACCGTTGAGCGATTTGAGCAGGTCGTCGAGGTCGTTTGCTATGAAATCAATCAGGTTCACTTCGAGGGCTTCGTCGGCGGTGGCGGCTTTGGCTTCGTCAATCATCGAGTTGGCGAGCGCGAGGGCTTTTTCGCCGCGCGGCTCAACAAACGGGCGGATGACCGCTTTGATGGCGTTCGTCGCTTTGGCGCGCGCGTCCGAATTGAGATCTTCGCCCGAACTGCTGATCGGACTGGACGCGCCGATGACCGTCTCAGGCGCCATCGCCGAGGCGTGACCCGCCATCGTGATCATCGCGCCCGCGCTGCCTGCGAGCGCATTCCTCGGCGCAACATACACCACGACAGGCACGTCGCTGGCGCGCATCTCTTTGATGATCTCCAGCATTGTCTCGACGCTTCCGCCCGGCGTGTTGAGTTGGATGATGAGGACTTCGGCGTTCTCGCGCTCGGCGGTTTCGACTCCGCGCTTGATATATTCCAGCATCGGCGGCATGATCGGACCGTCGGCGGTCATCACGAGGACGAGCGGCGCGTCGCTTTGCGCGGCGGAAACAACATTGACTGCCGACGCCAGCGTCGTGAGCAGGAGCAGGCTGATGCGAAAAATTTTCATTGATTTCACAACTGTATTATAACTGCGAACCCCCAACCAAACGGACGTTCAAGCGACAGATGATTCGCAGGACTGATGCAGAACCACACTTTTTTGCTCAAAGGCGCTCTGTGACCGCCGTGTTCTTCGAGCCGCCCCGCAGGGTCACAGACCCTGCGGGAGCATTCTGCGTAAGTCCTAATTCGGAGAGGTTCATCAAAAGCTACGGTTCATCCGTGTTCATCTATGGTGAATTTGCGATTTTCAAAACGCTTTCTCGCGCTTTCTGGCTGCGCCTGCGATCTGGTTCACTCCCCCAATTGCTCCGGGCTGAAACACGGCTGATAGTCGTATCCTAAAATTAACAAATAACTTGCCGCGTTGTTTGGGTCGGGCGAAGAAATTAGACTGCCGGGTAACAGCCCCATCACGTTCAGAATCGGGGCGCTGAAGTTGCGGTCTTGCACGGCGGTCCGGTCGATCAGCACCGAGTAGGCGTAATCCTGCCGTTCGGAGGGGACGATGTGAGTCTCGTAGCCCGCGTAGTTGAGCCGCGTGGCGGCGAGCGTTTCGTAGCCGGGGATGGTCGTGCCGTTCATGACCTCAATGACGATTGCCTGCCGCTCGGCGGCTTTTGCCGCAGGGGAAAGCGCTTCCGCCAACATCTGCTGGAGCAATACTTGATCGGGAGATAAAACGTACGCGCCGCCGCTGGTGATCCACGAGTTGACGATGGGTGGGCGGATGTAAAAACTGCGGATGTCGGCGTTGCTCATCTTCGGCGCGTAGACCGAGAGTTGCAGGAGGTCGCCGAGTCCGAGGTCGGTTTCGACGGAGTCTTTCAAATCGTTATAAAGTTCGGGGATGCGCGTCAGCGTGCCGGTTTGTAAGGCTTGCACGAACAAGGCGCGCAAGACTTCCTGTTGGCGCCGCCCTCGGTCGAAGTCGCTGGATTTTTGGCGCGAGCGCGCGTACCAGAGCGCGAGGTCGCCGTCCATGTGGATGACGCCGGGGTTGACCGTGTGCAGGAACCAGTTGGCTTCGATCTCCGGGTTGTAACTCGGGTCTATCAAACGCCAGTCGGTGTAAGGGCAGACGACCGGCACATCCACGCCGCCGAGGGTGTTGACGATCTTGCTGAAGCCGTTGAAGTCCACCAGGGCGGTGTGGTCAATGCGGATGCCGAGGTTGTATTGGATCGTGTCTTTGAGCAAGCCCGCTCCGCTGCCGGGATAGCCAGTGGATTTGCCGAGTTGATAGGCGGTGTTGATGCGGTTGTTTTCGTAGCCCGGAATCGAGACCCACAGATCGCGCGGGATGGAAATTAAAGAGACCTGTCCCTCGCTCGGGCGCAGGATCGCGACGACCATGGTGTCGGTGCGCGTCGAACCGGCTTGCGATCGGCGGTCCGAGCCGATGAGCAGGAAGTTGATCGTATCCTGTCCATTGTTGAGGACCTGGCTGTCGAGCGTTGGCAGGGGCGCGACGGTGTTGATGAGGAAGTTCGGGTCGAGCGTCGGGAGGTCGGTTTGAGTCGGCACAGGGGGCGTGACGGTCGAGGTGGCTGAGTCAGCCGCAAGTTGCGAAAGAAGCGCCGGGGTTTGAGTCCACAAGACCGGTTGGAAAGGAGTCGGCGTGGGCGAGGCGTTTGGGGCGACCGTCACCAGCGCGTACGCGGAGGTGGATGGTCCCATGGGGAGCGCGCGGGTGGCGCATCCGGCAAGTAGAATGCTTGTGAGGATGAATGACCGCAGGCTTCTTTTCATGGAGTGGGGAACGGCGTTAGCGAGGGTGTGGAGGTGATGGCAGGCGCGGAGGTGTCGGTCGCGGACGGCATCGGCGTTGCGGTTGGGTTGGGCGAGGGAGAGGCGGTTGGAATGAATTGCGTTGTGGCGGTGGGCCACGGTGAGAGGGTGAAGGTCGGCGAGGCAGTGAGCGACGCGGTTGAGCTGGGGAAGAGTAGCGTCGAGCCGGGTTTCGGCGTGCTGGTCGGCACGTTGGGAACCCACAAGAGTTGCCCCGAATAAATGAGGTTGGACTTGCCCATGCAGTTTGCGGTTTGCAATTGTTCGACGGAGGTCCGGTATAACTGCGAGATGCGGAAGAGGTTATCGCCCGATTGGACGGTGTAGGCGCGAATCCACGTGAAGGGCGGACCGCAGACGATGGGCGGCGCGGTGGCGGGGATGGGAGGCACGTATAACAAATTGCCCGCCTGCACATCGTACGACGACAGGCAGTTGCCGTTTTTCAGCGCGTCTTCGCTAATTTTGTAGCGTTGGGCAAGGGTGTAGATGTTGTCGCCGGCGGCGACCGCGATCTGATACCAGCCGCTGGGCGGCGTGCAAACGAATGGTTGGGTGGCGGTTGCGGCGTTTGTGAAGCTGGCGGTGGGAGGCTCGGTGAGTGTGGGGAATTGCGTTGCCGTGGCAGGCGCGGTGAGGGTGGGGAAGATCAGTTGCAGGGTTGGCGAGGCGGGGACGATGGCTGTGATCTGAACTGCAGGCGTGACGGCGGATTCGGCTAGGGCAAGCGAGATACCCCCGATGACCAATACGATGGAAACGATGGCGATGATCAGCCCACCCCCTAACTGGCGCAGGGCTTGCATGGTTAAAATCCTGTCGCGCGCGCCGCGCCATTCTTTGCGATCGGCAATAACACGCTAAACGTCGAGCCGACGCCCGCTTCGGTTTCGACCCAGATGCGTCCCTTTTGCGCTTCGGTCAACGATTTGGCGATCGAGAGCCCGACGCCGGTATCGCCGACGCCTTGAATCAGCACGTTGTCTGCGCGGAAGAGGCGGGTGAAGACGCGTCCCACATCCTCGGCTGGGATGCCTCCGCCCGAGTCGGTGACTTGAATTAACACATATTCATTGCCCTGCTCGGAGCGCGTCTGGACGCGTAAATGCACGGTTCCTTCGACCGGGGAGGCGGCGCCTGCGTTTTGCAGGAGGTGGATCAAAATTTGTTGCAGGGCTTCGCGGTCGGCGTGGATGGGCGACAGGTTCTTCGGCAGGTCGAGATGCAGTGAAATATTCTTCTCGCGCACCTGATTGCTCGTGTACGACATGGCGTTGTCAATGATCAAATTCAGGTCCACCGCTTCGGGTTTGAGTTCGTTCAGCCCGGTTTCGAGCGTAGTCACCTGGATTAAATCTTCCACGAGGTTGCCGATGCGTTCGGTGGAGGATTTGATGCGTTCGACGAATTTGCGTTGCAACGCGCCGAGGATACCGACCGATTCGCCCAACAGCAGGTCGGTGTACCCGACGATGGAAGACATCGGCTGGCGTAGTTCCTGCGAGATCGAAGCGACCACTTCCGCCTGTTCGGACGAGCCAGCGGAGGCGGTTCCCTTTTCGAGTTCCACCATGCGCATGTTCGCTTGCGCGAGTTGGTTTTGCAAGCGTGCCACTTCCTCCAGCGTGAGGCGCAGTTCGCCTTCCACCTGCCCGGAGATTGCGGCTGAGCCTGTCTTGCCTTTGCCGGCGCGCAGGTCTTCGTTTTCCTTTTTGAGACGTTCGATGGCTTTTTGCGCCTCTTCTTGAATCCGTGTCATCTCAGCGAGGTTTTCCGCCTGCGATAATCCCTCCTGCGCGTCGGCGCGCACGGCGTCTATCTGGTTGAGTAAATCCTGGTTTTGTCGTTCAAGATTAGAGATGCGGTCCTGTGCGAGATCGAGCGCTTGCCGCGTCTGCTCGCCTTTCTGTTCGAGCGAGGTCAGTTTCTGTCCGCGTTGGATGATGGGGACGAGCGAGACCGCGATGTTGGAGAGGAAAGCCTGATCTTCCGCGCTCCATAACCGGTTCGAATACGGTGAGAGCAACAGCACGCCGCCGAGCGAATCTTTTTCCGGGGTGACGATCGGCACGCTGAGAATGTGACCGGGGCTGGCAAGCCCGAGCAAATCGCTCAGCCCTTTGATGTCGGCGGAGGTACTGCTGGAGGGCAAACGCAAGGCGCGTCCGCGTTGCAACGAGTTGGTGAGCATGGGAATCATCCCCTTGTTCAAACTGCCGCCCTCCATGATATCTTCCCGGATCAGGTCGTAACCGCTGGCGATCTGGATCTGGTTCTTGTTATCGGTGAGGTAGATCAGAAAACACAGGTCGGCGAGCATCGTCTGCGCGATGGCGCGCGTGATCGCCTCGCTTAATTTATCCGCGCTGGATTCGCCCGCCAGTCCCAACAACGCGTGGAAGGTTTTCGGGTCTGTGCTGTAGCGGCGACGTTCGTCCACCGGCGCGTGTTGTTTGACTGAAGTGGGACCCGTCACCGGCGCGGGGAAGCGTTGCGGCAGGGTCATCAACAAGGGAAACGCGGCAAGGTAAGCCAGCCGCACAGCGCCGGGGAAATTCCCATCGAAGCGCCCCATGATCATGTGCAGTAAATGACCGGTAAACGCCAGAATAAAAACCGCCACGCCGTAGCCCCAGCCGTTCGGGCGGCGGATGCCCAGCAGGAATAAGCCAAAGACCGCCACGGCAATGCTTGCCAATTGCCAGAGACCGTCGTTGATGGTCGTGTTATACGCGGGGCGGGTGAGTTCTTCCGCGTAGGCAACCACCGAAAGCGCCGCGCCTGCGGCGATGAGCAGGCTCAACAACCCGGTGGCGGCGTCGGCGGCGCGGCTGGGCTCGGGGAAATTCCACAGCCAGAGCATCCACAATAGCGAAAAGAGCGTGAAGGCGCGGTCCAACGGCGGGAGCACGACCGGCAGGTTGATCAATCCCTGACCGCCGATGCCGCCCAAAATGAAAAGCGTCATCTGCGCCACGAGCATCAGCCCCAGCCCGAACAGAGTCCGCCGGGTTTGGGGGAATTCGCTGGTGCGCCAATGCACGAACGCCGCCTGGAACGCGCCCGCGATCGAAAACACCAGAATGAGGTGATAGATCAGACTGCCTTCAGGTTCGGTGAGGACGTTGAAAAAATTAGTTAAAGTGGCGTCCATATCAACGGCGATTATATTCCACTTGGAAGTTTCTGTCTCGAATCGTAAGTTACAAGTGCGTGAAATTCTCCGCCTGTCCAGCGGCTATAATAGATTCCATGCGACGCGGCGTTTTGCGATTTCTCTCGGTGTGCCTCTTGTTGCTCGCGGCGCTTATCGCGCCTGTCATCCTGAACGGGTATGCGGAACTGCGGCAGGCCAATGCCTCGTCGTCTTACAACGAGATCGCGGAGCATTACCTGCGCGCCGCGCAGCGCCTCCCGTGGCGCGCGGATCTATATGAACTGAGCGGGCACGCGTACTTCCATGCCAAAGAATACGCGCGCGCAAACGACATGTATCAGATCGCGTTGGAAAAGGACGCGCTATCGTCCGCAGGATGGATGGCGTGGGGCGACGTCAACTATTTGAACGGCAACAAACCGCGCGCGCTCGAACTCTGGAAGCAGGCGCTCGAACAAGTTGAATTCTCGAACGCGATTTACCTGCGGCTGGCTCAGGCGGCGCGAGAAGATGAAGACTACGCGGCCGCGGTTCAATATTTGCAAGATTATCTTGCGTTGGAGCAGGACGACGCCCTCGCGCATTATCAACTGGGTCTTTTGTTGACGCTCAGCGACACAGACGAAGCGACAGCGGAACTAAACCACGCTTCTCAACTCGACGGGCGGTTTGCCCCGCCTGCGGAAACTTTACGCGCCGCCTTGAGCCGCGCCTCCCGCGCCGGCACGCCCGCCGAAAAATTCGTCATCCTCGGCGTGGGACTTGGCGCGGTGAATGAATGGACGCTGGCGCGCGCCGCCTTTGAATCCGCCGTCCGCGCCGACGACACGAACGCCGAGGCGTGGGCGTGGCTGGGGGAAGCGGACCAGCAGAACGGTCGCGATGGAAGCGCAGAGTTGGACCGCGCGCTGGAGTTAAATCCCAATTCATCCGTTGTGCATGGTTTGCGCGGGTTGTATTTCCAGCAGGTTGGGAATTACCGCGCGGCATTGACCGAATATCAAATTGCCGCGTCGCTCGAACCGCAAGACCCGGCGCGCTTCGTCTCGCTGGGTGAAGCCTACGCGTGGACCGGCGACCTGATCCGCGCGTTGGAAGCGTTTCAATATGCGGCGGCGCTCGCGCCCGGCGACGCGGCGTATTGGCGCGCGCTGGCTGACTTTTGCGGCAGGCAGGGAATCCATTTGGAGGATGTCGGCATCCCTGCCGCGCAGCGCGCAGTGACGCTCGACGGCGGCGCGGCGAACCTCGACACGTTGGGTTGGCTGCTCTTGCTCGACGCGCGTTACGCGGAAGCCGAACGCATTCTTTCCGACGCGCTGAAAGCCGATCCGCAAAACGCGTCGGTGCATTTTCATTTGGGTTTACTGCATTTGCAAACCGGCGACCGCGCCGCCGCGTTCGAGAATCTGATCCACGCCCGCGACCTGGGAAGCCCGGACGCCGAGGCGGTGTTGAAACAAAATTTTCCGTAAAACGCCGTGATAAAATCACACCGTGAAAAAATTTTTTCTTCTTTCCTCGTTCGTCTTTCTTCTCGGCGCTTGCGCGTCCGCGCCGACTGCCGCGACTCCTCCGCCGCCCTCTGGAACCGTTCTCTTCCAGGACGAATTCGACAACAACGCCAGCGGCTGGGACCGCCTCGCCAACGACGTGGGCATCATGGATTACGATCAGGGCGGCTACCGCATGTTAATCCGCCAGCCGCAAATGAATTTCTGGTCCACACCCGAAACAGACTTGCGCGATGTTCGCATCGAAGCGGATGTGGTCAAACTCAACGGTCCCGCGGAAAACCGCGCCGGGGTGATGTGTCGTTACCAAAACGGGAATTATTATTTCTTCGTCATTTCAAACGACGGCTATTACGCCATCGGTAAATTCATCAATGGGCAGACCACCCTGCTGGGACAAACCGAGATGCAAGCCTCCGACCTGATCCAGGCGGATACGGTCAACCACTTGCGCGCCGATTGCATTGGCGATTCGCTCACCCTCTACATTAACTACAACTTGATCGCCGGCGCCAAAGACGCCGACCTCGCAAACGGCGACGTGGGCGTGCTGGCTGGTTCCTTCACCCAACCCGGCGTGGACGTGTCGTTCGATAATTTTGTGGTGATGCAACCCTGATAGACCTGTCGTTGCGAGGCGGCGTTCGCTCGCCGAAGCAATCTCCTCGTGTGCGCGGAGATTGCTCGCAATGACATATTTGAATTATGAAAATCTTCCTCGACACCATCGGCTGTCGCCTCAATCAGGCTGAGATCGAAAGCATGGCGCGCGGGTTTCGCGCGGCAGGGCATGAGATCGTCGCCTCCGCCGAACTCGCCGAGTTGGCGGTCGTCAACACCTGCGCGGTGACGAACGACGCCGTCTCCGTTTCGCGCGGCAAGATTCGGCAAATTTCGCGCGCCGGTGTGAATGAGATCATTGCAACCGGTTGTTGGACGACGCTTCAGCCAAAAGAAGCGGCGGCCCTTCCCAACGTTCTTCAAATTGTGCCGAACTCTCAGAAAGATCAGTTGGTTGCTCAAACCCTCAAGCTTCCTCCTGCCTCGTTCATCCTTCATCCTTTCGATGCCGAACCTCTCAACCGCGTTCCTCTCCCCGGTCTGCATCGCCGCACGCGCGCCTTCATCAAAGTGCAGGACGGGTGCAACAATCAATGCACGTTTTGCATCACCACGGTGGCGCGCGGCGCAGCGCGCAGCCGCGCCGTCGCCGACGTGATTCAAGATATTCGATTCGCGCTCGACGGCGGCGCGAAAGAGATCGTCCTCACCGGCGTACATCTCGGCTCGTGGGGCTACGACTTTGATTTGCATCTCACCGATCTCATCCAAGCCATCCTGCGCCAAACGGATACGCCGCGCTTGCGCCTCTCCTCACTCGAACCCTGGGATTTGCACGCGGACTTTTTCTCTCTTTGGACTGATGCCCGCCTCATGCCGCACTTACACCTGCCTCTCCAAGCGGGGAGCGACTCGACCCTCAAGCGGATGCGCCGCAACACGGACACATCCTCCTTCCGCGAACTGGTCGCCGCCGCGCGCGCAATGATTCCCGGTGTCGCCATCACCACCGACATTATCGCCGGCTTCCCCGGCGAAACCGAAGACGAGTTCGCGCAGACGCTTGAGTTTGTGCGCGCGATGAACTTCGCGGGCGGACACGTCTTCACCTATTCGCCGCGACCCGGCACAGGCGCCGCGAAGATGAAGGGGCAAATCCAGCCCGAAGTGCGAAAGAAGCGGAATCACAGCCTGCACGACGCGTTGGACGAATCCGCAAAATCGTATCGCGAGAAATTCGTCGGGCAGACGATGTCCGTGTTGTGGGAATCCACTTCCGAGATGGGCGAGCGCGGCTGGCTGATGGAAGGGCTGACTGAAAATTATCTGCGCGTGCAGGCATACTCCGCCTCGCCGCGTTGGAATGAAATTGACCGCGTCGCGCTCGCCGCGTGTGTCGAAGAAAAATTGCAAGGCACGATCCTGATGGAGGCATTTGCATGACCGCACAATTGATTGACGGAAAGGCGATCGCGGCGCAAGTGCGCGCCGAAGTCGCGGCGCGCGCGGCAAAACGGAACGCCGAGGGGAAACCCAAACCGACGCTTGCCACCGTGCTGGTCGGCGACCGCGCCGATTCGGCGGCGTACGTTTCGTCCAAACAAAAAGCGTGCGCCGAGTTGGGCATGGGTTCGCTCAACCAGAGCCTGCCAGCGGATATTTCACAGGCTGAACTGGAAAAACTGATCGCCTCGCTGAACGCCGACAAGTCGGTGCATGGGATTCTCGTGCAACTGCCCCTGCCTTCACACTTGAACGAGGAACGCGTCCTGCAACTCATCGGCGTCGAAAAAGACGTGGACGGATTCTCGCCGATCAACATCGGGCGGCTGGCTCAACGCGGGCGCGAACCGCTGTTCGTGCCTTGCACCCCGGCTGGGTGCGTGTATTTATTGGATAAGTCCGGTGTGCAGATCGAGGGCGCGCACGCGGTGGTGTTGGGGCGTTCGAACATCGTCGGCATGCCCGCCGCGTTGTTGATGATGGCGCGCAACGCCACGGTGACGGTCTGCCATTCGCGCACGCAAGACCTGCCCGCGCTCGTGAAGCAGGCGGATATTTTGATCGTCGCCATCGGCAACGCCGAATTTGTACGCGGCGATTGGATCAAACCTGGCGCGGCAGTAATTGATGTGGGGATCAACTCGAAACCCGACGCGACGAAGAAAAGCGGCTATCGTCTGGTGGGCGACGTCAACTTCGACGAGGCGAAGGAAGTGGCGGGGTGCATCACGCCCGTCCCCGGCGGGGTGGGACCGATGACCATCGCCATGCTGATGCAGAACACCCTCCGCGCGGCTGAAATTCAAGATGCGTAGCGGCTCCCACTGCCGCGCCAGCCGTCCCGTCGGCTTGAAGCGCAGCCTCCGCTTTTAACAGGCTTTTGCACTATTTGTCACAGCCTCGGTTTTGATATACTTACGCCATGTCTCCCGACAAAGTCGGCAGGTACAAGATTAAAGCGGAACTCGGGCGGGGCGGGATGGCGACGGTCTATCGCGCCCACGACCCGAGTTTTAATCGCGAGGTGGCGGTTAAAGTACTGCCGCCCGAGATGCTGCATAACCTGCTCACCCGCTCCCGCTTCAAACGGGAATTGAAACTGATCGCCTCGCTCGAACATCCCGCCATTGTGCCGGTCTACGATGTGGGCGAGGACGAGAGCCAGCCTTTCTTCGTGATGCGTTACATGTCCGGCGGCTCGCTGACGGACATGATCAAAAAGGGGCAATTTTCTTTGGCAGACGCGGCGTTGATCGTCGAACGCCTCGCCGCCGCGCTCGACTACGCCCACGCGCGCAAGGTCATCCATCGCGACATCAAACCCGATAACGTACTCTTCGACGGGAGCCACAACCCGTACCTCTCCGATTTCGGCGTGGCGAAGTTGACCGAATCGGCGGTCTCTGCCACCGGCGACGAAGTGATCGGCACGCCCGCCTACATTAGCCCGGAACAGGCGCGCGGCGAACAAGTAGACCGCCGCGCCGATATTTACGGACTCGGCGCGATCCTGTATGAAATGTTGACCGGCGACCGCCCCTACAACGGCGAGACCGTGATCGGCATCGCGCTCCAACACGTCAACGATCCCATCCCCGACGTCCGAAAAATCAGGCCCGACCTGCCGCCCGAGGTGGAGACCATCATCAAAACCGCGCTGGCAAAAGACAAGAACCAACGCTACGCCACCGCGCTTGACCTTGCCCGCGCCTTGAACCGCGCGGCATTCGGCGACGACAGGACCATCCCCGCCTCTGCCGCGTTGACCAACCGGCGGGCAGTCTCGCAAAGGAACGTCTGGATCGGCGCGAGCGCGTTGTTGTTGCTGATCCTGATCGGGATTTTCGCCCTGCGCGGACAAATCCCCTTTCTCGCGCCCGCTTCCACCCCGACGGGCAGTCTGGTCGCTAACCCGACAGCCGTTCCGCCCACCCACACGCCCATCCCAACGCCCACCACCAGCCCCGCCGCAACGGAAACGCTCCCCGCCCCTCCACCCATCCCCGGCGGCGCGGACCAGGTTGCCTTTCTCTCGGGCAACGACCTGTATTTTATGAATATTGACGGAAGCGGGCTGATTCAGATCCGTGCGGATAACTCTCCCAAATCGAACCTGCAATGGATTCCCGGCAACCGCCTGGTGTACCTGTCGCGCAATTGCGCGTTCATGGTCTATGGGGATACCAAACAAGTCGAACAACTCGTTTGCTTCAATGCGAACGAGATCCTCGAAGGTTTCCGCGTTTCGCCGGACGGCAAATACGTCGCCATTAGCATCCAGCGCACGTTGAACATTTTCCCGTTCGACACCGAAGCCCTGAAGACGATGGACACCCGCTTCAACCTGATCGCCAGCAAGAAGAATTGTTTTTACAGCTCCTTCCCGTTCCGTGAGGCGCTCTGGTCGAAGGATGCCGCCCGCCTTGCCGTCCGCATTATTGACACCGAGTTGACCAATTCCGACCAGATCATCCTGGTGAGCGTGGATGTTTCCAATTGCGCCAATATCGGAGTCACCCGCATAGATAAATTCCCCGGACTCAATTTTGGCTTTACGAACAAGGAAAGCACGAAACGCATTACCAGTTTCGACTGGAACGGGGAGAACCTGTTCCTGTTGAACGACGATGTCCGCAATAACGGTTTTGGGGACCTGTATTTGTACGATAGCGCGACCTTGCAGGAGACGATCCTCAACCCGATCGGCGGCGTCTGTTGTTACCGCGATGCGCGCTTTAGCCCGGACGGTAAATTCATCCTCTTTGCGTTCCAGCGCTGGGATAGCAGTGAGGTTATGTTGTATTACGTGTCGTTTGCCGATATCGCGGCCGGGAAGCCGCTTACGCCCATCGAACTCCCGGGCAGGTTTTTCTCCCAGCGCGACAGTCTCCAGCCCGCGTTACGTCCCGCTCCATAACGAATGCAAAAAGCGGAAGGCAGTCATCATACTGCCTTCCGCTTTTTATTTACGCGCTGTAGAGCAATGGGGAATTTGTAACGCGACATTTATGCCGCCATTGCATTGTGAGTTGATTCACTCATACCTGAATCGCCAGACGCCGATACTGAAAAAGACTCCCGCGAACAGAATCAACACGCCCGCTTCGGGGAGGATCTCCGCCACACCCGCGCCGCGCAGGAGCAGGTCGAGCAATCCCTGCATGGACCAATAGGTCGGGAAGATCTGCGCGATGGTTTGCATGAACGAGGGGAACAACTCCAGCGGATACCAGCACCCGCCCAGCATACCCATCAACATCCCAGCCATGATGCTCAAACCCACAGCCTGTCCTTCGGACTTGATGAACGTTCCCATCGCAGTTCCAATGGATGCGGCGGCGAGCGCTGAACAGATGAGGATGATGTACACGCCCAGCGGGTTTCCCCAATTGAGTTTGAACGCGAAGTAAGCGAACAAAACCAACAGCGTCATTTGGATAAGCGCCATCACAACCTGACCAGAGATCGTGCCAAGTAAAAATGTCGCTTTGCTGGTTGGGGTGGTGAGGATGCGGCGCAGGGTTCCCTGTTGTCTTTCGTACGCGAACAACGCCGAGATTCCAAACAGCGGAATGAACACCCACGTGATCAACTGTCCCGCCGAAACGTTTGCCTGCGGATCATAGTCAAAGTCATCGGGTGTGTTGCCTTGAACCACCGTTACGCGTTCGGGCGAGTCGGCTTGCAGTGACTTGGCGAGTTCCAGCGCTTGAGCGAAATATGCCTGCTCATCTTCGGCGGATTCAAACGTGCCGCGAGCTTTGGCTTCGTCCACTGCCATGTTTGCCGCGCTGACAACACTGCTCACGCGTCGGATGGCGGTATCCACGGCGCGTTCCGCAATGGAGGCGTCGAGGTTGTTCGGCGGCTGTCGGAAATCCAGTTGAGCGGTACCGTTTTGAATCGCTTGCATGTCCAACCCCGCAGGGATGACCAACACCGCTGTTGCCTCTCGTGCGTCGAATTGCTCCTCCGCTTCTTCCAACGACAGCACGTCTGGTCTCACCGAGGTTGAATTCTCTAATTCTCTAATGATCTCTTGTGAGATCGTCGTGTTCGCCTGATCCACAACCACGAGTCGGATGCGGTTATCTTCGTCGCCCGTCGGCACGCCGCCTGCGAAGATGAACGTGAAGACGATCGGCAGGACGATGAAGAACAGCCACTCCGATGGGCTGGAGAAGCGGATGATGGCGTCTTTCCATGCAATGGCTAGGATTTTTTGCATTTTTTTAGTTCCTTTAAACACGAAGGACACGAAGTACACAAAGTTTGGTTGAGCGATGATTGTGATTCTTTGTTTAAGACAATCACGAAAGATGGTCGAGAAGAAGGCATCTTGTTGCGCCGTGTATTAAACCTTTGTGACCGTTGTGTCCTTTGTGTTTGAATCTCACTTTTGAATCAGATTCTTTCTGCCGAACAACGCGGCAGAGATCAGGAAGAGGAGAATGCCCATCGTGAGCAGGGCAAGTATCGGCGGGGAAAGAAGCGTGAGCGTCCCGCCGAGGGCGAGGGTGAGGAATCCATCCATCGCCCAGGCATTGGGAGTGATTCTGCCGATCGTCTGAATAATGGCGGGCAAATTATCAAGTTGGATAAAACTCCCGCCGAGCATGGCGAAGATCAACATCACAGCCGAACCGACGCTTCCGATTTGCGCGGGCGTGCGGGCGAGGGCGGTGATCAACAAACCCCAGCCCGTCGCGCCGAAGACTGCGACAAGCACGAGCAGGATGACGCTCAGCGTATTGCCCCAGTTCAATCCGAAAAATAATGTGGAGGCGCCGATGAGAATCAGCATTTGCGCCGCGCCCATGAGGAAGATGCCGAACACTTTGCCGCCCAACACCTGCGTCGAGTTGGTGGGCGAGACGAGCAAACGCGGCAGTGTGCCTTCCGCTTTTTCGGCAAGGATCGAACGCCCGCCATAACTAACGGTGTACATCAAAAACATCAACGCCATGCCTGGCGCAAAATATGCGAGCGCGTTGAACTCGTTCGCTTCTTCTTCGCTGGTGGATGTGTTCAACGTGATGGCGGTCGCTTCGTTGCCGTTAGCGGCAGCGCTTTGTAAACGCTCGCCTATCTCCTCGCCGACTTGATTCGCATCCTGCGGTTGGATTCGTCCGCTGGCGAGCAATTGCGTTATGGTCGTTACGCCGCCGAGTCGCATTTCATCGAGCCGCGCCAGAAAGCCGTCGAGAATCGCTTTGACGATTCCCGCGCTGGTGGGGCGCGACGGGTTTGAATAAAATTCGATCGTCAGTTCTTCGTTTGGCGCAGCGTTGCCTTGCGGGATGACGCTTTGCGTGAACCCCGCTGGGATGATGATCGCCGCCGCGACTTCATCTTCATCCACTTGACGACGAGCCGCTTCGGGGTCCTGACTTGAGGCTGGTTCGACCAAATCAGCCAGATCGTCCGAGTTGAAGATGTCCACGAGCGCGTTGCCCAGCGAATCGTTATCGAGGTTGACGATCACGACGGGGATGTCCGAAATTCCGCTGTTGTTGTCGCCGCTGAATTGCCCAGTGACGAGTCCCATGCCGAGCGTGAGCAGGAACGGCGTGAGCAACATGAGCAACAACGCAGCGCGGTCGCGGAACATGAGTTTGAGGTCTTTGAGACCGATGAGGAGGAGTTTGAGCATGGGAGTCTCTGTGTGCCTTGTTTACGTGTTTCCGTGTGTACGTGTATACAAAGTAGGCAAGTACACAAGTAGACACGTAGACATGGAAATCAATCGCGTAGCGCTCTCCCCGTTAAGTTGAGAAACACCGCTTCGAGATTCGGCTCGCGGATGTCCATCGAGCGGATGCGGATGCCGCGCTCGTTGGCTTGGGTCACGACCGCCGCCAAAATATCTTTCGCATCCGATGTGATGACGCTCACTTCATTGTCCGTCACGTCCGCTTTTTGCACGCCATCCACACTGCGGATGGCTTTGGCAAGCGCTTCGGGGTCTTCGTTTTCGCCGATGTGCAGGATGAGCGTTTCAGTCTGCCCAACTTGCTTGGTGAGTTCATCTTGCGTGCCGAGGGCGATAAGTTCGCCGTGGTCAATGATGCCGACGCGGTCGGAGAGTTCCTGCGCCTCTTCCATGTAATGCGTGGTGTATAACACTGTCATGCCCTGCTCGTTTAGGTCTTTGACCGTATCGAGGATAGCGCGGCGCGACTGCGGGTCAATGCCGACGGTGGGCTCGTCCATGAAGAGAAGCCGAGGTTTGTGAAGCAGACCCACTCCGATGTTGACGCGGCGTTTCATCCCGCCTGAGTAAGTTTTGACGCGGTTCTTCGCTTTATCCGCCAAACCGATCTGATCCAACACTTCGTCCACGCGGCTGTTGAGGGATTTGCCTCCGAGCCCGTACATCTGCCCCCAAAAGACGAGGTTCTCTTTTGCGGTGAGGTCTTCATACAGCGCGAGGTCTTGCGGCACGACTCCGATCACCTGCTTGACCGCCATCGGGTCTTTCGTGATGGAATGCCCGCCGATGGTCGCATCGCCCGAGGTGGGCGTGTACAAGGTGGAGAGCATCGAAATGGTCGTGGTCTTCCCCGCGCCGTTCGGACCGAGCAGGCTGAAGATTTCTCCTTCTTTGATATCGAAGGTTACCCCTTTCACGGCGGTGAAGTCACCGTATTTTTTGACAAGGTTTTGAGATTCGAGAATGGCGGGCATGTGTTTCTCCTCTTGCGTTTGCGTTATGGATGTCTACGAGGAAATCGGGGATCGAGTTTCATTTTACACAGAATTTAGTCCTTGATCGGCGGAATAAGAAGTCCTCCCGCGTGATCTAATCACGCGGGAGGTTGAAGGGTTTATTCCGTGCGCGAACGACCAAAGATCATACCCAAGCCAATGATGATCATAATGGCGGGCCAGAACAGGTTCCAGTTGAAATCCCAGCCGTTGCCGCTCAGCAAGTTAACCATCAAACCGAGCATGAGCAGGCTGATCAATGCGGGCATCATTACGCCCATATCGAAAAGATTGTTCGTGGCGCGATAGCGGTGATAGGCGCCGTTGAGCGAGCCGATGGCGGGGAACAGGATGAACAGCGCCCACCAGTTGAATTGGATGGACAGCAAACCTGTTTGATTAAGCAGGACGAGCGCCCCGCCGCCGATAAACGCCAGACCGATCCACAGGTTGGATGAAGTTCCCCAGTTGCGTTTGCTGTTATCGTTGATTGCGTTCATTTTCTTTCTCCTTGATTAGTTGGTTTTGATGCATGAATTGTAGAGTACTTTGATTCACGTGTCATCAAGTGAAAGATGGATTTCGCTATCAATCAAAAGTTGGATAGAGGCTGTGAGAGAGGTTTATGATATTTTGATGATCTTCCTTTTTACCGCTTCGGTGACTGCCGCTGTGCGGTCGGTCACTTCCAATTTAGAAAAGATATGGACGAAATGGGATTTAACAGTCGCTTCGGTGATGAATAATTTCCTTGCAATTTCTTTGTTGGGATTTCCCTGCGATGCAAGCTCCAACACCTCGATCTCACGGCTGCTCAGGACATTTTTAGAAGGGTTTGCCAAACGCTGCGTTACTTTTTCCGCCACACGGGGCGCAAGCGACATTTCGCCGCTGGCTACATTGCGCACCGCTTGAAATAGTTGTTCTGGAGGAGTGTCTTTGAGTAAATAACCGATGGCTCCCGCTTCGAGAGCAGGGAGGATGTCGGCGTCTGTTCCATACGTAGTCAGCACTAAGATGTTTGCTTTTGGCAACTTCTCTCGAATCAACTTGATCGCCCCTAGTCCGTCTAAAACGGGCATTTGCAGATCTATGAGAATCAAATCTGGAACAAGCGAAATTGCCGATCTGACGGCTTCTTCGCCATTGTCTGCCTCGCCTACTATTTCAAAATCTGATTGCGAGGATAGTAATGCCCGCAACCCACTGCGGACAATCGGATGGTCATCCGTGATGATTATCTTGATCATCGTTATTTTCCATGATAGGCAGGGATACGGCAATCGCAGTTCCTCTGCCTCGTTCACTTTCAACTGTCAATGTTCCGTTTAATTCTTCGATCCGATCCCGCATCGTTTTCAATCCGAACCCAGCGCTGATTTTCGACGGGTCGAAGCCTAATCCGTCGTCGGCAATATCCATCGCAAAAATATCTTCCATAAACGAAAAAGTGATATTGACATGTTTCGCTTGGGCGTGTTTATGGATATTGTGCATTGCCTCCTGCGAAATGCGGAGCAGCGCCGTTTCGGCGGATTCGGGAAGAGGTCGCGGAACGCCCGTCACTTTCACTTTGACCTGAGCGCGGTTTTCCGCAGACCAGCGCGCCGCCATTTCTTCAACCGCCTCGATCAGAGACGCTTTTTCGATTGGCTCAGGTTGCATGTCCCAAACGATCCTGCGAATCTCGTCAAGCCCTTCCCGTGCGGCATCTTCCGCTTGTTGGATTTGCGCTTGGACTGATCCTGCTTTGCTGAGCCTTGAGGCGGAGAGATGCATGATGATGGATGTGAAATGTTGGGCGACCGAATCGTGGATGTCTCGGGCGAGACGCTGCCGTTCGGTCAGCCGCCCCGCTTCTCGTTCGACCCTCATCAAGTTTGCCTGCGACCGAGTTAAGTCGTCGATCAGACGCTGGCGTTCCGTGCTTTGTTTTATGATGGATGTGATAAATCCGCCAATGATCGTCGAGATAGCCAGCAGCCCCGCGATGAGCAATAGGAGGGTAAACCAGCGCTCGGTCGGGTAGAGAGCGATGTATAGGAAAAAAAGCCCCACGGTTTGAAAAAACGTCAATCCGATAGCCCAGCGAATGGGGAAGCGGCTAAAAACCAATGGGAAGAATATCCCCATCAACAAAAGCGAATCGGCGGTCAGTGAGATCAAGCCAGCCCAGATCGCCCATCCTGGAACGAGATAAAGAGCGCCGCGTTTCGGATATTCCCAACTGCGCAAGGTGAAAATGTTGATAAACGGGATGTACCACAGACCCAAAAGGGCAGAGAGAACAAGAAAGAACAAAAAGTTCGGGATTCTTGGCTCGTCGTTGTATACCAAAATGATGTTCAAGATCAACAGGCTGTAGGCGGAAAAATGCCATACCCAATCCCATTGTTCCCAAATCTCTGGATTGCGACTCTTCTTGATAAATTTCATTTTGAAATTATACCCTGCGATATCAGCGATCTTTTGCAAGGATACCGCAGGGTATCGTTTGAATTTTCGGTTAAGTCCCAGGCGCAAGGAAGATCAGCATCGTTGCGAAGGGTTCGGAAAGGAGGGTCACGAGGCTGTGTCCGAGAATGACTGGAGTAAGACTGCGCTTGCCCCATAAGAACAAGCCGCCCAGTAACAATCCGTAAACCACGCTGAAGACGAAGGCAAAGGGGTTGAAGCCCCAGACGGTGTGATAGAGAGCGAAGATCAAAGCGGAAACAACCGCCTGCGTCCATTTTGATGAACCGATCTTATGCAACTGGTTCATGATGAAACTGCGTGTGATGAGATCCTCGAGCAGCGCGCCGACCGCCGCCAGGAATGCCGACAGAATACGGAAGCCATTGATCTGTGTCAGGTTGGCATCTGGGTCGAATTGACGGATGCTGGACAGGAACAGAAATGCCCACGCAATTCCAAGGATTAGCCCTGCAATGTTCGCTCCGATTCTGGAAGGCGCGCCTAATCCGCTGGATTTGAGAAATTCGCCAATGGATGCGCTCTTAACCATCCTGTATACGACTGCCAGAATGATCAGAAAAGCAACCCAGAACCAAATTAGAACGCCCGTAACCGAGCCTTCAAGCGATAAACTCTGACGAAGCAGGTGCGGGAGCGGACCGAAGTTGGGTCCAACCAGCGCCAGCAATAGAAGCGTAACTATTGCGATCCTTCGCCAAACGACGCTTTTTTCATTCGTTTTTGTTTCCATTTCTACCTCCATGTAGATGTTGATGAAGGTAGTGTAGGATATTTTTATTGGGATGTCATCAAGAGGGAGATGGATTCGTTAATCAATCAAAAGTTGGATAGATTGCGGCGACGTATTTTTTGACGAGGTTTTGAGATTTGAGAATGTTGGGCATGTATTTCTCCTCTTGCGTTATGGATGTCCACAAGGAAATGAGGGGTTGGGTTTCATTTTACACAAAATTAACTCAGAGATAAGAAAAACCTCCCGCTGACTTGGTCATGCAGGAGGTTAAACGGTTCGTTAGGTGTGTTTGAACTTGGAAACCCTTGAGTTTATGGTGCAACACCCAGAATTAAAACAGGGATATCAATGTCGGAAACACCACGCTGCTCCAAGTCCCAAACAAACTGCTCGAAATACGAAACGCCCGACGACATATCTTCCGCTAATTCTTTAACAGGAACAATTTCGATGCCAACATCAATAAAACCCATGTTGTGAAAAATCGTCATCTTGGCGCAAACATTGTAGACCATGAAAGAATACTTACCAAATTGCACTTCAACGCCAAGTTTGTTTTTGATGAAATCCATTTCTCTGAAAGCCCCTTTGGAAATTCTGGGCGCTTCATATCCCTCACTGTAATATTGCGTTGGATAATCGCAAAACACTCGTTTCTTTTCCCAGCCCAATTCCAAAAAGCCCTCGTTTATTTCTTTGTTCAGAGAACGGGGGCTATATAAAATCTTGTTCCGCATAGTCTTTTCTTTGCTCATCTTTGTCTTGTGATTTTTGGCGGAAACATGGGCAAGGATGTTCCGTACTTCATCCAGCTCCTTTGAGTACTTTTTCTTAACAGCCTTTTCACCGCCATTGAATGAATAAACCCCAACGATTTTCATTTGCGATATTCTCCCTTTTGATCAAGAAGATTTTTCTGTTCGTACGCTACCTTCCATTCATCTGGAACTTTTGAGACTTTGTCATTGCCTGTTGGTTGATAAACTGGCGTTCCAAGTTGGCGGTAGCCAAGCGTGCCGTTGAAATAAGAAAGGATGCGCTCGCGCGCTAAAACAACATAATCTTTTTCTTTATCGCTCCCTATCGCGCGGCGATTATTTTTGATTGCCGCAATAAGGGATGAGCCAACGCCTGCAAATGGATCTAAAACCCAATCGCCTTCATTGGTTAATGCAAGAACACATCTTTCAACTAATTCAATAGGGTATTGACATGGGTGTTCTGTCTTTTCGGGGTGATTTGCTTTGACATTTGGAATATCCCAAATTTCCTCCTCCCAATCTTGCAGAACAACTTCCCAAACATCGGATGGATTCTTTCCGAGTGGATTCCCTGAAAGTTGTCCTTTTTTCTCGCCTTTGAAATGACGCTTGCCAGGGTATTTTGACGGAACACGAACGCTATCAAGATTGAACGTGTATTTATCGTTTTTTGTAAACCATAAAATAGTTTCGTATCTTCCCGAAAAACGCTTTGAAGCATGTAACCCATGACCGAAACGCCAAATAATTCGGTTTCTCAAATGTAAACCCAGTTTCTTGAAAATTCCGTAATACAGAATATCAAGCGGATAGACTTCGCCATCTTCTACAAAATTTCCCACCTGCCAGCATAGGCTACCTTCGTTTTTCAGGACCCGATATAGTTCACCGATAATCTCGGCTTGCTTTTCGAGATAATGCTCAATCTCAACTCGGCTTTCGTAATCTTTTCCCAAATTGTATGGCGGGGAAGTGATGATTAGCTGAATTGAATCGTCGGGAATTTCAGTGAGTAAATCTTTGATTTCACCATTAAAAAGAACGATGTCCGAATCGCTTTTGAAATGATCGTTAATCGGTTTAGGAGTTTGAAATAATGGAAGGCTCATGCCGTAATTTTACCCCAACCTCCCAAACCTCCTCATCACCTCCCTCACCTCCTCATGCGGCAATCTCTTCACCGAAAAACCGTTATGCCCCGTCATCTCCTCCGCCGCGACCATGGCATTGATGATCGCTTCCTCGGTGGCGAAGACCGACGCGGCGAACAACGGGTTGAGATGTTCGTTATCGAGCGCTTGCACATGGACGATTCCATTTTTATCGCCGAGCGCGGCGGTCGGGTTGGCGGTGGAGAACGCAAGAAAAATATCGCCCGAACCGTTTCCGCCCAGCGACCCCGTGCGCGCCATGCCGAGCGTGGCTCGCTTCGCCATCCGCTTCAGTTGATGCGGCAGCAACGGCGCGTCGGTCGCAACGATCACGATCAGCGAGCCGTTCTCCGCAAACGGGTTTTCCCCGTCCGTCCACACGGGATGCGCCTTGAGATGTTCGCCCACAGGCGCTCCCGCAATTTTGAGTTGATAACGCACCCCGAAATTGGATTGCACGAACGCGCCGACTATCCAGCCGCCGAATTTTTCAGGAAGTTTTCTGGATGAAGTCCCGCTCCCGCCTTTGAACTCATACGACAGCATCCCCGTCCCTCCGCCGACGCTTCCTTCTTCGATTGGACCTGATTCAGTTTTCTCCAGCGCTTCCAACACGTGAGCAGGCTTGACGAAGAATCCGTTCATGTCGTTGAGCCAACCATCGGCGGTCTCAGCCACCAGTGGACACGACCACTTCTGGAACAACGCGTTATTCTTCGCCTGCCATTCGATGATCGTGTCGCGCACAACTCCAACCGAATGTGTGTTCGTGATCCCGATCGGACCTTCGAGGAATCCGCCCTCCTCGACCCACGCCGCGCCCGTCATCTCGCCGTTGCCGTTGAACGGGAACCACGCCGCAAACACGGGATCGTGATTCGCCTTCCCGCGTGGATGAATGATCGTCACCCCCGTCCGCGCCGACTCGCCTTCGATGATCGTCGAGTAACCAACGCTCACGCCTGCAACATCGGTGATCGCATTATATTTTCCCGTCTTTCCGTCAAACGGAATCCCCAAATCGCGTGCGCGGGGTCGCCCTGAGCTTGTCGAAGGGTTGGACATGTATTTCTCCTTTAATCATATTGGTTCTCAATCCCGAAGGGATGGAATGACTCTAGCATTGACGTCGGCATTTGATTAATCCCGAAGGGATGACATGCTTCAAGCGAAATCGTATCACCCCTTCGGGGTTGGCGATGCTCCATGCCTATCTCTATAATCATTTCACGCCTTCGGCGTTTTTATTGATTCTTTTTAGCAATTGTTACAAGTTGTGATGCGATTCTTTGTATGATCTCATCGGGAGCGCCGTCTACGGCTTTCGATTTGATGCGCGTGTCAATCTGGTCGTTGACGTAATCCACGACGATAAAGTTATCGTGGGTGAGGGCGATCTCGGTGGTGAACCAATCCAAACGGCAGATCGAAGCGATTTGCCGTGTGATGCCGTGGAGTTGTGCGAGTTCGTATTTGTGTTCGTCGGCTTGGGTCACGGTCGCAAAGACGTGAGTCAACGGATGCCACCAGCACGGATACGTCTTGCCGACGGCGTAGAACACGCGGAACCAGGCGGGGCGTCCCTGAATAGTGCGCGGCGCGACGGTTGCCTGAACCAAATATTTTTGCGCGGGAAATTCCATGCGGGCGCGCAGGATTTGGTCGAGCGATGAAGCGCCGAGGATCACGCCTTCACTGCCCCCGCCATGCGACGGCTTGATGACGAATTGATTCCCAAGCGGAGTTAGATCCAAGGGAGGGGGAACGGGCTGTTCGAGGAATGGAGCCAGGAGAATCGTGTGCGGCGTGTGCAAGCCTGCCGTCATCAGTTCGAGGTGCATGGTGGCTTTGTCTTCGGACCAGGCGGAAAGTTCGGGCGGGTTGATGCGCCTCTTGTTATATTCCCGCGCCCAATTGTTGATCGGGAGAAAACGATCCTCTCCCTGCGAGCGGTCAAGCAACGTGCCGAATGTCTTTTCGCCTTTGTACAACGCGGAAAGCGACTCGAAGAGATTGTCTGGCGTGATTTGCCAGAAAGTTAATCCGTTTTCGTTGCACGCTTGCTCGACAAAATGGACAAAGTCAATATCGTGTTCCCAGTACCACGGGAGGCAGAGGTCGTAGTGCATGGAGGAATTGTAAGTGAAAAAGGATGAATGATGAAGGATGAAGAAAAAATTACAAGATACAAGATATGGGTTATGTGATTCCTTGTCTACCTGTCTCCTCGTCTACCTGCGCGCTTGTCTATTTGTCTTGAGTGTGTCGAAGGTGGGGAAACGTTGAATGGATAGAGGCAGGCTGAAACGGAGTTCGAAGCGTGAGTCAAAAAAAAAGAAGGACGCGATGACTCGCATCCTTCTTTTCTGTTACTAGTACTTTGCTAACTTGATTTTTTTATGACGGTGACGGGATAAAGCCGCTTAAGTTTAATGCGAGCATTGTCGGGTTTGAATTGCCAGTTGATTTGCACCTTTAAATCATTCCGATCTTTTTCC
>JADLBX010000044.1 GCA_020847435.1 Anaerolineales bacterium
ACATGGTCGTACGCGGCGCGCCCGCCATCGGAGCGACTGCCGCGTTTGGACTCGCGCTCGCGGGATTCGAATCCGCTTCTTCTTCGACGGGCGACCTGCTCGCCGATTTGGAAGCCGCCGCGTCCACCTTGAAAGCCGCGCGCCCGACGGCGGTGAATCTCGCCTGGGCAGTGGATCGTGTACTGCGGATTGCGTACTCCGTACATGGATCGGCGGATGATTTGCGCGCGGCGGTGTTGACCGAAGCGCAAAAGATAGCCGACGAAGACGTGGAAATCAACAAACGCATGGCGGAGCACGGCGCGACGCTCATCAACGACGGCGACACGATCATCCATCACTGCAACACGGGCGCCCTCGCCGCCGTAGACTGGGGCACCGCGCTCGGCGTCATCCGCACCGCGCACGAACAAGGAAAAAAGATTCACGTGCTGGTGGATGAGACCCGTCCGCGCTTGCAGGGCGCGCGCCTCACCGCGTGGGAGTTGGAACAGTACGGCATCCCGTACGAGATCATCAGCGATAACACGGCGGGTTATTTCCTCAAAGCGGGCAAAGCGCAAAAGTGTTTCGTCGGCTCGGACCGCACCGCCGCCAACGGCGACGTGGCGAACAAAATAGGCACGTACATGCTTGCCCTCGCCGCGCATGACAATGGAGCGCCGTTCTATCCCGTTGTGCCGACATCCACAGTTGACTTGTCGCTTTCGCATGGCGATCAAATTCCCATCGAAGAACGCAATCCCGAAGAAGTGCTCGGCTTGGAATTCAAAGGCGAGCGCGTCACGCCGCAGAACGCCAAAGCGCGCAACATCGCCTTCGACGTCACGCCGAACCGCTTGGTGACGGGAATCGTCACCGAGAACGGAATCGCCTATCCACCGTTTGAAGTCAATTTGCGGAAAGTGGTGTCGGGCGGATGAGTGCGTCGCGCCACACGCGGAGGATTCACGCACCCTTTGAGCGCGACGCACCCTATGGTCTTCTCAAAGTTGATTGACAAAGCAGCGGTTTTGGAACGCGAATATCGCTAATCGGCGATATGTTTCGGCACGGCGAGCGAAAGATGAACCGTCAACACAAGTTCCACGAATTTTCAAGATTTCATTCGCGCCATTCGGGCATTCGCAGTATTCGCGTTGAGTTTTTTCAGACTTTGAGAATGCCATGCGACGCACCCTCGAATTTCTAGACAATCCACCCATCGCGTGATAAACTCTTGCCGCACATAAAACTGGCGTGACGCACACTGCGTCACGCCTTTTACTGCGAATACAAACCGTCATTGGTAGTGGCTCCACGAAGCAAACTCCACCAAAGTCGAGGAGAGCGCTTCGCCTTTGGTCTCGATACGTCCTCCGCTAGCGCTTCGGGCTACTCGACCAACAGGCTTGCAATGACGGGAGGAAATACATGGACATCCTTCTCACTGGCTCGGTTGCCTACGATTATTTGATGACCTTCCCCGGTCATTTCAAAGAACAAATCCTACCCGAACGTTTATCTTCGATCAGCCTGTCCTTCCTCGTGGACAGTATGTCGAAACAGCGCGGCGGCATCGCGCCGAACATCGCCTATTCGATGGCTTTGCTAGGGACGAAGCCGCGCGTCATGGCGACGGTGGGGGAGGATTTTGAAGAATATCGCAAGTGGCTCGAATCCAAAGGCGTGGATACGTCGTTGATGAAGGTCGTCCCCGGAGAATTTACCGCTTCGTTCTTTGCCACGACCGATCATGCTTCTGCTCAAATTGCCTCGTTCTACCCCGGCGCGATGGCGCACTCGTCCACGCAGTCGCTGAAAGCGTTGGATAAAAAACCCGATTTGGTGATCGTTTCCCCGTCCGCGCCGGAAGCGATGATGAAATTTCCCGCTGAATGCCGCGAGTTGGGAATCCCGTATTTGTACGACCCGAGTCAGCAGGTGTTACGTCTGGAAGGCGATGAACTTGCCCGCGACATGGAAGGCGCGCAGTTCCTGTTTTGCAACGATTACGAGTTTGGTCTGATCTCGAAGAAAACGCATTGGAGTTTGGACCAGATTCTCGATCATGTGAAAGTGTTGGTGATCACGCGCGGCAAAGACGGCGCGGATTTGTACATGGGCGGCGACTCGGTCCACATCCCGACCGTGCCTGAAAAAGAGATCGTTGACCCGACGGGCGTCGGCGACGCGTTCCGCGGTGGATTCCTCGCGGGCTACTCGCGCGGCTTCGATTGGAAGTTGTGCGGCGAGATCGGTTCGCTCGCGGCGGTGTATTGTCTCGAGCAGAAAGGTCCGCAGAGTCATTCGTATTCGCGGGAAGAATTTGTTGAGCGATTCAGAAAGCATTTTGTAGACGACGGGAAGTTGGATGGGTTAATAGTTGGTTAGTTAGATAGTCTGGTGGTCGAATAGCCCGAAGCGACAGCGAAGGGCGTATCCGCTGGGTTGAGCTTGTCGAAACCGAGACCACCGCGCAGTGAAACAATTATTGTTACAAGAGTGATTTTGAAAACCTGTGGTCTCGATACGCCCCGCGAAGATCGGCGGGGCTACTCGACCACCGAGTCGATATAAAATAAGGAGCAACAATGAGTAATTACGATATCAAAGACATCAGCCAAGCCGAAGGCGGACGCCGCCGCATGGATTGGGCGGAGCGCGAGATGCCCGTTTTGCGGCAGATCCGTGAGCGTTTCAAGAAAGAGAAGCCGCTCAAAGGGTTGCGTGTGTCGGCTTGTCTGCATGTGACGACGGAGACCGCCAACCTGATGGTCACATTGCAGGAAGGCGGCGCGGACATTGTCCTCACCGCGTCGAACCCGCTGTCCACCCAGGACGATGTCGCGGCGGCGTTGGTGAACCAGTTCGAGATTCCCACGTTTGCGATCAAGGGCGAAGACAAAGTCACTTACTTCAAGCACATCCGCGCCGCGCTCGAACACAAGCCGCACATGACGATGGACGACGGCGCTGACCTGGTCTCGTCGCTGTTCTTCATCGAGATGGGACGCTTCGAAAAGCTCGAGCCGTCGCTCGCGAGTTGGGCAAAGGGACTCTCCGACGATGAGCGCAAGGAAATGCTCAAAGGCGTGATCGGCGGCACGGAGGAAACTACCACAGGCGTTATCCGCCTCAAGGCGATGGAAAAAGACAACGTGTTGAAGTTCCCCGTCATCGCGGTGAACGACGCGCAGACCAAACACTTCTTCGACAACCGCTACGGCACGGGTCAATCCACCATTGACGGGATCATCCGCGCCACGAACGTTTTGCTCGCGGGCAAAATTTTCGTCGTGGCTGGCTACGGCTGGTGCGGACGTGGACTCGCTTCACGGGCGCGTGGGATGGGCGCGCAGGTCGTCGTCACCGAAGTGGACCCGATGAAGGCGTTGGAAGCGGTCATGGACGGGTATCAAGTCGCCCCGATGAATGAAGCGGCGAAAGTTGGCGATTTCTTCTGCACGGTCACGGGCGATCTCAACGTCATTGACGAAGCCCATTTCAAGATCATGAAAGACGGCGCCATCGTCGCCAACTCGGGACACTTCAACGTGGAGATCAACATCCCCGCGCTTGAAAAGATGAGCAAGGGCAAGCCGAACCTCGTGCGCCCGTTCGTGGATCAATACGAGACGAAAGACGGACGCAAGATTAACATCCTCGGCGAAGGACGACTCATCAACCTCGCTTCTGCCGAAGGGCATCCTGCCTCCGTCATGGACATGTCTTTCGCCAACCAGGCGTTATCCGCTGAGTACATGGCGAAGAATGCGGATAAGTTGGAAAAGAAGGTGTATTCGGTTCCTGAGGATATTGATAAGGAAATCGCTCGCCTCAAACTCGAAGCCATGGGCGTGAAGATTGACACCCTCACCGCCGAGCAAACTCACTATTTGAATTCGTGGGAAGAGGGAACTTAAGTCAGTTATCAGTGAGCAGTAAGCAGTGAATCAAAGACCTCGGAGATTTGCAAAACCTCCGAGGTCTTGTTGTTTGTGGCGTATAATTGACGTGGAGGCTGTCATGGAGACGATCACGGTCCAAGCGGTGTATGAGAAAGGGGTGCTCAAGCCAAGAAAAAAATTGAATTTGCCCGAGCATAGCGTTGTTGATCTTGAGGTGAAAACTTCGCAACCTAAACGGCTTGCAAAAAAATCCCTTTTTGGCGCGTTCCCCGAACTAGCCATCATCACCGATGACGATGTGCGCCAGGTCAAGAAGCAGTGGAATAAGAGTTTGCAACGACAGTCCCGCCTGTTGAAGCGAACGAGAAAATGAGCGATTACATTTCAGATACTCATGCGCTTATCTGGTATCTCAGTGGGTCTTCTCGTCTGGGAGATGGCGCTCGTGAGGTTTTTGATTCAGTGATGGATGGAGATGCTCGTATCTTCATTCCTGCAATCGTTGTCGCTGAGTTGATGATGTTTTCTGAAAAACGCAAGAATATCGAAGTCGAGAAGGTCCTGGCGAAATTGCGCTCTATATCGGGTTTTGAGTTTCTCGCTTTGTTACCTGAAACTGCCGAAAAAATACGCGACTTGACCGTCCTCCCAGATATTCATGATCGCCTGATTGTAGCCGAAGCGCTCCTCCAGAAAATGCCGTTACTATCCATTGACGAATCCATCACAAAATCGAAATTGGTTGACGTAGTTTGGTGAAGTTGCGAAAATCATGTAAGCCTTGCGGATGAAACGTCCGCAAGGCTTTTGATTTACGGCTTGGTTTTGATCTTTCCAGAAATTATGTCTGCAATAATCTGTTCCAGGTCTGCTTTGATCTCAGGTGGGATCTGCGAATCGAATTGGTAGAACGGCGCGAGGCTGACCTCGCCAGTTCCCAGTCCGCCGAAATGGATGCCGCCGGTGAACGCATCATCAATAATTGACTTTACAGTCAGCAACACTGTCGGGTCATAATTTTTCATAATGCTGGTCAGAACGATATCTTGGTATTCGGGGAAGCCATCAGCCCAATCAAAATCCACGCCGATGAAATAAGCGTTCCCATGGGCTTTGATCGCGCGGGCAGTTCCGACGCCGACATCATAGCCTGCCACTGGCAGGATGACATCCGCGCCCTGGTCCAAGAATCCTTGAGCGAATTCCATGCCTTGCCGATCACAGCAGAAGTCGCCTACAAAAACTCCCTCGTGTTTGTAGGGATCCCAGCCAAGGATTTCGACATCCGCGCCGCTTTTCTCGTTGTAATATTCCACGCCGAGTGCGAAGCCATCCATAAAATCGGTCACCGGAGGAAAGTCCTGTCCGCCGAAGACCGCGACTTTGCCGGTTTTTGTTTGCGATGCCGCGAGATAACCTGCCAGTAAAGCCGCCTGGTCGGTTGCGTACAATTGAGTCCTCAAATTATCCAATGGAGGGTCGAAAGGATACTCAATTAACAGAAACCTTTGATCCGGGTTCCGCTCTGCGGCTGCATAAAACGCATCTGCCGTTACGGACGAGCCGACGATCAGGTCGCAATCGCCCCGTAGGAATTCTTCCACGTTTTTTTGATAATCGGTGATCGCCGGAGATTCCAGGACTTTGAAATCCCAGCCGAACTCTGCGTTTGATTTTTGCAATCCGAGGAAAACCAATTCTTCGTAGGAGTTTCCGGATAATCCGCTCGTACCCGTTACCTGACATACGCGGCCCGCATCGGTGGGAGGGATTGGTGTGGCGGTGGGCGCGTTGACCGGCGCGCCGCATTCGGAAGGATTCTTGTGAAGGTATTTGATACATTCGTCAACAGTCAGACCGCGCGTCAATCGAGTTGTCGCGAGTTCAATCAGGTCATCGAGTTCCAATAGATAGACGTACGTTCCGTTATCTTCGCCTGTTGCAAGCAGTTTCCCGTTCGGATGGAAAGCGACGTCGAAAAAACCAGTGTCGCCTTGAACAATGACGTTCAACTCCTCACCGGTGGATGCATCCCATAGCCGGGCAGTTCCATCGCGGCTGGCGGTGGCGAGACGACCTCCATCCGGGCTGAAGGCGATGGACATCACCTGGTTGGAGTGCCCGCTCAACGTCAGGAGTTCTGAACCGGTTCTCACGTCCCATACTTTTGCCGTGCCGTCGAGGCTGGCGGTGGCGATCAGGCTCCCGTTCGCGCTGAACGCGATCGCCGATGGGGAGGCGGTGTGTCCTCGCAGTGTCAGGAAAGAATCGCCGGTTGCGGCATCCAATAGGCTCACGGTACCATTGTGAACGCCCAGCGCGATCAGTTTGTCGTCCGGGCTGAACGCGGCGGCGCGCACTTCTGCTGGGAAGAATTGTGTGTATATTGGCGTGGGAGGCGAAGTTGTCACATCCCAGAGAACTGCTTTGAAATCTTCGCCGCCTGAAACGAGCTGTGTTCCGTCGCTGTTGTAAGCAAGTGCATTGACGGAACCCGTGTGCTTTGGCAGATCATAAAGAATGGAAGCGTTTGTCACATCCCATATCCGAAACGATGAATCTTCGAACCCGATCGCAAGTTGCTCCCCGTTTGGGCTGAGCGCCAGATCGAACACGAGTCGTTCGGGGTTAGGCATGGACACAATAACTTTTCCCGAATCGGTTTCCCACACATCCACGGTTCCATTTTCGGCGCCGGTTGCGAGAAGCGTTCCATCTGCGCTCAAGTCCACTTGCCCGCCGGAATAGGTGTGACTATAAAAGGAGAAGACCTCTCGCCGGATGATATTCCACAATCTCATTGTTCCATCCGGACTACTAGTTGCCAGTTTGGTTCCATCCGGGTTGAAATCCACCTCGATCACCGGCTCGGCGTGCCCGGCAAGTGTCGCCAATAATCGCCCAGTTTCAACATCGAATATTTTTGCAGTGCGGTCCGAACTTCCAGTGGCAATCCATTTTCCATCCGGGCTAAATTCAAGATGGTTGATCCCGGCGGTGTGCCCGACAATGGTCTTGAGTTTCTCGCCGGTTTGCGCATCCCAAACGATGATGTCCTTAAGATCTGAACCGCCTGTTGTGGCGAGCAACTTTGAATCCGGGCTGAACGAGCCGGTCGCATCTGCGCCTTTTTCTGTTAAGACTAGCAACTGTTCGCCGGTTTTCGCATCCCAAACTCTTGCTGTGCCGTCATTGCTAAAAGATACAACCCGCGATCCATCCGGGCTAAAGTAGCAAAACCCTGCACCGGCGGTATGACCGACAAACTCGATCATTTTCTGACCGGTGTTTGCGTCCCAAAGTGAAGGGGTTCCATCCCAAGAGGATGTTAGGATGCCTTTCCCATCGGGACTAAACTCCATCGTAATGCCGTTGAACCAGATTCGGTTGATGACTTCCTTTTCTTCACCGGTGGCTGTATCCCAAAAATGGATTCCATCATCATACGATGCCGCGATCGTTTTCCCATCCGGACTGAATACGGAAAAATAACCGGGGACTTGATAGACCAATTGTCCTGTCTCTGCGTCGAATAATTTTGAATAGCCGTCCGCGCCTGCCAGAAGATATTTTCCGTCGGGACTCACTTCAAGATTCCACGGGTAGCCTGGCTCGGCGGCTTGAATGACCAGTTCGATGCGTGAAGCCTGAACCGCGCGGTGCAGGGCATTTTCCGCTTCCGTTGTGCGAGAAATTTTCAGCGCTTCGAGCGCGAGCAAAACGCTTCTCTCCGGATCCGCATCGAGATTGAGGACAGACGCCGCCGCTAACTCACGTGAGGTTGCCACACGGCTTGAAGCCTGCGCCCGCGTACCCAAAATGAGGGCGGCGACGCCAAGAATCAATGCCACCGCCAGCGCGCCGGTCAGGTAGATAGCGCGTTTGCGCAAATTTTTTGCAGACGCTTCTTTTTCTTCGGCGCGTCGACGTTCTGTTTCCGCCAGCGTCTGCGCGTTTTCGAGTTCGCGCTGTTGACGGAGTTTTTCCTGCGACTCACGTTGATTTCGTTCAGCGATGCTCGCATTAAAAAATTCGCGTTCAAACTGCGTCAGCGATACGCTAGTCTGTTCCGCCCAGTTTTCAAATTGACCCAATCGCGCGCCGGTCAATAAAAAACTGGGATCATGCTCCGCACTTTCCCATTCCTGCGCGGCGGCGGCGAGTTGTCTCTGGGATCGAATATCTGCGCGGCTTTCGACGAGCCACTCGCGCAAGCGCGCCCATTCGCGGATTAACGCTTCGTGCGCCACTTCGACGGTCGCGCCGCGTGTGATCGGATCGCGATCGAAGGTTAACAACCGCCCGCGTCCAAACGCCTCGATCACCGCCTCGAGCGGAATCTTCTCTGACTCAAGCCGGTCCAATTCCTCGCGCAAAACCCTGCGCCGAGTATCTTCTGTGCCTTCACCCAAGGTCACGAGGCGCAAAAATAACTGTCGCGCGGCGGATTGACCCGCTTCGTCGAGACTTGCGTAGATGGATTCTGCGCCGCGCCCCAACGCGCCAAGTACGCCGCCGATCTCGCGGTACGCTTTGACGGTCAGCGTGCGTCCTTCGCGTTTATCGAATAGCTCCGAGAGCGCATATTGCAACAGCGGCAGCGCGCCGGGTTGGTTGCCGGTATCCTGAATGATCTTTGAGATAAGACCGGTTTCCAGCCGAAGCCCGGCATGTTGCGCGGGACCGGCGACTGCCCGTTCCACCTCGTCTGCGGTGAGAGGCAGGATGAACTCAAAGCGGCGATTGGTTAACTCACCGAAGTCCACATAGCGAAGCGGTTTGTCTATAAAATCGGCGCGCAAGGTGATGATCACGCGTATGCGACTGCGTTCATCCAAGATCGCTGTGGCAATGTTATCCAACAGTAAAGTTCGTTCCGCTTCATCCTCGACCAGCGTGAAGACCTCTTCGAATTGGTCAATGATCAGCGCCAACTCGACCGAATCGTCGGCAGGCAGGATGCGATGAACGGCGCGTAGCAAGCCGCGATTTCCATCTTTTAACTGTGCGAGCAAACTTTCTGGCGGGTTGACTGCCACGCGTAACAAAGAAGCCTCAAGCTCTTCAAAGGGATGTTTGCCCGGCAACATGTCCACGATGAACCAGTTTTCCGATCCGGGCAGACCGCCGCGTCTCAGCGCGGGAATCAAACCGGCTCGCGCCACCGACGATTTGCCGCTTCCGCTGGGACCGATCACCGCCAGAAAACGGCTCAAGTCTCCGCCCTCGCCCAGACGCGCAAGCAGTTGTTGAATCAGCGCTTCGCGCCCAAAGAAATGATCGGCGTCTGCTTCATTGAAAGAGCGCAACCCTTTGTAGGGATTCTCAATCTCAATATCGGCTGTCGAATCTTCAGGTTCGACCGGCGCAACGTGTGTGTCTGCCAATCTTCCCAGCGCCTGACGAAACTCGTTAAACAGCGCGAGCGCGTCGGCGTATCTTTTGTTTGGGTCTTTCGCGGTGGCTTTTGCAATGACCGTATCCAGCGCGGCAGGGAAACCAGACTTGCGCGCGGAAAGAGGCGGCAAGGGCGAATTGACGTGCTGTTGAATCAGATCGAACGGCGTGGGCCCATTAAAAGGAACGGCACCGGTCAACATCTCGTAAAGCATTACGCCGAGGCAGTAAATATCGCTCTGCGGGCGGATCGAGGAAGATCGAATTTGTTCGGGCGACATGTATTGCGGCGAACCGATGATTACATCCACTCCGGTTTGGTTTTCTAAATCGGGGTTGCCCAAATTCTTGGCGATTCCAAAATCAGCCAGATACGTGTTCATGTCTTCATCGAGGAGAACGTTGGCAGGTTTCAGATCGCGGTGGATGATTCCGATTCGATGCGCGGAATGAAGCGCCGAGCAGATCTGCTCCAACATTTTGACGATCGAATCAACAGACAGTGGACCTTGTTCGAGCAAGCTCTGGATACTGCCGCCGCGCAAAAGCCGCATCACCAGATACGCCACGCCCGGCTCGCGCCAATAATCATACAAAGGGACGATGTGAGGATGCTCCAACCGCGCTACCAATTGCGCTTCCGATTCGAAGCGGCGGATGAAATCGGGGTGATCGGCAAAAGTCGGCAGGATGATCTTCACCGCGACCTCGCGCTCGACGTTCGGCTGAACCGCCCGATAAACCGATCCCATTCCGCCCATGCCGATTCGTTCTGCCAGCGCGTAGCCTCGGATGGCGCGCCCGGTCAGATCTTCGCGACCAATTTCTTCCATCGCGGGAGGCGGCGTAATTGGAGGCAGATCGGACGCGGCTGGGCGGACGGAGCGCGCCCAGCGGACGAACCCGCTTCTTTCCCCTAGTGGAATTGCTAACGCCATCGCGAGCCGCTCTGCAATCTGAACCGAAGCCCGCAGATCATCCGCTTCGATCTTGCGCAGGGTGATCGCTGCGCATCCTACGCGTCGCGCCAATTCCTCCTGCGTCAAATCCATCTCGCGTCGGCGCTGTCTCACGTACGCTCCAAAAGACACATTCTGTTCCATGTCTTTGCCTCCGTTCAAGAGGAGTATAGCGTAGCCATCCGAGCGCTACAAGGAGAAAATACTCTTTCTATCGCTTTTTGTATCGGTCGTGAAATTTGCGCCAAAGTTATACAAAAAGCGATAAGACAGCCAAAATCTCTTGAAATTGATTTTTCAAAATGCTACAGTGCGGACATGACCGGCGCGCAGATTGCGTCAATTCAACCGGTCTCAAGGAGAACAACATGAAAATCGGAAAAGTGTATTTGTTGATGTTCGCGCTGGTAACAGCATCGTTGATCCTCTCAGCGTGCGCTAGCTCGACGCTGTCCAACTTCCCTACCGGAAGATTCGCGGATCCCGAAGACCCGCTTGTGGGATTCGATTTCCACGAGGATGGGACGTGGAACAATTTTTACTATGGCGCGCACGAGGTCTGGGGCACATACAGCGTCAAAGGCGACTTGTTCATCGAGGAGACGAACAACTTCAACTGCGGCAAATCGCCCATGAGTTTCCGTTACACGTTCGACGGCACGAACCTGCACTTCGAACTTACCGAGGAAAGCAAGAACGACGAATGTGAAGGCAGGCGGAACGCGTTCGATGGGACCACCTGGGTGATCGTGAAGTAGCGTTGCCAACATCGAAGCAGACAATGCGATTCAAAACGTTTGAGGGATGATGGCTGATACACCGTCATCCCTCAAGGTGAGGAATAACCATGAAAAAACAGAATTCTTCTCAGGAAAGTGGAAAGACCGAAGTGAGTGTGGCTAAGATCGGCTTGATCAGTACCGTCGCAGTGGCGATTATCACATGTATCGGCACGGTAGTGGTTTCACTTGCCCCTTACCTCCCTTGGAATCGGGCAACAGCGACAGTGGAAGCGCCTCGCATTCCTATCGTATCGAACACTAACACATCTGAAGCGATATTTCTTCCGACGCTTCAAATCGCATCGACAGCGGTGCCGGTGACGAGCACATCCGCTCCGCCCTCATTTACCTCAATTCCCCTGACCTTAACGCAACCTCCGCCCACGGGAACGCTTGTACCACCCTCAGCGACTTCGAAGCCTGAAATCAGAGCATATCAATACACAGTTGTTAAAGTAGGAGGCGATTCGGGTACACAAATGTCACCGCAGTTGGAGTTTAGGACATCGCTCGAAACACTGGGAATCCTGCAGATGGAATTTACAATGAGCCCGAAAGGATGTTCCGAAGCGCGGTTACACATTCTGATCGATGGCGTCGAAAGATATACGTCAAACTTTCTTGGCAAATCTGAGTCTACAGGATTGTTGAACTTTAGCACTGTTTCAGCAGGTTCGCATCTACTGACATTGCAACCCGAGGGTCGGTTGGGCGGTTGTAATCGAGGATGGTTTGAATCTTGGGGTGGAACGCTAGTTGTTTATGTGAGTGAATACCCGTAAAAAAGACCTCGGAGGTTTTATAAACCTCCGAGGTCTTTTTTACGCTAATTCTTATTGCACGAAAAATTAACCGCGACGGTGTTACTCGCGTGCCCAGCCGCGTCGTGGAGGGTGACGCCGATCGCGACGCTATACTGTTTTGCGCCGCAATTCCATTGCCCGGTGACGACACTGCCTTTGCGCTGGTTGGCGTTTGGAGTGATGGAAATATCCTTGATCTTGCCGGACACATCCAGCGATGTACTGACCAGTTGGAAATCGGCGAGGTTCGCATCGCCTTCGTTGTCGTAGTAGTAGACGTCGAGATAAGCGATCAGACTGCCCGAGGAGGCGTCGAAGCGCACCGCCACATGGTCAATGATAGGACCCAGAGCCGCTAGCGGAGTGGCTGTCGGCGGGGCGGCGACCTCGTGTAAAGCGGTTGGATCTCCAAAAATTATGGCATGTTCGCCCCAGAGCCAACAGGTTCCGGCTCCGTTTGGGGTGTTGATGATCCAATAGCCGGCGGTCGTGTTTTTGCCAACGACTTCCGCCGTCTGACCGACGATCAACGCGCTTTTGATGCCATAATCCGGCCCGGGACCGGAACGGCAATTTGTATTGGCTCTGACCATCACGGTGACTCTGCCTGGCGTCGCGGTAAATTCGGGAGTCGGTGAAAGGGCGGCGGTTGCCGTGGATTCCGGTGTGACGGTGGGCGCCAGCGCGGTTTGCGTCAACGAATCGAGGAGCGCGGCTTGAGCGGTGATGGTCAACGCGAGATCAGGACCCGAAGTCGGTTCCGCTTGCCCGTTGTTGGATGGTCCGCAGGCTGAAAGTAGCAGTGGGATTAGCAGAATGGTATACGTGATATTTTTTCTCTTCATTTTTATCCTTGTGCAAGCGATTCTATCTGCAACTACGCCATTTGTTGAAACCCTTAAGAACTACTCATGTTAAACGTTTGTTGGCTCGGTACGGTTCCGAGTAAACCAGTAGATCAATCCTGCCCCAACGATCAAGGATGGAAGAACGATTAGCCCCGCCTCGGGACCGAACGCGCCGCCCGTCCATAACGCGGGACCGGTCACTTCGATTCTGGTCAACGGGTAAATATCCATGCCTGAGACGGGGAAGCCGAACACGACGCCCTCGAAAAAATTCCAGCCGATGTGAATCCCAATGGGGAGCCAGAGTTGTTTGGAACGGAGATAAGCAAATGCAAAATAGAACCCGGCGAGCGTGATGCCAAGCACGGCGCTCCAACTGGAACCGGGGTTGAAGATGTGCAGAAAGCCGAAGACCGTTGATGAAATGACTACGCCCCAGAATAGGTTGAGTCCGGAGGCGAGGGTTTGCAGGTGATAGCCGCGTGAGAGCAGTTCCTCGTTCCAGCCGACGAGCAGAAAGATGGCGAGGAAAATCAATGTACTGCCAATCACTTTGCCGAGCGGGTCAACCTCCCAGGCGAAGCCGTTGAACGTGATCCAGCCCAATGAGTACATCACGAGATAGATGAATCCCATTTGCAAAAAGGTGATGCCGATACCCGCCAAAGCATCGAAGAACGCTTGTCGGTTAACTTTCAACCCGAGGCTTTCGATGGAACGTTTGTCGAGGAAGCGTCGCGCTAAAAAGATCGAGGCGGTGAAGGCAATCGTCTCCACCACAGTGGAAAGCAGGAACAGGCTGGGTGTGATTCGTTTTGTGAATGCAGAGGTGGGATCGAAGAAGAAATAAATCACAAAGACGGGAACGCCCAAACACGCAAAGGCAAAGAACATGCCGCTGGATTGGAACGCCAACCGCCACCCGGCGCGCAGGCGCGGCTCGTCGTCCGAGAAAAAGATGCGGTTGAGATTCATCCGCCGCTCTTCAGGTAGATGCCCGTTGGGTCGAGCTCGTCGCGTACGATGCGAAGTTCGTTGGAGGTGACTGGATCAGTTGTCCCGACGCGTGACGCGGTTTTCAAATCCCAGCCGGTGTTGGCTTTCGCTTCATCCGACGTTTTGCCTGGGTGCAATTGCGTCAGCCTCATCTCGCCTGATTCGTCCGGCTCCATGATGCCGATGTCGGTGACGACGGCGAGCATCCCGCCGCCGCGCAATCCTGCTTTCGCGCGGTTGCCGCGTCCACCGATGAATCCAGCGGAGGTCATGAACTCGACTTTTTCCGGGAAGCGGCGCTTTTGGTGCGGGGTCATGATGTAACAGCGGTTCGCCCACGCCGCGATCTCTTGCGAGCCGCCCGAGCCGGGCAAACGCACTTTGGGCGAATCGTAGCCGCCGATGACGGTGGCGTTGATGTTGCCGTATTTGTCAATTTGCGCGCCGCCCATGAAGCCAACGTCCACGTTGCCGCGCTGGAGGTAGTTGGTGAAAATGTCGTACATGCTCACGACGGATAACGCGCCGCTGACGAGTGTTGGGTCGCCGATTGACAATGGCAAGCGCGCAGGCTCCGCGCCGATCACGCCCGCTTCGTAGATCATCACGAGGTTTGGCGCGTGAGTCCGCTTGGCGAGGTTGCACGCGAGGTTGGGTTGACCGACGCCCACGAACACCACATCTCCATCGCGCAGCAACCGCGCGGCGTTGATGATCATAAGCTCGGCAGATGAATATTTTATTTCGCTCATTTTATTCCACTAATCTTCGCTAATCTTCACTAATCTGAGTCAATGGGTTTAGGGTCGTTGATGCGCGGTCTGCGTGGCGGGATGATGACCTTTGGAGTCCTGAGAATTTTGCCCGGCGTCAGCACCATTCTTTTCCATTCTAAATCTCTATCTGTACCGAAATTAATCAACACACCGACGGGCAGATTTGTCGCTTTCAGGTAATTGAGCAATTGCGATTCTTCGCGTGAGGTCAATTTGTCAATGGCTTTGATTTCCACGATGACATTTTCAAAATAAATAAAATCTGGCTTGAAGAATTGCTTCAGTTTTGTGGTTTTGTACTTGATGTAAATCTCCTCTTGGGCAAGGTGTGGAAGTTGGCGCGATTCTGACTCGATCTCCAGCGCTTCCTGATATATCGCTTCACCGAAGCCCGGTCCGAGTTGGTTATAGACTTCCATTGCGGCGCCGATAATGGCGTAAACCTCGCTCTTGAACAATAACTCTGCCATGCTGACTCCTTTCGATCTCGCGACTGTCAAAACGAAACTTGAGTAAAGCGGTCCGCTAATCCTCGCTAATCTCCGCGAATTATTTAAAAAGATTAGCGAAGATTAGCGGACTCAATACCTTCCATAATTGATCGGTTCGCTCATCAGCGCGGAGACTTCGAGCCGTTTGTGGACTTCGCTTCCGAGTTTTTGCCAGTATTGGTCGCGGTCTTTCACGCCGAAGACCCATTCATCGAGATATTGTTTCGTTAGTTCAGCCGATTCGCTGACCTTATCCCATGCGAGATAAAACTCGTTGTCGCGGTCGTAATATCCCTGCGCGTAACTGGGATGGCAGGCAAACGGCACATGGCATACAGCGCTGACGACGATTTGAGAGATCATCGTGCGGTTCGGGTCGGACCTGATAACGGATTCGTCCACAATTTCCTCTGCTGTGACGATGACTTTCTTCGCGGCGAACGCGGCTTCCTTTTGCTCGCCGATGATGCCCCACAGATGCGCGTTGCCGTTCGCGTCCGCGCGTTGCACATGGACGATTGCCACATCGGGATTGAGCGCCGGCACGACGATTACATCCTTGCCGCCGTAGGGATCGGGAATCCGCTTGATGTTTGGGTTCGCTTTTTCGAGATCAGCCGCGCCGGTTTGATTCATCGGCAGGAAAGGCAAACCAGCCGCCCCGGCTTGCAGGCGCGTGATCATCCCGAAGTGCGAATATTCCTCCCATTCGAGTTTTCCCTGTTCGATGGCAGAGCGGACGATTCTCAGCGACCCGACGCCCGGATTGCCCATGTACGAGAAGATGACTTTCTTGGCGCACCCCGCCGCGACCATTTGGTCGTAGATCAGGTCTGGCGTGGCGCGGGCGAGAGTGAGATTCTTTTTTCCCTGCCGAATCATTTCGTGTCCCGCCGCGAACGGGATGAGGTGCGTGAACCCTGCGGCGTACACTGTGTCGCCGTCGTTCACGTAGTTTGCGATCGCTTCAGAAAGCGGGAGGAGTTTCGTCATTCCTGTTTGCCCTTCAATAGTTTTTTCAACCAGCCGAACCGTCCGCTGGCTGGCACGGGTCTTTTGTATTGCGCGCGGAAGATGAATCCCAGCCCGGCGAGGATCATGCTCCAACAAAAATAATTTAACGACGGCGCGCCGCTCGAATCGGAAAGGATGAAAAATACGATCAACCCAACCGCAAGCATGAGGAAAAAAGTGCCGATGCGGTGGACGAGTTCTTTGCGGGAGTATTGTTCGGGTTCGCCCATTTTCTTTTATGCTGGCTTGCGCGCCGAAAAAAGGATTCTGCGAAATGGATAGAAAACAGGGCTATCCGGCAATGCGGTGTGCATCTTTTCGTGGATGGCTTGCAAGAATCGCTCTTTGTGTTGTCCCAGCCGCTCGAAATAAGGGACCAATGCCGTGCCCGAAATCCATTCGACGATGGCGCCCGAATCTTTCAACACGTGCGAGTAGACTTTCTCGAACACGACAATTTCTTCTGCGCCGCATGTGAAAAGAATTTGCGCGTACTGGTCAATCGTCAACACCGGCGCGATCCGTTGAAACCCTTGCAGAATGGATTTGAACGGCTCCTCGTCGGCGGTCTCGCGATAAATTTGATGCGAGATGTGATTATGATTCGATGGGACTTGCACGGCGATCTGTCCGCCGGGCTTGAGTCGGCTAAATAGAGATGGAATCAACTCGGTGTGATTCTCGCTCCATTGCAGCGCGGCGTTGCTGAAGATCACATCCCATGCGCCGCTGAGGCGGGCTTGATCGCCGAGTTGGAAGACCAAGCCTACCCGTGCGAAAGACGCGGCTTTTTCCAACATCTCCGGCGACGAGTCGAGCCCGGTCACATCGGACTGGGGGAGTCGGTCAGCCAGTTGACGCGTCAACTCGCCGGGTCCGCATCCCAAATCCACCACTTTGAGATTTTCATGCACATCAACGAGCGCGAGCAGATCGTAGAACGGCGCGGCGCGTTCCGATTGAAACTTGTGATATTGATCGGGATTCCAGGGCATGGATTAAATGCCCCTCTCCCTGAAAGGGAGAGGGGCAGGGGTGAGGGTGGTCTTACTTGCGCGTCGTCTTTTTCTTCGCGACTTTCTTCTTGGCAGGTTTCGCCTTCGAGGACGATTTCTTCGACGCCTTTACCAGCGTTTGGATTTGCTCGTGCATGTACAACTGCACGTAGTAGTAACCACCGCCGTTTTTGCCGCTTGCGCCGGAGCCTTTCCAGCCGCCGAAGGGTTGGAAGCCGGGCCACGCGCCGGTCGTCGCGCCTTGCGGACGATTCGCGTACGTGACGCCCGCTTGAATGTTGTCGAAGAACCATGCGGTCTCTTTTTGCGAGCCGTAGAAACCGGCAGTGAGTCCGTAATTGACCTCGTTGGCGATCGTCATCGCTTCGTCGAGATTCTTTACCTTGCCGACCGTCGCGATGGGCAGGAACATTTCGTGCTTCCACAAGCGATGCTCGAAAGGCAGGTTGGTGACGAGCGTCGGTTCGCAGTAGTAGCCGTAATCGTACATGCCGCCGGACTTCACATTGCCGCCGGTGAGGAACCGCCCGCCCGCTTGGTTGAGTTCTTCGGTGTAATTCTTGAATTCGTTGTACGCGCCCTGGTTGGCGACGGGCCCGATGTAGGTCGCGCGCTCGGTCGGGTCGCCGATCACGAGCGAATCCACTTTCGATTTCAGTTTGGCGAGCAGTTCATCGTACACCGGCTCTTCCACAAGGATGCGCGAAGCCGCCGAGCATTTCTGTCCCTGCAAGCCGAATGCCGAGCGATAAATGCCGGTCGCCGCGTCTTCGAGGTTGGCGTTGCGCGACACGATTGCGGGATTCTTTCCGCCGAGTTCCAACACGATCGGGCGGACGTAATTGCGGCTCGCAAAATCGCGGTACATCTTCATGCCCACGTCGAACGAGCCGGTGAAGGTCGCGCCGTCAACTTCCGGGCTGTCCACCAGCGCCTGCCCAACTGTGGAACCGGGACCGGTCACAAAGTTGAACACGCCGTTCGGTATGCCCGCGTCGCGCAGGCATTCCGCGTACAGGCGTACGATCCACGCCGTATCTGAGGCAGGCTTGATGACGACCGTATTGCCAGCCACGAGCGCCGCGCCGGTCGGTCCGCCGGTCAACGCAAAGGGGAAGTTGAACGGCGAAATGACGAGCCACACGCCATACGGGCGCAACACCGACATGTTCGTCGAATCGTAGCCCGTCAGCGGATCTTTGCCCATCGGTTTGATGAAGCCGTTGTTGTCCTCCATCATTTGCGCGGGCCAATACATCAGGTCGGCGGTCTCTTGCACGTCGCCGAGTGATTCCATGCGGTTCTTGCCGACTTCGAGCGCCATCGCCGCGCCGAGTTCGAAGATGCGTTTCTCGATCAACGAAGCGGCTTTGCGGACCAATTGCACGCGCTTCTGCCACGGGGTGTGGCTCCACGCGGGGAAGGCTTTGCGCGCCGCCTCGATCGCCATGCGCGCGTGCAACGCGTTGCCTTTTTGCATCCGCGCCAGAACCCAGCCAGTGTTGACAGGCGAACGGTCCTCGAATTTTTCATCGCTGAACACGTCTTTACCGTCAATGAACATGCCGTATTCTTTGCCGAGATTCTGTTTGAGTTTTGCCACCGCCTTGTCGAACCCATCATGCAGCGCCTCAGGCGGATTGAACATCGTGCCGTAGGTGAGTTTGAAACCAGCCATACTTCCTCCGTAAGTAGTTTTGATAGTTACTTGGTTTTATAGTTCGGTAGCGGAAAACCATCAAACGATGGGACTATCCAACTATCGAACTATCAAACTATAAAACGAATAAACTGTGAACTAACCGTAGTATAGCGTAGGATGTGGCGCCCGTCAAAGATGGCATTTGTAATCTTTGCGTAAGGACTTTTTGATACAAATTGTCAGGAGTTCAAGACAATGATGAAGATGAAAACCCGCTTCCTTTCTCCCTTACTTCTGGTCGCAGTTATCCTTGCGGCGTGTGCCCCAGCCCCAGCGACCCAACCCTCAACCTCATCGCCTGTGGTTGACCTTCCCAGCGCGACGCCTTTTCAACCCGTCGAACCCGCTGGCGGTGAGGCGACCCAGCCTCCCGTCGCGGTTGAAGCAACAGTTCAAGCGCCGCTTCCCGTCGCCACTTCGCGCGGTCCCAACCTCGAAGCGACCGATCCGTCTACGGTGAGTCTGGCTTCGGGTCAATATCAGTTCGTCGAATTTTTCCGCTTTACGTGAAGTACCTGCCGCGCGATGGCGCCCATGGTTCATGGGCTTGAAGCGAAATATTTTGGCAAGATCAAATTCTCGTATCTCGACGCCGACGACCCCAACACATTCGGGTTTCAACAAACTCTCGGTTTCTACTACCAACCGGAAGTTTATTTCCTTGACCCGAATGGAAACCTGCTGATGAAGTGGGTGGGCTACACCAGCGAAGAAACATTTGAACAGACCTTCGCACAATACGTGCCGTAAAACAAAATCCCCGCAACCGAAATGTGCGGGGATTTTTTCTATCTTTGCAGTCGCGCTAGTACTTCTACCAGATGAACCTGTAGCGCAATTTGCTAAATTGCGTTCGGCAAATTGGCAATTTGCCCTACATCTTTAATTTGTGGGTGCGCTAGCCTGCCTTGTCCATATGGACGAGATACGCCTCGACCATGAGCAGGTTCTTTTCGCCTGCGCGCTGGATCACGTTGAGCAGTTGATCCATTTTATTGATCTCTTCGAGTTGTTCGTCAATAAACCATTGCAGGAAGTTCTGCGCGAGGTAATCGTTCTGCGAGACCGCCAAATCCATCAGGCGGTTGATCTGCCCCGTCACTTCCTGTTCCCACGTGAGCGCGGCTTTGACGGCTTCTTCGGCTGTCGCAAATTTTGGTTTCGGCGCGGCAATGGCAGGGATTTGAAGCTCGCCTTGCGTGTCGAGGATGTAGTGTACGAATTTCAGCGCGTGCGTTTTTTCCTCTTCCGCCTGCTCGAAGAACAATTTTGACAGAAGCGTGAGTTTCTGCGTTTGAAAGTGCGCGGCGATGCTCAGGTATTGCATGCTTGCGCCGAATTCATTGCCGATCTGTGCGTTTATGGCTTTTGCTAGTTCAGGGTTGATCAACATGGTTGACTCCTTTATGAGGGTGCGTCGCACCTGAAAGATCAAAGTGACTTTCGTCGGGGAAAGTGCGACGCACTGCGTAAGTAAAGCAAGTATAACATGGCGGATTTGAAGCATAACCGTCGCAAATAGGGCAAGCGCATTAGAAAAATTTGGTACTGAAAATGCCTCATTTTGTTTGAGAATCCGCTAATCTCCACGAATTTACGCTAATTTTTTTAGGAAAATTCCCGCAGATTAGCGAAGATTAGTGGATAAAAAGCCCAAATGCGATTGCCCTACGGTCGCAAAACGATGCGGATGTTTTATAATTGCCGAAACAATTCTTTTGAAGCATAGGTGCATGGATGGCTGTATCTCCCCTCGTAGTTGAGAATTTATCCTTTCGCTATCGCGACCGCTCCGCCACCGCGATCCGCGAGATTTCGTTCGAGGCGCACGCGGGAGAGATCCTGCTCATTGCTGGCGCCAGCGGATGCGGAAAGACCACGCTCATCCGTTGTATCAACGGGTTGGCTCCGCGTTCCTACAAAGGTGAAGTAGGCGGACAAATTCTCCTGTACGGCGAAAACCCGAAAGATTGGAAGTTGTCGCAGATCTCGCAAAAGATCGGGACGGTGTTGCAAGACCCCGAACGTCAAATCTTGGGGACGAAAGTTGTAAACGAGGTGGCGTTCGGGTTGGAAAACCTGAACGTAGCGCGCGAAGAAATTATTGACCGCGTGGACGAAGCGTTGAAATTCCTCAAAATTTTCCATTTGCGCGAACGGGAAACGTTCACGCTTTCAGGCGGGGAGAAGCAAAAAGTGGCGTTGGCAGGCGTGCTTGCCATGCGCCCGTCAATTCTGTTATTGGATGAACCGCTCGCAAGTTTGGATCCTGCTTCCGCGCAGGACGCGTTGGATACGGCGCGTCTCCTTGCTGACCAGGGGATGACGATTCTCATGGTGGAGCATCGCGTGGAGGATGTGTTGCGCATCCAGCCGAACCGCGTGATGTTCATGAGCGAGGGCGAAATCCGTTACCTTGGGATTCCTTCGGGGTTATCTAAGGTGGCGAACTACCGCGAGATTAAACTGCCCGCCAGCGAGATTGTCGAACGCGCGAAGTTGGATCCGCCTCCGGCTGAGATAAAAATTCTCCCGGGCGCGGCAGGCAGAGGGTCCGAAAAAGAAGCGTTGGTCAGGTTTGAAGAGGTCGCGTTCGGGTACGATGCCGAAGTCGAAGTCTTGCATGGCATCAATCTTGAAATCAAGCGCGGAGACGTGATCGCGGTGTTGGGTCCGAACGGCGCGGGCAAGACAACGTTCGTCAAACATGCGATCGGTTTGCTCAAGCCCAAAGCCGGGCGCGTGCTGGTGAACGGGCATGACACGAAACAGGCAAGCGTCGCGCAGATCGCCAGTACGTTGGGCTATGTGTTCCAAAGCCCGAGCCACATGTTGTTTGCGCCGACCGTCCGCGAGGAGTTGGCGTTCGGTCCGACGAACTTGAAACATTCGAAGGAGCAGATCGAAACGGAGGTGAAAGAAGCGCTGAGAATTGTGAACCTTTCCGATAAAGAGCAAGACCCTCCGCTGGCGTTGTCGTTTGGCCAGCAGAAGCGCGTGAGCATTGCGGCGATCCTTGCCATGCAGTCGCGCATCCTCGTGATGGACGAGCCGACCGCCGGGCAGGATTATCAGAATTACATGAACTTCATGGATTCGATTTTGCAACTGCCTTCGTTCGAGGCGATCCTGTTCATCACCCACGACGTTGACCTGGCAGTCATCTACGCCAACCGCGTGTTGATCGTGAACGATGGGCGACTCATTGCCGATGGAAAACCGCAGGATGTGTTACGCGACTTCGACCGACTCAAAGCCAACCGCCTCGTGCCGACCTCGTTGCTGGCTCTCAACCTCGACCGACTCGGCGCGACGAGCCGCTTCATGAGGGCTGAAGCGTTGGCGCATGTCTAAATTTGTTTGAGGAGAAGATGAAATGAATAAATCAATACTGATCTTTCTGGGCGTGGTGCTCGTGTTCTTCGCGGTCGTCATGTTCGTGCTGGGCGCGGGCGAAGCGCAGGAAGGCGCCATGTTCAATTTTTCGACCGATCAAAGCACCGTTGTCCTCCGCTTTGTGTTCGTGGTGATCGGTTTGGCAATCGCGTACGGCGTCTATTTTGCCACAAAAGAAAACTCCGCTTGGGAAGTTGGGACGCGTCAGGTTGTGTGGATGGCGATCGGCGCGGCGTTGTATGCCGTGTTTTCGTATCTGTTCAACGGCACGGTCTTCGTTGTGCCTTCGTTGAGTCAGGTCGCGCTTCGTCCTGCCGTCGCGATCCCGATGTTCTTCGGCTATGCCTTCGGACCTGTGGTCGGATTCTTTACTGGCGCGGTGGGCAATACCTTCGGCGACGCGTTGACCGGCTTCGGGCTTTCGCCGCAGTGGAGCATCGGCAACGGCTTGATCGGCTTCGTTTCCGGTTGCTGGATGCTCTTCGGCAATCGCAAACAGAGCATGAACACGGTCCTCTATTTGAGCGGCGCGCTCGCCGTGGTTGCCGCCGTGTTGTTCTTCATGTTCCGCGATACGCCCAACATGCTGTTCTTTGACGTCGAGAACAACATCTTCGGCGATGCCCAGATCTCGCTGTTTGCCGGGATTGCCATTCTGATCGGCTTTGCGCTGGTCTTTGCCGTCCGTTACTTCTTTGGTTCAAATGAGGAGATCGCAACCGCGGTCACTTGGGGCATGCTCGGAAACATCCTTGGCTTGCTCTTCGCCGCGCTGTCGGATATTTGGATCAACGGCTTTAGTCTTCCGGCAGCTGTCGTCGGTGAGTTCCTGCCCTCGGCTGGACCTAACCTGATCTTTGCCGCAATCCTTGTGCCATTGCTCGTGGTGGCGTATGGTTCGGTGCAAAGACAGTCGGGAAGATAATATTTTTCGCTTGGCGAGGGTCTCAGACCCTCGCCGAGTGGAGTGTCATATGCTCGTCGCCTGGCGATATCGAAATCGCAAATCCCTGATCCAATCATTTGACCCGCGCGCGTGGTTGATCTTCTACGCGTGCTTTCTTGTTTCCACGCTTGCGTTTTGGGACGTGCGTCCGCTATTATTTTTCTTCACCCTCGCGATGTTCGTGCTCTTCACCTCCGGCGTCACGTGGAAGGAAATGCGCCGTGCCTTTTTGTTCATCATCGGCTTTGTCGTCTTCTTTGCCATTCTCACGTTCCTGACCGGCAGAGGGGGGAGTGAACTTTACGGACAGGAGCATCTCATCCGCCAGTACAAAGCGTCCTTCTCGATTTTAGGCTGGACGCCGACATTAGACGTCACTGTGGAGCGCGCCTTTTATGCCGTGAGTCAACTCGTGCGCGTTTCGAGTATCGCGGTCATGACGATTCTGATTCCCTACTCGTTGAATCCCTCCTTGTACGGCGTAACTTTCAAAGGCTTGGGATTGCCCGATAAATTTGCCTACGCCATGGATTTGACCATGCGCTTCATCCCGACCTTTGCGCGCGACTTCCAGTTGACGATGGATGCCCAGCGTGCGCGAGGATATGAAATTGAGAAACTCAATGGGGGGATTGTGGAACAAGTCCGCAAGATGGCGCCGATCTTCGTGCCGGTCACCATCCATGCCATCATTAGCAGTGAGGACATCATCGACGCAATGGATTTGCGCGCCTTCGGCGTCGGTCCGCGCACGTGGCTGGAAGTGTTGAACCGCGACTTGAAGGATCGCGTCCTGATCTGGTTCGGTGTGGCGATTCTGGTCGGCTCATTAATTGCCGGGTTTATGGGGTATGGAAAATTCTGGGTCCCCGAAGCGTTGCTGCGATTGGCTGGCGGTTAGATCGATTTCCCCAAGAAATTCAGTACAGCAAAGTTTACTTTGCGATTTGCAACCTCGCACCAATTTGACGAAAAACTTGCCAAACGCAAGATAGATCTTGTGACACTCTAACGGCGGGTTAGTGATGCAGCCTGCGTTGTTCTTCGGGGTAAATTTCGCCAGCCTCGATCGCCACGCGTAAATGATTCTCCTGCGGCGGGAAAGTGCAAGTCGCATAATCGGTGAACGCGCACGGCGGGCTGTACGCCTTATTGAAATCCACAAATGTTTTCCCATCCACATGCGGCTCGGTGTAGTGATACCGCCCCGATGGATAAGTCAGGCGGCTGTTCGTCTCATCCATAAATTGCACGAACAAGCGGCGGTCGGGAAGTTCCTCCACCATTAGTTCGTGCCGCCTGCCGTTCAACTCGAACGAAATATATCCCTGCATGGGTTCGTCGTGGATCGCGCCGAGGATGTCAGGCATCTTCACGATCTGCGGCGCCTCATAGCGGGTAAACGTCGCGGGGACGCGAAAAGCCTCCCTGACCGCGTACCACTCGCGTGGCGGAAAGACGCGGCGTTCTTCCCGTGTGTTATCCCACAGCCGAATGCCGACTCCCTTCGAGCGGCGCACGACGACCATCCGCATCTCATCGAATGTGATGAAGCTGGGGACGTCCTCCTGGTCCGCGTCGAGGATCGCGGTTTTGGATTCAACCCCGTTCACTTCGACGGGGAGATCTGATTCAACATGGAGGATGACGTTCGCCCCGTCGAATTCGAACGTGCCGAGGCGTGCGGGCGCGCGGGCGGGCAGTAAAATATCCGCATTGGAATCGGAACCGATGATGTTTGTCCCTTTGCGAAGCCAGAACAGCCCGGCGAGCGCGAGCCATCCGTTTTCGCGGCGCAGGTTGTTGTCCACTTCCGCGCGCCAATTCAAAACAGTTTTTTCATACGTCTCGTCTGTCATTATTAGCCTCGATAAATTTCTCCCGCTTCCACGCGGAAGGGGAGCGTGTTTTGCGGCGGCGCAAAGACGCACGTGGCATACGGCGTAAACGCGCACGGCGGGCTATAAGCATAGTTGAAATCTAAAACGACTTTGCCGCTTTTTGGTTTTTCAGTGTACAGGTAACGACTCGGCGGGTAGGTTTCTTTTTGGCTTGTCCCATCGCGGAATTTGACGAAGAGTTTTTTTGTTCTGGTCTCGGAAACGTCGAGCTTGTACGTCTTACCCTCGAATCGAAATGAGAGATAACCGGCGAGGCGCTCCTCGATCACATCGCCGATCGAATCATCCTGCGGCGAGACCTTGGGTTTGGGGTAGCGCGTATACGCGGCATTGAATTTGAATTTCTTGTTGATCGGGAACCATTTCAGCGGCGGGAGTTTGAAGCGTTCTTCGCGGTCGTTGTCCCAGATGCGGAACGAATATTTTTCCCCGTGTTGGTGAACCACCATGCGGATGTTATTCCACGTGATGAAGCTTGGGTTCGGGTCTTGCGCGGTCTTGAGATTCGCTTTTTGGATTGCGCGCCCGTTGACTTTGACTCTCACGCCCTCCGCCGCCTGAAAGCGGATGGTTTTCCCGTTTATTTCAGCGACGCCTAGAAAGGTTGGCGCTTGCTCAGGCAGAACGATCTCGCACATCGGGTTCGAACCGATCAGGTTCCTGCCGTGGTTAAGGTCGTACAGTCCCGCCAGCGCCACCCAGCCGTTTTCACCGGTCAGCGCTTCGTATTTTTCGGCGCGCCATTTGATGATTTCGTTTTCGTAGATTTTATCTGCCATCAGCGCAAATTATACTTTGACCCCGCCCAGCGCGGATTTGCAATTTTGTTATAAAATGGAGGCAAGAATGTCGTTGCGAGGAGGGTCGTAGACCCGACGAAGCAATCTCCACGGCGCTGGGAGATTGCTTCACTCCCCTTCGGGGCGCCCGCAATGACATCATATCGTGAGGGATACCATGCCAAAACGAAAATACCAGACCCCGGAAGTTCTGCACGACGCTCCGCTGGCGGGAAACAAGCGAGCGGATTTTTACTTCGACGATTTTGCGGCAACTTTTGCGCGGCTGATTGCCAGCCCAACCACCGATACGCCGCTGGCAATCGGTATCAATGGGGCATGGGGGTCGGGCAAGACTTCGTTGTTGTTGCGAATCAAGGATATGCTCGACAACCCGCTGGACGAAAAAGGCGCTCACCGTTTTGCCGCGGATGAGGAGAATAAGTTTCGGCAGTGCAAGACAGTGTGGTTCGACGCGTGGAAGTATAACGACGAGGATGAATTGCTGGTCGCACTCGTGCGCGTGATTTTGCAAGCGATGCAAAAGGACGGGTTCATCAACAAGGTCAAGGCGTGGCTCGAAGACCCAAAGCAGAAAACCTATGATGTGTTCGGAATGTTGATCAATGCCTTTCAAGTGAGTTTCGGCGGGCTGGGAGCAGAGTTCAAGTTTCAGCTTGATCCGAAAAAGTACGAACAAATTTCCCCGTTTGAGAAATACACCGCCTTCTTCGATTATTTCGACGATGCATTGGGGCTGTTGTTGAAAGCATGGTGTGATAAAGGCACGCTCGTCATCATCATTGACGACCTCGACCGCTGTCTGCCCGCCAAAACAGTCCAAACCCTCGAAGCCATTAAACTGTTCCTCGATAAAAGCGGGTGCGTGTTCGTGCTCGGCGCGGACACGCGCATCGTGCGCGCCGCCGTGGAGACGCACTACAAGAATGAGAGCATCATTGGCGAGGGCGCGAAGGACTACCTCGAAAAGATCATCCAACTGCGTTTCGATTTGCCGCCGATCTTCGAGAAGGCGATGGAAAACTTTTTGAAGACACAGGACAAAACCAAGGTAGACGATGCCATGCTCAAACGCTGGCAGGCATTGGTCGCTGCAGCCGAGGTGAACCCGCGCCGCGTGAAGAACGTGATCAACGACTTAAACCTTCAATGGTTCATGGCGATCAATTCCGGCCAAGCCGAGGGCGTGAACCGCGATGACTTTATTTGCTGGCAAGCCCTCTTGCGCGCCGCGCCAGAATCTTTTATTCGGCAGATAAATGAACTTTCGGAATTTCCTGACATTCGACATGATTTTATTTTGAAGGCCGTGAAATGGCAACAAGGAACTGAGGAGGAAAAGAAAGAAGTTGAAGGCCAATATACCGCTTATAAAGATTTTAGCCGCCTGAGAAAAGTTTTGAAACAGGTCGAGTTCAGCAGCGATTTCACGCCCGAGACGCTCAATGCCATGATCTATATGACTGCCCCGCGTCCAAAACCTGAACCTGGAAAGCCACTGGTGGAAGAACAAGCTGAAGAGATTAAACAAGAGAAAAGAGTTGTGATTGGAACAGTAACTGAATATGATCAAGTTCTTCCATTGCGTCCTGTAATAGGAACAATACGCAATGAAGAGAACGAATTTGAGATCGGTGGGATTCGCTTTATGCGCGTGCCGAAGGGAAGGTTCGTGATGGGGAGCAAGGACGACAACGAACTCGCCGCCGATTGGGAAAAACCTCAGCACACGGTTGAACTCACTTACGATTACTGGATGGCGAAGTTTATTTTGACCAACGAACAATACGCTGAATTTTTGGGTAAAAAGAAACATCCAGTTTCCGACTGGCAGAAAAAGAAAGATCATCCTGTGGTCTATGTTTCGTGGAACGACGCGGTTAAATTTTGCGCGTGGTTCAATGAGACATACCAGGCCGAATTGAAGGACGCAGGGAATCTATCTTTGCGATTGCCTACCGAAGTGGAATGGGAGAAAGCCGCGCGCGGCGCGTACGGCAACGAGTGGCCCTGGGGTAACGAATTCGACCCGAATAAATGTAACTCTAGCAGTGGTAGGAAAGGAGGTCTAAACCGAAATAGACTCCACAGCGAACTCCTTCAAAGGTTAAAAGGTGTAGCCAAGGAAGAAGATAAATTAACCGAAGATGAAGGAACAACACGAGTAGGGGCGTATTCCAAAGTTGGTGGGGATTCGCCTTATGGGTGTGCGGACATGGTTGGCAATGTTTGGGAATGGTGCAACGACTGGTTCAGCGAAATAGAATACAAAAATCGGACCGCAATGGTTTCAAACCTGGTGGCATCTCAGACTAGTTCTGGCCGTGTTCTACGTGGCGGTTCGTTTTACAATGATCGGATCTTCGCTCGCTGCGCGTATCGGAGTAATACCAGTCCCGATTACCGCCTCGACTATGTGGGTTTTCGTGTGTGCCTTGTTCCCTTCTAGACGAGGTGTATGGTTGAACTTTTTGTTATGGATTGAGTGGAGTCCGAGGTAGATTGCGGGATGAGATTTGGAGGAACAATGCCTCTTGTTATCGATTCAACAGGAAACAGTTTGACTTATAAACTCATTGGCTTGGCGATGGCGGTTCACAACGAATTGGGTCATGGTTTCAAGGAGGAGGTCTACGAAAATGTCCTCGAAATCAAGTTGAACCACGAGGGGATTACGCCAAACCGTCAATTCGAGGTTCACGTGGAATACGAAGGCGAACGCGCCGCAACTTTTTATCTCGATTTGTTCCCTGAAAATCAAGTTGTGGTCGAAATTAAGGCGTTCAGTCACCAATTGACGAACGACGAATTGGCGCAGGTTATCAACTACCTGAAAGCGACCGGCGCGCCGGTCGCTTTGCTCTTCAATTTTGGGCGGAGAAGGCTTGAATATCGGCGGGTCTTTCCGGGAAAGGATATGAAGCCCGTTCAGCGACTTGGAAGAGATAACGCGTTGAAGAAGTAATTCGCCTTATCTTGTTTTGTTCGTAATTCGTGTATTCGTGAAAATTCGTGGATGGTTCCACTACAGAAATAAAAACACCCGCAACTTCTTGCTCAAAATCGTCGCGGGCAAATCTTCAAAGAACTCCGAGATCCGCTTCGCGAAAATCTCGGAGTTCTTGGCTAGACGTACTATTCCTCCAGCGTCGAAATATCTCCCTCAGGCAATCCCTGCGCGCGCGCTTTCAACACGCGGCGCATGATCTTGCCGGAACGCGTCTTCGGGAGTTTATCTACAAAGCGGACTTCCTCCGGGCGGGCGATGGGTCCCATGTGGGTGGCGACGTGTTGGCGCAATTCCTCCGCCAGTTCCGCCGAAGCGACCTTGCCTGCGCGCAGCATCACAAAGGTGTAGATGCCTTGTCCTTTGATCTCGTGCGGCAGACCGATCGCCGCGGCTTCCGCGACGGCGGGATGACTCACCAGCGCCGATTCAACCTCGGCCGTGCCGAGGCGGTGACCGGAAACCTTGAGCACATCGTCCACGCGCCCGATGATCCAGAAATATCCGTCGCGGTCGCGCTTGGCAGAGTCGCCGGTGGTGTATTTGCCGGGGTATTTGCTCCAGTATTGCTTGACGTAGCGTTCGTCGTCTTTGTAGATCGTCCGCAACATCGCGGGCCACGGAGTTTTCAACACGAGATAGCCTTCGGTATCGTCTGGGACGGGGTTGCCTTGCTCGTCCACGACTTCAGCCTCCAACCCAAAGAACGGACGCGTCCCCGAGCCGGGCTTAAGCGGCACGACCGGCGTGGGCGTGATCATGAACGCGCCAGTCTCGGTCTGCCACCACGTATCAATGATCGGTAGTTTGCCTTTGCCGATGACGCGGTGATACCACTTCCACGCTTCAGGGTTGATGGGCTCTCCCACCGTGCCGAGCAGGCGTAAGGAGGAAAGATCGTGCTTGTCGGGCCACGATTCGCCGAAACGCATCAATCCACGGATGGCGGTGGGCGCGGTGTAGAAGAGCGTAATCCCATAGCGTTCGATGCACTGCCACCAGCGATTCGGTTCGGGATAGGCGGGTCCGCCTTCAAAGAGGAAGGAGGTCGCGCCGTTGAGCATGGGACCATACACGATGTACGAATGCCCGGTCACCCAGCCCGGGTCGGCGGTGCACCACCAGCGGTCGTCGTCGCGTACGTCGAAGCAATATTTAAGCGTGGAATACGTGCCGACCATGTAACCGCCATGCGTGTGGACGATGGCTTTGGGCTTGCCGGTGGAGCCGCTGGTGTAGAGGATGAAGAGCGTGTCTTCCGCGTCCATCACCTCGGTTTCACATTTGCCCTCGGCGACCGGCTGGGCAAGCAGGTCGTGATACCAGTGGTCGCGCCCGGTCTCCATGTTGACCTCGTTGCCGACGCGCTTGACCACGATCACGTTTTCAACGGAGGGACAGCGTTTGAGCGAATCGTCCACGATCTGTTTGAGTTGCACGATCTTCCCGTTTTGATACGAGCCGTCGCAGGTGATAACGAGTTTCGAGTCGCTGTCTTCGATGCGCCCCGCGAGCGAATCGACCGAGAAGCCGCCGAACACCACCGAGTGGATCGCGCCGATCTTGGCGCACGCCAGCATGGCAAAGGTGATTTCCGGCACGCGTCCCATGTAGATGGTGACGCGGTCGCCTTTTTTCACGCCCATGGCTTTGATGATATTTGCCATGCGCGTCACTTCGCGGTTCATGGCGTAATACGAAAACGTGCGATGTTCCTTGCCGTCTTCGCTCTCCCAGATGAGGGCGAGTTTGTTTTTGTAGTGCGTTTTCAGGTGGCGGTCAATGCAGTTGTGGACGATGTTGACCTTCGCCCCCGTGAACCATTTGAAAAACGGCTTTTTGGAATCGTCCAACACTTTTTTCCATTTGCCGTACCATTCGAGTTCCTTCGCCTCCGCTTCCCAAAAACCGCGGAAGTCTTTTTTAGCGGAGCGGGCGAGTTTGTCCCAATCTTTCAGCCGCGCCTCTGCAATCACTTCCTTGGAGGGGTAGAAGACCTCGCCGGATAATTTTTTCGGTCTGGCGGTGGTCCGCTTGACGGGTTTTAATTTCTTGCTTGCGGATTTCGTTTTTTTCGTTGCCATGGCTCTCTCCTCGGGTTACGAATGGGATAATTTTATCATCTTCACACGATGGGTGAATTAACTTTACCTCAGATAATACCAATAGATAACCATTCCTACATGATGCTCCAGATGCTCATTGGTCAAGTTGGGAAAGGCAGTTTGCAACATGCGGATTACATAATTCATATCTACGTCTGAGAACTCGCTGTAAGTTTGTTTGGGTTTTATATATTTTGGAGCTGACCCCACTGCCTTTATCGTAGAAATTAGGAGTCGCAAATCCAGTTCAAACATTTCTTGGTAGAATTCTGGTTTGCGACCAGGTGCGCGCCTCATGAGCGCCTTAATCGCTTTTTCTGGTTTTTTCTCATATTGACCGTATACATGATATCGCCAAACTACATCACCTAGCGCTATTCTGAATTTCTCTTGATTCATACCTCTACTCCAACCAATCCAAAATCTTTTGCCACGCGCCCGCGATAGGCAGGAACCATGGGAAGCCGTTATACAGTCCCAGCGGCGCGCCGGGGAAATCGAATTGCGCGAACGGATGCTCTTTGATGTTTCCATTCAGCATCGCCTCGGCGACCGTCTTGCCGAGGTGCGAAGCCATCGCCACGCCGTGCCCGGCATAGCCGAGCGAATAATAAATTCCATCCATCTCACCGACATGCGTCATCATGTCGAAGGCAAAGTCCAGCGTGCCGCCCCAGGCGTATTCGATCTTTGCCTCTTTCAATTGCGGATACACACGAATCATTTCGCGCCGCAAAATTTCTGCAGAGCGCGCGATCGTGTTTTTGTTTTCGGGGAAGAACGCCGCGCGTCCGCCGAAGATCATTCTGTTATCCCACAGGCGAAAATAATTCAAGTAGTGCATCGAGTCGAAGATCATGCGGTTCTTCGGGCTGAGTTCATTTGCCAACTCATCGGATAATTTTTCGGTCGCGATGATGAACGATCCGATCGGGATAATTTTTCTCTGCAATCTTTTCGTGACGTTCCCCGTGTAGCCCGACGTCCCCACCAAAACGGATTCGGCTTCCACATTCCCTCTTTCTGTTTGGATGAAGAACCGCGTCCCGCCCGCGCTGAGCGGAGACGAAGCGCGGGTGAGGCTGTTTACCCGCGCCCGCGCGTGGAGCGACGCCCCGGCCTTTTCCGCCGCTCGTGCCAACCCCGCGACATATTGCGCCGGGTTCAACCCTCCGCTGACCTCATCCACGATGCCGCCGTGATAAATTGCCGAGCCGATCTCGCCTCTCAATTCATTTGGCGGGACAACACGGACTTTGTGATCGAACTCTTTTGCCATGAAATCCACTTCGTCATAAAAGGTATCGAAGTGATGCGGCTTGGACGCGACGTACAGATGCCCGTAGCGTTTAAAGCCGCAATCAATGTTTTCTTCTTTCACAACTTGCTCGACTGTGTCTACCGAATCCAATGAGACTTGAAATAACTGTTTTGCCAAATCCCGCCCATATTTTTTGATGACGCTTTGCATCGAAGGCTTGAGCCCGGTCAGCGTCATGCCGCCGTTGCGCGAACTCGCACCCCAGCCGATGGTGTTCGCTTCGAGTACCGCAACCTTCAGGTTGCGTTTCGCCAGCGCCCGCGCCGCGCTCAACCCCGTAAACCCGCCGCCGATGACCGCCACCTCCACTTTGGAGGGAAGGGGAGTCGCGGCGTGTTCCTCGCCGGGCATGTTGACGGTGGTGTGCCAATAGATTTGTTGTTGAAGTGGCATGAGGATGCATCGCACCTTTCTTTGTGTCGTTACTTCTTTTTTGAGGATCGTTTTTACTTGTCTTTCTGGCTGACAGGGTGTGTGCGACGCACTCGCGCTATTCAAATATTTTCTTCCAATCCAACTCGTGGAGGGTTTTGTGCAGGCGGTGGTCGTCGTCCACGATGATGTAATTTAGATTTGTGAACAACGCCTGCGCGACCTCGCGCGCGGCTTCAAGCGGGACCACGTCGTCCCGCGTCCCGTGGATGACGATCACAGGGTTAGAGGCAGGTTGAAGGTCGAGAAAAGAACCGAAGGGCTCCCGCAGGAGAGCCGGCGCGAGCAGGATCAACTTCCGCACGCGCGTCGGATTCTTGCACGTGTAAACAGTCCCCATCAATCCGCCAAAAGAAGAGCCGATGATCGTCCAGCCCGATTGACTCGCAAGGATCGGTTCGAGTTGAACCATGCGTTCCTCGAACGAACCGGTGAAGTCGGGCGTGACCATGCCGGGAAACCACTCGCGGAATTGCTTGGCTTTGCCGCTGGCGCTGTCGCTTTCGGAGCCGTGAAGATAGATGAGCGTCGAACTGTGCATCGTCAATCTTTTTGCATACGCATGAGGATCACTTGCGTGAGCGAGCCGATGACGAATAACCCGCCCGCCACCAGAATTTCCGCGGTCTGGCTGAGAGTGAATAACGTGGTCGCGTAGATCGCGCCGATGAGGCTGGAGATGGCGATCAGCGCCCATTCGGTGAAAACGCCAATGATCGCCGCGCCGACGATCGCGCCGATGATGAACGGCAGACTGGGGAAGGTCGGCGCGCTGGGTTCGAAATATTCCATCAACGCATAGCCCCCGGCAAAGAAACCTGAAACGAAGTAGCCGGCGCGTTCGTTGATGAGCGTCAGCGCGGCGGCGATAACGCCCAACCCGATGATGAGCGCGTAATCCGACCAGTTAGGCAATGAATCGGGGAGCAGAGGCGCGAGCCTGAACCCGACGAGCGCCGCCATGCCGCCCGCAAAAAGAAAATTCAGTTCGCGTCCAAAGAACAGGATGATGACGCCGATTACGCCTCTGACGATGGTCATAGCCTGCTACCTTTTTGTGGGGCTTGTTTGCCGCAGCATTTCGCGCACGTGTCGTTGAATCTCTGCCGGCAGATCGTCCGCCATGCGTCGCAACGTCACAGCGGGTAACGGATTCTTCGTCTCTTTCAAAATCTGTTGCAGAAAATACAGCGTCTCATCCGGCGCGGCTTGATAGAGAGCGATGAGCAAATCCCTGAGGTCGAATTGTAACGCGGCTGGGGAGGCTTTGAAAATAGGTTCGACGATCTCAAAGATGGGCGGGAGGTTATCGAACTCTTCGGATGAGATCAACGGGATGATGGCTTGCAGTCCATTCGACCACATCCGCTGGCGAGTTGGGACGAGCCATTCTTTGACCAGCGTGATGAAGAGATCGGGCGTTTCTTTTCTTAGACGGGTGAGGCTGGTCGTCAGTAAGGCGGCTCGCACCGACGGGTCGCGGATGGCTTGAGTCCACGCGGTGAGGCGGGCGAGCAGGCGTTCTTCTTGCGGAGGGATTCGTCCCAGCAAAAACGCGGCGAGCAGACGCGTTTCGAGCCAGCCGTCGTCCCAGAGCGCGTCGGCGAGTTCGAGGGCTTGGATTGGATTTGATTCTGCAAGCGGGTTGAGTTCGGTTTCGATTTGCCGCAACACGGTCGGAGGCGTTCGGTAGGTGGGAAGCACCGACGACGGCGCGACGCCTTGACTTCGCAATGTGCGGTTGACATAGAAGTCGAGCAGTTCCTTGAGCTCACGCAAAAAATCATTCGGCTGGTTGAAGAGGTCAGCCAACCGTGCGGTTTGTTTTTTGAGGCGGGCGAGGTCAATGGCGGGCATGTTTCGATTCGCGATTTACGATTTGCAATTGACGATTTCAAGATACGAGATATAAGATACGAGATATAAGATACAAGATACGAGATACAAGATACGAGATACGGGTTACGGGGAGTGTAACTTGTGTCCCGTAACCCGTATCGTTTTAGTACGCTCTCGCGAAATAGACTTTTCTCTTCGAGGGTTTTCCGCAGACGATGCACACGCCTTCTTGATCGGGTTGGTTCATGGGGATGTTGCGCGTGGTGGCTTTGGCTTCTTCTTTGACCTTCGCTTCACACTCCAACGATTCGCACCAGTAGGCGAATGCCCATCCGTCCGCGACGATGCGCTTCAAGTCCTCGTAATCCTTGGGCTCGTGGATGTTGGCGTCGCGATACTCGGTTGCCCTCTTGAGGAGTGAATCCTGTATCTCACGGAGAAGCAGTTCCACCGTCGAAGAAAGACCCGTTTGCGAAACGAAGGATTTGCCCTCGCGTCCAGGTCTATCCCGACGGGCGAGCGCGACGGTTCCCTTCTCGACATCCTTGGGACCGATCTCCACGCGGACGGGGACGCCGCGCAGTTCCCAATCGTTGAATTTGAATCCACTGCTGACGTTGTCGCGGTCGTCCATTTTGACGCGGATGCCAGCCGACTTGAGTTCCGCAAAGAGGCGGTCGGCGACTTCCATCACTTTGGTTTTCTCGGCGTCGTTTTTGAAAATGGGAACGACGACCGCTTGGATGGGCGCGAGGCGGGGAGGCAGGACGAGACCCTGATCGTCGCCGTGTACCATGATCATCGCGCCGAGGATGCGACTTGAGATCGCCCACGAGGTGGTTTCGGCAAATTGGAGTTCGTTGTTCTTGTCGAGGAATTTGATGTCGAACGCCTTGGCGAAGTTCGTGCCGAAGTAATGCGACGTGCCCGATTGCAAGGCGCGCTTGTCCCACATCATCGCTTCGATAGACGTGGTGATCTGCGCGCCAGGGAATCGTTCCGATTCGCTTTTGGGACCTTTGAACACGGGGATCGCCGCTTCTTCGAGACAGAAGCGTTCGTAGATGTCGAGGATGCGATACATCTCCTCGATGGCTTCGTCCGCGTCTGCGTGCGCGGTGTGACCCTCGTGCCAATAAAACTCCGCCGTGCGGAGGAAAAGTTTCGTGCGGATTTCCCAACGCAAGACCGAACCCCATTGGACGATTAAGATGGGCAAGTCACGCCACGACTTGACCCACTTGGAATACATGTATCCGATGATCGTCTCGGACGTGGGGCGGACGACCAATTTTTCTTCGAGTTCTTCGCCGCCGCCGTGTGTGACGACTGCCAACTGCGGAGAGAATCCTTCCACGTGTTCTTTTTCTTTTTCAAAGAACGAAAGCGGAATCAACGTGGGAAACGCCGCGTTGACGTGACCCGTCTTCTTGAACTCGCCATCGAGCCACGAGGTGATGTTCTCCCACAGCGCCCAGCCGTAAGGCTTGACGACCATACATCCGCGCACAGGCGCGTAATCTGCCATATCTGACTTTACGACGAGTTGGTTGTACCATTCCGAAAAATCTTCTGCCCGAGTGGGCAATCGCCGCATTGAGCCTGTCGAAATGTTATCTTCTGCCATTTTGTCCTCTTTTTTGTTTGCCTCGGTGGTCGAGTAGGGACGGTGTTCGTCCGTCCCGTATCGAGACCACAGGTGTTCAAAAAAACTCTTGTTAGTTTTTGTCTTCTAGTTATTGGTGGTCTCGGTTTCGACAAGCTCAACCCAGCGGATACGTTCCTCGCTGAAAACCGCTCGGAACTACTCAACCACCGAACTAACAAACTATCCAACTATCCAACTATCCAACTAACAAACTATCCAAACTATCAACTGCTCTCTGCACATCCTCCGCAAACGACAACGAATCTCGTTGCTGAAAAGGCATGTACGACTCAAACGACGAGAAAAACTGGTCGAGTGTAGCTTGCCACCCTTGCCCGACCAGTATCAACGGTCTTCGGGGCAACGACTCCACCGCCATCAAATTCCACATCACGGATATTTCCGCAAGTGTGCCGAGTCCGCCTGGCATGGCGATTGCCGCGTCGCATCCCTCGATGATGGCTTGCATCCGATCGAGAAGCGTTTTCCTCCGCCATTCCTCTTTCACCCACTGGTTTTTGCTCACCTTCCGCCACGACTCGATGTCCTCGCACGTCACGCCGATCACGTGTCCGCCCGCTTCGTGCGCGCCGCGCGAGGCGGCTTCCATCACGCCGATGTAGCCGCCCGTGAGCACGGTGTGACCACGCCGCGCGAGCATCTCGCCCAACAAACGGGCATCTTCGTATTCGGGAGAATCAGGTCGCGGCTGTGCGCCGCCAAAAACAGAAATATTCATAAAAACCTTTTTACCGCTAAGCCCGCAAAGAACGCAAAGTTAAAAAATCTTTTCTTAGCGCCCTTTGCGCTCTTCGCGGTGAACAAACAAAAACGGCTCGCCAGTCTGGGAGCCGTTCACGAGACACGCTGAATCGAACCTTATCCAGAGCAGGCGGTTGTACAGATCAAGGGTCGCGGCAACGGGTTCAATAACATGCGCCGATTATACACGACGATTTTCTCTGCTACAATACCCATGTGAATCTCGCCGACCTCCTCAAAAAATCGCTGGATTCCTCCCTCGTGGACTTGATTCACCGCGTCGCCGACGAATCCTCCTCGTTGGGATTTCCCCTCTACCTCGTCGGCGGTTCAGTTCGGGACCTCATGCTGGGTCGCCCCATCGTTGACCTTGATCTCACCCTCGAAGGCGACGCCATCAAACTCGCCCGCGCCCTCGTCAAAAAATATGGCGGCGACCTCACCACCCACGAAAAATTCCATACCGCTACTTGGGTTTTTAATTCTCCAGTCTCTAGTCTCCAATCTCTTGACTTTGCATCCACCCGCCGAGAAACCTACTCCCACCCCGGCGCGCTCCCCACCGTAACCAAATCCACCCTCGACGACGACCTCCGCCGCCGCGACTTCACCATCAACGCCATGGCAATCCGCGTGGACAGTGAACGCTTCGGCGAATTGCACGATCCGCTCGGCGGACAAAAAGACCTCGAAAACAAACTCATCCGCGTCCTGCATCCCAACTCCTTCATGGACGACCCAACGCGCATCTTTCGTGCCGTCCGCTACGCGGCGCGCTACGGCTTCAAGATCGATTCCGAAACCCTGAAACTCGTCAACGCCGAATCGCTCAAGGTTCTTTCAGGGCTAAGCGGCGAACGTCTCCGCAACGAATTTGACCTGATCTTTGCCGAAAAAAATTACCCAACCATGTTCGCGCGTCTCGCGGACTTAAATGTATTGTCCGCCCTCGAAGCGCCAAATTTCGACGCATCGTTTGTAAGCCTGATTGACAAACTGCCCGAGCCATCTCTCAGTGTTGAGATTGACCGTGTCACCCTCGGCTACATCCTTTGGCTAGCAGACTCCTCCCCGAGGAAGATTCAATCCCTCAGCGCCAGGCTCGCCTTCACAGCAGAATTGACCGAGACTCTCATTTCGGCATCTAAGTTGAAAAGCATGTTGACTGAATTGAAAAACGCCAAACCCAGCGCGTGGACGCTCGCCATCGAAAACATGCCTCTCGACTCGATCTACGGCGTTTACCTGATGACAAACGAAAAGCCTCTATTCGACTTCCTCTCCACCTGGCGGCACGTCAAACCCATCACCACTGGCGACGACCTCAAAGCGCGCGGACTCAAACCAGGACCGAAATTCGGCGAAATCCTCCGCCGCCTCCGCGCCGCATGGTTGGATGGGGAGGTGAGATCATTGAACGAGGAAAGTGAATTGCTTAGAAATATCCTTTGACCTATAATTAATAAATTCCTGAAGAGGAGGAACCGATGCCCGAAATTACTGTCCAGCGAACCAGCGAATTGATTCGTAAATTATTTGAAATATTAATGTCTAAGCCCGAAGGCATGCGGGCAAAAGAAGCATTAGATGCACTCCAAAATGCGGTTCAGTTGACTGAATATGAAAAAGGGCAGTTTGCGTCTGGACAAGGCATCCGTTTTGTCCGAATTGTTCGGTTTGCAACAATTGATTTTGTAAAGGCAGGATGGTTGCTGAAAGAAAAGGGTTGGTGGCTTGTAACCGAGGATGGAAAAAAGGCTTTTCAACAATACAAAGAAGCAGAGCAGTTCTATAGGGAAGCTAAAAAGTTATATCGAGAATGGAAACGCAGCCACACTGACGCTTCAGATGTTGAGGTTGAAGAAGATGTGGACGATAAACGCGCTACCATAACATTTGAGGAAGCAGAAGAGCAAGCGTGGGGCGAAATCGAAGAATATCTTCGTAATATGAATCCTTATGATTTTCAAAAGGTGGTCGCATCCCTATTAAAGGCAATGGGTTATCACGTCACTTGGATTGCTCCTCCTGGAAAAGATGGCGGCGTAGATGTAATCGCATGGAATGACCCGCTTGGGACAAAGCCGCCTCGCATAAAAGTTCAAGTCAAGCGCGAGCAAAACGCTGTAAATGTGTCGATCCTTCGTTCATTTCTGGCTTTGTTGGGAGATAGCGATGTTGGCATCTTTGTTTGCACAGGAGGTTTTACAAAAGATGCGCGGGAAGAGGCGAGAACTCAACAAAGTAGGCAGGTTACTTTAGTCGATTTAGAAAGACTGTTTGAGCTATGGGTTCAGCATCGAGCGAATCTCGACGAAGAAGCGCGTGATTTATTTCCACTAAAACCGATCTATTTTCTATCTCCTGAATGAACATCCAGCCTTACCTCTATTTTGCCCGCGTACTTGCGTACCGCGCGAGATGCATCACCTTCGGTTTCTACAACAATGGTATTCATCTCTAAAAACTTGCGACCGACTACTTAACAAAGGAGAATCCTATGTTCGGCTTCCAATTTATCAAAGCAACGCCCTCGCAATTCATCATGCACTTTCGCGGCGGCAAACTGAGACGGTCAGGCACGGGGCTGGCATTCTTCTATTTCACGCCCTCCTCGTCCATTGTGGTTGTGCCAGTCGGAAGCGGCGACGTGCCGTTTATCTTCAATGAGATCAGCGCCGATTTTCAAGCGATCACCGTGCAGGGACAATTAACCTATCGCGTGCAAGACCCACAAAAACTTGCATCATTGCTCAACTACACCGTGAGCGGAAGTAAAATGTTGTACGTTTCTGAAGACCCTCAAAAATTGCCGCAACGCTTAATCAACCTGTTACAAGTCCTTGTGCGCGCCGAAGTGCAAAAACTCCCGTTGAAAAACGCCATTCATTCGACGGATTCTGTCGCGTCGGATGTGATGAGCAAGTTGAGTCAAGTGAGTGAACTGTCCACGTTGGGCGTGGAAGTGCTGGGATTGGCGATCCAAGCGATTCGTCCCGTCCCAGAAATGGCGCGGGCGTTGGAGGCTGAAGCGCGCGAAGATCTGCTCCGCCGCGCCGATCAAGCCATCTACGACAGACGCAATTCGGCGGTCGAGCAGGAACGCAAGATCAAAGAGAATGAACTGAACACCGAAATTGCAGTGGAGGATAAGAAACGCCAGATCCGTGAGACGAAGGTCGAGGCTGATTTGGCTGTGGAGGCAAAAGAACAACAGGTGCGTAGGTCGAAGTTGGAGGGGCAGATTGCCCTTGAGTCTGAACGGAAGCGTCTCGTCGCCGCAAGAACTGAAAACGCGAAAGCGGAAGCGGACGTTCAGGCGTATGCCGTTGACGCATCCTTGAAACCGCTGCGCGATCTCGATCCAACCCTGTTGCAGGCTTTGGCTGTGCAGAACACGGATCCGCGCTTGATGACCAGCCTGGCCCTCAAACAGTTGGCGGAGAACGCGGGCAAGATCGGAAACTTGAACATCTCTCCCGAACTCTTCGAGATGTTGATGCGCGAGAAAGGCGAGCCGAAGTAAGGTTGTTGTGAATTACGAAAAGATCGTCCTTGTCACGCGAAAGACTCGACTCGAAAGCCTGATCGAACGATTCAACACCTTGGGTCAGGCAAAATTTTATATCGAACACAGCGGCGGCGACTTCGCCCTCTACGAACGCGAACATCTGGCGTATGTGAAGTCTTTGGACGCGCTGCGTTCGTCCCTGCAAAAATTGACCAAGTTGCAGGAGATCGAACGGAGTTTTTTACCGAACTTCCTCTTTGCGCCAGAGGATATTGTTGTAACCATCGGCATTGACGGCTTGGTGGTCAACACCGCGAAATATCTCGACGGTCAACCGATCGTCGCGGTGAACCCCGACCCCGCGCACGTTGACGGGATTCTCCTCCCGTTCAATGTGCAGACGGCGATTCCTGCCGCGCACAAGGTGTTGAACGGGCAAATGCAGGTACGCGAAATCAGCATGGCTGAAGCCGTCTTGAACGATGGACAATCCTTGCTGGCATTTAACGATCTGTTCATCGGCGCGCGGACACACGTTTCTGCGCGCTATTCGATCAAATTGCAAGAACACGAAGAGCATCATTCATCGAGCGGAATCATCGTTTCAACGGGCGTCGGTTCCACGGGCTGGCTGAGTAGTTTGTTCAATATGGCGAACGGTATGGCTGAAATCTTTTCCGATGGCAATCCCGAACAGATCATGTCACCGATGAAATTGAATTGGGAGTCAGATCGACTCATCTTCGTGGTTCGGGAGCCTTTTGTGAGTAAAACATCCAGCGCCGAAATCGTGAGCGGCTTCGTGACGCCGCAATCTCCCCTGATCGTTGAATCGGAAATGTCGGATGGCGGCGTGATCTTCAGCGATGGGGTCGAGGCTGATTTTTTGCCCTTCAATTCTGGAGCCATCGCGACAATTGGTTTGGCGAACAAGAAGACTCAATTGGTGGTGGGGTAAAATCTTTAGCGATGTAATTTCCCAACTTGTCGCTTTGCATGTATCCACCGACAAGTGCAACTACCGACGATGCGATTGCCTCGGGTTGTGCTATACTTTGAATAAGAAAGCAGGCGACCATGATTCGCCAAATCAAACAAAGCGACCTCCCCAAGAAAATTTGGAATTTGATTGACGCGGCGCTGCGCGGCGAGGCGGTATTCATCGAGCGCGACGGCAAGGCGTTGGCGCTATTGATGCCCCTGAAGCAAGTCCCTCATCCTCGCAAGGCAGGAAGCGCCAAGGGTATGATCAAAATGACGGACGATTTCGACGCGCCTTTGGATGATTTTGCCGCGTATATGCCATGACGAAAAAAAATATAAATTCCGCCCTAACTCAAATCAACAAACGCTCCTCTCAGCTGGAAGAAGAGATCAGGCGTTTGCAAAGCGAATTGGCGGTTCTGCGCTCGCAGAAACTGGTCAATGCTTTGCTTGAGACAGATGGACCCGTGCCGCGTGAAAACCAGACCGTCATCCACACAACCGGGGGGCTGACGATCAAAGGCTCGCGTCTCACCTTGTACGCTGTCATGGACGAGATTCGGGAGGGTAATTCCCTGAAAAACGTGCGAGATCTGTACGAACTTACCGACGAGGAAATGCTCGATATTCTAGACTATATCCATTTGCATAAAAAGGAAGTGGAAAAGGAATATCAATCCATCTTGGAGTCCGCGGAAAAAAGCAGAAAATATTGGGAGGAGAAAAATCGGGAGCGTCTTGGTAAAACGTATGTACAGCGGGAGATTGTCCGCGCGAAGTTACAAGAGATGCGAGCGCAATATCGCGCAGAACACAAATCGTGAAAGTTCTTCTCGATCACCACTTAAAAAAGCAAGGGATATTGCTTTGGGCGACGATGGGCAGTGAGGGCTGGTTAAAACTGCTCGATATTCCCATGCTTACATTCAATGATGTGGGCCTTGCGATTGATAGTAACGACCGTCAAGTGTGGCGATTTGCGCAGGAGAAACAGCTGATCCTCCTCACAGGAAATCGAAACAGCGAAGGAAGCGATTCGTTGGAGCAAACGCTCCGTGAGGAAAACGCGCCATCATCGCTGCCGGTTGTCACCATCGGTGTTGTTCGCCGCATGGAGGAGCGTGCCTATCGCGAACAATGCGCTGAAAGGCTTGTAGAAATAATCTTGAATATCGAAAACTATCTTGGCGCTGGGCGAGTTTATATCCCATAAAAATGAAATTAGATTCCTACCTCAACTTCGCGCGCCAACTTGCCTATCGGGCGGGACGCATCACCCTCAGTTACTATAACAAAGGCATCCAATACGATGTGAAATCGGACGAATCGCCCGTCACCGCGGCAGACCGCGCCACCGAACAATTCATCCGCGGCGAGATCGAGAAGACTTATCCCAGCCACGCCATTGTGGGGGAGGAGTTTGGGGAAGAATCCCCCTCTCCCCACGGGAGAGGGGCTAGGGGCGAGGGAAAAACTTTCCGCTGGATCGTTGACCCAATTGACGGCACGAAATCCTTCCTCAAAGGCGTGCCGTTTTACTCCGTGTTGATCGCGCTGGAGATCGAAGGTGTGTCGCGCGTCGGCGCGGTCTGCTTTCCCGCGTTGGATGAAATCCTCTACGCGGCGGATGGACTCGGCGCGTGGTGGAACGGTAAACGAGCGCGCGTTTCAGATGTGAAAGAACTCAAACAAGCCGTTTTTTGTTATACAAGTTGGTCGGGCTTCCGCACGAAGAAGCGGCTCGATGTTTTCCAAAACATGCACAAGGAATGTTTCTTTGGGCGCGGCTGGTCCGACGCGTACGGCTATCACATGGTCGCGACGGGACGTGCCGAGATCATGCTCGACCCTGGCATAAAAATTTGGGACGTGGCGCCGTTCCCTCCGATCTTCCGCGAGGCGGGCGGTTGGTTTGGCTCGTGGAGCGGCAAGGAGGGACACACTCACGGGGAGGGACTCGCCGTCAATGGCGCGCTCAAATCGAAGGTCCTGAAAATGATGCGTGTATAATGGGCGTCATGGCAACGCGGGATTCCATTCAGGTCAAATCGCAGGACGAGCGTCTGCCGTATCGTCTGCGCGAGCGGTTTATGTCCGCGCCGGAGTTGGCGTTGTTCCGTTCTCTGCAAAACATGGCGGGAAAGCATTACGTGGTCTGCCCCAAAGTTGCGCTCAACGATATTTTTTATATCGTGCGTCCCAACGAGAACGTGCATTTTTTCAACAAGATCTTTCGCAAACACGTGGATTTTTTGTTGTGCGATCCGAAAACTCTCCAGCCTGTTTTTGGCATCGAACTCGTCAAGCCGGTCGGCAAGTCCGAAACGCGCGAAGCCGATCAATTTCTCGAAGACCTCTTCCTTAGCGCGGGACTTCCGCTCGTGCACGTGATTTCGAGCGAAGCTTACTCGGAGGAAGACTTGGCGGAATTGTTCCAATTGGCGATCGTCAAGGTGAAACAGACGCGACCGCTTCGCGCGACGGGGAGGTCTGATTCGGTTCCTCATTGCCCCATCTGCGGGAGGATGATGGTCCTGCGGATGCACCGCACCGGACCCGATAAGGGCAAGCGTTACTACGGTTGCATGGACAGTCCCACGTGCAATGGTATCGTGAGGATCGATTGATTCCATTCGCTCTTGTGGTGCGGGATGTTATCCTGCACTTTTGTTTATGGAAAGTTTTGAAAAGCGCAACGCACTGACTCTTCAGAAAGTCTCTAACTGGGTCGAGGTTGTTTCATCTTCTTGCTCGATAAAGTTCCCCATCCTCAAAAGTTTATACAAGCCTGCGACCATCCCAATGGTTCCGTAACCGAAAAGAATTGACAAGCCGCCGAGGGCAAGAACGGCTTCGCCAAAATCGGAAGGGACGCCATGATCACGCCCAAGGATAAAAAGCGCCTCGATGGCTACGAGGATCGCCAGCATCAGCGGCGAGAAGATGAATACTTTCTTCATTGTGTTGGCGTCCTTCTTGGCGCTCCAGATCCATAACCCCAAAGCGAGAATTGAATAGGGGATTCCCCAAACGAGAATGCCAAAGGCGTATATGAAGGAGATGGTGAGGAGCGCTGAAAATATCGGCAATGATTCGCTGGCAGGAAATATTTTCGACATCACAACCATGAAACTTGCAAGGACAACCCACAAGGCATAGGGGAATAGGAGCGATAGTCGAACAAAGGTCTGAGTTTTCATTGATAGTGCTTTGCGATCTCCGAAGCGTACTTCGTCCCGATTGAATTCTTGTTCTCTTCCAACCAAACCGAAAACTTCGTTTTGCACCGTGCGGGCTCTTTCGAAACGAGCAAGTTCGCCATCAATCCGTCCACTTCCTCGGGGGTGAGGATCACGTCGCTGACGAACAGACTCAAAAACTGCGCGGCGAATAACGCCAAGCGCGGCGGGGTGGAAATCAAAGGTCGCCGCGCGCCGATAGTTTCGCCGACCAATTTCACCAATTCCTTGAACGTGTATGCCTCGGGTCCGACCGCGTCGACGATGTAATTTTTCCCGCTGTACACGCCGTCCACGAGCAAGTCAGCTACGTCTTCGACATGAACCGGTTGAATCCCGTACGATCCGTCGCCGGGGAGGAGGAAGAAGGGGAGTCGTCTCAACAGATACGCGATGTTGTTGATCAGGATATCTTCCCCGCCGCCGACTAACACGGTGGGGCGGATGATCGCGTACGCCAATCCCGATTCGATCACAGCCTTTTCGTTTGCCGCTTTGCCCCAGTAATATGGCAGGCGCGAGTCGGCGGATGGATTTGCGATGCTCACATGCGCGATCCGTTTTACCCCTGCGGCTTTCGCGGCGTTGACCAATTTCCGCGTATTCTCCACCGCGCGCGGCTGGGTGTTTGAATCTTTGTCGAACCGCACCCAGTAGGTATTGACCAATACCTCCGCGCCTTGCAGAGATTGGGTCATGCCCGCTTCGTCGAAATCCAGCGGAAAGGCTTTCACCTGTCCGTTGAACGGATTGGGTCGGTTGGGATGATTCGTGAGCGTGACGACTTCCTCGCCGCGAGCGAGTAATCTTTTGGCGACATACTTGCCTGTGTAACTGAACGCACCGGTAACTGCGATTTTCATTTTTTTTCTCTCCATTTCACGCGCTGAGCGGAGTGGCGCATGATTGTTGCGCCACGAAGTCGAAGCGCAATAGTTACTTCAACACGCCCAACACTTTGGTGACATTTGACAATCCCAAACTTTGTAGTTTGATGACCGCCTTCGATAAGCTATCTATCGCGTCAAAAAACTCCTGCAACGCTTGCACGCGTTTGTAGGTGAACTTCCACTCGTCGTTGTCCACCCAGTTCTCATCCATGGCTGCGAGCGCGGCTTTCACCGAGCCGACAGCCCGGTCGAACTCGCTGTTCTGCCTTTCTTTGAGAATGGACTTGATCGCCGCGTAGAAATCCGCTTCGGCGGAGTAGTAATCCTTGCGGTCGCCGAGTTTGGTCGAGCGATGGACGAGTCCCATACGCGCCAGCGCGCGGGTTTGTGTGCTGATCGCGCCTTTGGTGAGCCCGGTTTGCGCGACGATCTCGTCGAGGGATAACGCGGCGGGGGAGAGGTAGAGCGCGCCGAAGATCGCGCCCATCCCTTTGGGGAAGCCCCAAAAGCGGCTGATCTGGCTCAACCCCTCGGTAAAGTCGGTTTTGATTTTTGTAAGCGATTGCGGCATGGTTTGTCTCGTTATGTTCGTTTAGTGATTACTAAATGAAGTATATGATGAATTACCTGAGGTGTCAAGAGTTGAATCTGTGCGTAGACAGTTTTGCTGGTTTGTAGCGGGAAATAAAAAGCGGATGTGTAACACATCCGCTGATAAATCTACTTGAGCAAATCCGCCGCGGCGGATGCCATCAACGCCGCGCCGCGCACGAGCGCGCGCTCGTCAAAGTCGAATTTGGGATGGTGATGGTTGTAGTTGAGATTCTTTTCGTCGTTGGCGGACCCGATCATGAAGTAACAGCCATTGACCTGTTCTTGCATGTAGCCCATGTCCTCCGCGCCCATGGTGAGATAGGGCGATGTTTCAATTTCGGCGTCGGGGAAGAGTCTCTGGGCAGATTTGAACACGGTCTCTGTGACCGCTTCATCGTTGACGACTGTCGGCGTGACCTGCTTGAGCGTAATCTCCGCGTCGCAGCCCATGGAAGAGGCGATGCCGCGCACGATCTGCTCAAAACGCGCCAAAACGGTCTTGCGGACTTCAGGATCGAAATTCCGAATCGTGCCGTTGACCTCCGCCGTTTGCGGAATGATGTTGAATGCCGAGCCCGCGTGGATGGACGTCACGCTAACCACGGCAGGTTTGAGCGGAGGCACATTGCGTGAGACGATAGTTTGCAACGCGGTGACGATCTGCGCCGCGGCGACAACCGGATCAATTGTGGTGTTAGGCGCGGCTCCGTGTCCGCCACTGCCGGTGAGTTTGATGGAAAATAGTTCTGCGCCAGCCATGACCGGCCCCTTTGCCACGCTCATCCAGCCGATGGGTTTGTCGTTCCACACGTGGAGCGAGAGGGTTTTTTCCACTTTGGGCGCATCCAAAACGCCGTCGCGCATCATCATCAACGCGCCGCCGACCTCTTCGCCGTTCGTTCCCTCCTCGGATGGCTGGAAACAAAATTTGATACTGCCCGCCAGTTCATCGCGCCGGGCGTGGAGCATCTTCGCGACCGTCAGCCCGATGGCGGTGTGACCGTCGTGTCCGCAGGCGTGCATCACGCCGGGGTTTTCGGACGCGTATTCGGCGCCGGTCTCTTCGGCGATGGGGAGCGCGTCCATATCGAAGCGGAGGAGGATCGTCGGACCGGGTCGCGAACCTTCGAGATAGCCGACCACGCCGGTCTTGCCGACGCCTTTGGTCACTTCCAAGCCGAGGGCTTCGAGTTCTTTGGCGACGATGCCGCCCGTGCGGATTTCACGGAATCCCAGTTCGGGGTGTTTGTGAAAGTCGCGGCGCATGGCTTGGGTGTAGGGGAATAGTTCTTCGGCGTGCTGGAGGAAAGTGGACATAGTGGTTTCCTTTTTTACGAGAGCGTCTGACAACTAAATTCAATAATTTTTTTGTACCGCTAAGCCCGCAAAGAGCGCGAAGAAAATCCTTTTTTGTCTTTTAGCGGCCTTGGCGCGCTTCGCGGTTAATAAATCAGCGGTGACTTTTCAGAAACTTTCCGAGTATGAAGGGTGCGAAGGAAAGACGGAAGATGAAAGATGAAAGAATCTTTGCTTGCTTTGTGACTTTGGAGGTGTGGTTACCGGTATCTTACCACTCTAAACTTTTCTTCGTAGCGCGGGTTGTCTTCCGGGCTGTCTTCGGCGCGGCGGGAGTTCATGCGCTCCACGAGTTTGACTGGGTCGGGGACTTGCGTCTTGTGCATCTTGATCGCTTCAAGTTTGAGCTCCCACGTTTCGGTAACGTCGAGAACCGTATTGGGCTGGGAGGTTAGCGAGCACCAGACCTCTTTGGGCATATGAGGTTCGAAGCCTTCGGTGAGTAACTCGGGGAAGAAGACCGGGCTTCCCGCGGCGGGAAAGACCGCGTCCAGCACGACTTGTCCGCAGGCGCGATGGTCGGGGTGGTTGAGACCGTACATGGCGAACAGGTTTTGCGGATCGCAAGTGACGAGAATGTCCGGTTTGTGGCGGCGGATCTCGCGGACGATTTCGCGGCGAAGTTGGATGTCTGGCACGAGGTAGCCGTCTTCAACATCCATGAAGTAGACGGCTTGCGCGCCGATCACAGTTGCCGCGGCGCGTTGTTCCTCGTGGCGGATTCCGCATAATTTTTCGGGGGTCATGTTCGCGGGCGTGGTGGCGTCGTTGAAGCCTTTGTCGCCGCAGGTGAGGAGCAGATAGGTGAGGCTGTGGCCTGCGCGTGCCCAGCGGGCGAGTGTGGCGCCGCAGAAAAATTCGGGGTCGTCGGGGTGGGCGAGGATGACGAGGATGTTCTTGGGTGCGTCCCAGTTATCGGGGGCGAGAGAGTCGAGGGTCATGAGGCAGGTTGAAGGGAGAAAGGAAGCGGCCTTTAACTTCCGCAGTCGAGTTAATTGTTCCTGTTATTGCGCGGGCTCGCTTTACTGCAAGTGCATCCGCCGGAGTTGTGGCGGTCGCACGGCGCTTCGGATTTGCGGCGCAGGGCTTCGAGTTCGTCCCATGGTTGAATTTCTTCACGGTCGAAGGCGGTCGGGTAGCGCGCTTCGCCGTCGAGCAGTACCAGCACTTTGTTGTTCATGGGCGATACGTCCACGACTTTGCCTTCGCCCTTCGGGGTGACCACACGCTTGTTGCGTTTGGGCAGTTGTTTGCGCGCTTCGACATACTGTTCGTATTCATAGATGAGGCAACAGCGCAGGCGCCCGCACATGCCGGTGATTTCTTCCGGCGTGAGCGAGATGCCCTGTTCTTTTGCCATCTTGATCGAGATCGGCGAGAAGTCGGTGAGGAATTTCGAGCAACAGCGCGTTTCGATTCCGCACGCGCCCATGCCGCCGAGGATCTTCGCCACGTCGCGCGGACCGATCTGCCGCAGTTCGATGTGTGTGTTCGGATACAGGTTGTGCATATCCTTCTTGAGCGATTTGAGGTCAACTTTTTCCTCGGTCTCGGTGTTGAACAGGAAGGCGAGGCGCGTGCCGTCGTAGTTGTATTCCGCGGCGACGATCTTCACGCCTTCAAGTTTGATCTCGGCGGCGCGGGCGCGGCAGTTGATCATGGCTTCGGTCTGTTTGGCTTGCCACGCTTGCAGGAGCAGGAGGTCGCGCGGGGTGGCGCGTCGCTCCACAGCCCTCCAGCCGCCGTCGGGTTTGGGCGGCGTTTCTTTTTCCACGCGCATCACCTCGCCGAGATGCTTGCCGCGCGAGGTATCCACGATCACATGCTCGCCGACCTGCACGTCTGGCACGCTGGCGGTGTCGAAATGATAGATTTTGCCCACTTTGCTAAAGCGGACGCCAATGATTTGAGTTTGCATGGCTCGAATTATACCGTAAGCAGGTTTGGGGAGATGCGGGGAGTGGCGAAAAAAGTGAGTAAAAACTTTCTCTGCCACAGAGAACACGGAGTTCTTTGAGAGAAAAGCTCAAAATCTCTGTGGGCTCTGCCGTCTCGCACTGTAGCGCTCGCGGCACGAACGGTGTGGCTTGACTCACCAAATTAGCCATTCCCGGGATGCGGGCTACTTCAGCGCCACGCCGCTTCTTGCGGGAATCGTAAACGTCAACTCGCCATTCACCGAAATATCGGACGCGCTCCCGAAGACCGCCCGCGGCGTCTTCTGCGCTTCATATGTGACGTGGACCTGTTGAGGCTCTTCGGACGCGTTCAACGCCACAACGAACGTTTTCCCTTCGAACGAGCGTGAGAACGCGTAGACCCCGTGCGCCGACCACAGGCGTTTCATGTCGCCGCGACGGAACGCGGGGTTTTTCTTCCTCAGCGCGATGAGCGCTTTGAAATAACTCAGCAAATCTTTATCCCATTTGTGCTCGTCCCACGGAAAGGATTTTCGGCAAAACGGATCGTGTTCGCCGTCGAGACCGATCTCGTCGCCGTAATAGATGCACGGCGCGCCGGTAATAGTCATGATGAAGAGCCACGCGAGTTTGAGCGAGTTCTGGTCGCCGCTCGCGAACGAAAGGAAGCGCGGCATATCGTGACTATCGAGCAGGTTCAATTGCGAGCGCGTGATCTCGGGTTTGTACAAATTCATCATATGGTCCACGCGGTCGGCGAATTCGTGCGCGCCGATGGGGTGATGGATGTTGCGAAAATTCGATTGCTGGTGTGCCACGCGCAAATCGAGGTGTTCGCCTGGGAAGAATGCGGCGCAGGCGTTCGTGCAGACGTAATTCATCACCGCGTCGAACTGGTCGCCTTGGAGCCAGCGTTGCGACTCGTGCCAAATCTCGCCGACGATGTAGGCTTCGGGGTTAGCCTTCCGCACGCGCTGACGGAACTCCTGCCAGAACGAATCGTCGTCAATCTCGGCGGGGACGTCCAAGCGCCAGCCGTCTGCCCCGAACTTAATCCAATATTCAGCCACATCGAAGAGGAACTCGCGGACTGCCGGGGACTGCGTGTTGAATTTGGGCAGGGCGGGTAAATTCCACCAGGCGCGATAGCCGATTGCGGTGAGGCTGTCTTCGTGATGCAGTTGTTTTTGTTCGTGCGGGCTGGGATACGCGCCCCAATGTTTTTTGCCGCTCAATCTTTCTTCGTCGAAGAAGAACCAATCCTTGTATGGCGAGCCCGCGCCGTTTTCGAGTACATGATGAAATTGCCAGAACCCCCGCGAGGCATGATTAAACACCCCGTCCAGAATGACGCGGATGTTTTTCTTGTGCGCCGCGTCGAGCAATGCCCGCAGCGCCTCGTTGCCGCCGAGCAGTGGGTCCACGTTGTAGTAGTCAAAGGTGTGATAACGATGGTTGGACGCGGAGGCGAAGATCGGGTTGAGATACAGCGCGTTGATCCCCAAGTCTTTGAGATAGTTGAGACGTTCCGTCACGCCGTATAAATCTCCGCCTTTGAATCCGTGTGGGGTGGGGGGCGCGTCCCAATCTTCGAAGGTCAGGTTGTCGTTTGGGTTGCGCGCGCTGCGTGCAAAACGGTCGGGGAAAATCTGGTAAAAAATTGCGTCCTGCGCCCATTCGGGTGTGGTCATTGATCTGCCTCGGCGTTGAAATGAAGTAGGACAAGACGCGGTCTTGTCCTGCCGGTCGATTCTACTTCAACATGCAAAAAGCGGTGAATCCAGTCATGAAAAATTCATAGAGCGATGCGCTTACGCGTAGCCCGGTCTCGGAAAGTCATATCCGTTTTAGCCAGTGGTAATGACGAGCCGAAACGTCCAGCGGTCCGTAGATTTGCATTCTTGTGCCAGAGAATAGATCTCGATATTTACCGTGCAAACTTTCAGGAAGAGAAATGGGTTGAGGCGAACCGCTCAGGTTATTGATGATCAGCAGGGATTCGCCTTGATAGGCGCGCGTGTAAACCGCGACTGCGGGATTCTCCACGTTGATCCACTCCATTGTCCCGCGTCCGAAGGCTGGATGTTTTTTGCGAATCTCGATCATTTGACGGAGCGAATGATAGAGCGAGTTGATTTTGTTGAGTTGATCGGCAACATTAACGGTTGGGTAATCTTGCAGAATCGGCGTGAATGGGCTCCCCGTCGTGAACCCGGCGTTCGGTGAATTGTCCCATTGCATGGGCGTGCGGACTCCGTTCCGGTCGGGGAGGTGGATGTTGTCGCCCATGCCGATCTCGTCGCCGTAGTAAATGATCGGTGAGCCGGGTAAAGTGAATAAAAGCGAATTCGCCAATTCGATCTTGTGCCGGTCGTTATCGAGAAGCGGGGCAAGTCGGCGGCGGATGCCGAGATTGGAGCGCATGCGCGGCTCAGGCGCGTATTGTTCCCACATCCATTGCCGTTCCTCGGGAGTGACCATTTCGAGAGTCAGTTCATCGTGATTGCGAAGGAATGTACACCATTGGCAATTTTCAGGGATGGGCGGCGTGCGGCGGAGGATCTCGAGCAGATCGTCGGCGCGTTCTTTTTTGAGCGCCATGAAGATGCGCGGCATGATGGGGAAGTGAAAGCCCATCTGAAACTCGTCGCCCTCGCCGAAATATTCGCGCACATCTGCGGGCCATTGGTTGGCTTCGCACAGCAGAATTCTGCCCGGGTAATTCACATCCATAAAGGCGCGCAGTTTTTTCAAGTAGGCGTGGGTTTCCGGCAAGTTCTCGCAGTTCGTGCCATCGCGCTCGAAGAGGTACGGAACGGCGTCCGCGCGGAAACCGTCAATGCCGAGGTCGAGCCAGAAGCGCGCGACGTTGATCATTTCCTCCTGTACTTTTGGGTTGTCGAAATTCAAATCGGGCTGGCTGGCATAGAAACGGTGCCAGTAATATTCTCCGGTGTTCTCATCCAACGTCCAGTTCGAAGTTTCGGTGTCGAGAAAGATGATGCGCGCGTCTTTGTATTTTTCGTTCGTGGAGTTCCACACGTAATAATCACGGAAGGGAGAATTTTTATCGGAGCGGGAAGCCTTGAACCACGAGTGGTCGTCCGACGTGTGATTCAGGACGAGGTCCGTAATGACGCGTATTCCCCGAGCGTGTGCCGCATCCACCAGGGATTTCAAATCGTCGAGAGTCCCATACATCGGGTCAACGTTATAGTAGTCGGCGATGTCGTACCCGTCGTCGCGTAACGGCGAAGGGTAAATCGGCATCAGCCAGAGGCAGTCCACCCCGAGGTTTTGCAGGTAATCGAGTTTTTCGATGATGCCGCGCAGGTCGCCAAATCCGTCTCCGTTGCTGTCCTTGAAAGCGCGCGCCGAAATTTGATAAAAGACCGCGTCTTTGTACCACATGGTTGCAGGATTATCCTTTACGTCAACCGCCAAGAAATTGCTTCTTGGCGGTTGGGCAATGTATCTTTGAGTGGGCGTATCTCAGCCCTTAACCGATCCCGCCAGCAAACCGCGGACGAAGTATCGTTGTAACGAGAAGAACACGATCATGGGGAGCAACATGGATAGAAATGCCGCCGCCGTAAGGACTTGCCAGCCTGATCCCAGCGATGTGACCATGTTGCTGATCTGGTAGGTCATGACCGGCGTCGTACCGCCGAGGAAAACCAACGCAACGAGAAGATCGTTCCACACCCATAGGAATTGGAAAATCCCAAGCGAGGCGATCGCCGGCATGGCGAGTGGGACAACCAATTGGCGGAATACGGTCCAGTGTGTCGCGCCGTCCAGGTAGGCTGATTCGAATAGGTCGCGCGGCAAAGTTCCGAGGAAGTTGCGCATCAGATAGATGGCGTACGGCATCCCGAAGCCGGTGTGGAAGAGCCATACGCCAAGGAAGGTGCCATTCAGACCGGTCTGCGCGTAAAACCGCGAGATCGGAACCAATGTCATTTGGAGGGGGACAACTTGCAAGCCGACCAGTAAGGCAAAGAGCAGAAACCGTCCTTTGAAATCGAGCCAGGCAAATGCGTAACCGGCAAACGCGGCGAACAGAATCGGGATAAATGTAGCGGGCAGAGTGACGAATAAACTGTTGATAAAAGCCCGCCCCATTCCCCGCGGGTTGAGGATATCGCTCAGGTTGCATTTGAGGTCGGGCGGTTGTGTCCCCGCCTCGCAATCGGCTGTGTAAGAACTGCGTCCGCGATAACCGACCAGCGCGTCAATGTAATTGTTCAAGGTGAAGCGCGAGTTAGCCTGGTCGTCGTCTCGTAAATACGATGCAATGTCTGCGGCTTCCTGCGCGGTGGGCAGGGGCATGTTGCCCATGTGCGGTTGTCCATTAATATCTTGACGAAGCAACGCCAACAACTGTAGAGAGCGGCTGTATTTGGCGATCAGTTCTGGGTTCGTTAGATCGGCTTGCGGAAGCGCTTTTCGGTCCGTCCCGTGACATTCCGCGCAGTAGGTTTCATATGGACCTGCGGTGCGCTGAGTCGTGAATGCCGTCCACCAGCCGGAACTTCCCACAGCCTCAGGAGGGCGCAGGGAGGTGACTAACAGCCCCAAGGTGGGAACGGCCCAAATGACCATCGTCAGGATGACGATCGCATGTGTCGGCAGCTTGTTTAGCTGTTTGTTGATTTGATCCCTGTTCATCGCGAAGCCTCCTGTTCGAGAAATCGCTTTATGTTGAGATAGATGAAGGGGATGATCGCTACGACGAGAATTACCGCCACTGCCGTGCCGCGCCCGACGTTGAAATTCTTGTACATCTCTGTGTACATGCGGTTGGCGATTACGTCGGTTTTGAAGTTCCCGCCGGTCATGACATAAACAAGATCGAAGAGTTTCAATACATTGATCACCATCGTCGTAACCACGACCGTGATCGTTGGCAAAATGATGGGAACGATGATTTTCCAGAACACGGTCCATTCCGCCGCGCCGTCCACGCGCGCGGCTTCAATGATTTCATCTGGCACCGATTTTAAAGCCGCCGCAAGGATCGTCATGCAGAAGCCGGACCAAATCCAAATGCCTACGATGACGATCATGAACGTGTTGATTGGGATCGTAGAGAGCCAAGCCACTGGACGTCCGCCGAGCGAGGTAATGATCGAATTGAGCAAGCCAATCTGGGTTTGCGATGTGCCGTAATCGTACACAAACTTCCAAATGACGCCGGCGCCCACAAAGGAGATGGCCATGGGCATGAATAAGACGGCTTTTGCCAGCGCCTCGTATTTCACGCGGTCTGCCAGGACGGCAAACGCGAGCCCAACGGTTACGGTTCCGAACACCATGACCACGATCCATTTGATCGTATTTCCATAGGAGGAACTCCAGAACGATTTCCATAATGCGGCTGGCGAACTTGTATTGAATTCATCCGTCAGGGCGTAACGATAATTCTCAAAAACGCCCCAGCATGGCTGTCCGTCGCGGCAGGTTGTGGCGGCGGAGGCGGTCCCGTCGCTGTTCATGAAGCTTAAGCCTATGGTGTTGATCATCGGATAGACGATGAAAAACGTCATGACAGCCAGGGCCGGCAGGAGGTAAAGCCAGGGGACGAACGCTCCCTGTTTCATGATTTGAGGGACCGGTGGGTTGGGGGATGCTTGCTTTCGTTTTCGTTTGCCGGACATTCCAATGTTGGAGTTAGCCTGTGACGCAGCCATCTCAGCCTCCGTTGAAAAGAATAGGGACGCCTCCTCCAAGGAGGCGTCCCCACTTTCATTCGCCAACTACTTTTTCAATCCTTCCGCTTGCTTGGCGGCTAAACCTGCAAGAATCGAGTCCAAATCGCCGCCGTTCACAAATTCCGAGATTCCCTGGAACTCGGCAGAACCAAAGCCGCCGGGGATCGTGTCGCCGATGTCGGTGGTGAAACCGGAGGTTGAGGCGATTGCGTCGCCAAGTTTTTGTAGCGCGGCATCGGTGTAATTCCCTGCGGCGCCTTTATTTGGAGAGAGACCGAAGGTCGCGGCAGCCCAGTTGGCGCCCCCCTGAGCGGAGGAAAGATACTTGACGAGCGCGCGGACCGCGGGCGTATCCGCAAAAGCCATCATCGGTTCGACGGAGCCTTGCAAGCCTTGGATGCTGGGCACCACAAAGAAATCATAGTCGGCGCCTTGCTTCAGATTGGAGAATTGCTTGGCAATTTCACCGCCTGCAAAGCCGGATTGCTTGACCAGCATGGCTTCCGGGGGATCCGCGAACGGCTTGTAAATGGCTTCGAGGAACGGGGTGGACAGCGTGCCTTGCGCGCCGCCAACCGTATATTTGTCGCTCATTGCCCATTTGCCGTACGTTTCGTAGGCTTGCTTGACGCCTGGATCAGCGTAGGAAACGCTGCCATCCAGAATCCCGTTGACGAAACCGGGACCTTGCTGGACTAACATGATGTCCTGAACAAAGTCGGTACCCGTCCAGCCGGTTGCGTCGCCCGATTCAAAGCCCATGCTCCAGGGAACGTTTCCATCTGCCGCCATTTTCTCTACGAGTGCGTCGAGTTCATCCCAAGTTGTGGGAACTTTGTAGCCCAGGGTCTCGAAGTTGGACGGGCTGTACCAGATGATGGACTTAACGTCTGCTTTGATTGGAAGTCCCAGCCATTTTCCGTCAATTGTTACCGGGGCGAGGAAGAAATCGCTGTAACTTGACGAATCGGCGCCGAGGGCATCCATCGCTTGCAACTTATCTTTGTACTGTACTAATTGAGCCACTTGCCAAAAGGCGACGTCGGGCGGGGTGCCGGCTTGGACGCGTGTATCGAGCAGAGCCTGGTCGCGGGTTGACTCCGGTTTGAGAACGATTCCGCAGGCATCCAGCAGGGGTTTCAGAACCTGATTGAGAGCCGCCTCTTCAACACCGGACCATTGATAGAGCATACTGATCTCATCGCCGGATTTTGCCCCCGCGCAGTCAATCTCACTCCCGCCGGTTGAAGGCGCCTGCGTTGCCGGCGCTTCGGTCGCGGTCGGTCCACAAGCAGTGAGCAGCAATGCCACTAGAGCAACAATGCTGGTCATGGACCAAAAAATTGATTTGTTTTTCATTCTTACTCCTCTTGTAATGCTGACTTTATTTGGTCTTGTCGAACGACTAACTTCGAACAAATGTGAGGAAGCGTCACCTCCTTCCAGTGCAGATTCCATAATTTGAAAAGCGTCATAGCGGCTTGCACGATTTGCGGATAATAAGTTCGGTATCGAGAACCATTTGATGCGATTGCCCCGCGTTGCCGTCCTGGATTAAATCCAGCAATAATTCACAGGCGCTTTGCGCCAATAATTCTGCGGGGAGTTTGATCGTGGTCAGCGGCGGATCGGAATACTGAGCCCATGGGATATCGTCAAACCCGACCAGCGAAATATCGTCCGGGACGCGCAGGTTTGCCTCCCGCAAGGCGGCTTTCGCTCCGATTGCCACGTTGTCGCTCGCGACAAAAACGGCTGTAAACGACTCGCCGCTTTGTAGCAAAGATTGCATACAGTCATATCCGCTTTTGGGGTCGAAGTCCGCATAGCGGATCAGGTTTTCGTTTATGGGGATGCCTGCCTTCGTTAACGCATTCTGATACCCGCCCACGCGTTCCGGCGTTGCCGTATATTCGCGCGGAGCGCTGGAAATGCAGGCAATTGCTCTGTGTCCCAATTCCAACATGTAGGCAGTTGCCTTTTCCGCCGCTTTCAAATTATCCACGTCAATGAAAGGTAAATTTAGCCCATCTATTTTTCCCATCAACACAGTTGGAACGTCCACTTTCTCGAGCGCCTTGAGCGCTCTATCGTCCAGACGGGGAGTGGAGAGGATCATGCCGTCAATCCTTTTCGCGCGGGCAAGTTCGAAATAAGCCGAATCCGGGTGTTCCGTTTCCATCCAATCAACCAAAATCCTCACGTTTTGTTTTTTTGCCGAGGTGAGCAAGCCACTGATAATTCTTGGAAGAAAAGCATCGGTGGCAATGTGATGTTGGGTACGGGTCAAAACGAGTCCGATCAGTTTTGTGCGGCGGCGAGCTAGCGCCTGAGCGGTCGCGTCCGGCACATACCCCAGTTCGTTTGCGGCATCAAGCACTTTTTGGCGGGTTTCGGGACTGATTTGAATACTTCGCACGTTGTTTAGAACGAGCGACACTGTAGTGCGCGAGACGCCAGCCATCTGCGCAACTTCCTTGCTTGTAGCTCGTTTACGTTGCAACCTAGGACTCCTTACTAACGCGTGTTACTAAAACGTGTTAGTAGTGTAGCAATTTTGGCTCTCTTTGTCAACCGTCAGCAAAACTTTTAAGATGATCCCCTCTCCCAGTCCAAGAGGCTCTATAACCGTGTGTCCCCATAAATCAAACTCGCCCGCGAACTTCGCGGGCGAGTTGAATATGAATGTATTGTGCCTATGGGATTACCGGATCGCCTGCTCGGTTGTCGCGTCGAAAAGGTGGAGATTTTCCATATCGAAAGCGACCGCCGCCTGCTGGCCGACGCGCAATTGCGAGCGCGGGTCTACGCGGGCGACGAAGGTGTTGTTCCCGCTCATCAGATACAGGAAGATCTCGTTGCCCATCAACTCGGTCACATCCACTTTTGCCATGACCTTCTCCGTCGCAATATTCATTGGAACGAACTCCGCATCGTGGACGTTCTCAGGGCGGATGCCGAAGATCACATCCTTGCCCGCGTGCGGTTCGTAGGATGTAGACTTCGCGGCGGGAAGCGCAATGGAAAAATCGCCCGCGTCGAACAAAAGTTTTGCGCCATCTTTCCGCAACTTGCCGCGGAAGAAATTCATGGCGGGCGAGCCGATGAAACCTGCCACAAACAAATTGTTGGGGTGATCGTACAAATTCTGCGGCGTATCCAATTGTTGAAGGACGCCTTTATTAATCACTGCGATGCGCGTCGCCATCGTCATCGCTTCGGTCTGGTCGTGTGTCACATAAATGAATGTGGTCTGCAACCGCTGGTGCAGTTTGCTGATCTCGGCGCGCATTTGCACGCGCAGTTTCGCGTCGAGGTTCGAGAGCGGCTCGTCGAACAGAAAGACTTTCGGCTCGCGCACGATGGCGCGCCCGACCGCCACGCGCTGGCGTTGTCCGCCCGAAAGTTGACGCGGCTTACGGTCGAGCAGCTCCTGAATGCCGAGGATATCCGCCGCTTCGTTCACGCGGCGCTTGATCTCCTCCTTCGGCGTCTTACGGAGTTTCAAACCGAACGCCATATTGTCGTACACCGAAAGATGCGGATACAACGCGTACGACTGAAAGACCATGGCGATATCGCGGTCTTTCGGCGCCACGTCGTTCACCACGCGGTCGCCGATGCGGATCTCGCCGCTCGAGATTTCCTCCAAGCCAGCCAGCGAGCGCAAGGCGGTCGTCTTACCGCACCCCGACGGACCGACCAGCACGAGAAATTCCTTGTCTTCAATTTGGATATTCAAATCGTTCACCGCAATCACCTCCCCAAACTTCTTGAACACGTGATCGAACGTAACGCTTGCCATGAGTCTTTCCTCCGTTTCGTGGGAATATGGTGACTGCATTGTACACCCATATTCTTTTTATGGGGATGAAAAACCCGCGTCGCCGCGACCCTCAACCTGCCTCGGCGCGGACGCGTGCGCGGCGCCTCAAGTTTTGTTCACCAACCAAACCCCCAATAGGATGATGCCTCCGCCCGCCAACGCCGCGACCGTGATCGGCTCGCCCAACACGAAAAACGCGACGACCATCGCAATCAATGGCTCAATGTACAAAAACACGCCTGTGGACGCGGTCGTCAACGCTTGCAACGCGTCGTACCATGCGATGTATGCCAGCCCCGAACAGAACACGCCGAGAAATGTGATTCCCAGCCAGCCATCGAAGGTGAGACGCGGGACTTCGACAAAATTCCCGCCTGCAATCGCAAGCACGGATGTGAACAGCCAGCCGAACGTCATCATGTAAAAGACAAACAACGCTGGCTCGTTCGTCTTCAGCCCGCGGCGAGATAACGTCGACACGACCGCCCAGTTGACCGCGCTGACGAGGATGAGCGAGTCGCCTGGCGCGCCAAACTTCCCAATCCGAATCGAAGCGGGGTTTCCATCCGAAACCACAAGCAGAACGCCGACGAAGGCGAGGAGAATCCCGAAAATTTTGACGAGGTTCAATCCCTCTTTGAGAATCAACCAGCCGAGAAGCGCCATGAAGACTGGCGTCGTGGCGACAATCCACGCGGTAGTGCCAGCCTCGGAGGTCTCCAGCGCGTTCGATTGCAGCCATTGGTGAAACGTGATGCCCAAAAAACCGAGCAGTGCAAAATAACCCCACTCGTTTTTCTTCGGGAGCGCAAATTGTTTTCTCAGCGCCACCGCCGCGCCGAGCACGAGCAGACCCATCCCAAAGCGGAGCCACACCACGGTAACCGGCGACACATCCCTCAACGCGACTTTGGTTGCGATAAACGACGCGCCCCACACGCTGGCGGCAAACGCGGCTTCGAGATAGGGCAGGAGGTTGGTTTTTTTCATAGCGTGACAGTCACTCTGTTCTTGATATGTTCTTGACGCAGTTGTACTGCGTCAAGTGGCGCGCTTGCCGTGAATATTATAAATGCCGTTATACTTCGAGCATGGATCGAGCCCAATCGGAACTTGCGGCTGAGATACACGCCCGCCTCCTCGCGGACTTTCACGTGACCGTCCTCGCCGATTGGGGCGAGGAAGTTTCGATGGGCAACCTCACGTGGAAAGAGGGGACATGGTCGCTTGCCGACCTCGACCGATTGAGCGATTCGCTTTTGCTGTTTGCAAACCTCATGGGTGGAAATCAAAACTTCACCAAGAACCTCGGACAGGTGACAGTGAAAAAAGCAAGTATTGGCTCGCACGGCGGCGAGGCGCAGAAAGGCGAAGTCGCATTTTCGACTACGCATCCTTTCACTTCGTGGACCGTCGTCCACGAATTCGCTCACATCTGGGACGAGCACAACGGCTGGGGGCTCTCACGCCGCCTCGAAAAATTTACCGGCGGATTCACCTCTCCGCTTCTTTCGTGGATGCGGAAATTCTTCCGCCTCGCGGACCTGAACGGATTCGTCCGCGCCGACGAGCCCGGCAAGCGCGGTCGCAAACCCGGCTGTAACCGGAGCGGCTACTTCTACGGCGATAAGCCCAGCGGCTCAGACTGGAACTTCAACCGCGTGGAAGATTTCGCCGAGTCGGTGGCGATGTATGTCGGTTGGGAAAGGGACAACGCGTTGAGCGATCATGCCCGTAAGCGAATTTCTCGCTACCTCAAATCGAATGGCGAAAAGGACGATCTCTTCGGCACACCCGATCACTGGGCGGATTATGCAAAATATTTTTATCCCGAAGAGGGAGATTATGCCAAGACGAAGCGGTGGAGGTTTGTGGAGGGGTGGTGGGGGAAGTTGCCTGATTTGAGCTCGACGTGAATTTGAATCTACAATTACTCAAAATCAAATTCTATTCTTTAGGTAACAATGACACTTGATTAACACATCTTATTTGAATGCCCTTAATTTTCTACCAAGAATATGACAAATGGGACTCTCGCCTGTGCGGGATAAAGTTAGTGAAGGGTGTCATATAAGACCTTGTTGCATCTGATATAATCTCAATCACAAATTGGTTAGGGAGTTTCCATGGCAATAGAAATAGACTCTTCACGCGAAAAAGCAGTACTAACTCTCATGAGTAAGATAACATCCATAACCGACCTAGGTACATTACTTAGAGTCGTTGTTCAAGAATTGCCAAATGTTGTAGGGGCAATTGGGTGTTATATTTATTTGCAACCGGAATATGTCCCAGAATATAACGGCATCCTACGACGCGGGGAAAACGAAATACTAGAAGAAAACCTTGATGATTTTATTGTACTGGCAGCAACAAACTTAGACTCCAAGAAACATTTCATAGGCAAGGCGTTTTTTAATGAAGGTGAAGGGGTAACTGGATGGGTATATAAAAACTGTAAACCACAGAGAATCGCAGATGTCACAGATAGCCAGGAACTCAAATCGCTTTCCGCCGATCTTTATTGGGCAAATGAATATCATGATGGGGATGAGCTTTATAAACCTGGTGACAGGCGATCACTTTTGGCGGTACCTCTTGTGTTAGATGGGGATGCAATTGGAACTTTGAAATTTCATGCTACCGACGATAAAGAGCCCTTCTCTGAAACTTCTCAAGAAATCGCAGTAATCGTCTCTCAAATAATATCTGGGGTTATTCGTCAAACTTGGTTGCTCGCTGAACAGAGCGAAACAATATCGCAGTTGATTGAGACGAGCAATAAAAGTACGTTTCTCGAAGTTGTTGCAGATGTTACTCGGCATATGAGAGAAATGCTCGGTTGCTCCAGATCTGAGTTTTTTATCAGGAGTGATGATGGTGAAGCTTTGCGATTGATAATAAGAAACGGTGAACTCGTAAATGAGAAATCGGCTCCGGAGTTCCGTCGTGGTCAGAATCTAATAGGCTGGATATTTAAAACAGGCAAACCGTTAATTCTTCCAAACATCAAGCAGTTTATTAATGGTATGAACCTTGACGACGAATCTCTTGACAAGTTTTCTGTAGGACACGAAATAAATGATGAAGATCGATTTATTCAATATCGCGAGGACCCAAAACATGAAATCGGGACTGGCAGAGTTCAAGTAATTTCCTTTTTGGCGGTTCCGATAAGATCAAAGGATGAAGAAGTGTGGGGGGTCTTATGCGGATATCGTAATCTTTCAGCAAAATTTCGTTACCCTTTCGAGCGTTCTCAGTTAATTCTTGCTGTATCATTTTCGAGCACCATTGCCTTGGCGCTTGAAAATGAGAGGCAGAGAAGACTTGCAAATCTACTTACTAAACTAGGTACTCTCACGCAGGCGGACCATCTGTTTCAAACTGTTACAGAAAATATCCCAAAATTAGTTGCATCTTCTGGTTGTTCTATATTTAGAACCGAATCTCACCGCGGAGCCCCCTACTTAAAGCTGACCATGACGAGTCGAAAGGGACTGATTGTTGATAAAGACGAGATGCCAGATATTCGATACGAACTTGGAGAGGGGAAAACAGGGATGTGTGGCCGATTTCAGCTGACTCTCGTAGCCAACCATTATGGCAATGGAAAAATCGCGATTGAGAGAATTGATCGCGAAATCCGGCGAATTGAACTTGAACATCCGAATGATATTGTAAGTATGCTTTCCGACATAACTGACAAAAAAGTTGGATTGTTTCAGTTGCGATGCGAAAATCAGTTGTCTATTGATGAAAGGTATGCTGTTCGGGAATTTGCAAAGAACATTGTATTTTCGAACACCGGGTTGCCATCTAAGAAAATGGACGAGCATGTGACAGATAGGTCAAATAGAACATGGTCCTTTATTGCTGTGCCAATTGCTAGCGACCAAAAACTTCTGGGGGTAATTACCCTTGCCCGCCCCACTGCCGCCTCCCCATTTCTCAGAGGCGATATAACATTACTAACTTCAATTGCCGGGCGACTCGCCTCGGTAATGAATAACTTGAGAACACTTGAACAGCGCGAGCAACTAGTTATGAGTCTCGGCCATGAAATAAATACTCCCCTGACAGGTATCCTCGCAGATTCAGAAAACCTTTACCGGCGCGCCCCTTCAAATACAGAGTTTCAAAGAACCGCCAAGCACAATCTTGAACAGGTTCTTCGTTTACATATGCAAGCATCCGCAATTATCTCCGTCTTATCAGAACAAAGTTCAAAACGGCAATTTGTTAAACGAAGCTTATATTTGCCAATAAAAGAGGCTTGTGAACTATTCGAATCTGAAGCCGCCGCAAATGGCTGTAATATTTTAGAGCCTAGAGCTCAAGAAGGAAACTTTCCCGTAATTGAAATGTGTGTATTTGATCTTACTATTGCATTTAAGAATATTGTTCATAATGCCGTTAAATACTCGTTTCGGCCACCGGCAAATAAAGATCTACATCGCACTATAAAGATTTCAGGACAACCCGAGAGGACTAGACCTGGATTTTATGTTATTTCGATTCAGAATTATGGCGTTGGAATAAACTCACATGAAATCGATAAAGGCCTTATATTTCAACCATATTATCGCGGGGAAAGAGCTACTGACCGAAAAAGAACTGGCAGTGGCTTTGGATTAGCGCATGCGCGTTTAGTGATTGAAGAATTGCACCATGGATATATTAGAGCCACCAGTATTCCCCAAGGAGGCAATGCATTTTTAACGACATTTTTTGTTCTTTTACCCATCGATCAGCCCAAATAGATCTTAACGGAGACAGAAATGAAAAATAAAATTCTTTGGATTGATGACGATTATTATACAATTCAAGGCCTTTTTCGCCCTATTGAAGAAGTAGGGTACAAATTAGATATAGCGCTGTCCGCCTTCGACGGATATAAAAAAGCCCAGAAATGGCAAGATTATGATTTAATAGTTGTTGATCTAATATTGCCTATATCACAAGAAGAATCTGCACCCGAAATAGTTTTGAATTGGAACAATCAGGAGCGTTATGCATATGTTGGGGTAGGATTAGTGGAATGGCTACTAAAAGACCTTAAGGTTAATTGTCCTGTTGTAATCCTCTCAGTTGTGCCAGATCCCATTTCAACATTCAAATTGGACGATTGGGGAATAACCAACTGCATCCGGAAAAGTGGTCTTTTACCCACAACACTAAAAGATGAGTTATCAAAACACTTGAATATTTAAAAGGGAGCGTCACAAATGAACGCATATCTTTTAGGGATTCTATTTGGTTTAGCATGTTTTGGGGTGTTTTATATTCTAGACAGGATTGGTCGACCGTTGTTGCGAGGCCTATTGAATGGACCGCTCAATGGGTTTTACCTCGATTATTTACGATCTAGTACAAAATATGAGTTCGACTTAGCTTCGGCTGCTAACAATTCTGATCGGGCCTGGAGCAGCCTTGTGTTTGAGAAAGTTTATCAAATTGGCGTATTAGGCGTATCTTACTCACGGCGCGAAAGAAATTTAGAGTATATAAAAGCGGAGGCTTTATCTAGACCGCATTTTAGTCGAAAAATAGCTGACGAACTAATAAAAGTCTTACCTAAACAGTATGGAAATTTGGATTTTCAAAAAAAACTTGCGTGCTATATCTGTGAGCTTTTAAGTCTCAAGACAGATAGCAGTATGAAAGATAAGAAAAACAAAGCATTAAGACCAATACACAGTGTAGCACTTGACCGCTTAACAACCGCAATCTCTGCTTGGATCGCTGGTGCACTATATTTGCTTTTGTCGTTGTATGTTCTTGATAGATATCAGCCTGTCCTCGTCGTAGTGTCTAGTTTCTTGCTTTTTATCCTAATGGTTATTCCTTTGTTTAATTTGGTGGGTACTTGGGTGGTCAAAATTACTGGTGCTGGCACTATTGCTACGTCAATAATTATATTTTTAGGAGTTTTTGCCACAATTGCTCATGGCAGAACACAGTTGCCATTAGAAGTGAATCTCGACCAATACCAAAATCCAGAGACAGTCTTGACTATTCGATCTCCTGAGTGGCTAACAATGAACAATACAGAATGTAATGGAAAAAAGATCTCGGTGTCAGTTGTTGGCAAACTCACTGCTTTGGTCAGATTCCGTGTTAATGATCACAGATTTTACTTTACAAACAAAGATTGCGTGGAAATCATACCTCAAATAGAGATCAATCAATCTGAGATACAAGCATATGAATTTTACATTGCATCGAGAGATTCGTCCCCCTTTTTTTCGCAAACCGCATCAATAAAAATTGTTCCCTTTTTTGTATTGAATTCTGAAGAAGTTGATTTTAATTCGGACGATTTTGTTACAATGAAGTTGGAAAATTGGTTTTGGAATTTGGTAAGTAATCTCTATATTGCAGGCGGTTCTTTTGGATGTACAATTCTATTGTATTTATTGAACTATTTCGTTAACAAGAAAAGACTGTAACATTCGTACGATGGTTGTTCTCACCCGGAGGCTCACTCATACATGGAAATCACCTGGTACGACATTCCTGTTTTCGACACGACGCGGCAGAGGCTGAGAAGAGTGGAAAATGAAAAACGTCCGGCGAATTTCGTCGGACGTTTTATGCGGCTACGCTTTTACGCCCGCAATGTGCAGGTCTGCCAGTGGTAGGGAGTTCGTTTCCAGCCGGGAGAGATCAATGATCTTGCTGGCGCGGTCAATGTCTATGCCGACGATGTTTCCCTGCGCGTCGAAATCTACGACGACTCCTGGGGCGACTTCCTGAGAGTCGGCGCTTGTCTTTGCAGATAGGTCTATGTAGAGCGTATCGGTTTCAGGATAGTAATTGAATTTCATGCTACACCTTAAAATTTCTGTCGGGGAAGGCGTTCAAAATTGTCTCGCCGTCCTCAAGCGTGACCACGCGGAGATATTTATTCAATTCTTCGATGAAAATCCATTGGCGTATTCGTCCGTCGGGTTGGGCTTCGCGCCGAATTGGATTTTGAAGAGCCATTTCACACCATTCGCGTTTGAGATAAGGACGTTTTCGCAAAACCTGTTCTTCAAAGTAGCGCGTGGTCTTCATGCACGATGATTATACCTGAGAGGCGGGAATCAGTGATGCCGGTTAACTCCGGTTATAATACTTGACGGAGGCTCCTCATTCATGGAAATCACCTGGTACGGACATTCCTGTTTCCGTCTCACTGAGCGCAATTATGCGACGGTGGTGACGGACCCATTCGACAACAAATCCATCGGCTATTCGGCGCTCAAACTCAAAGCGGACATCGTCACCGTCAGCCACGACGCGCCCGGTCACAACAACACGGACGCGGTCAAAGGCGCCTCGCACGTCATTGACGGCGCGGGTGAGTTCGAGATCGGCGGCGTTTTCGTCACCGGCGTTTCGACCGACGGCGGCGGAGCAAAAAAGAAGGGCAAAGGCTCTTCAAGCAACACGATCTACGTGTTCGACTACGACGGCATCACTGTCGCGCACCTCGGCGACCTCAAACAAACGCCGACTCAATCCGAGATCGAATCGCTCGGCACGATCAACGTCGCGCTGGTTCCCGTCGGCGGGGGAGGCGGATTGAACGCGGCGAAAGCGGCGGAGGTCATCAGCCTGATCGAACCGAACATCGTCGTGCCGATGCACTATTCGACGCCCGCCGTCAAACTCTCGCTCGACTCGCTCAACAAGTTCATCAAAGAGATGGGACTGTCGAAGCAGGAGAGTCAGCCGTCCCTGAAAGTGACGCGTTCCGGTCTGCCCGATGAAACCCACGTCGTCGTGTTGGATTATCAAACGAGTTGAATCCGCTAATCCACGCTAATCCTCGCAAATTTGGATTAGCGCCGATTGGCGAAGATTAGTGGAAAAACTATGGCAGTCAAAGTGTTGATGACATGGGACATCGCCAGTGAACGCGACCAGGAATACTTCGAGTTCATCATCGGCGAATTCATCCCCGGCGTGCAACGTCTCGGCTTGCAACCCGCCGAAGCGTGGGCGACGATCTACGGCTCCTACCCGCAGATCCAAGTCGGCTTGCTTGCCCCCGACGCGATGCAAGCGCGGCAGATCCTCAACTCCAACGACTGGGGTATTTTGCAAGACCGCCTCTTCGGGTACGTCAAAAATTTTTCATACAAAGTCGTGCCCGCGCGCGGAGGATTTCAGTTTTATTCGCCATAGTTTGTCATTGCGAGGAGCGAAGCGACGAAGCAATCTCCTCGCCGCGAAAATGCTTTTGCTTTGATTCAATCCTTGATGCGGAAATCACTTTTTTATTTTCTCTGCTCAATCGAGGGCGCGGTCGCGATGGTCGCGCTCCTTTTGATTCCCTCCGAAGGCGGAAATGTTTCGCTCGCGCGCCTCGCATTGCTCACGATTCTTTTTTCTTTTCTTTTGATTTTCGCATGGATGGGCTTTCGCCCTCCTCAGCTTGATCGCCTCGTTCGACCTCTTCCCACTCTTTTATCTGCGCTTCTCTCTCTGACGTTCAGCCTGCTGCTGTTCCTTCTGCGTTATCTCAACCCCGACGCCTTGCTTCCGCTTTACACGCGTCTCAGTCCGCTGTTGTGGTATCTGCTCCTCCTCTCGATTCAATTCACGCTTTACCTCCTCATCCTCAAAAACGGATTTCACCTCGACGCGCTGAAACAAAACAGACCCATCTTCATCTCCTCGCTAACCGCTTTCTGCCTTCTGCTTTTAGTTTTCCTCCTCGTCTCCCTCACCAAACTCGGCATCACCAAAGACGACGCCTACTGGGGCGAACCCGGCGTCGCGATTTTAGGTTGGCAATTCGCCCTCGCCATCCTCCTCGGCGCTATTCTCCTCAATTACCAATTACTAATTACCAATTCTCTAAATTCTCCAATTCTCAATTTCTTATTGCCCTTCTCCATCTACCTCACCGCCTCTGCCCTCTGGCTGAGCGTGCCGATTGATTCTCTTAAAAATAGTTTCTACGCGCCTATCACGCCGCCATACATAACCCCTTTTCCATACTCCGATGCCGGCTTCTACGATTACCTCTCCCAATCCCTGCTCATCGGCACGGACTATCTCGGCGGCATCCCTCCGCGTCCGTTGTATGTGACCTTCCTCGCCGCGCTTCATTTCCTCTTCGGGCAGGATTACGTCAAAGTCATCGCCGCGCAGACGTTGGTCTTCGCGCTGTTTCCCGTCGCGTTGTACTGGCTGGGAGCGAAACTCCATTCTCGCGCCGCCGGTGTGACGGTTGCCTTCTTTGCCATTTTCCGTGAACTGACCACGCTGTGGATTTCCTCCAATACGCGCACGGCAAGCACGAAAATGTTCGTCACCGATTTTGCGACAGCGATGGGCATCGCCTTTGTTTGTCTTGTTGTGATTCGCTGGCTTGAACGCCGTGACGTCAAATCGGCGATCATTTCTGGCGGCGCGTTTGGACTGTTGCTGTTGCTGAGAACGCAATCGTTAATCATCTTGCCTTTCGTTTTCATTCTTGCGTGGTTTGTCTATCAAAAGAAGTGGAAAGATTGGCTCATCGCTTGTGTCGCGTTTGGCTTGGTGATGTCGGCGACGATTACACCGTGGCTGATTCATAACTACAAGGTTGCTGGTCAATTCGCCTTCGACGATCCCTCGCAGATGGCGGTCATTTTTTCGCAATACTCCTTTGAAGGAAATCTCGACATCAGCCAGTTCGATTTTGAAAAAGAAAGTTTGGGGAAACGCCTCCTCACGTTCACGCTGGAAAACCCGGGCTTTGTGGCTGGCTTTGTCGCAAATCATTTCCTCAACACCGAGATCGGCGGATTGCTGTCCTTGCCGCTGATCGAGCAGTTCAATGGATTGCGCGCGCCGATCAATTTGTATTGGGTCGAATGGGACGGACGCCTCGAATGGTACAACCTCACGCTGGTCATTGTTTATCTTGCTGTCATTGGTATCGGCTTGGGCGCGGCGTGGAGTCGATTCAAGTGGGTTGGCTTGACTCCGCTGGCGTTCAATGTGGGATACGCGCTTGCCAACGGCATCTCGCGTTTTTCCTCGTGGCGCTATAACCTGCCGGTGGATTGGATCATTTATTTTTATTTCGGCCTCGGCGCGATTGAAATTCTTAAATGGCTTGCTCAAATTTTCGGCGCAACCTTTGGAGTCGAACGGCTTGCCGTTCGAGAAGCAGGAAGCAAGCGACCTGACTCCAAACTATGGAATTATGCCTCGCTTGTCGCTCTGTTCATATTGGTTGGCTCAACGCCCTGGTTGGCGCAGGGATTTTCCCAGCCACGCTACACGTCAACGGTTGATGAGTTGAAGCAGGAAATCGCTGTTCAAAACCCTGTGGCTATGGAATTTTTGTCTCAGCCCAACGCGCAGATTGTCGAGGGGAGACTACTTTATCCGCGATTCTTCCGCCGCAACGACGGGATTTTTTCGACGACGCCGTGGGCGATCTATGCAGTGCGCGATTTTTCGCGGCTTGGATTCATCGTGCTGAACGACGGCGCGGTCAGCGTGATCTTCCCTGCGGATGCGCCTATCAAACTGACTCACGGCGCGGATGTGATCGTGCTGGGTTGCAAGCGTGATAAATATCTCGAAGCGCGCTTGGTGTATTTCCCTGAATTGAACGAATCCTATCAAACCGAAAATTTGCTCGCTCCATGCCAGCCGTGAAGAAGCCGCGCCTCGCTTCGCGTCTCTTGATGTGGTATCGCAAACACCAGCGGACTCTCCCGTGGCGCGGACATCGTAGTGAATACGCGGTGTGGGTGTCCGAGATCATGCTCCAACAAACGCGGGTGGAGACGGTCATTCCCTATTTCAAAAAATGGATGAAGCAGTTTCCAACAGCACGCGCGCTGGCGAAAGCCTCCGAGCGGGAGGTGTTGAACGCGTGGGAGGGACTCGGCTACTACAGCCGCGCGCGAAATTTTCACAAAGCCGCGCAAATCGTCGTGGAAAAATATGACGGGAAACTTCCGCGTGAGATGGACGAATTGCAGAAACTGCCGGGGATCGGTCGCTACACGGCGGGCGCGCTCGCTTCGATCCTCTTCGGCATGGACGAGCCAGCCCTCGACGGCAACTTGAAACGCGTCTATGCGCGGTTGTTCGATGTGAAATTGCCGGTCAATTCGGCAAAGGGTGAAAAAATATTGTGGGAACTTGCCAGAGCAAATTTGCCGAAGGGCAAGGCGGCAGACTTCAACCAGGCGCTGATGGATTTAGGCGCGCTGGTCTGTGTGCCGAAGAATCCGCGGTGTGAAATTTGTCCGTTGGCGGGGGATTGTCTTGCGCGCAAACGCGGGACTCAAAATTTACGCCCCGTAAAAATTGTGAAGAAGGTTATGCCGCATCACGTTCACGCGGCGGCGGTTGTTGTAAAGCGAATTGGCAATTCGCTTTACGTTTTACTCGCAAAACGTCCGTCGCGGGGATTGTTGGCGGGGATGTGGGAGTTTCCCAACGCGCGCGTCGCAGGCGAGGCGGCTGGGGAGGCGGCATCCGCTGTCGGAGCCGCATACAGGCTGACCCTGCGCGCGAAGCGGGGTGTTCATCCGCTGACAACAGTTGAGCACGCGTATTCGCATTTCAGAGTCACAGTGTACGCGTTTCGATGTGAAGTGTCGTCAAAAGAAATGAATGGGAATTTGAAATGGGTTTCGTTGAAAAAGTTGGACGAGTATCCGATGGGGAAAGTTGACCGGCAGATCGCGAATAAGTTGTAGGACGAGATACTATCTCGTCCTACTTAACGTCACCAGCACCATCGGTCGGCGTTTGGTTTCTTCGTAAAGATACGAGCGCACCGCGTTGGCGATGTCTTTTTCGCTTTCCCAGCCGCCATTGTTGACCACGTCCATGATGTGCTTGCGGACTTCGGGCAGGAGTTCCTCCGCGTCTTCGGGTGAGACGAAGCCGCGTGTGATGATCTCCGGTTCGTGCAGGAGCCGCCCGCTCAATTTGTCCACGCTGATGTCAATGAGGAAGATGCCGGCGCGCGCCAGTTTCTCGCGTTCGCGCATGACGCCGAAATCAATCTCGCCGACCGAGTCTCCGTCCACGAACACGTAGCCGCCGGGGATGCGTTCGCCGAGAGTCAGGTTTCCGCCTGCCAGCACAACGATCTGTCCGTTTTCCACGACCATTACATTGTCTTCTTCCACGCCGACTTCGACAGCCAATTTGGCGTGGCGTCGGAGGTGGCGCAGTTCGCCGTGAATCGGAATGAAGTGCTTCGGTTGCACGAGGTTGATGAGCAGTTTTTGCTCCTCTTGCGAGGCGTGACCCGAAACGTGTACCGGCGCAATCGCGTCGTAGATCACTTCCGCGCCGCGGTGCAGGAGGCGGTTGATCGTGCGGCTGATGGTCTCTTCGTTGCCGGGGATGGGATGCGACGACAGCACAACCGTGTCGCCTTGTTTCAGGTCGAATTGACGGTTCGTTCCGGCGGCGAGCCGTCCCACAATGGACGACGGTTCGCCCTGCGAGCCGGTGCACATGATCGCCACTTTATGATCCTGCATTTTCAATGCCTGATCGATCGGCACGATGATCTCATCGGGGATTTCCAAATAGCCTAATTTGCGGGCGATCTTCACGTTGTCCACCATGCTCGGACCGGCGAAGGTCATCTTGCGTCCGTGTTTGGCGGCGGCGTCTGCCACTTGTTGCACGCGCGAGATGAGCGATGCGAACGTGGCGACGATGACTCGTCCCTGCGCTTCGGCGAACACTTTGTCGAACGCGGGCCCGATCACTTTTTCAGAGGGAGTCCAACCGGGGCGTTCGGCGTTGGTCGAATCCGAAAGCAGTACATCCACGCCGCGTTGCGAAAATTCTGCCAGTTTGGCGTAGTCGGTGGGCCAGCCGTCCACAGGAGTTTGATCGAATTTGAAATCGCTCATGTGCACTACAAGCCCGGCGGGCGTGGTGATGCCCAGCGCCACCGCGTCGGGAATCGAATGGCAGACGTGGAAGAACTCCACTTTGAAGGGTCCGATCTCGATCGAGCCGCCCGCTTCCACTTCATTCAAGTCCGCTTTGGCAGAGGCGTTGTTGCGCGCGAGTTTGCCCTCGATCAAGCCGAGGGTGAGCGGCGTCGCGTAAAGCGGCGCGTTGATGTCATTGAGCAGATGATGGATCGCGCCGATGTGGTCTTCGTGTCCATGCGTGATGACGATACCGATCACGTTGCCCGCCCTGCCGCGCAAATATTCGTAATCGGGGACGATGTAGTCTATCCCGATCATGTCGTTGGAGGGGAACATGATGCCCGCGTCTACGACCAGAATCTTATTCTGGAATTCGTAGGCGGTCATGTTCTTGCCTACTTCCCCGAGACCCCCCAGGGGAATGATCTTCAATTTTCCTTGCTTACTCATACAATATGTTTATCCTTGTTTGTTAAATTTTTTATCCGCCATTGGCGGTAAAGGTCATAAAAAAATGACCCTCGCTGACTTGCTCGCGAGGGATTGTGGATCACATGCGATTGTCTTTTACACAAACTGCCACCCTTGGCAGTGCTACCAGTCAACTTCAATGGCGGGAAGTATAGCAGGGCGGATGGGATTTGTAAAGCGGGGATTCGCGGACACTCGACCACCGCGTCTTTCGCAGGGGAGGGTTGATTCAGTTTTCCCCGGCATTTTCTCCGCTTCAACACCGCCCGACGATCAACCGTCGGGCTATTCATACGAAGCCCCCTCAAGGGGACTCCTGATTCTGAGCGCGATACGTTGCGAGCAAGCATAATGGTATTTCGTAACGACTCTATTCGCCAATTCGTAGTGGCCGCCGACAAAGTACGTGGTGGTTGATCCATTTCTCATGGTTTAGGATGGATTTTACCCGCTTCCCGTCGCCGCCGTGGACTTACCCTGAATTTTCGATTGACATTCACTTTTGCCTCATGTAAACTCCCTGCATGGATATAGACCTCGACCTCTATCGTCACGAAGTCCGC
>JADLBX010000045.1 GCA_020847435.1 Anaerolineales bacterium
GATTGCGCGCCGTGTTGTGTTACGAAGTGACCGACCGCGATGGCGAATCCAAAATGAAAGCGGGGATCAACGAAAACGTCCGCTTCATTAAGAAGACAAAAAGCCCGCTTCTCGCCGCGACGTTCGGTCTGCACGCCAGCCTGACGCTTTCGGACGCATCCCTCGCGTTGTGCCGCCAATCCATCCCCGACGGATTCGGTTTCCACGTCCACGCCGCCGAACACGAATCGGACGAATACGACAGCCTGAACAAATCGGGGATGCGCGTGATAGACCGCCTGCAAAAGCACGGCATCCTCGGACCAAACACCATCACCGCGCACGGAGTCCACTTCGACGCGCACGAAATGGAAATCCTTGCCGAGACGAGCGCCTGGCTCTCGCACCAGCCGCGCTCGAACATGAACAACGGCGTCGGCGTCGCGCCAATCGAATCCATGCTGCGGATGGGAATCAAAGTCTGCCTCGGCAACGACGGCTTCACGAACGCGATGTGGGAGGAATGGAAAGCCGCGTATCTCCTGCACAAAGTCCATCACCGCGACCCGCGTCGCATGGGCGGCTACGACGTGGCGCAGATGGCGATCTACAACAACGCCGCGCTTGCGAACGTGTTTTTCCAATCTGCAACCATTGGGCAATTGAGCGAAGGCTCATTTGCAGATATTATTTTTGTAGACTATCATCCGAACACGCCCCTCACCGCAGGCAACTTGCCGTGGCACATCATTTTCGGGTTTCAGCAAAGCATGGTCACAACGACGATTGTGGCGGGCAAAGTTCTGATGAAAGACCGCGAGTTACTCACGTTAGATGAAAAAGAAATCTCAGCCAAAGCCCGCGAGATTGCGCCGAAGGTGTGGGAACGATATCAAAAGGAAGTTGCGAAGATTCAATAAAGGTGACAGTCACTTCAAAAGTGACTGTCACCTGAAACCAAAAGGTAAAACGAAATGACAACTGACGGAATCAAAGAACCGCTGTTATTGACCATCGCCGTCCTCGGCGGGACAGGCAAGGAAGGCAAAGGTCTCGCCTACCGCTGGGCAAAAGCGGGCTACAAAGTGTTGATCGGCTCCCGCTCGGAGGAGCGAGCCGTGTCCGCCGCGTCCGAAATTATGGAATTGGCGGAAGGTTCCACTTCGATCGTCGGCACCTCGAATCTTGAAGCCGCGCAACTCGCCGACATCGTTGTGCTGACCGTCCCCTACGCCGCGCACCGCGAAACGCTCGAAAGCGTGAAAGACACGCTCAAAGGGAAAATCCTCATTGATGTGACCGTCCCGCTCGTGCCGCCGAAGGTAAGCAAAGTACAAATGCCGCCCGCAGGCTCCGCCGCGCAAGAAGCAAAAGAGATCCTCGGCGAAAACGTGGAAGTGGTCGCCGCATTCCAAAATATTTCGCATGAACATTTATTGAAAGATGAATACGTCGAGTGTGACGTGCTGGTCACAGGCACGAGTAAGAACGCGCGCGGCGAAGTCCTCAAACTTGTCGAAGCCGCTGGGCTGACGGGCTGGGACGCGGGTCCCATCGAAAACTCCGTTGTGTTGGAAGGCTTGACGAGCGTGCTGATCAACATCAACAAACAATACGGCTCGACGCACGCGGGAATAAAAATCACGGGAGCGGCGAACAAATCGTAAGAATACTGCGTACTACGTAATCCGTACTACGCAGTACGCAATACGAAATACGCAGTATGCCTCTCGCACTCACTCCCCTCCTCCACATCCCCCTCATCCGCCACGGCGACAACCTGGCGGATATTGTTCTTAATTCGCTCGATAAAAATCAAATCACGCTTCAACACGACGACATTTTCGTCTTCGCTCAAAAAGTCGTTTCCAAAGCCGAAGGGCGGACAGTGAATCTTTCAACCGTCACGCCCTCGCAAGGCGCAATCGAACTTGGCACACAAACAGAAAAAGACCCGCGCCTCGTTGAGTTAATCCTACAAGAAAGCGCCGAAGTCCTACGCACCCGCGTCGGCGCGATCATTGTGGAGCACAAACTCGGCTTCGTCTGCGCCAATGCAGGAATTGATCATTCGAATGTAGGCAACCGTAGTGACGACTTTAGTCGTCCCGCAAAAGCGACTGAAGTCGCTACTACGGATGATTGGGTCCTCCTCCTCCCCGCCGACCCAGACCGAAGCGCGGAAGAGATGCGGAGCGAAATCCAAACCAAAAGCGGGAAACGAGTCGGCATCCTCATCATAGACTCGCACGGGCGCGCCTGGCGCAACGGAACGGTCGGCGTTGCGATTGGCGTTGCGGGAATCCCCGCGCTGGAAGATCTGCGCGGCAGAGAAGACCTATTCAAATTCAAGTTGCAAGTGACGCAAGTGAGCGTCGCCGATGAACTCGCCGCCGCCGCGTCGCTGATGATGGGACAAGCCGCCGAAGGAACGCCCGTTATCCATGTGCGCGGCTTTCCATATCCATTGCGTGAAGCGTCGCTCAAAGAAATCATCCGCCCGAAGGATCAGGATTTGTTTCGATGATCTTCCGTTCATTCCGCAGTTGAACTGCGGAACGATCTCCATTCCAGTACGTCCAGCAGTTCAACTGCTGGACAAGCGAAAAACATAACTTGAACGCTAACAAGAATCTTATTCACACTTGATACACTTGCTTCATCACAACAAGCAAGGAGATTTCATGACCATCCAAACAAAATATCAAGACCTCGTGAGCGACGACTCGAAAGCATTCCTCTTTCTCGCCACACTCATGCCCGACGGCTCGCCGCAAGTCACCCCTGTTTGGTTCAGCGTAGACGGCGATACCATCCTCATCAACACGGCGAAAGGTCGGCTCAAAGATAAAAACATGAAAGAGCGCGCAAAAGTGGCGATGACCATTCAAGACCCCAACGAGCGTTATCGTTACATCGGCATCCGCGGCGAAGTGGTCGGCTCCACGCACGAAGGCGCCGACGAACACATTGACATGCTCTCGCGGCGCTACGACGACAAACCCTGGCAAAGCAAAGCAGGACAAGTTCGGATCATCTACAAGATCAAGCCGACTCATGTCCACGACCGCGACTGACCTGCACAACTTTCTGCGGACTCGCCGCTCGATCCGCCGCTTCAAATCGGATCGTGTGCCTGATTCAGTCATCCAAACGATTCTCGCCACTGCGACCTTCGCCCCCTCCGCACACAACCGTCAGCCATGGAGATTCGTCATAGTGGAAGATTCATCCGCCAGAAAAAGACTCGCCGAAGCGATGGCAGTTGACTTTCAACGCGACCTCGAAAGCGACAACGTCCCGCCTGAAAAAATCCAAGCCCAAGTGACGCGCTCCAAAGAACGAATCACCTCCGCGCCTGTCACCATCCTCCTCTGCCTCGACATGAGCGAGATGGATTCGTACCCCGACAAACGCCGCACCAAAGCGGAATTCCGCATGACGGTCCAATCCGTCGCCGCGGCGGGGATGCAACTCCTCCTTGCCGCGCACGCGGAAGGTCTCGGCGGCGTGTGGGCGTGCTGGCCCCTGTTCACGCAGGAAACGATTCAAAAGACTTTGAGTTTGCCCGAATCGTGGGAGCCGCAAGGAATGGTCTTTTTAGGATTTCCAGCAGTTGTTCCTGTTGCTAGAGAAAGAAAGCCGCTAGCCGAAATCGTTCGTGAAATTTGAGCCCACCTCCGTAACGCGACATTTATGTCGCCATTAGGAACCTCCATGCCTGATGTTCGCTACAAACGCAATCTGCCGCATATTCATCCAGAAGGTTATCCGCTATTCGTCACAATCCGATTGGCTGATTCCCTGCCGCTTGAGATTCTCGCCGAACTCAAAGCCCAACGTGAACACGAATTGAACTCAAAGCAGGGCTTATCTGCGTACGATATCGAGAAAAAGCATTTTGGACGATTCGACAAATGGCTTGATCGTTGTGAGTATGGTCCTCAATGGCTTGCGAGTGACGAGATTGCCAACCTTGTCATGGAGCGCATCCTTGCAATGGATCAGGTTCGCTATACTCTCTACGCATTTTGCATTATGCCCAATCACGGACATTTACTATTCGACTCGCTCGAAACCTCTCACGGACAACATAAAGGCAGGAGCGCCAAATATCCTGTCACTGAAACTCTCAGACTATTGAAAGGCAGTACGGCGCGCGCCTGCAATTTGAAACTGCATCGTAACGGCGCATTCTGGCGCCACGAAAGTTACGACCACTATGTCCGCGACGATGAAGAATTGGAACGCGTCATCAAATACATCTTACACAATCCTGTAAAGGCAAGTTTGGTAAAAGAATGGACGGAATGGAAATTTACTTACATCAATCCCGAACTTGGGTCGTGGTAAAAAGCGACATAAATGTCGCGTTACGCGTAGCGCGACATTTATGTCGCCTGCGGCGGAGGCAGGGATGAAAATCGTCGCACTTGCGGGCGGGGTTGGCGGCGCGAAGTTGGCGCACGGGCTCGCCCAAATTCTCAAACCAGAAGAACTCACCGTCATCGTCAACACGGGCGATGATTTCGAGCATTACGGCTTGTACATTTGTCCCGATTTGGATACGGTCTGCTACACGCTGGCGGGATTGGCAAACCCCGAAACGGGATGGGGTCGCGCAGACGAATCGTGGAATGCGATCGAGAACGCGTCCAAACTCGGCGGACCCGCTTGGTTCAAACTCGGAGACCGCGACTTGGGAACTCACCTCGAACGGACGCGGCGATTGAAGGCAGGCGATTCGCTCAGCCAGATCACGCAGGATTTTTGCAAAGCTTGGGGAATCCAACACACCGTCCTGCCCATGTCCGACCAACCGATTCGGACGATGGTGGATACCGATGAGGGCGAGTTGGCTTTTCAGGAGTATTTCGTCCATCGAAGGTGTGAGCCGCGCGTGAAAGGCTTCCGCTTTGAGGGGGCTGACGAGGCTGAACCAGCCGCAAAGGCGCGCGAAGCGGTCGAATCCGCAGACGCGGTTGTCATCTGCCCGTCGAATCCGTGGGTGAGTGTGGATCCTGTCTTGAAGATTCTCTCCCTCACCCCCACCCCTCTCCCGCTGGGAGAGGGGAACCGTGTTGTCGCCATCTCCCCAATCATCGGAGGCGAGGCAATCAAGGGACCCGCCGCGAAGATGTATCGTGAGTTGAGGATCGAGCCTTCGGCGTTGGCGGTGGCGAAACATTATCAAGGATTGGTTACGCATTTTGTGATGGATACGATTGATTCGCAACTTATTGAAAGTGTAAGGGGTTTGAATATGCAGGCGCTCGTAACCAATACGTTGATGAAAAGTCATGTAGATCGCAAGCAGTTGGCAAGCGAAGTATTACAATTCATCGGAGTTACCGTATGACTCTCTGGGCGATCGTCCCTGTAAAACCTTTACGGCGGGGGAAGTCCCGTCTGGCGGGAATGTTAACCGAAGATGAACGAACCGAACTAAATCGTGCGATGTTGGAACACACCCTCGAAACCCTTTCGGAGTTGAAAGAGGTGAATGAGGCGCTGGTAGTCAGCCGCGACCCTGTGGCGTTGAACATTGCTCGCAATCACGGCGCGCGGACGGTGCAAGAGGACGGTCAGCCGCATTTGAATACAGCCTTGAAACGCGCAACGGTCGTCGCGCAGTTGTACGCGACACGTGGCGTGCTGGTCTTGCCCGCCGATTTGCCTCTGGTAACGAGCGATGATATTCGCACGTTGTTGGATCATGCGACCAAGCCCCCCGTTGTCGTGATCGCGCCTGACAGGCACAAACGCGGCACGAACGCGCTGGTAATTTCACCAGCGGGGCTGATCGAATATGATTTCGGGGAGAACTCCTTCCAACGTCACTGCGAATTGGCGAAGAAGGCGGGCGCACGACTTGAGATCGTTGAACTCCCCTCGCTCGGATTGGATTTGGACCTGCCCGAAGATTTTGAGTTGGTGAAAAATCTGGAAAGCACAATAACTTTCTAGCGGGCGTATAATCGGGGACAACAACTTCCAACAACCGAGGAGAATGTCATGACCGAACGAGTTGCCCTCTACTTGCAAGATTCGCACGACCTGCGCGATGGACTTGATTACGTCAGATACGCGGAGGAAAAAGGATTCGAAGCCGTCTGGCAGGCGGAATCTCGCTTGGTGCGCGATGCGATCGTGCCGATGGCGGCATACGCGGCAGTGACGGAACGAATCAAGGTTGGTTCAGGCGTGATCAACAACTGGACGCGCAACATCGGTCTGCTCGCGGCGACGTTGCTCACGCTGGACGACCTCGCGCCAAACCGAATTATCTGCGGCATCGGCGCGTGGTGGGATCCGTTAGCAAAAAATGTGGGAATCGAACGGAAGAAGCCATTGCTTGCCATGCGCGAGACAGTTGAAGTTCTGCGGAAATTATTAAACATGGAACGCGTCACCTTTCACGGCGAGTTCCATCACGTGGACGGCATCGAACTGGACGTGGTGCATGGTCGCCGCGAGCCGCGTAACGTGCCGATCATGATCGGCGCGACGGGCGATGTGATGATGGAAATGACGGGCGAGATCGCCGACGGCGTGGTGCTGAACTATTGCGTCCCGCCCGATTACAACGACAACGCGCTCGAACTGCTCGAAAAGGGATTGAAGAAATCAGGCCGCAAGATGGAAAACTTCGACCGCCCGCAACTCATCGTCTGCTCGGTGGATGAAAGTCACGACAAGGCGATTGATTACACCAAAGAATTGCTCTGCCAGTATCTGGCGCAACAACCGCACATCGCCAAAGCCTCGCGCGTCTCGCAGGATGTGATCACAGAGATTCAATCCATTTTGGGGTGGCCCGCCACGAAGGAACAGATCAACCAAGCCAAGCATCTCGTGCCAGACGATCTCGTCCATCGCATCACTGCTTCAGGCACGCCTGTAGAAGCGAAAGCCAAAGTGGAAGAGTACAAGAAGCGCGGATGTACCTGCCCGATCCTCTACCCCGTCGGCGGGAATTTCAAGTTATTGATTGATACGTTTGCTCAGACATAACGCAAAATGGCATTTTGCGCTACAAACTTCTCGCTAAATAATCCAATACAAACTGCAAAGCCGCGTCAGCCGACGCGGCTTTGATCTGTTCGCGATTTCCAAGAAAATGAAATTGCCGCGTCCACTCGCCGTCGGCAGTCGCCAGCCCAAGCCAGACCGTGCCCACAGGCTTGGAGTCGGTGCCACCGCCTGGACCCGCTATCCCGGAGATCGAAGCGGCGAGGTCCGCTTGAAAAATTTTACGCGCGCCGCGCGCCATCTCCAACACAGTCTCTTTGCTCACTGCACCGTGCATGTTCAGGGTTTCCCAGGCAACGCCCAGCAGGTTCGCCTTGGCTTCATAGGCATACGCAACCAAACTGCCGATAAAGTAAGCCGAGGCGCCCGGCACATTGGTAACCCGGTTGCCGAGCGCCCCCCCGGTGCACGATTCGGCAAACGCGATCTTCAAACCGCGTTCCTGAAGGAGTTTGCCCATCTGCGCTTCCAGCGTTTGACTCATCTCGCCTCGTATAAAAAAGTCATGGCATTATACACGGGGCGGGGTTGTTCTAGGTTATAATTTTCCGCATGGCAGACTGGGCTGGTAAAACGCTCGGCAAGGTCCATATTGACCGTCTCGTCGCCCGCGGGGGCATGGCTGAGGTATACAAAGGCAGTCACAAAACCCTCGGAGTAGTGGCGATTAAGGTCATGCGCGGCTTGCTCGACCAGGACTCGGATCAACTCAGCCGCTTCCAACGCGAAGCGGAAGTGATCGCCGAACTCAAGCACTCCAACATTGTTCAACTGATTGATTACAAGATCGAGAACGAGACCCCGTGCATCGTGATGGAATATGTGCCGGGTCCGTCGCTCTCCACATATCTCAAATCACTGCACGAGAAAAAACAGCGCCTGCCCCTCGGGACCGTGGCGGCGTTGTTGAAATCCATCGCCAGCGCGCTGGACTACGCCCACAGCAAGGGGATCGTTCATCGCGACGTCAAACCGGCAAATGTGCTCCTGCGCTCCGCCGCGGAGGATGTCCATTTGGACGTACCGCTTCCTTCCGACGTGGAGCCGGTGCTCACCGACTTCGGCTTGGTACGCCTCCTCGACTCGACCATGCACACGACCACCGGCTCCGTTTCGGGTACGCCCGCCTACATGAGCCCGGAACAGGCGCGCGGCGAAAAAGTAGACAAGCGCACAGACATCTACTCGCTGGGCATCATGCTCTACGAGATGCTGGCAGGCGGCGTGCCTTTTCAGGCAGACACGACCTTCGGCATGTTGATGAAGCACATCAACGAACCGCCGCCCGCCATAGACGGCATCTCCCCCGACCTGCAAGCCATCCTGGACCGTACGCTCGCCAAAGACCCTTCCCTGCGGTATGACAGCGCCGGCGAACTGGCAAACGAATTCCTGGCGGTCTTCAACGGGCAGACAATTTCGCCCGGCACGATCCACATCGCCCAACTGGCGCGCCAAGCCGCGGCGGAAACAGGCAAACCCAAACCCGCGTCGCAGGAAACGCCCTGGCTCCGGCGATTCAGAATCGGGATCGAGGTGGCGCTTGCGATCGGCTTGGCAGTTCTGCTCTTCCAGTTTTTTCGACCGGGGGCGTCCAATGTGACGGAAACTCCGCAAGCGACAATAGACCTGAACATCCCCGTCGGCAGACTGCGCTTCAACGACTTCAACGGCGTGCTGGACCGGGTAACGATCATTTTGAATAACGTGACCCTGCCCGGCGAGGGTCAACATTACGTCGCGTGGCTCAGGAACAGCGCCAGCGGAGTTGTCCGAAATATCGGTCCCGTTCGCTTCAACTCCGCAGACACCGGTCAATTGGAATTTACGGATCCTCAGGGGCGGAACCTGCTCGCGTTATTCGACGAAGCGCTGATCACGAAGGAATCCGATGCCGACACCGCGACCCATCCGTCGGCAGATATCCTTTTTTCATCGCGTTTTCCTCAGGAGGCTTTGGTCGAAGCGCGCTCCCTGCTGGTGGAGAACCCGGCTACCCCCGATCATTATGCCCCCATGCAGGGGTTGTACTATTACAGCGGAAGTTACATCACCGGTGCGATCAACGGCGATCCGATCAACCCCAATTTTGTCGGGCTGGTGGAGGCATACCAAAACGGCAACGAGGCGACCGTCCGCACGCGCACGGAAGAAGTGATCAATTTGATCGTGGGCGATCAGAGCGAAGAATATAAGGATTACAACAACGATGGACTCCTCAGCAACAACGACGGCGACGGCTTCGGCAGCCTGCCAAACGGCAAGCGCCTCGGCTATCTCCAGTTGGTGACGCTCGGCGCGAAAAAGGTTGCCGACGCGGAAGACTCGACTCCGAACATGCGCGCGTACAGCGAAGACATCCAGATCTGCGTCGAAAACATGAATTTTTGGACAAATCAGTTGTTGCCGCTCGCCCTGCAATTGACGGAAACGCCGTTCGGACCCGACATGGAACCGATCATCAACGACATGTCGGCGTTGGGCGATCATTTACTGCAAGGCTTCGATGTGGACAATAACGGTTTATTTGAATCCATCCCGGGCGAATGCGGCGCGGCGCTGGCGTATGAATACGGGTGGTACCTCATAGACATGCCGATCTTCATCGGACCCGGTCGGGTTCCGCCGTCTGGCAAATAAAATCTCCCATACGCGGGAGATTTTATTTTGACGACCAACCCGATGAAGTACAATAACGCCTAATGGAAATTTCAGAGAAACTTCAAGGCATCCTCGCTACACTCCCAACAAAACCCGGTTGCTACTTGATGAAGAACGCCGAGGGGAAGATCATTTACGTCGGCAAAGCGATCAACCTCAAAAACCGCGTGCGGTCGTACTTCCATGCGGACGCCAGCCACGACAATAAAACGCGGCGGCTGGTGCGCGAGATCGCCGACATCGAGTGGATCGTCGTCGGTTCGGAACTCGAGGCGCTCATCCTCGAGATGAACCTCATCAAGAAACATCGCCCGAAGTTCAACGTGCGATTGAAGGACGACAAGCGCTACCCGTACATCAAAGTCCATTGGGCAGAGGCGTTCCCCAAAGTCACCGTGACGCGGCAAATGGCGGATGACGGCTCGCGCTATTTCGGTCCGTACACGTCGGCGTGGGCGGTCTATCAAACGCTGGATGTCTTGCGGAAAATCTTCCCCTACCTGACGTGCGACCGCGAAATTACAGGGATGGACAAGCGGGCGTGTCTTTACTACGACATCAAACTGTGTCTCGCCCCGTGTATCGGCGCGGCGTCCCAAGCCGCGTACCGCCAAATGATCTCCGACCTGATGGATTTCCTCAGCGGACAGAGCGAAGGCATTGTGACGCGTTTGCAGGCAGATATGCAAAAAGCCTCGGAGGAGATGCGCTTCGAGAAAGCCGCCGCGATCCGCGACCAGCTCAAAGCGATCCAATCCATCATCGAGCGGCAGAAGATCGTCTTCGCGACCGATTACAAAGATTCAGACGTGCTTGCCATGGCACGCAGCGACGGCGAAGCCTGTGTTCAGGTCTTCTTCATTCGCGGCGGCAAGTTGATCGGACGCGAATACTTCATCCTCGAAGGCACCGAGGACGCGGCTGACGCCGAGGTGATGGAGCAATTCATCACGCAGTTTTACACCGAAGCGGCGAACATCCCACAGCAGGTGATGCTGCCGAACGAGATCGAAGAGGCGAAGATCATCGGCGAATGGTTGAGGTCGAAGCGCGGCGGCGAAAAAATGGAATTCTTCGTTCCGAAAGAAGGACAACCGCAAGAGTTGGTGAAGATGGCGGCGGAGAACGCGACTGAAACGCTCACCGCCTTACGCGCGCAATGGCAAGCGGATACGCATAAACAAGAACAAGCGCTGACCGAATTGCAAGCCGCGCTAAATTTGAAAGAGCCGCCCAACCGCATCGAATGTTACGATATTTCCAACACCCAAGGGACGGCGATCATCGGCGCGATGGTGGTGTTTACGCAAGGCGTGGCGGATAAAAAGTTGTACCGCAAGTTCAACATCGAAAGCGTGGTCGGCGCGCCGGACGATTTCGCTTCGATGGAGGAAATGTTGACGAGGCGCTTCCGCAGGTGGCGGTCGGCTGAGGAATCGGCGGGTCAGGTTGGGGCGAAGAAAGACGCGTCGTTCTCCTTTCTGCCCGATCTCATCATCATTGACGGCGGAAAGGGACAGTTGAGCCGCGCGGTGGAAGTCCTCGAGAAATTTGAGTTGATGGGCAAAGCGCCGATCGTAGGCTTGGCGAAACAGCAGGAGGAAATTTTCTTCCCACACAAATCGGATTCGTTGATGCTGCCTCGTCATTCGCAAGCCCTATATCTGGTCCAGCGCATTCGAGACGAAGCGCACCGTTACGGAATCACCGCGCATCGCAAGAAGCGGCAGAAACTCGGCATGGCTTCAATTCTCGATTCAATTCCCGGCATTGGTCCGGCGCGGCGCAAGTCCCTCTTGAAACATTTCGGTTCTGTGGATAAGATTAGAGCCGCTTCGATTGAGGAATTAAAATCGGTCCTGCCGGAAAGCGCGGCGGAATCCATCAAGGCGAATTTGGAATGAGAGAGATCTGGGTCGTTGACGACGATGAAGAGATGAGCCGCGCGGTCGGGTTGATGCTCGAACTGCTCGATTGCCGCGTCACTGCGTTCAACAGCGTGCGCCCCGCCGCGCAATCCATCGTCGGCGGCAAGAAACCCGACTTGATCATTTTGGACGTGAACATGCCCGAAGTCTCTGGGCTGGACATGGTCGAGTTTTTGAGACGGCGGCCTGAATCGAAAGAGCTGCCCATCATCATGCTCTCCTCCGAGTCGGACGACGATACGATCAACAGGGCGTTGAGCCTCGGCGCGGATTCATATATCCTAAAGCCCATCACCGTGGAAGAACTCGAAAAGGCGATGGCGACCGCGTTCTACAAACATATCAATTTGAGAGTGAATGATGTCAAATAAGAAATATCGTAAACCGGAAACATCCACTGCTACGCGAATCATGCAAATTGTGTTCGCAGTGTTCTCCATTCTGTTGATCCTAACGATGATCCTCTCCGCGTTTGTCATTCCGCGTTAAAGAGTATGTTTGCTGATTGAAGGCGCGGCACGGGGAGCCGCGCATTATTTTGAATCGTGGGGCGAGATAGTATCTCGCGCTACTGAAGGAATTGTATGCTCGACAAACTCAAAGGTATTGAAGACCGTTATACCCAAATTGGAAACGAACTGCTCGAAGTGGGAGCGGACTATCAACGCGCCGCCGAGTTGAACAAGGAGCGCGTGGATTTGGAGCCCATCGTCGAGAAAGCGCGGGAATATCGTCAGGCGGTGAAAAGCTTGGAGGAGGCAAAAGCGCTCCTCCTGTCCGAGAAAGACGCGGAGTTGGTCGCGTTGGCGGAATCCGACATCGCCGAATTGAATCCGAAGATCGAAGTCCTCGAAAAAGAGATCAAGGGGATGCTCGTGCCGAAAGACCCGCGCGACGACAAGAACGTGATCGTCGAAATCCGCGCGGGCGCAGGAGGAGACGAAGCCGCTATTTTCGCGGCGGACTTGTTCCGCATGTACACGCGCTACGCGGATAGATCACGCTGGAAAACGGAAATCATGTCGGAGAACGCGATCGGCGTGGGCGGATTCAAAGAAGTGATTTTTGAGATCAAGGGCAAGGGCGCGTACTCGAAATTGAAATACGAGTCAGGCGTGCATCGCGTGCAACGCGTGCCAGCGACCGAGGCGCAGGGACGAATCCACACCTCCACCGCGACGGTCGCTGTGATGGCTGAGGTGGACGAGGTGGAGATCGAAATCCCCGAGTCGGATATCGAGATCGAAGTCTATCGTTCGTCAGGCGCGGGCGGACAGAACGTGCAGAAAAATTCGACGGCTGTGCGTCTGACGCATAAGCCGACAGGGATTGTCGTCACGTGTCAGGACGAGCGCTCGCAATTGCAAAACAAATTGCGCGCCTTGAGCATCTTGCGTGCGCGGCTGTACGAGATGGCGGAAGAGAAACGCCGCGCCGAGATCGAGTCGGACCGCCGTTCGCAAGTAGGAAGCGGCGATCGCTCGGAGAAGATCCGCACGTACAATTATCCGCAGAACCGCGTCACCGATCACCGCATCGGTTTCTCGAATTACAACCTCCCCGCAGTGATGGACGGGGCAATTGATCAGTTTATCGAGGAGTTGTCGACGCGGGATGAGGCGGATCGGTTGGCGGCTTCGGGGGTAGATGAGGATGAGTAATTTTTTACCGCGAAGAGCGCGAAGAACGCAAAGGAAAGAAGAAAGAGGAAAGATAAAGGATGAATGATGAAGGGTGAAGGATAAAAGAGGCAATGAACGATAATCCTGCATTTGGCGCGGGACTGCAACCCTTCATGGGAATCCCGTCGTTCATGCGATTGCCTGTGACGCGTGAACTGAAAGACGTGGATGTCGCCATCATGGGAGCGCCTTTCGACAGCGGGACTTCGTATCGGACGGGGACGCGGTTTGGTCCGAGGAAGATTCGGGAAGCGTCGTTGATGATTTGGGGACACAACTCGACGCTCAACGTCACACCGTTGAAAAAACTCAACGTGGTGGATTATGGGGATGTGTCCGTCGTCCCAACGTCCATTGAGCACACGATGACGGCGATCACCGACACCGCTAGCGAAATCATCGAAACAGGAACAACACTGATCACGCTCGGCGGCGATCATTCGATTGCGCTCCCCCTCTTGCGCGCTCATGCGAAAAAGCATGGACCCGTCTCGCTCGTCCACATCGACGCGCACATTGACACGTGGGAATCCGAGTTCGAGGGCTCGCCGTACAGTCATGGCACGCCATTTCGTTACGCGCTGCAGGAGGGATTAATCCGCGCAGGCGAATACGTGCAGATCGGCATACGCGGTCCGCTCAGCGGCGAGAACGATTACGCCGATGCGAAACAACTCGGCGCGCGCACGATCACCATCCACGAGGTGATGGAAAAAGGCGTCGCTGAGATTCTCAAAGAAGTCCATCAACGCATGAAGGGACCGACCTACATCACCGTTGACATTGATTCCGCCGATCCCGCTTTTGCGCCAGGCACGGGCACGCCCGAAGTCGGCGGGCTGACGAGTTATCAACTCCTCCAACTCGTGCGCGGTCTGCACGGATTGAATCTCATCGGCTTTGATCTCGTCGAAGTCTCGCCGCCGTTCGATCACGGCGACATCACTGCAATCCTCGCTTCGAATATTGTGTTTGAATATCTTTCTTTGCTGGCGATCAAAGAACCGTCCCGCAGGTTGGGATGAAAGAACAATGTCCTCCACAAAACCTGCGGGACGATTAACTACATCCCCGCTTCTTTCCGACATTTCGACTCGCCTCGCTTCGGTCAGCGACACGCCCGCCCTCGACGCGTCAGCGCTCATTGCCCGCATCGTGGACAAGCCGCGCGGTTGGGTGATGGCGCATCCCGAACTTCCTCTCACGCTGGAACAACAGAATCAACTCAACGATTCGCTGACACGGTTGGAAAACGGCGAGCCGTTCCCGTACGTGCTTGGTCGCTGGGAATTTTTCGGCTTGGAATTTGAAGTCACCCCAGATGTTTTGATTCCACGCCCTGAAACGGAACTGCTAGTTGAAAAAGCCATCGCATGGCTGCAAAAACATCCAAGCAAACGAAGCGTCGCCGATATTGGAACAGGGTCGGGGGCGATTGCGGTTTCAGTCGCGGTCAATGTCGAAGATGCGAGCATTCTCGCCACAGACATTTCATCCAAGGCGTTGGCAGTTGCGAAACGAAACGCCAAGAAACACGACGTGAGCAACAGAGTTGAATTTGTTGAATGCGATCTTCTTCCAGAGTCAAAAGTCGAAAAGCCTGCCCTGAGCCCGCCGAAGGGTCGAAAGTCTGACATGCGACCTTTGACTTTCGACCTGATTTGTTCCAACCTGCCTTACATCCCAACAAAAACTCTGAGCAAACTTCCCATCTTCGGGCGTGAGCCGACTCTCGCTTTGGATGGCGGCGAGGATGGGCTTCAACTTTTTCGTAAGTTGCTAAACGAAGTCCCATCATGGCTTGCGCCGAACGCTCTGCTTCTGCTCGAGATCGAAGCGACGCTCGGCGAATCAGCGACGCAACTTGCGCGCCAATATTTTCCAAACGCATCCATCGCATTGCATCGAGACCTCACGGGTCGCGACCGCTTGCTCGAAATTCAAACATGAAAACCCTCATCGTTTCAGCAAAAGCAGACAACGCCATTCAACACGCGCTCAAAATTCTCAACAACGGCGGGCTGGTCGCCTTTCCCACCGACACGGTCTATGGCGTCGGCGCGCTGGCGTTTGACGGCAAGGCGATCGAATCCATTTACATCGCAAAGGATCGTCCCATCGAAAAAGCGATTCCCATTTTGATTGCGGATGCGGAGGACATGGACAAAGTCGGGAAGAATATTCCAGCCGTCGCGCGCGAGATTGCAAAACGCTTCTTCCCTGGACCTTTGACCTGCATCATCCCCAAACAGCTGACTCTCCCGTCAGCCGTCTCTGCCACTTCCACCGTCGGCGTACGCGTGCCAGATCATGACGTGGCGCGCGCCCTGCTCCACGCGGCGGGACCTATGGCTGTGACCTCCGCAAATATTTCAGGTCAGCCGAGTCCATCAACGACGGAAGAAGTCTTTGCTCAACTCAACGGACGAATCGAATTGATCATTGATGGAGGAAAAACATCGGGCGGCGTTCCATCCACGGTGGTTGATTGCACGACCGACGAATTGAAAATTTTGCGAGAAGGACCGATTTCACTTGAAGAAATACGAAAAAAACTCTCATCCCCAATTTAATTCATGTTCAGGTTGGGTTAAACTCGGAGGCTATAATGATGATTGCATTCTCCTTAACAAACCGCCTGCGGCTCGGGCAAGCCAAAGGCGGTTTGGGTTTTTAAGAGCGGTAAACAAGTAAAAACGTAAACAGGTACACAGGTCTTAGAAGACGTGTGTACCTGTATTCTTGTCTACCTGTTTCCTTGTTTACGTGTCTACCTGTCTACGTGTTTTCTCAGGACAACCCCCACGTCGGCTGAACATCGATATCCATTTCTGAAACGTGACCGAGGGCGTAGCGATAATATCCTGCCGCGGCGATCATGGCGGCGTTGTCGGTGCAGAGGGAAAATGCGGGGATGTGAACTTTGAACTCATTCTGTGGTTGAAAAGCGTTTCGCAAGGCTTTGTTGGCGGAAACTCCGCCCGCGACTAAAATCTCTTTGGCGTTGAAATCACGCGCGGCTTGCATGGTCTTGTTGAAGAGGATGTCAACCGCAGTGGCTTGGAAAGAGGCAGCGAAATCTTCGACAGGAATCGGCTCATTTTTTTTCTTGAAATCGTTGACTTCGTAAAGAACCGCAGTTTTGAGACCGCTGAACGAGAAGGCATAGGGGCTGTCTAATTTGGGACGAGTGAATTTGAAGCGGGTCGGGTCGCCGTTTTCCGCCGCTTTTTGAATGGCGGGTCCGCCTGGGAAGGGGAGGCTGAGGAGGCGACCCACTTTATCGAAAGCCTCACCAGCCGCATCGTCGAGAGTGGAACCGAGGCGTTTGTACGTCAAATGATCGGTCATCAAGTTCAGTTCGGTGTGTCCGCCTGAGACGAGGAGCGCCATCAATGGGAATTGCGGTTCGGGCGGAACCGCGTCGCCCGCGTTATGAATCCATGCCGAGTAGATGTGACCTTCGAGATGATTGACGCCGATGAGCGGCAAGCCAAGTCCGAGCGAGAGACCTTTCGCCGCGTTCATGCCGACGACGAGCGAGCCCGCCAAGCCAGGACCGCGCGTGACGGCGATTGCGTCCATGTCTTTCAGCGTGAGGTTCGATTTTGCGAGCGCTTGCTCGATGACGGGGACGACGCTCAACACATGCTGGCGCGAGGCGACTTCGGGGAAGACGCCGCCGTAGCGCGCATGGATGTCCATTTGCGAGGCAACGGCGGAGGCGATGAGGGCGCGTCCGTTTTCGATGACGGCGCAGGCGGTTTCATCGCAGGAGGATTCGATGCCGAGAATACGGGCGGGAGGAAGTGTTGGCATGAAATTTTTTTACCACGAAGGACACAAAGTACACAAAGGAAAACTGCGGGGTTGCTTTTCGCTCGTCATTCGACAAACCTTCGTGACCTTCGTAACCTGTCTCGAAAATACCATGTCACTCTGAGGGAGCGGTGTTTGCGACCGAAGAGTCTCTTATTTCGGCGGTAGAGATGCTTCGCTTCGCTCAGCATGACATTTTTTGGATCAATTTTAGAATTACAAATGTCGCAGAAACGATTCGGGGCTGTTCAAAAAATCTTTCGTGAGTTGGACGTGTTCGAGTTCGTTGTATTGTACTTCCCGAATCCCGCCGTTTGCAAATTGAAGGATTTGAGCATTGGGCGTGGCGAGAATGATCGGCGAATGGGTGGCGATGATGAATTGCGCATTCTGTTGAACCATGTGCATGACCGCCGAGATGAAGGTCAATTGACGGGCGGGCGAAAGCGCGGCTTCGGGTTCGTCGAGCAGGTACAAACCGTCGGGGACGAAGCGGGATTGAAATAACGCCAGAAAGGATTCGCCGTGCGAGCGCGTGTCGAGTCCGTCTCCGTAGCGGCGCTGCATCGCATCCAATTGTCCACGATACGGCATACTCGCCAAGTCTTCGGCGTATTTGGATCGCCCTTGATATTCCTCTTTGACATTATTCAGTTCTCTTTCAAACTCTTCCTTCGTCTGCCGCATGGATTTGGCGTAGCCGAAGAAATCCTCCGCTCGGAGGAAGAAACCTTTGCGCGTGCGCTTCGTCCATGCGAGGCGGAAATATTGAGCCAATTTGCGAAGCGGCGCGAGCGACTTATCCGTCCGCACGCTCTCGCTTCCAACGGCGATCGATTCGGCGGCGCAGGCAATCGTTTCGAGGATCGTTGACTTTCCCGATCCGTTCTCGCCGACAAAGAACGTGACGGGCGACTGAAACCGAATCTCACGCAGGGATTTGACGATCTCCAAATTGAACGGAAACGAGTCTGCGTCTCTCGAGTTAAATTCACGAACGGTGATGGATTGAAGATGAATCATCTTGCATTGTTCTATCGTTCCATCCGCAGTTCAACTGCGGAAGGAACATGGACACAGCGGATGGAACTACGGGGTACGCAATACGAATTACTTTTGCTTCCACTTCTTCATCGGCAAGACAAAATCATAGGGGTACTCGGCGAGTTTTTCCATCGCCCCATCGGGACGCACATACAGCGTATCCTCGATCCGCACGCCCATGCCTTTTTCGGGATAATACAATCCAGGCTCGGAGGTGATGATCACGCCAGGCGCAAGCCGTTGATCGTCACTGGCGGTCAGGTTGCTAAACGGACGCTCGTGGATGTTCAACCCGACGCCATGTCCCAGACTATGCACGTACCCCTCGACGGGCGATTTGGTGTTCATTGGAGATAGATGTCCCTTCGACTCAAAAAATTCGCAAGTCATGCGATGATAATCCTTGAACGGCGCGTTCAAGTCGAAGTTGTCCATCAACTGATCGAAAATTTCTTTGACCTGATCGTACAACGCCTGCGCTTCGGGCGTGGCGTAACCCAAACTCCACGTGCGCGTGAAATCGTAATAATATCCGCCGCCCGCTTCGGCTGGATAAATGTCAAAGACGATAGTTTGACCAAGCCGCATCAAATCAGACGGGTTGCCCGCCGAGTGCGGGACGCCTGCGTCGCGTCCGATAGCGAAGATAAAACCCGACGGCAATTCGGCTCCCTGCTCCGACACCCACAAGCGAATCTTTGAATGGACGTCGCCGACTGTCAGCGGAGCGCCGTCTTCATCCAAAAGAACTTCATCGTCTCGGACGTCACACGAGATCAGGTATTGTCGGACTTTGTCAACGACAGTTGTTGTCACCTTCCCCATCTTGCGGATGCGGTTCACTTCCGCCTCGTCTTTGGTTTCCATGGCGCGCATAAAGATCGAATCCTGTTGCGGCTCGCCGACAAATTCGAGCGCGGGCGCCAACTTCCCCAATTGCGTCAACATGCCGAAGATCGAACTCAAATCATACATTCCGTACACCCCGACGCGTCCGCTGGTCACGCCTGCGTCTTTGAACATCAATTCACAGCGCATGGCTCCTGCCAGCAAAGAATCCTGCTTGGCTTTCTTGTACAACTCTTCGTAATCGTAGGTCGTGTATGGGATGCGCTTCAATCCGCTTTTGGCGGCTTCGTCGCGTTCCATGTCCGCGTGGAAGTAGATCGGTTCTTCGCCGCGCTTCTTGATGATCGTGGCGTGGCTGACGTGTCCGCCGCCTGTGAGGTAATACATCGGCGGGTTGTGCTCGGCGTTGCCAAAAACAATGAGCGCGTCGAGGTTGCGGGTCTGCATGAGGGCGTCGAGGTCGGATTTCATTTGGCTCCTTGGGGTAATTGGTAAATGGTAATTGGTAATTTGAAGAAAGAGAATTGGAGAATTGGAGAATTAGAGATTGGAGACTAGAGATTTAGGGTTTTGAACTCGCGTCCGATTTCGTCATTTTCGAACGTCACTTTCAGCGATTTCTTTTTGTCGGTGAATTTGGCTGAGACGCCGATCACGTTTTCCGAGTCGTTGAAGAGGCTGAGGATGGTCAATGGGCGTTTCAGGAGGAGTTGCCCGTATGCGGGAGCGAACAACAATTTCAAAATGAATTCAACGACCGTCCCGCCGATGAGCCCAACGATGATTCCAGCAAGCGTTCCCACCGTTGCGGAAAAGCCAATCGTTTGAATCGTCTCGCCATCGGGCGTGATCAGCCAAACGGGAACAAACGTGATCGCGCACAGCGCCAACCCCACGAGCACAAACGGCATAAGCGTCACGTTCGTCACCCGCTTTTCTTTTTTCTCGCATTCGGCGCACAGCGGCACAGGGAAATCCATCAACACGCCTTGCCCGCGTTTTTCAACGCCCATGTTCAACTTCATCGGCATCACAACATGTTTCGGCTTTCCGCAATTGACGCAACGATCGGGGAACTTCAACGTCGGCGGATTTTTTGCATCATCAATCGGCGCTTCAACGGTGATCACGCAAAGCCTCCTTCAAAACTCGCAACAACGCGTCGTCATCCAAAACGGTGCGCGGGTCGAGTAACACGCAATCATTTTCCGTCCGTGCGATGACGGGCGGATTCGCCTCGCGCAATTTCGCTAAAAATTTATCGGGACTTTTCACCCTCAACGACAACACAAACGTCGGCATGGATTCTTCGGGCAGGCTTCCGCCGCCCACCGTGGATTCGGACTCCGCCACCTCGCCTTGACTCAACCCCTCCCGCCACGCTTCCGCGCGGACCTTGACCTGCCTCGCCGTAAGCGACATCATCCGCACGACGGGAATTTCTCGCTCCGCCTCGTCTTTGAGGTAGTGCATCAGCGTCGCGGTAACGCCAGCCAACGACGTTTTGTCCGCACGCACCGCGCGCGCCAGCGGATGCTTCTTGATTCGGTCGATCAACTCTTTCTTGCCGACGATGATTCCCGCTTGCGGACCGCCCAGCAATTTGTCGCCCGAAAAGCAGACGATGTCAACTCCTGCCGCAATCGACTCTTGCACGGTCGGCTCGTGAGCGAGACCATACTTCGCCGTGTCAACCAACGCGCCCGAGCCGAGATCGTCCACGACGGGAACGCCAGCCTTGTGAGCGGCTTCGACAATCTTTGCGAGTTCTGGCTCTTCCGTAAAACCGACGATCTTGAAGTTACTGCGATGCGCGCGCATGACGAGCGCAGTCGGTTCGGCGAGCGCTTCTTTGAAATCGGAGATTCGCACCTTGTTCGTCGTGCCGATCTCAACCAGTTTCGCGCCCGATTGCTTCATCACATCAGGGACTCTGAACCCTCCGCCGATCTCGACGAGTTGTGAACGCGGGATGACCACGCGCTTCTTATTCGCTAATGCAGACAACACAAGCAAAACCGCCGAAGCGTTGTTGTTGACCACCAACGCAGACTCAACGCCAAGCAATTTTTGCAAAACCGATTCGGCATGAATGAGCCGCGAGCCGCGCTTGCCAGTTTCCAAGTCAAATTCGAGGTTGGAGTAGTCACGCGCGGCGGCGGTCATGGCGCGGATGGTTGATTCGGATAACGGCGCGCGACCGAGGTTGGTGTGGAGGATGACGCCTGTCGCGTTGATGACTTGGACGAGCGAGGAACGCGTCCATGCGGCGAGGTGGGATTCGGCGGAGGCGAGAATCGAGTCAAAGGAGGGCGAGGCAGATTCCCCGTCGTGTTTGATGCGTGCGCGGGCTTCATCCAAAGTTAAACGAAGCGCGTCCAAAGTCAAGGGGCGACCAAATCTTTCGAGGAGGTCATCCGCATGTTGGAGTAATTTTTCAATCGAGGGGAGGTCACGAAGACTGGTCATCATCTACGACGGGTGGTTTCCAGCGCGCTTTTTCGCGCAGGCGGAGAAAATATTCGATTGCGATGAGTCCGCCTGCCAGCCCGAGGATCACGTAGACCGTGACGAGGCGTCCGAGTTGTAGCCAGGCGAGCGTGGCGCCGTAGACGCCGAACCAAACGGATTGGCGCACGATGACGTTCGCTTCGGCGGGCGGGTCGGCGGGAAAGCGGCGATGAAAAAAGTAGACGATGGGGAGAAGCGTGCCCGTGAGCGCGAGGATGATGAGCGCGAACAACATCCAGCGATAACCGACGAGAGGAACGGACATGTATAGCACGGCGATCAATCCGCCCCAGCCGAGAAGAAAAAGGATGAATGCGGAAACGCCAAAGGGTTTGAACGATAACGGTTCATTCATTGATTGGATTATACTCGGAGAGGATGGGTGGGACGAATGATGAGGGATGAAGGATGAAAGATGAAGAAAGAGGAAAGATGGCTTTGAGGTTGGAGGTAGATGAACATGAATGTAGCAGATGCGATTCGATCGAAGCGGGCGGTGAGAAAATTTAAAGCGGAGGCGCTGCCTGAGGATGTTGTAAAGGCGATTCTGAACGCGGGGCGGCGTTCGCAATCGTCGAAGAACGAGCAGGGTTGGCAGTTCATCGCCATTCGAGATAAATCAATCTTGAAGGCGTTATCCGAGTGCGGTCAATGGGCGGGACATCTCGCGGGCGCGGCGTTGGGCGTCGCGATCCTCACGCCCGATCCGCTTGGAAAATTTCAGACGATGTTCGACGCGGGTCAAGCGGCGGCGTTCATGCAACTCGCCGCGTGGGAGTTGGGAGTCGGCTCGTGCCCCGCTTCGATCTACGACGGCGAACTGGCGCGCCAAATTTTGGGTTTTCCGCCCGACTGGCATTTGCGCGTCGCGCTGTCGTTCGGGTATCCGTTGGATGAGGCGAAGTTATCGTCCGCGCCGAAGTCTGGCGGGCGGAGGTCGTTGGAGGAAGTGGCGCATTGGGAGAGGTGGTGAGGCAATTTACGATTTGGGATTGACGATTTACGATTGTTGATTTCAAGGTTTGGAAATTCTGCTATACTCCCAACATTGACAAGGAGCGACGCCATGCGATTCAAAATCGTCCTAGAAAAAAGCGATGAAGGCGGATACACTGCCTATGTGCCGTCTCTGCCAGGGTGTATCAGCGAAGGCGAAACGAAAGAAGATGCGCTGAAGAACATTCACGAAGCAATCGAATTGTATTTGGAGCCAGTTGAAGACGACTGGGTCATCGAAGAGCAAGACCTCGTGCAGGAAATCGAGGTATGACCAAGGTCCCCAGCCTGTCGTATGCTGAAATCCTGCGGGCATTACAACGCGACGGCTGGACCATTGTGCGACAGCGCGGAAGTCACATTCGATTACAAAAGCGAGTGGGAAATGAATTGCTCAAGATCACCGTGCCTGCTCACCGACCCGTCAAGCGATCAACCTTATCTCACATTTTGAAACAGGCTCGGCTTGAAGTTGATAGATTCCTGGAATTGGTTTGAGCAACTCGCAATATTTGCGGAAGAAAAAATATCCGCCTCAAATTGGCAAAGGAGATTCCCCATGTCAGACAGCGTATACAAGATCATCGAGTTGGTCGGCACGAGCACGGAGTCGTGGGAGAAAGCCGCGAGCGTGGCAGTGGAGCGCGCGGCGAAGTCCCTGCGCGATCTACGCATTGCGGAGGTCGTACAATTGGACATGGTCCTTGACGACGGCAAGATCACCGCGTACCGCGCCAAGGTCAAGGTTTCGTTCAAGTTCGAAGGCGGCGGGTAAAACCGTTTACCGCGAAGAACGCGAAGGTCGCAAAGAAAAAAATAGATCTTCGCGCGCTTTGCGGACTTCGCGGTTAAGAAAAGATTGAAGGGGATTGACGCTGTTGAAGTCGCAATGAAGTACAATTGCGGCTTATGTTTCCTGTTGAACAATTCATCGCGCAATTCAGCGGCAAGACCATCGCTCTCTCGGTCTACGACTTGGAATCGGGGCGCGAGATTAACGTCAACGCGGACGCGTCCTTTCACCCCGCCAGCACGGTCAAAGTCCATGTGATGATGGAAATCTTCCATCAGGCGGAACAGGGAAAAATTTCGCTTGAAGAACGGATTCCCATCTACAACTCGTTCGCTAGCGTCGCGGATGGAAGTCCGTTTTCGTTGAGCGTCGAAGACGATTCGGAAAAGTCGCTGTACGAACGAATCGGAGAGACTGAAACCGTCCGCGAGTTGACGCGGCTGATGATCGTGCGAAGCGGCAACCTCGCGACGAACATCCTGCTAGACAAAATCGGCGCGGATAACGTCAATGCGTTTATCGAATCGCTGAATATTCGCAATGTCGCAGTCAGACGCGGCATGTACGATCTTGCGGCGCTCCGTTCTGGAATCAACAACTCCGCCTCCGCGCGTGGACTCACCCAAACGATGCGTCTCCTTGCCGAGGGGATTGTCATCTCGAAACAAGCATCCGCTAAAATGATTCGCATTATGTCCGAACAGGAATTCAACGAGAGCATTCCAGCCCTGCTTCCCAAGTCAGTCAAAGTTGCGCACAAAACTGGCTGGTCGGACGAGTTCTATCACGACACAGGCATCGTCTACCCTGAAAACCGCAAACCATACGCGATCTCGATCATGACTAGCGGCTTTCCCGAAGACAACGAAAACGAAGCGCACGATTGCATGGCAGACCTCTCGCGGCTGGTCTACGAGGAACTGGTTTCAACGGCGCGCTGAAACCGACCCCAGCTCCCACTTTACTTTCAGGTTGCCGATTAAGGCAACGATGAGTTGATTGTGCTGAAGGTGTTCCCCACCTTTGGGCCCAGCAGTCGCATTACCGCAATCATAACAATTGGGAGACAAACGCACACGGCAATCACAGCTCCGCCTATCGAAGCGGCAATGACAACGCCGCGGTTGCTTCCATTATTCCCAGGCTCAGACGGCGTCGAGGGCGATTCGTCATCTTTTTCTTCCATAGTTCCTCCATAAACTGTATCGGTTGTATGGGCGTCACGTACATGATCCGACATGAAATTTACAACCCACGAACGCCGCAATGGTTTCCATTGAAAATGAACGCGCCTTAATCTCCTAGGCGGGTATAGGGTAAACTTGTTTCCATGTCTATCGAAATTTCTTCGCTGATCTACTATCCCGTCAAAGCGTGCCGCGGATACGAAGTCGAAGCATGGAACGTCGAACGCATGGGACTGGAACGCGACCGCCGCTTGATGGTCGTCACGCCCGAAGGCGAATTCCTCACCCAACGAGAAATCCCCAAACTGGCGTTGATCACACCCGAATTGAACGACGGCGTCCTCACCCTCTCCGCGCCGAACACGGAGTCGCTTCAAATCGCAATCCGCACATCGGGACATTCATGGCCCGTCAACATTTGGCACAGCAAAGGCGTGCAAGCCATTGACCAAGGCAACGAAGCGGTGGAATGGCTATCTGAATTTCTCGATCACTCTGTGAGGCTGGTCCACTTTGCCGACGGATACAAGCGATACGTCAGCCCGCAATACGCCGTGAATGAAGACGACCACACGGGCTTTGCGGATGGCTACCCGATTCTGTTAATCTCGGAAGCATCGCTTGAAGACCTCAACTCGCGGCTTGAGTCTCCGCTTCCGATGAACCGCTTCCGTCCGAATCTTGTCGTCCGCGGCTGTGAACCGTTCGCGGAAGACACGTGGAACCGAATCCAGATCGGCGACGTTAAGTTAGCCATCGTCAAACCGTGCGCGCGGTGCGAAGTCACAACGATTGACAAAGAAACGCTCGAACGCAGGAAAGAGCCGCTCAAAACGTTGGGCAAATATCGCAAACACGCGCTGGGCGCGATCTTCGGGCAAAACGTCATCCCGTTAAACGGAGGCAGGTTGAAGTTGGGAATGAACGTCGAAGTCCTTTCCTGAGATAAATCTAAGCGCCGTCATTGACGTATGAATTTTCATCCAGTATAAAGTTTTTCATGCAACGAAAAAATAAAATCATCTGGCTTGGCGCGCTCCTCATCACGTTGGCGTGCCAGTTCATCCCCTCGCAAAACCCCAACCCAACGCAGACTCCAACCATCACGCCCGGCGGACCGACTCTCACGCCGAGTCCGACGATCACGCCGACGCCGTTCCCGACGCCGGTTCCTGTCGCGCGTATCGAATCGGGCGACGAGGCGTTATTCTTCGGCGATTTCGATTCGGCGCGTGCACAATATCGCGCGGCGCTCGACGACTCGACTGACAAAGCGCTGAAAGCCGCCGCGCTCTGGGGGCTGGCACGCACCGAACTCGCCAATGGGAATTACCAGCCCGCGCTCGACAATTTGAACCTGCTCGTCGGCGAATACCCCGATTCAACCTACGCGGCGCGCGCCTACTTTTTGATGGGGCAGGCATACGAGGCGCTCGATCAACACCAACAGGCGGCGGACGCGTACAACACATATTCGACGCGCATCCCCGGCGTACTGGACGCCTACGTGCAGGAATTCCGCGGCGACGCGCTCATTCAGGTGAAGGATTACACCGGGGCGATCAACGCCTACACCGCCGCGCTAAACGCTTCGCGCCTCGACGACGGCCTGCCGCTCCGCCTCAAGATCGCTCAAGCCCGCGCAGACTTCGGCGACTACGCCGGCGCGTTGACCGCCTACGACGAAATCTTCGCAGCGACGACCAACGATTACCTCCGCGCCCAAGTGGATTATCTCGCGGGCGCCGCGCACAAAAAACTCGGGCAAACGAACGAGGCGCACACGCGTTACCTGCACACGGTGGAAAATTATCCGCTCTCGTATTTTTCATATCTCGCGCTCGTCGAACTTGTGGATGCCAACGTCCCCGTGGACGAACTCGACCGCGGATTGGTGGATTATTTCGCGGCGCAATACGACGTGGCGCTCGCCGCGTTCGATCGTCACATCGCGGCGACTCGGGATCAAGTCAACGACGGGACCGCGCAATACTATCGCGCCCTCACGCTGAGCGAGATGCAACGCACGCAAGAAGCGCTCGACGCGCTCGATAGCTTCATCAAGATTTTTCCCGACCATCCGCGCTGGGCAGACGCATGGGAGGAAAAGTCATTTCTCGAATGGGCGGCGCAAGGTAACTACGTCGCAGGCGCGCAAACGCTGACCGATTATGTCGCGGCAGCGCCGGGTTCCGCTTCGGCTCCGGAATTCCTCTTCACTGCGGCGCGCATTACCGAACGCGACAACCGTCTCGATGAAGCCGCCCAACTGTGGGAACGCGTCGCGACCGAGTACCCCGGCAGTGAGCAGGTTCCATTGGCGTTGTTTCTGGCGGGCATCGCGCGCTATCGGTTGAACGACCATCAAGGCGCGCTGACCGCGTTCCAACGCGATCTGCTCCTCTCCTCCAGCGCCGAAGACCGCGCCCGCGCCTATTTTTGGATCGGCAAGACGCAAGCGGCGCTCGGCGACAACGCCGGCGCGCAGGAATCGTGGCAACAGGGACAGGCGGTTGATTCGTCGAACTATTACAGCCTCCGGTCGCGCGACATGTTGCTGGGGAATCATCCCTTCCAAGCGCCGGCAACCACAGACCTTGAGATTGACCTCGCGCAAGAACGAAAAGACGCCGAAGCGTGGGTGCGTCTCACGTTCAACCTGCCCGCGGATACTGATCTCTCGAACCCCGGCGCGCTCGCACAAGACCCGCGCTTTGTGCGCGGCACCGAGTTATGGGAACTCGGCAGGATGGATGAAGCGCGGCTCGAATTCGAGTCGCTCCGCAAAACGCTCGAAAACAACGCCGTGGATAGTTTCCGCCTCGCGAACCATTTGCTCGATATCGGCTTGTATCGTTCCGCCATTTTCGCGGCGCGCCAAACGCTGACCCTCGCCGGGCTGGAGAGTCAATCCGCCTCGCTGACCGCGCCGCCGTATTTCAATCACGTCCGCTATGGGTTGTACTACCACGACTTGATCATCGAACAGGCGCAAACCTACGGACTCGATCCACTTTTCATGTTCAGCGTCGTGCGGCAGGAAAGTTTGTTCGAGGGTTTCGTCCGCTCGACGGCGGGCGCGCACGGCTTGATGCAGGTGATCGCCCCCACCGGCGCGCAGATCGCGGGCGAGCTCGGCTGGCCCCCCGGCTACGGCGAAGAAGACTTGTATCGTCCGTTGGTCAGTATTCGCTTCGGCGCGTATTATCTGGATAAGAACCGGGACCAATTAGGCGGAAGTTTGTACGCGGCGCTCGCCGCCTACAACGGCGGACCCGGCAACGCCATCGCCTGGAATCAACTCGCAGGTAATGACCCCGACCTGTTCCTGGAGGTCGTGCGCTTCGAGGAAACGCGGAATTACATCCGCTTCATTTACGAAATTTTCAACACGTATAAAAATCTGTACGGTCCCCCGCAATAACAAAAAAGACCTCACAGGTCTCTGAGACCTGTGAGGTCTAAATACACTTATCCCAAATGCGCCACGATGCGCGAGTGGGCGGTTTCCACGTCCATGTCGAGCACGGCGATCAGTTTGTCGCGACCCGAGGAGCCTGCGACAATATCCAACCGCGACTTTGCCACGCCGAGGATTTCCGCCAGATATTCCACCAGCGCCGCGTTCGCTTCGTTATCCGCGGGCGGCGCGGCAATGCGGACTTTGATCGTGCCGTCGTCCAACACCTCCACGATCTCGTTGCGGCTGGCACGCGGCGTCACCCGCACGGCGAGCGCCGAGCCTTTCTTTCCATCGTGCAAATGTATTTTTCGATCGGACATTTTTACCTCAATGAAAGAAGGAGTGCAATCAGAAAACGCGCCCCGAACTGGAGGATCAAGATCAACACCAACGGGCTGAAATCGAACATGCCGACGGTCGGCAGGATGCGGCGGATGGGATTGAGCATCGGCTCGACAATATTATCAACCCCGCGGCGGATGGGATGATACGGATCCATGACAAACGAGAGAATCGCGGCAACGATCACCAGCAGAACAAGGATTTGGGATAAGGCATTAATGATGAGGATCAGGAGGTCCATCTACGCTTCATTTCTCCGACGTATACCTGCGTTCGCCGACGATAGCCGTGCCCACGCGGACGAGGGTCGCGCCCTCCTCCACTGCCACCGCGTAATCGGCGCTGGTGCCCATGGAGAGTTCGCGCCAATCGCCGCCGGGGAGTTGAGTCGCCAGCCGCTCGCGTAACAGCCGCAATCGGCGAAAGAACCGGCGCGAGTCTTGCGCATCCGTTCCCAACGGGGGCATCGTCATCAAGCCGCGGATTTGCAGATTCGGCAACTCCAAAATCGCGGCGACGTCGGGCAGGAGCGCGTCCCATTGCGATTCGTCCGACGCCTCCCAGCCCGATTTGCTCGCTTCGCCGCCCACGTTGAATTCGAGCAGGACGGGCAATGTGCGCTGCGACTCGGCGGCAAAGCGATCGAGCCTGCGCGCGAGTTTGAGGCTATCGAGCGAGTGTAAAAGTGCAAAGTGTTCAGCCACGAGGCGGGCTTTGCGACTCTGCACGTGACCGATCATGTGCCATTCTACACCAGTTTGCGCGGCGAGAGATTGAATTTTCGTGACACCTTCTTCGGGATAATTTTCGCCGAGGATGCGCGCGCCCGCTTCGATGGCGGCTTGCACAATTTCAAGCGGCTGAGATTTTGTGACGACCACGAGGCGGACTTCATGCGGGTCGCGTCCGCTTTTGCGCGCGGCGGTTGCAATTTGGTCGAGGGTGTGGAGGTATTTTTCGCGGATGGAGGAAACGAGGTTGGACAAGAATTCTCCCTCACCCCTGCCCTCTCCCGCTGGGAGAGGGAGTCATAACGCGATCAGCGCGCCGAAGCGACCGGTGCGGGCTTTCTCTGCGCGGTGCGAGAACCAGTCTTCGGTGTGGCAGGCGGTGCAGAGTCCGGCAACTTCGATCTTGCCGACGCCGGCGCGTTGAAGCAGGATTTCGTTGGTCTTCCACAAATCGAAATGAATTTTGCCGTTGATGGAGTTAAGGACAAGGTCGGAATCGTCGCCGAATTTTTGCATCACTTGCAGGATCACGTCCGCGCCGATCTCGTAATGGTCGGGTCCGATGGAGGGACCAACGCACGCGACGATATCGGCTGAGTTGGAGTTGTATTCTTTTTTCATGGCGCTCACCATCGAGCCGGCAACGTCGCGGATGGTTCCCATCCAACCCGAATGTGCGATGCCAATTACACCTTTGCGCGGGTCGTGCGCCAGGATGGGCACACAATCGGCAAAGCGCATGAAGAGGGTGACGTTCGATTGGTCGGTGAGGATGATATCCGCCTGGCGGAGCGATTCGTGTTCGGGTCGCGGGGCGCGGGCGTGGACCACGTCCGCGCTGTGGATCTGCCACACGTCAAAGATGGATTCGGGCGCGCGTCCCAGCGCCTGAAAAGATAAACGCCGGTTCTTTTTCACGCGTTCGAGATCGTCGCCCACGGTCCCGCCGACGTTCAAACTGCCCCACGGCTTCGGGCTGATGCCGCCGTGACGCGTGAACACCGCGTGGCGCGCGCTCAACATTTCAAATTGATAGAAGCGGATGCCGTCTCTGCTGTGAAAAGCCATTGCTAGTCAACTTCCTTTTGCAAAGTGAAAACCATCAGGATTTGTTCTGCTCGATGGCGGCGAATTTTTTGATGAAGAACTGGCGCGTCTCCGCCATGGATTCTTCCATGTTGGGATAGGCAAACCAGGCAGTGGCGAAGCCGAAGATGGCGCCGGTGAGCGCACGCAGGAAAGGCGTGCTTTCGCGATACGGGAGGATGTTCGCCAGCCACGCCCAATCCATTTGGCTGAAGAGTTGCGAGAAGCCGTCCAACCCGATGGGTCCCATGCCGATCACGATCCAGAGCGCCCAATGTAGAGGCTTGAGTTTGCGCCCGCTGACGGCGTAGAGGATGCCGAAGAGGAAGATCGCGCCGTAGATCGCCATGTCGCGCTCGCAGAGTGCGATCTTGTATCCGACGACATCGTTGCCGATGTATTCGCGCGCTTCGAAGCGCGCAACATTGGTTGGGTCGGCGAGTCCGGTGATGCCGGTTGCCTGCTCGAAGGTTTCAACGCCGCTCATGTCCGCTTCTGCCAATGGATAATAGGACTGTTCGCCGAAGAGGAAGAACGAACGAAACCCGAATTGATGACACAACGGTTTGTAGATCGTGTAAACGATCGCGGCGGGAATCGGCGCGCCGATCTTCATGAACACCGGCGCAAGGATGGGCAAGCCGAAATATAAAAGGATAAAGCCGTTGAGGAAGGCGAGGTAATGGCGCGAGAACCAGTACATCACGCGGTCGCTGGCGCTGACTTGCTGTCCGCGGCGGAGGCGCTCGTGGTGGTCTTCGCGTCCAAGCCGATCCAGTTGTCCCCGTCGGTCTGAAGCGGCGCCCAACGTCATGCCAAGTTTTTGCTTGTCGAAGGGGTATTTCAAGCTGTACGGTCCGACTTCGACGACCGGCGCGGAATCCCCAAAGTTTTTTTGAAGGACGGGGTCGGAATCCACATCCACCTCGACAAGGCGGTGCGGGAATTTTTCTTTGAGGGAAAGCAGGTCGGCTTTTGCCGTTGCGCTCTTTTCGTCATCCTTGCGGAAGTACAGTGTGACCGTGACGTTGTTTTGCATGGTTTACAAACCGAAATTGATCCAGAAGAATTGTCCCGCCGCGGCAATGCGTTCGAAGATGCCGGTGAACAACATCACGCCGACGATCACGAGAACGACACCCATTGCGACTTCGACGTAACGCATGACCTTGCCGTATTTTTTCAACGTGAGCGAAACCCAACCGACGCCCAACGCGGCGATCAGAAATGGAATTCCCAGCCCGGCGGAGTAGGCGCTCAACAATGAAACGCCCTGCGAAACCGAGCCGCCGTTCAAGACCAGCGTGAGAATTGCGCCGAGCACGGGACCGACACACGGCGACCAGCCCGCGGAGAAGAACACGCCCATCAACGCGGAGGAGAGGTAACCCAACTTCCGGTCGGGCAATTGTTGGACGCGGGTATCGTATTCGAGGAAGGGGATGCGGAACACGCCGATCATGTGCAAACCGAAGATGACCACGATGATTCCGCCAATTTTGGACAGCAGGAAGCGCAGGTCGAACAGCAACCTGCCGAAAGCGCCTAATGCAGATGCGGTGACCCCCAATGTGACAAAAACGAAACTAAAACCAAGAACGAATGCCAACCCGTGCGTGAAGGTGACAAAGCGATTATTCTCGGTCGCTTCGCCGCCTGCGGCGCGTCCGCCCAAATAGCCGACGTATGCCGGGACAAGCGAGAAAACGCACGGCGACAGGAAAGAAGCCATGCCGGCGAGGAAAGCGAGACCGAGGGTGATCTGTGTGAAATCCATTGTCTTAGAAAGTAACCTCAGAGGTGACGACGACCGTCCCGTGATCGGGCAGTGAGACGCGCGCTTCGCTTTGCGCCAGCGTCACGTAGGGCGTCGTCCAGCGGAAGATCCATTTGGCGTCTTCCGGCGTGACGTTGATACAGCCGTGCGAACGTTTCTCGCCGAAGGCGTTGTGCCAGAACGCGCCGTGGATGGCGATGCCGTCGCCGCTGATCATGGTTGACCACGGCACCGCCGGGGTCGAGTAACCGGATTGGAACGTGCCAGCCGTCATGTTCAACGAGACGATCTTCCAATGCGTCAGCAGGTTGCCCACCGGCGTGGCGAGTTTGTTGTCAATTGCGCCGGTGGCTGGGTCGAAGATGCCTTTTAATCCGCTGGAGATGCGGCAGAAGTAGACTTCGGCGCTGCCTTCGTAGCAGGATAACGTCTGGGCGTCGAGGTCAACTTTGATCTGCTTGTCGTCCGGGGCGACATTCGGGCTGATCGGCGCGGCATCCTCTTCGGTGAGAACTTTAAGCCCGGCGCCATCCGCCCAAAACACTTCATTGCCGTTGCCCATCCCAAAACCATATCCATGCACCGGCTCTTCATTCCAGCGATATTCAACAAAACCGTTATTCGTGCGGATTTGATCTATCCATACAACTTGTCCATAATAAAGGCGCGGCGGAAAATTGTGCTCGATGTTGCTTCGCAACCACGGTGAAGCAACGGGCCCTTCATTCGCGAGATCAACAAACGGCACCGTCACTTCCGCCCAGAAGCCGGGCAAACCGGCGGGCATTTCCGTGATGGGTGTATTCGGAAGATTTCGCGTTGGCTGAAGGACAGAGCCATATACATATCCATGCGGGATTTCCGATAATATCGAAGTGGGCTGGCCGTATATAGAGCTATACACATATCCCCGCAGGGTTTCAACATATCGCTGGTTATTCAATCCACCGACCACGTTCCCAATCACCTCCTGCTGCCATTCCACCAATGTATCGGCAGGCAACCGGGCAATGGAAGTGTTCAACCCGGGGTCATTCGTGGGGCGGCTTCGCAGATCAATATCCGGGTCAACTGTCCGCCCGATGATGTCGCTGGCGGGGAATTGCGGCAAGCGTTTGGGTCTCGAAAGTTCGTCGAAAAGTTGGTCGAGATTGAATCCTTTACGAGGCATGAACGCCAGCGCGCCCATGCTCGCGCCCGCTAATTTTAGAAAGTCGCGACGTGAAATTTTATTACTCATTTTTGGTTTACCGTTCAAGCAAGGATACTCATAAAGGAAGGCTCCGTCAACTCGCAAATGAGAGATGATTAAGGCGTCGGCGCTCTTACCGCCTAAGAGAGCGTTTCTTAAGTCCAAACTGTCACTGTTTTGTACACGGATACTTCGACAGGCTCAGCACAAGTTTCACGGAACACACGGAAAAGAACAGATTTTAAAATGGTTTTTTCCGTGAAAATCAGTGTAATCCGTGTTGTCCGTGTCCAAAAAAAGAAGTTAAGAAACAGTCTCTAAGCCATGAAGAAATTATTAAGCGCATTCAGGCAACGCGCGCTCACCTTGTGCCCCACTTCATCCTCGCAATACGTCACTTGCGCGCCGGCTGCTTCGAGCAATTGGATCGAATGGCGGGCGCGATCGATCGTCACGGTTTCGTCCTTTGTGCCGTGCGCGACGAAAAATTGTTTCCCCGCAAGCGGATGCTGCGGAACCAGTTCCTCCAACCCGCTGGGGATGAAGCCCGCGAGGACGCCCACCTTGCGGATGCGATGCGGATATAAAAAAGACAGGATGTTGCACATGACCGCCCCTTGACTGAATCCCATCACGTCCATTGTGTCCGCTTCAATCCCAGTGGAGGCTTGATACGCGTCCGCCAAGCGAATCAACGCCTCAGCGGAGGGGCGGAGTTGGTCGAGGCTGGGCTTGCCGAAATCCTGGTCGGCGGCGGAGGCGGGGTCGAGGCGTTGAAGAGGTCGCCACGTGTATCCGCCCGACCCGGCGGAAAGAGGCGCACGCGGAGCGATCATCCAGTAACGGGAGGCGAGTCTGCGCGCGAAGACCCACATCGAGTTTTCGTCGCCGGTGTAGCCGTGGATCAACAGCATCAGCCGCTTGGAATTATCCGGGGGCAGAACGCGTAACGTCCAGCCGTTGAATTCAATGAGTTCGGTTTCAATCTGAGTTTGCACGTTTTTGTATCCAATCCAGAAGCGCGAGCGATAGAAAGATGAGGAGTATCGGGACCAGCGCGCCGAGCAGGCAGAGGAACGCCATCAGCGCCGCGCCCGCGCCGTAAATGAAATAGATCAGCGCGACGCCGATCACGAACAGCAAAAGGAACGCGCCCGCGCCGAGGCGGACGTTGGTTTGCTTGGCGTATTTTCTCAGGTCGCGGGTCATTGCGCGGCGACTTTCTCTTCAAACAATTTCAATAACGCGGGCAGCGAGGCGTCTATCGCTTCATCGCCTTTTTCCGCTATGGCGCGCATGTCCACTTTTTCGAGCGTGTTCAGGTGCGCCACCGGCGGACGAATGATGAGGTCGGGCTTGGAATGCGCGAGGTGATAATTTGTATTGGCGCGGTTCATCATATCCTGCGTGAGAAAAAATATGTCAACGATGCGCGCCAAGCGCGTCCGCTTGATCCGCTCCGCCAGCCAGCGCGGCACAAAGCGCGGGAGGATGATCCGTTCCATCGAGGCGGGGACGCCCAGCGGCGGCGTGAGCGGCGCGGCGACGATCGGCATGTTCGGCTCAGCCAGCGTGCGCGCCGCCTCCACCGGGACCGGGTTCAACATTCCGCCATCCACCAACCCCATGTGGTTGATGTATCTCATTGGGAACACGCCGGGGAGCGCGATCGAAGCGAGCAGGGCATCCACCAGCGAGCCTTGATGGAGGTACACCTCCCTGCCATATTCCACCCACGCGGCGGTGACGATGAGCGGAATTTTCAGGTCGGCAAACGTTCGAGTCCCGATCAACTCGTTGAGACGACGAGTGAGTCCCGCCAACCCCAGCAGGGACGGCTCCTGCCCTTTCATCTGTCCGTAAAGCCGCGCTTGCTTAAACTCAACAAAGAGGGTTTCGATCTCGTTCGGTTTATAACCCAAGCCGTAAAGGACGCCAACGATGGCGCCGATGCTCGTGCCGGCAAGCGCATGGATTTCAAACCCGTGATGTTCGAGCCTGCGCAAGATGCCGATGTGAGCGACGCCTTTGACGCCCCCGCCTCCGAGCGCGAGCGCGATCCGTTTCTCCATGTCGAATCAGTTCCCAAACTTGAGCAGACGCGCCGCCCGGTTGTGCCACGCGAACAATTGTTTAAGATCCGGCAGGACTTCATCCACTGCCGCTTCTCCCCGTTTTGCAACTTCGCTCACGTCTACTCTTGACAGGGTTTCGATGTCGGCGACTTGCGGACGGACGATCACATTGGGTTTGTCAATCGCAAGACGATACGCCGCCACCGCGCGCATCATGATATCCAATGAACGCAAAACGACATCCATGGCTTGGGCATAACGCGACTGGCTCAACCGTTTGGCAATGGAATGCGGAACCGCATCCATGCCGGGAATAGCCCAGGATTGGGCTGGCTCGCCGATCGGCATATTAAGCGAAACAGCCACGACCGGTAATTTCGGAGCGAGGGCACGCGCCGGCGCGACAGGGACCGGGTCCAAGACGCCGCCGTCCACCAGTTCCCAGTCGCCGAGGCGCTGAGCGGGGAAAATCCCCGGGATGGCAATCGTGGCGAGGATGGAATGCAATAGCGAACCTTCGCTGAGATTGATCTGCCTGCCGGAGTTCAAGTCCACTGTGGTGACGGTGTAGGGGATTTTTACATCTGCGAACGTTCTCGACCCGATATGCACTTCCAACCACTTGACCACGCCCGCGAACCCGATGAAAGAAGGTTCGTTTCGCGAAAGCCGCCCATACCACGAAGATTGATCGAAACTGGCAAACACTTCTTCGATCTCGTCCGGTGTGTAGCCCAGCGCGTAGAACGCCGCAACCAAGCCGCCAAAACTTGTGCCAGCTACGGCGCGGATCTTAAAGCCCTCCTGTTCGAGCCGGCGCAGAACGCCGATATGCGCGTTGCCTTTCGAGCCGCCGCCGCCGAGCGCGAGTGTAATGTCCATGATTTTGATTTGTGATCCTGCCTCCCATTATACCCACAGCAAAATGAGCGCCCTGTGAAAGGTTATGGGGTATTTGTGACCGTTGGCGTCCCTGTCGGGGTTGCTGTCGGGGACGGCGTTTCGGTTGCAGTGGGCGGGACAGCCGTATTGGTCGGAGGTTGCGGAGTGTTCGTCGGGTTGGCGACCACGATCGAAACGGTCAATGTGGAGCCGAAGGCGTCTCCGTTTTGTGTGGCAAGCCGCCAACTACTGGTGTAGGCGCCAGGTTGTTTGGGCGCGACGAATTGCAGGGAGAGTTGCGTCCATTTTTGCGGAGGGATGATCTTTCCCAAACCTGCGGGGTCACTGCCCATCTGGTTGCCGCCGACGAAAACAAGGCGGTATTGAAGCATCCAATTACACGTGCCGTTGTTTTCGACCTTCCAGGTTTTTGTGAACGCTTCTTGAGGCTGCATGACGGTTCCAGCGGGAATCGTTTCATCGCGCAACAGGAACAGGTTGTTGCACCCAAACGCCAGCGTGGAGGCGTTGACCGTCGGAGTGAATGGCGTGCCGGTAACGGAGGGAGTCAGGTTTAGAGTCCCAACTGCCGGGATGAAAAAAGTTGTCGAGGTGGGTTGCGCGATCTGCGGCGACAACACCAGCGCGGTATCCGTCGGCTGGGTGGTTGGAGAAGAAGAGGTTGGCGAAGCCGGTGTGACCAGCGCCGTTTGTGTCGCGAAAAAGGACGCGGCGACAGTCCCAACGCTGGAGGTGAGGATCGTGTTTAGGTCCAGTTCGGCGGGTTCCTGTGTGGCAGGCTGACCAGCGCATGCCGCGAGAAGCAACCCGAAAACGAGGAAGGGGACGATTAATTTTCTTGCAAGATTCATTCAAACCTCATTATTTTATGATGCGCTTCGAACCGTATTCAAAGCGCGCGAGATTATAGCCAAAAACCAGCCGCTTCGTTCCAAACCGAAACCTTCAACTCCCCTACGCAAAATATACGATTCAACTTCAAAGCAGGTGTGCGAGAGCGCGATCCAGAGCCTCCACATCCGCCTCCGTGTTGTAGCCTTGAACGGAAACGCGAATCAATTTGTTCCCGTTCCATTCCATGGTCGGGACTTCAATGCAGAATTCATCGTACAGGCGAGTCTTCAGTAGCGCGACATCGGTTTTCGCCGGGAGCGGCGCGGCAAACATTTGGCTGAACCAGCCGTCCACAGCCGGGTGAAGCGGGTCGAGTCCCGTGAAGCCGCAAATCCGCGCTTGAGATTCTTGCGCAAGTTGGCGGCAAGCCTCGCGCACGCGAATCCAATTATGTTTTTCTTGAAATTCAATGGCGGCAGGTACCGCTAAAAACGCCGCCGGGTCGCGCGTGCCCCACCACTCGTGATGATCCACAAATTCGGAAGCGCCCGGCGTCTCCGCTTCGTAGCCCCACGAAACGACAAACGGCTTGAGCGCTTTTTGCGCTTCGGGACGCGCGTACAGGAAGCCCGCCCCCTTCGGCGCGCACAGCCACTTGTGCAAATTGCCCGCGTAGAAATCCGCGCCGAGCGCATCCAGTTGAAGCGGGATTTGACCGGGCGCGTGGGCGCCGTCTACCATGGCGACGATACCCGCTTCGCGCGCCCGTGCGACGATCTCCGCCACAGGAAATATGATCGCCGTCGGCGAGCTGATCTGACTCACGCAAACGACGCGCGTATTTTGTGTGACGCCCGCCCAAAATTCTTCGACGAATCTTTCTTTGGAGGGAATGGGTATCGAGGTCGGTTGATTGATGTAGTTGAACCCAAGTTCTTTAGCAAGGAAGCGCCACATGCGGTCAACCGCGCCGTACTCGTGCGCCGTTCCCAGAACTTCGTCGCCTGGTTTCAATTCGAGTGAACGGGCGACGATGTTGAGCGCAATGGTCGCATTCTGGGTGTAGACCAAATTGTCGGCATGAGCGCCAACGTATTTTCCAAGCGCGGCGCGCGCCTCTGCCATCAACGAAGTGATGCGCCGTCCCAAAAATTCGACGGGTTGTTTTTCCAACTCCGCCTGCCAGCGCCGATATTCCGTAAAGACGGGTATGGGAGTCGCGCCGAACGATCCGTGATTCAAGAACACGATAGATGGGTTGAGGAGGAACAGTTTTTCGAGGTTGAACATCCACCAATCGTAACCGATAATCGAAGAAAGCAAGGGCTTGTGGTAACATAAAATCATGACCGAAGAAGTAAAAGTTGTCGCTAACAATCGCAAGGCAGGTTTCGAATATTTCCTGCTCGAAAGGTTCGAGGCGGGGTTGGTCTTGCAGGGAAGCGAGATCAAATCCATCCGCGCCGGGCAGATCAGCATCCAGGAAGCGTATGTGGATATCGAAAACGGCGAACAGGCGTGGCTGATCGAATCGCACATCGCCCCCTACGCGCAAGCCAACCGCTTCAACCACGACCCGAAGCGCAAGCGGAAACTTCTGCTCCACAAGAAACAGATCCGCGAGTTGTGGAATAACGTCCGCATCAAAGGGATGACGGTCGTGCCGACGCGCGTCTATCTCAAGCACGGGCGCGCCAAGATCGAGATCGCGCTCGCCAAAGGCAAGAAGGCATACGACAAACGCGCGACCATCGCCAAACGCGACGAGGCGCGCAGCGCGGAACGTCAGACGAGGGTGAGGTAGTCTGCTAGTTTGAGAGTTTTGGAATTGGAGAGTTCAATAAACGACCATGCCACCATTTACCATCGGCGGAATCAACAAACTCGCAGAAGCGGAGAAACGGGAAATTTATTCCCGCTACATTCCGCCGGAACTGCTTGAAAAATTCAATCTCGGCGATCCGACCATGAACCGCGATCTGCTGCGCTTCCGTTTTGCGGAAGGTTCGAGCGACGTGGAAATGGCGCTGTATCACGAGGTCGGTTTTCCCGACCCATTGCTCTATGCCCATTTGGCTGATTCAATGAACGGGCAGATCTTCGTCCTGCTTTACATCTTGAACGATCCCACCGCGCCTCGCTTCGACGTGGATAAAATGCCGGACGGAACCCCCACCCAGTTCGGCTTGCGGAAAAGGAATCTGGAGGCGGAACGGTCCGCCATGCAGGCTGGCTTGGCGCCCGGACAGATCCGCCGGGGATTGCGCGCGTTGAAATCGGCGATCCAAACCTTCGAGAATTTCATCACCTACCTCGGGCATGAGATGTATTACATCGAGCCGCTGTATTATCACAACGCGGTCAATTCCGAACGATATGGTTTTAGTTATCAAAAGGGGAAGAAACTAATGAACGACATCCACGCCGGCTTTGCAGAGGGCGGAGCGCTGAGACAAAAGTTGGATGATTCGAGTCCGTTCCGCTCCCCCGCCGCCGCAGACAGCGTTCGTCTGCGCTCATGGGCGATCCACGATGGAATCCTCGGCGAGCCGTTCACCAACGTGACGATGTACAAGCAGATCGGCAAATCTGCAAACGTCAGCACCGCGCCGGGTTGCGAGTGGTAACGGGCGCCGCAATCCGATGGGGTTTCGACAAACACCGATTGCTGTTGATAAAAAAACTTCCGAAGTCAATGTGACTTCGGAAGTTTTTTTATACCAACATCAGCGCAGGCGTTTCCAAATACTTCGCCAGCGACTGCATGAACTGCGCGGCTTCCGCGCCGTCGCTGACGCGGTGGTCAACGGAGACTGTCGCTTTCATGCGCCAGCCGACTTTGATCTCACCGTTCTCGACAACGGGGACTTCCTTCGCTGAACCGACAGCCAATATCGCCGCTTCGGGCGGGTTGATGATGGCGATGAAGTTTTCTACGTCGTACATGCCTAGATTGGAAATGGAGAAGGTCGAGCCTTCGATATCGTCGGGCTTGACTTTGCCGTCACGCGCCCGCGCCACTTTCTGCTTCACATCTGCCGAGATTTGGCGGAGGGGCAATTGGTCGGTGTTTTTGTTGACGACGGTGAGCAGTCCGCCAGTCACCGCGACGGCGACGCCAACGTTCACCGCGCCGTGACGGAGGAGTTTGTCGCCCGCGAAGGTCGCGTTGAGGTTCGGGAACTCGCGCAAAGCAAGCGAGACCGCTTTGACAATGAAATCGTTGACCGAAAGTTTTTGGTCGTCGGGCAAATAGGCGTTGACTTGTTTGCGCATCGCCATGACCGCGTCCATTTTGTATTCGTGACTCACGTAGAAATGCGGGACGGTCGTTTTCGATTCTGCCATGCGGCGCGCGATGGCTTGGCGGAGTTTGGTTAATGGAACGGTCATGTCTTCGACAGAAATTGGTAATTGGTAATTAGTAAATGGGCGACTGGGAACTTGAGACTGCGTACTGCCAGAAAGCGCGGCTTCTACGTCTTTGCGGACGACGCGACCGCCGGGACCTGTGCCTTGAAGTTGCGCGAGGTTGATGTTGTTGTCGCGGGCAATCTTCTTTGCAAGCGGGCTGGCTTTAATCTCTGGCGACTGGAGACTGGAGATTGTTTGGGATGAGGGAACTGTCGAGGAAACTGAATCAGATTTCCCCTGCGTCTGAACCGCAGGCTTTTCATCCACAGACTTTTGACTTTCAACTTTCGACGGCAAAGCCGCGTCAACTTTTTCTCCCGCTTGTCCAACTACTGCAATCGCCGCGTTGACGGGAACGATGTCGCCCTGATTGACGATGAGTTGCAAAATCACGCCGCCCGCAGGCGATTCAACTTCGATGGTCGCCTTGTCGGTTTCGATTTCGGCGAGCACATCGCCCTTGTTGATATTTTCACCGACCTGCTTCACCCAACGGACGAGCGTGCCTTCCGCCATGTCGAAGCCCAGCTTGGGCATGTTGATCGTTTCAGCCATTATCGCAAAACCTCCTTTGCCGCGGCGACGATGTCTGGCACTTGCGGCAACGCGGCTTGTTCGAGCGTGCGATTGTATGGGAGCGGCACTTCTTTTTGCGCGACGCGCACGATCGGCGCATCAACGTAATCGAACGCTTCCTCATAAATGCGGCTAACCACTTCACTACCGACGCCGTACGACTTCCAACCTTCTTCAACGACGATGGCGCGATTTGTTTTCTTGAACGATTCGAGGACGGGCTCCATGTCGAGCGGGCGCAATGTACGCAGGTCAACGATCTCCGCGTCGATTCCGTCTTTGGCTAATTCGTCCGCGGCTTTCATCGAAAGTTCGAGACCTTTGCAATAGGTGACGATGGTGAGGTCTTTGCCTGCACGTTGCACTTTGGATTTTCCGATCGGGATGAGATACTCGCCCTCGGGCACTTCGCCGCGCACTTGATACATGGTCGCGTGTTCGATGAAAAGAATCGGGTCATCCGACCTTATGGCTGTCTTCAGTAATCCTTTGGCGTCTTCCGGCGTCCCCGGCGACACGACCTTGAGCCCGGGGAAATGCGCGAAGACGGCGTCGGGCGTTTGCGAATGTGTCGCGCCGAGTTGACGCCCGCCGCCGCCGACCGCGCGGATCACCAGTGGGACTTTGAACTGTCCGCCGAACATGTAATGCAATTTCGGCGCTTGATTGACGACATAATCCATTGCGGAGAACGCAAAGTTGATCGTCATCAATTCTGCAATCGGGCGCTTGCCCGCCATCGCCGCGCCGATCGCTCCACCGACGATGGCGTTTTCTGCAATCGGCGTATCTTTGACGCGGTCGGGACCGTATTTGTCGTAGAAGCCTTTGGTCACCGCGTACGTTCCGCCCCACACCCCTACTTCTTCGCCCATGATGAAGACGGCGGGGTCGCGGTCCATTTCTTCCATTAAGGCTTGCGAGATTGCCTCGCGCATTGTGATTTTTGCCATGTTTATAAATCCTTTAACCACAAAGGACACGAAGCACACTAAGGTTGAACGAATGATGAACGAATAGCATTTCCTTGGGTTTTCCTTCGAGTACTTTGTGACCTTTGTGTTTAATTTTCCACGAACACATTCGTAAACAATTCGTCCAGCGCGGGTTCGGGCGAGGCTTCAGCGAATTCAACCGCTTTATTCACTTCATCCTCCACGCGCGCTTCGATCTCGTCCAATGCTTTTGCAGTGGCGATCTTCTTGTCGAGCAAAAATTTGCGGAAGATGCCAATCGGGTCTTTCGCGTGCCATTGCTTCACTTCGTCCGACGAGCGATAGCGTTCCGGGTCGCCCATTGAGTGACCGCGATAACGATAGGTGACGACTTCCATGAAGTAGGGCTTGCCCTCTGTGCGGACTTTTTCGATGGCTTTCTTTGCCGCTTCGTAGACTTGCATTACATCCATGCCGTCCACGCGTTCGTTGCCCATGCCGTAACCGTCCGCTTTTTGGCGGATCTCATGCACGGCGGAGGCGCGTTCGACGGCTGTGCCCATGCCATAGTTGTTGTTCTCACACACCCATAAAACGCGCAAGCCCCACGCTTTCGCCAAATTTAACGCCTCGTGGAAATAACCGATGTTGGTCGCGCCGTCGCCGAACATGCAGATGGTGACGTTGTCGTTCTTGTCGTATTGGTCGGCGATCGCAAGCCCAGCCGCAATGGGGAGATGCCCGCCGACGATGGCGTGTCCGCCCCAGAAGTTTTTTTCAGCGCTTGCCATGTGCATCGAGCCGCCCTTACCCTTCGACATGCCGGTTGACTTGCCAAGCAATTCCGCCATGACCGAGTCAGCCGAAAGTCCGCAGTTGAGGGCAACACCATGATCGCGATAGGCGGTGATGACTCGGTCACGCGACTCGCGCGCGGCGATCAATCCCGTGCTGACGGCTTCCTGCCCGATATACAAGTGCATGAATCCGCCGATCTTGCCCGCTTGATACAGTTCCGCGCCGCGTTCTTCCACGCGGCGGATCAGAACCATTTGGCGATACATATCCAATTGTTGTTCTTTCTTCATTGAGGCTGCTCCGCAAAAAAAATTTCACGCCGAGAGACGCACACAAAAACAACACCAGAGAGCCTCTGGCGTTGTGGGGTCTCGTGCGTTCAATCGGCATTATATCAGGAATTCTTATCCCGTTTTTAGGTTACGCATCAAGGACGCAATCACGGTAGAAGTATTGATATTCAAGAAGTTTTTTGTTATAAGTGACAACGTGGTCCGCCAATATCACTTTTGATTATATTTTCAAGGAGAATAGAATGAAACTTACCCCCCCCACCACAGTTGTTTTCTGGCTTGGCGTTGTGCTTGGTCTGCTCGGTTTGCTCGGTCATATCAGTGTACTCGCCTTCGCGACTCCGTTCGCGTTCTGGCTGGCTTTCGCTGGCTTTGCCGTGCTTGTCCTCGGCTTGCTCGTCAAAGGCATGTAGTTAATTTCCCTTGGCGGGTCACTCGGCTCCTCGCGGCAACGCGGGGAGTTTTGATTTTAGGATACAATCCATCGTAATTCAGCCTTCGCCATTCGCTCAGGAGCCCCGGCAATGAAACGGATTCACCTGTTACTTGGCATTCAGTCTTTGTTGGCTATCTTTGTTTCCTTCAACCGCCTTACGGACTGGTTCACGGGTTACGTTTTACCAAATCAGTTTTTACGCTGGGTGGATTTGAACAACGTCATCGTCGCGCTGATCAGTATGATCGCCGTGTATTTGTTGAAAAAGACTCTTGAATACAATTCGCCCGCCCGCGAGGGAGGCGCGCACACCGCGTGGAATTTGGTTTTCATGATCGGCGTCTTTCTCACCGCAGTCAGTTACGGCTTCCATGAATTGGGAAATTACCTGCATTTCCGATTTTGTGAACCGGATCCCGGTTCCGATCTATGCCGCATCGTGATCTTCAACGACGACGAGTTCAGTCACTGGGTATTCTTTGCGGGGTTCAGCATGGTCAACGCGGCGATTTTATTCATACAAAACATCTTCCCGCATCAGGAAAAACTATCGAATGTAGATGTCGGTTTGCTGTTATTGAATTCTCTGTTTCTCGGCGCGGGCATCTTTGCAAACCTCGGCTTTGAAACCATCGGGTTGGATCTGTACATCGTCGCTTTCCTTACGATCATCGCCGCTTACCTATTATGGAAACGCGGCAGGCAACCGCTGTTCATCTATTACACTGCCGCGTACTGGCTGGGATTCGTTGGAAGCTTGATCGCACAAGCGGTGAGATAGTTTTATCATCGTTGAAAGGAGAAAAACATGGCAACCGATTCGATTTTAGTAAACGCAACCGACGAACAACTGGGATTGGCAGTGCAAACGAATCTCTTCGATCTGTTCCGCGCAATGATGGCATTACCCAACAGCCAGATTGAGGAGACTTCAACACTTTCGCGCCATCTCGCCTCACCGACTAACCCTATGTACAAAGGCGCATGGGGGACGAATCTCGCGCCCAATGAAGTGGACACCGCCATTCACGAAACGATTGACTGGTTCAAGTCACGCGACGCGCCGTTCTTCTTCTGGTGGACGGGTCCCGGCACAACGCCGGAGAAGATCGGCGAGCGCCTCATCGCGCACGGTTTGATTGACATGGAAGGACAGAGCAAGGAAATGGCAAGCAATATTATCTCCACTGCATCGGGCGCGCCGGGTATGACTGCCGATCTATTCAAGATGAATGAAACTGTCCTCGATAAAGCCCCACAGGAACTCGAAATAAATGAGGTGCAAAATGAAAACGATTTGCAGGGCTTCAAACAGGTTTTGATCGAAGGCTACGACATTCCCGCGCCGATGGCAGATGGCTGGGTGCAAGCCGCGCACGAATTTGGCGTCGGCAAAACTCCGTGGAGAATGGTTCTGGCGCGGCTGAATGGAGAGCCAGCAGGGACCAACATCGTGTTCACTGGCACGGGCGTTGTCGGCGTCTATGGAATTACTGTGTCGCCCTCTGCACGTGGAAAAGGAATCGGCGCGGCGATCACGCTCAAACCGATCCTCGAAGAGAGAGACAATCACGGATACAAATACGCAGTTCTCTTCTCCACGGAAATGGGCGCGCCGGTGTACGAGCGCATCGGCTTCCGCATGACGGATGTCCGCATCAACCGCTACCTGTGGAGGAACGCGTAAAAGTCTACGCAACGATCGAGTCAACCTCGTGTTTTCAATCCTGAACCATTCTGCTCAAGGAGAAAAACAATGACATACCTTATCTGGCTACTTCGCATCATCCATATCGGAGCGGGCATCGTCTGGGTGGGCGGCACATTGGTGATGACGTTCTTCATCGCCCCCTCTACCGGCGCGACCGCAGAAGCGGGACAAAAATTTTTGAGGCAACTCATGTTTCCGATGAAGTTCGGTCAGAAGATGGCGGCGGCGGCGGGATTGACGATCCTGGCGGGCGGAATCTTATATTGGATCGATTCAGACGGCTTCACTTCCGCGTGGATGAGTTCTGGCGCAGGCGCTGGCTTTGGGATCGGGGCGTTGTTTGCGATCATCGGTTTTGTTTTCGGCATCTTGATCGGGCGCAATACAAGAGCCCTGATTCAACTCCGCGAGAAAACAGAGGGAAAGCCTTCGAATGAACAAATGATGCAAATGCAGGAACTGGGAAAACAGCTGAAGATATATTCATACACAGCATCAGGTTCTCTCATTCTCTCCGTAATCTTTATGGCCATTGCGCGATACTTCGTGTTTTAGATGAAGCGATTCATCAAGGGGATTCTCGCCCTCTTCTTCGTCGCCTTCGTGGGATCGGTGATTGTCAACCCCAAGACGCCTCCCACCGACTATTACGTCAGCGCGCCCGCCCCGCTCGTCATCGCGCACCAGGGCGGAGATGGCGTGTGGCCCGGCGACACGCTGTACGCTTTTGAAAACGCCGTCCAGATTGGGGCAGACGTTCTTGAGATGGACGCGCACATCACCGCAGACGGGCGAATCGTGTTGATGCACGATGAGGAAGTGGATCGCACCACCGACGGCACGGGTCTGATCGAAGATCTGACGCTGGCGCAGTTGAAACAGCTAGACGCCGCGTACAACTGGTCGAACGACGATGGAGCGACTTTCCCCTATCGCGGGCAGGGCATCCAAGTCCCGACGCTGGATGAGGTCTTCGAATCTTTTCCGAACATGCGCTACGTGATCGAGATCAAGTTGACGCAAAACCCGATTGACAAGCCGCTGTGCGACTTGATTCGCAAATTCGGGATGCAGTCGCGCGTAACGGTCGCGTCGTTCCACGACGATGTGATGAAAAACTTCCGCGCCGTTTGCCCCGAAGTTGCCACCTCCGCATCGCGCACCGAAGTGCGGAATTACGTCCTGCTCGGCAAGGCGTTTTTGTGGGGCTTTTATTTTCCCAAGTTTCAAACCATCCAACCGCCGTGGAACCCGGAAGATTCACTGGGCATCCAGATCATGACCGAGCGTTTCATCCGCGAATCGCATGCGAAAAACATCCGCGTCGAACCGTGGACGGTGGACGACCCTGAACTGATGCAGCAATATATCGAGTGGGGCGTGGACGGCATCATCACCGATAGACCGGATTTGTTGATCCCAATTCTCAACCGATAGGCGTACGGAGGCCGAAATGAAAAGCATATTTACAGTCTTTTTGGATATCGAGAAACTGATCTACAAAGTCTTGATGTGGTTCATCCTCGTGCCCAAGACGATCGCGAAGATCACGCTCAACCCCGCCTGGGCGCCGGAGTATGTGAAAGGCGAATTGGAAAACGACGAAACGCCGTTCGATGAATATATTTCCCCCATCATCCTCCTATTGATCGTGGCGTTGATTCCCGCGCTGGCGTTCAACCTCCTGCCGGCGTACGGCGCGGCGATCAGTTCGCCCGCCGAGACGCAAACCACCACCGATCGCATCCTCTCGTTCGACGTCCGCACCGATTTCCGCTCATCCTCAACGCAGATGGAATATTTCCACGTGTGGTCGGTCAGCCGGCTCGGCGAACAGCCTGCGCCAGTGGTCCAGGCGGACGGTTCCGTTTCTTTGGTTTCCGGCGGACTTGCCGTTTTCGAGCCTGAGATTCATTTTCCCACCAGCCCGAAGAACCTCGTTCTCGAAGTGGACGACAACACCGTCACCGACAAGTTCATCTTTAACTTCCCGGAGCCGGGCGAATATCTCGTTTCGGTCACCGCCGGGAAATACGACACAGACCGCTTCGACCCGCAGAGCGGCGCGGGCGTGCCGACGGAAACATACGCGACCTCCCTGCGCGTGGTTGTGCCGGCGCGGACCGACCAGCCGATTGTGATCACAAATGAGCAATCGAAAAAAGATGCGGAGGCGGCAAAAAACGTCGGGGTCGAGTCGTTCACCGCGCAAGCGCAACAGGAGAACACGATCTTCATCGCGCTGGCGCTGATGTTGCCGCCGTTGCTGTTCGCGCTAGCCACCAAGCTGTTTCTGATCACAGTCGGGGAAGATACGCTCAAAGAAAGTTTCTACACCCAGTGTTATTACTTTTCACCGCTGAGTTTGGCGATCTGGGCGAGTTATTACGCAAGATATTTCTTTACCTCCGACGCCTATTTCTACGCAGGCGGCAATTTTGCCGTTCAGATCATCTGGTTGCCAACGCTGTTAGCCGCGCTCTGGTTCGTACGCGCGGAGGTGAAGACCATCGAAGACGCGCGCACGATCAACGGCATCCGCGCGCTGACCATCACCCTGGTCTGCATCGCGTTTCTGTTATTTGCGGCAAACGGCATTTTCCAATTTGCAACCTTGCAAGACGATATTCGCTTGTTTGCCATCCGCATCTTCCCAATCGTGTCTACGGCGTTTATCGTGGCATTTGGGGTCGCGTGGTATCGCCGGCGCAGGAGCAGGAATGAGTTCATGAAGCCGAGTCACTTCATTGGGATCGCGATCAACGCGGTCGTATTGATTGCCCTGCTGGGTTTCGTCTCGGCGCAGTTTAGCGCGCAAAGCCAATCGAATGCGATTTCGCGGACGGTTGCACCGGCCGCTTCCGTCACTGCCCTGGCAAACGCGACAGAAGCGCCCACCCAGCCGGCTGTGGCTCCATCGCAAACGCCGACTGCCCAGATTTCCGGCGTAGATGCGACTCCCTCGCCTGAAGCGACCGCCTCTCCCGCCGCGACCGAAAGCCCGACGCCAAACCCGTTCTTCGTCGAGGATTTCAACACGGACCTCGCCTCGTGGTTCGAGTTTATGACGAGCGGCGACTCGAGCCTGGTCAAACGGAAGGTGGAACTCGGGGCGCTATCCGTCAGCCTTTTACAGCGGGAAGGGGTCACGTCGCGCTACTATTTGATCAACAACTCCTTCTCGTATTCGGACGTTAAACTCGAAGCGGTGGTGACCAACCGCGGCAACAACTCGAACGGAGTCGGCTTGATCTGCCGCTACAGCGACATCGGCTGGTATGAAGCGCAGGTATCGAACTCTCTGGAGTTCGCCCTGTATGTGGTTGACAACGTCGGCGTTTACAGCAAAGGCTACAACGAGGTCATGCGCGCCAACTCGAAGCATATCCTTTCTGGGCTGAGGACGAACATCTACACGCTGACCTGCAAGGACAATGTGATCAGCCTGTTCGCGAACGGCAATTTGCTAGGGGAGTTCACCGACACCCATTATGGATTCACCGATGGCAAGATCGGGCTTTCGGTCTGGTCGCCGCAGACTTTGCCGGTCAACGTGGATGTGGAAACGTTGACGATCAGCGCGCCGTGAAATGTGGGGAAGTAGACAGGTAGACACGTAAATAAGTAGACAAGTAGATGAAAGAAAAAGAGCGGCAGGTTTGAAACCTTGCCGCTCTTTATTTTCCTGCTTATCGTTCACAGATTTTACTCGATCCACACTGTCCGATCGTCAAACGAGGGACGCGGCGGGCGCTCCACCGCCGACTCTGGATAACCGATGTACAAGAACGCGAGCACGTGTTGGTCTGGCGCAAAGCCCAAAAATTCTTTCACCTTCACATCCTCTGCCCATTCGCCGGTGCGCCATTTGACGGCGAGTCCTTCCGCTTGCGCGGCGAGCAGGATGTTCTGGCACGCCGCGCCGACGGCGGCAATGTTCTCGATCTCTGAAATTTTCGCCTCAGCGGGCTGATCCACGCCGACGGCGATGATGAGCGGCGCGCGGCGGGGCAAGGCGCGGGTTTTGGTGAACGCCTCCGCTGGCGCGGCAGGATGACGTTCCGCGAAAGAAGCGGCGAAGACGTCGCCGAGTTTGTCGAGTCCGCCTCCCGTCAAAATCACAAAACGCCACGGTCGTACCTTATGATGGCTCGGCGCCTGCACGCCGGCAGACAATAACTTTTCGATCAACGCGCGCGGCGGCGCGTCTGGCTTTAGGTTGGCTTGCATGTGTCGTTCATAGATCGCTTCAAAGACATCCATAAAATCCTCCGGACTATTGATACAATTAGCCTGCCGGTTCTTACGATGAAAATTTTTTATTCCGAAACGCACCGTAAACACGACCCGCCGTTCGAGGTCTTCGACGGCGGCTTGCGCGTGCCGTATCTTGAAAACCCCGACCGCATGGACCGCATCCTGAACGCGCTGAGAGCGACCGCTTGGGCAGAGTTTAGCGAGCCGACGGATTTTGGACTCGACCCGCTGCTCGCGATCCATGATAAAGAATATCTCGCTTTCCTCGCTTCCTGTTGGACGGAATGGCTGGCAACGAATCCCCAAGACCCGTCGGTCTTTTTGCCTGCCACGTTTGCCCTGCGACACCAGCCGAAAAAACCGAAATCGTTGTTGGGACGCGGCGGATATTACATCATGGACTTGAGCGCGTGCATCACGGCAGGGACGTATGCCGCCGCGCGCGCTTCCGCCAATTGCGCGTTGAGCGCGGCGGAAGCGGTGTCGAACGGGGAGCGTTCCGCGTTCGCGTTGTGCCGCCCGCCGGGTCATCATGCAGGCAAGGATTACGCGGGCGGCTATTGCTTCATCAACAATGCGGCGGCGGCGGCGCACCGGTTATCTTCAAGCGGAAATGTCGGCTTGCTCGACATTGACTATCACTGCGGCAACGGCACGCAGGATATTTTCTACAGCCGCGATAATGTGATGACGATCTCGATCCACGCCGACCCCGATTTTGAATACCCAAGTTTTTACGGTCACGCCAGCGAACGCGGACGAGGCAGAGGTTTTGGTTTTCATCACAATTTTCCCCTGCCAAAAGGCATAACCGATGCCGACTACATTGAAACGTTGGAACGCGCGTTGGAAATCCTGCGCAATTACAACCCCAAAGCCCTCGTCGTTTCGGCGGGCATGGATATTTACACCGACGATCCGCTCGGCGCGATCAACGTGACGACGGAGGGCATCCGCGAGATCGGCAGGCGGATCGCTGGGCTCGCCCTTCCGACGGTGATCGTCATGGAAGGCGGCTACAACAACGAAGCGCTCGGCGTAAACGTCACAGCCTTTCTTGGAGAATTTCAGTGAAACGATTTCAATGCTTGCTGGCTATTTCGATCGCGCTCACAGCCTGCGGCGCTTCGCCGCAGGAACAGGCAACCATGACGGTAACATCCACCATCGCCGCATGGACGGATACTCCCGTCCCAACGCAAACGTCCACCCCGACCGGGACCTTCACGCCCACCGTCACACTCACACCGACCGTCACATTCACACCCACCATCACCGCCACAGCGACATTCTCGTTCCCGGTTGTCACGGTCAACCAGCAGGCGCATTGCAGGTACGGTCCATCATCAGCCTATCTTCACGCCGCCGATTTGTATCCGGGCGATGTGGGCACGGCGCGCCAGAGATTCGTCAATAGCAAGTGGCTGTACGTCAAATTCGACAAGTTGAAGTATTTCTGCTGGGTCGCGCCCTCGGTGGTAGACGTGGTCGGAGACGTAACCACTCTTGCATACACCGAACTGAACCTGCAAGCCATCGGCAGTAACATGTATGGTCCGCCGAAAAACGTCGCCGCGACGCGCGACGGGAACAAAGTCACGATCACCTGGGACCAGGTAAGCATGACTACCGACGACGACCGCGGCTACCTGCTTGAATTATTCGTCTGCCAGAATACGGCGTATTACTGGTGGACAGACGCGTACCCAAACCAATTCACCACGTCATACACAGTCAAAGACGAAGCAGGTTGCGCGCAACCGTCCTCGGGAAAACTCTACACGGTTGAAAAACACGGCTTCTCCGAACCGGCGATCATCCCCTGGCCCCCGCCATAAAGAAATTTGGCAGTGGGTTACTCCGAGGCATTACTCGAAATTTGATAACGAACCGCAAATATTCGTATAATTGCGTAGTCGTTGTTACGCCCTTGCGATCAGCGTGAAGATCGAAAACCACAGTAATTTGAGGAGAAACCATGACCACCGAAACAAAAACCGCGAACCCCTCCGCCGCAAGGCGCGATTTCATCTGGAACTTTCTGCTCGGTTTTTTGATCTCCGCCCTGAGCGTGCTCACCGCCGCCTCGAACTACATGGCATTCCAGTCAGAAAAGACGTCCGACGACCTCCAATCCGAAGGCGACCGTTCGCTGGCGCTCTCCAACACCGACTACACCCGCGCCAACCAGTTCATCATCCTCGATTACACCATGTACGACGGCGAGTACATCCAGCGCGGCGTAGACGATTTCGCCGCGGACTACTACAAAAACAATTTTTCACAGAGCCTGCAATCCAGCATTGATCGCGGCTCCGCCTTCGACGACCAATACTACAACGACATGTACGCCGCGTCCGATCAATCGTTCCAGTCTGCGCTGGATAGTTTCGAAGCCGCCAATGCCGAAAAAGACCGCGAAGGAGGCTATCAACTCGCCATGCTGGTCGCCTCGGTGGGGCTGGCATTCGCCGCCTATGCCTCCCTGCTGAACAATGCCAACTTCATCCGCGCCGTCTTCACCCTGCTTTCCCTGGCGCTACTTGGCCTCGGTTCACTCCAACTCCTCATTACGTGGGCATCCTGAAGCGCAACCTATCCCGTTTCGCAACTGCGTTCGTATTCACCGCCCTGCTCGTTTCATGCAATACGGAGCGGGTTGTTCAAGTCACGCCATCTGTGACCTCCCCTCCGACGCGTACTTCAACCTTGACGGAGACCGCCTCCCCAACCTTCACTGCGACTCTACAACCGCATCGCGCGCAGGGTCAGCTTGGTCCTAACCAGACAGATTTTCCGCCGGGGACAAATCCGCTCACCGGGCTGGAGGCGTTCGACGCGTCACTGCTTGAACTGCCCGCCGTGCTGGTTTCGATCAGCAACATGCCAGTGACCGCGCGTCCGCAGGCTGGACCTGCGTTCGCGCCATGGATCTTCGAGTTCTACATCGGCAATGGCGCAACGCGCTTCATGAGCGTGTTTTACGGCGACAACCTGCGCGAAATTCCCAACGTCACCGGCGGATGCAAAGTGCGCGACGAAATTTTGCATCCAACAAATACTTGGATCGGCAACCGCGTTTGGTTCGATGAGAACGCGGACGGCGTGCAAGAATCGTGGGAGGCGGGAGTCGGCGGCGTGTGCGTCCGTCTGCTGGACGGGACCAGCCGAAATGTCCTGAGTGAAACGACGACGGATTCGAATGGATATTTTGCATTCAAGAATCCGTACGTTGACTCGATCATCCAAATTGTCAAACCCGAGTCGTATCAATTCACGTTGCAAAATATCGGCGATGAGGATTCCGATTCGGATGCGGACGCGGGGGGCGAGATAAAAGTTCCCGCTGGCGAATCAACCCTCCCGTATTTTGACGCGGGGTTCGTCCTCAACGAAGCGCCGACGATGACTCCGAGTCCAGTAGTGACGGGGACTCCTCCAAATTGGTTTTTTCCATTTGAGCCATACATCGGACCCGTGCGCTCAGGGCGATTAACGTACAACCAGATCGGCGGGATGTTTCCGAATAGTTGTCTTGTGTATGCGAGCGCGGCGTACGACATCGGCGAACAACTCGACGCGTGTGAAATTGTGTACGGCGTGGACAAGACGACGCCCAACAGCGCGCTGTTGACGCGTACGCGTTTGCGAGAACTTGCGCGTGAAGCGTTGAACCCGCGGCAACCCGTGAATTATTCGGGTAATGTTTTTTCCGAAACGATTCCAAGCGACGGGCGCGCGGCGAACGTGATCAAAGTTTTCTACAACTCATTCACGCAATCGGGCTGGCAATATGATCCCATTTCGCAAAGTTATTTGCGATGGACCGATCAAGCCGACCAAACGGGAAATTTATTTCCCGCAACCGATCGGTTGACGGGGCGGCAAACCGCTTTTGAAAATGTGATCGCGCTATTTGCGGATTATTCACGCTATCGCCATAACCAGTTCGAAATTTTGCTCGGACCCGGGCAAAAAGGACTCGCCTATCTCTTCCGCGATGGGCAGGCGTTCCGCATTCAATGGTCAACGTTGAACCGCGAGTGGGAAAAAGAAACTGGTTTGCTTCGCCCAATTTATTTTGTTGACTCATTCAACAACCCCATCCCCCTCCACCCAGGCAGAACGTGGATTCACCTCGTCACACAGTTTTCGGGTTTGAATGAAACAAAGCCCGGCGAGTGGTCGGTGAGTTTTGTCCAGCCGCTCGATCCGTTGGATACGCCAACGCCGTAAATTCGGAAACAGGATGTGTCCACTTGGGGATATAATGTAGCCACACAGGAAAAGGAGCCTGCAATGAGCGAAACGACCGTTGGCGCCCGCGAATTGAAAAATAATTTGAGCCAATACCTGCGACGCGTGAAAGAGGGTGAAATCATCCTCATCACCGAACGAGGCAAAGCCATTGGGCAGATCATGCCTGTGCCAGAAACTCTGGAAGAAAAGATGAAAGCGCTGGCGGCCGCGGGGATTGTGGAATGGAGCGGCAAAAAACTGAAACCGCGCAAACCGACCATCGTCAACCGCGGTCCGAAACTGGCTTCGGAAATTGTTTCGGAGGGGCGCGATGTTGACTATCTACCTTGATGCAAGCGCCTTGTTAAAGCGCTACCTAAACGAAGCGGGAGCCAAAGAGACGCGCCAATTAATTGAGCGCGCGGACGAGATCGCAACAACGACGATCACGCGAGTCGAAATCGCTTCTGCTCTGGCGCGACTGGCTTTTTCACGATCCATCACCGATGCGGAGGAGAGAAAAGCCTGGGCGGAATTTGAAGAGGATTGGGAAGTTATCACACGCTTGCCAGTCGCATCGAGATCTTTAGATAAGGCAGTGGAACATGCGCGTCAATACCGTCTGCGCGGTTACGACGCCGTGCATCTTGGCGGCGCAACATTATGGCAGGGTGAATTGAATCTGCCCGTTCTGCTCGCAACCTTCGATCGGCATCTTTGGTCGGCGGGAAAAAAGGCGGGGCTAGACGTGTGGCCCGAGGGTTTCGTCCCGTAAGAAACACAAAAAGTTGATTCTGTGCATTCCTATCTCCTCAATCTCATTTCCAGTTTCGAAAAAAACGCCAACCCAACCCAAGCCGCGCCGATGAAGAAGTACATGCGCGACCAGTTTGATTATCTCGGAATCAAATCTCCGCAGGTGAAGTTGTTGTTGCGGGAGCATGTGACACGTCACGGCTTGCCGATGCTGGAAGAAATAGATGAAATCGCCCTCGACTTGTGGAGCCTGCCCCAGCGTGAATTTCAATACGTCGCCATGAGCCTGATGGAACGACTCGAAAAGAAACTGCCCAAGCCGTCGATCAAGACTCTCGAATTCATGATCACACACAACTCATGGTGGGACACCGTGGACAACATCTCGCACATCGTCGGCGTCCACTTCCGCCGCTTCCCTGATGTGAAGGGAAAGTATCTGAAAAAGTGGCGCTCATCCAAGAATATTTGGCTGAGGCGGACGGCGATCCTTTTTCAGTTGGATTACAAAAAGGAAACGGACTTCGACTTGCTGTGCAAGATCATCCGCGAGAACCTCGGCTCGGATGAGTTCTTCATCAACAAAGCCATCGGCTGGGCGTTGCGTCAATATGCGTATACGGATGCGAAAGCCGTGAAGAAATTTGTGAAAGCGACCGACCTGCATCCCCTCAGTCGGCGCGAGGCGATGAAGCATCTCTAGCAACAAGGTGACGGTCACTTTGAAAGTGACCGTCACCTTTTCATTCCCTATTCCTCAAAAACTCCGTCGCGTCGGTGAAGTGATTTTTCAAATAATCCCGCACCTGTTCGGGCATCTCCGCTTCATCGAGCGCTTTGTGCATACACCATTTCCACTGGTCGCGCTCGGCGGGACCGATCGCAAACGGCGCGTGCCGCATCCGCAAGGCGGGGTGACCGCGTGATTCGATGTAGAGTTGCGGTCCGCCCGACCAGCCTGTGAGGAACATGAACAGTTTCTCACGCGACTGTTTCAAGTTCTTCGGGTGAATGGCGCGCAGTTGTGCGGCTTCGGGAGCGGAATCCATCAGGTCATAGAAGCGGTCAACGAGACTGCGTACGCCTGTCTCGCCGCCGATGAGTTCGTAGAGGGAAGGTTGAGGTTCGTTCATAACTTAGGGCAAATCAGGGGTGTATAACCTGCAATCCCAAAGGCTTTTCGTAGCCGTCGAAATCGCTGTCATTGTGTAAAAGTTGATGATCGTTCTCAATACAATACGTTGCTATCAAACTGTCAATCGTCTTGCGAACGGTGACTCCTTTTTGACGCAAAAGTCGGAAATTACGCGCGCTTAGCGCCGCCAAGTCCTCGTTCACCATGTTGACATGAACAAACTTCCCAAAAGCGCGGCGGGCTTTCTCAAAATCCGAATCGCCTCGAAAGCCCTGCAAGACCTCCGCAAGGATCAGATCGCCAATCAAAATCGGGGTTCGATCCACGTTATCGTGAAGGTAATTGGTTTGTGGATTCACGACGCCGTTGAAATAATCCACCCAAACGCTGGTATCAACAAGGAGCATGGTCAGTTCGTTGAAACGCGCGAGCGGCGTTGTTCATCGAGATTCCCAACCCAAGTCATCTTGCCGCGTAATTCGCGCACGTCAGCCTGCTCGCTCAACAAAATCAACAATCGCAAGGCTTCGTGCACCACCTCACGCTTCGTTTTGATGCCTGTCAATTTTTGCGCGCGCCCGACAAGTTTATCGTCCAAGACAATGTTGGTTCGCATTCTTTCCTCATTTCCGTGTGTATAAATTTCAATTTGTGTGTGTATTATACATCAAAGCGATTGCGAGCAAGCGATTGGCTTTATAATTGCCGCAACAGGAGATCGCCATGACCAAAGAAAACGAAGCCGTCATCTTATCTGCCGCGCGGACGCCAGTGGGAAAATTTCAGGGCGCGTTGAGTTCCGTCCCCGCGACGCAGTTGGGCGCGGTGGCGGTCAAAGCCGCGGTGGAGCGGGCAGGCATAAATCCCGAAGAGATCGAAGAAGTCATCATGGGCAATGTGGTGCAGGCGGGCGAGGGTCAGGCTCCCGCGCGGCAATCGGGAATCCTAGGCGGCATCCCCGCGACGGTCAGCGCGAGCACGATCAACAAAGTCTGCGGCTCGGGCTTGAAAGCGGCGATGATGGCGAGTCAAGCCGTTCGCGCGGGCGACGCGTCGCTCTTCGTCGCAGGCGGATTTGAATCCATGAGCCGCGCGCCGTATCTCGTCAACGGTCGCATGGGCGAACTCAAATTCGGCAACTCGCAAATGACCGACGCCCTGCTCAACGACGGCTTGTGGGATCCGTTCGAAAATTGGAGCATGGGCAACGCGGCGGAATTTATTGCGGATGAATACGAGGTGACGCGCGAGGCGATGGACAACTTTGCGCTTCGCTCTCACGGGAAGGCTGTTGAGGCGCAAGCGGCGGGCAGATTCAAGCCTGAAATTGTCCCCGTGCGAATCGAGAGCCGAAAAGGTGAAGTGATCGTCGTAGACACGGACGAAGGTCCGCGCAAAGATTCGACTCTCGAAGCGCTCGCCAAACTCAAGCCCGCGTTCAAAGAGGGCGGCAAAGTGACGCCAGGCAATTCATCCCCGATGAACGACGGCGGCGCGGCAGTTGTGATTTCATCTCGTGGATACGCCGAAAAAAATGGATTGAAGCCGATGGCGCGTATCGTCGGTTATGCCCAAGCCGCGCTCGAACCAAAATTTTTGTTCGCTGCGCCCGCGTATGCGATTCCGAAATTGTTGAAGAAGATTGATTGGAAATTATCCGACGTGGATTTGATCGAACTCAACGAAGCCTTCGCCGCGCAAGTTCTCGCAGACGGTTACGCCCTCGCCGACCAAGGCTGGGACTGGGACAAGGTCAACGTGAACGGCGGGGCAATTGCGTTGGGGCATCCGCTCGGCGCAAGCGGCGCGCGCGTGTTGACCACTCTGCTCTACGCGTTGAAAGATCGCGGCTTGAAAAAGGGAATCGCTTCGTTGTGCCTAGGAGGCGGCGAGGCGGTGGCGATGGCGGTGGAGGTGGAGTAATTGGTAAATGGTAATTGGTAATTGAGGAAGATCGAGAATTGGAGAATTAGAGAATTGAGGTAACTACTCAATCATGTCGTTGCGAGGAGGGCTCTTGCTCTTCCCGACGAAGCAATCTCCTGTTATTGGGAGACTGCTTCGGCACACCTGCCCTGGCGGGCGGCGCCAGGGAAAACCAAGAGCGCCACGCAGCGACATGCTCGAGTATGGCTCCTATGCTTGAGCAGTTACGAATTGAAACTAGAGATTGGAGACTGGAGGCTGGAGATTAATCACGTAGGCAAGTGAGTACGTGCGTACTTGTTTCCGTGTTTACATGTCTACCCCCTCACGGAGACTACATGACTATCAAAAACATTTTTGTGATCGGAGCTGGAACAATGGGCAACGGCATCGCGCAGGTCGCGGCGACATCGGGTTATCAAGTCACCTGCATGGACGTTCAGCCGTCCGCGCTGGAGAAAGCGAAGGCGGCGATTGCCAAGTCCACGAGTAAGTTGCTCGAAAAAGGGACGATCACCAAAGAGGGAAAAGAGTCGGCGGACGCAATTCAATTTGTTTCCAACATGGACACGATGAAAGAAGCGGACTTTGTCATCGAAGCCGCGACGGAAAATCCCGACCTCAAATTCAAGATCTTCAAAGACATGGATGCCACCGCACGGGAGGGCGTGATTTTGGCGAGCAACACTTCGTCCATTTCGATCACGAAAATCGCCGCGCAGACTAGCCGTCCCGACAAAGTGATCGGGATGCACTTCATGAACCCCGTCCCGTTGATGCGACTCGTCGAAGTCATCAAAGGACTCGCCACCAGCGAAGAAACTCTGTCCGCCACGCTTGAGTTGTGCAAGGTCATGGGCAAAGAGGCGTGGGAGGCGAACGATTCGCCAGGCTTCATCTCGAACCGTATTTTGTGTCCGATGATCAACGAAGCGATTTTCGCCCTCCAAGAGGGAGTCGGCACGAAGGAAGCGATTGACGCGGTGATGAAACTGGGAATGAATCACCCGATGGGTCCGCTCACGCTGGCGGATTTGATCGGTCTCGACGTGGTGCTGTTCATCATGGAAGTCTTGCACCGCGACCTCGGCGAAGACAAATACCGCCCTGCTCCGTTGTTGCGGAAAATGGTCGACGCGGGGTATTTGGGGAGGAAGACGGGGAGAGGGTTTTATTCGTATTAGCAACAAGAAAATGGTAGAATCAAATCATGGAAGAGAAGATACCCGTTTTGAAGGAAGTTAAACCGCTAAAAGACTTCCGCCTGCGCGTCAAATATTCGGATGGAACAGAAGGCGAAGTTGACTTGTCTGAATATGCAGGCAAGGGCGTGTTCGCGCTTTGGGATGATTACAGCCAATTCGAGAAGGTAACAATTGGTTCAAGCGGTGAATTAGTCTGGAATGAAGACGTGGATATGGACGGGCTGGGGATTTACCTGAAACTCACAGGCAAGAAACCCGAAGATATTTTGCCGAAACTTCAAGAACTTTCTCATGCCTGAAATCAGCCGCTTCTTCGGGGTCAGCGTCAAAATGTTCTTTGGCGATCACGTCCCGCCGCATTTTCACGCAGAATACGGAGAATACAAGGCGCAGGTAAATATTCGGTCTTATAACATCATCGCGGGAGACTTACCCCCGCGCGTTCTCGGATTAGTTGTTGAATGGGCATCACAACATCAAAATGAATTGTTAGAGCTATGGGAACTTGCATCGAAGAATCAGCCCCTGCACCGCATTGATCCGCTCAAGTAATCGCCCACTCTGTCCATCGCCCTGTGACACAATGTCTGGGGTGATTTTCTTTACCTCACCAAACATCCGATGATTCTCCATTTATATTCATCCCAAATACTCATGCACTTCCCCTCGCGAAGCATCCCTTTGGGACAAATCCGACCCCAGACCATGAATCCGCATCCCAACTTCGGTTGTCGTATTTGGGGGAAGATGGAAGGGGGTCCCCATGCCCCATGACCCAGCCTGCCTCCGAGCAGAAAAGAGTATGCTATACTGCCGACTATAGCAAGGAGTTTCTTATGACTGTTAACGAACTCGAGCAAGCCGTGACCCAATTATCGAAAGAGGAGTTAGCCCTCTTCCGCGCCTGGTTTGACGAGTACGATGCTCAACTCTGGGACAAACAGATCGAGGCGGATGTCAAAGCAGGACGACTCGATAAAATCATCGCGGAAGTGGACGCTGAATACGACGCGGGTTTAAGCAAACCGCTATGAATCATCGCACTCTGCCCCGCTTCTGGCGCCATTATCATCAACTACCGAAAGAGGCGCGCGAGTTGGCAGACAAGAACTTCGAACTTCTCAAATCTGATCCTTTTCATCCATCGCTTCATTTCAAGAAAGTAGACGAACCTCGAAAATTATGGTCGGTGCGCATTGGCTTACACTATCGCGCCATCGGAAGAGAAAAGCCCGATGGTATTGTGTGGTTTTGGATCGGTATTCACTCCGACTATGAAAAGACGATCAGGTAATTTCAAATTATCCTGCGAAGTCGAATTTGCACGGCAATTTTGATTTCCCAAACATCTATTTGCTTTCCACCCTATTTCGCCCCAACTTAACTATTGTTTGTAGGTGAGAGGAGATTGCTTCGTCGCTCCCCGCGAAGCGTGTCGCTCCTCGCAACGACATCACGCGAGAGTTCCCGCGCACCCATCCGCCCTCGGATCGCTTCCGCCGCACAGCGCTCCGAATTCATCGCGCAGAATCACCTGTCCCCTGCCGAACAGGGCGCGCTCATAACCGCTGACCGAATACACGGGGTGACCTAATTTTTCCAATCCAGTAAAAGTTTCCTGCGACATTCCCTCTTCGATCGCAACCCGCCCGCCCGATTCTTCCGCGTCGATGCAAAAGCGCGGACGATCCAACGCGGCTTGCGGATCGAGCCCATCGTCCACGAGCGCGGAGAGGACTTGCACGTGTCCCTGCGGTTGCATGAATCCGCCCATCACGCCGTAGGAGGCGTAGAGCGCTTCGTCAAAGTTGTTGTTTGAACCGCTAAGTTCGCTAAGATCGCTAAGATTTTCTTTATTCTTCGCGCCCTTTGCGAGCTTAGCGGTTAATTTCGTTACCATCGCAGGGATGATCGTATGATACGGTCGCTTGCGAGGCGCCAGACAATTGGGATGATGTGGGTCGAGGCTAAAGTTGTATCCGCGATTTTGTAATGTGAAGCCCCAGCCTTTCGGAACGATGCCTGTGCCAAAGCCCATGTAATTGCTGTTGATGAACGAGCAGGCGTTTCCGAATTTGTCCACGACGCTGAGATAAACGGTGTTCGATGAATTTACAGGCGTACCTCGTTCGATATTGCGTATTGCGTATTGCGTGTTGATTAACTTGCGGCGGTCGGCGGCATAACTTTTTGACAACAACTCTTTGATTGGAATATTGGAAAACGCGGGGTCGGTCACGTACCAGCGCGCATCGGCGAAGGCTAAGCGCAATGACTCGATCATCAAGTGAAGTCGCTCTACTGATAGCGAGTTTGATTCAGAGAGATCGAATCCTTCGAGAATGTTCAAGGCGATCAACGCAGTGATGCCTTGTCCGTTGGGCGGACATTCGTACACACGATAGCCGCGATAATCCACTGAGATCGGCTCCTCCCACGTGGACGTGTGCGCGGCAAGATCATCCAGCGACAGGCAACCGCCCGCTTCATTCACCACACGGACGATTGATTCGGCAATCTCGCCTTGATAAAACGCCGACGCGCCGCGCTCGGCAATCGTTTTGAACATGCGCGCCAAGCCGAGGTTGCGGAAGATTTCGCCCGCGTTCGGTCCGCGCCCGTCAATCGTCAACTCGTGTCCGTTCGGCGCGGACTTCAATTGTCGTTCCACGCCGCGCTTCCAAAAATGCGACGTGATCGGCGCGACGGGAAATCCCTCTTCGGCGAGTCGAATCGCAGGCGCGAGAATCTCCGTCATCGGGAGCGAACCGTGTTTTTGAATCAGGTCGAACCAGCCCGCGCACGCGCCGGGGACGGTCACCGTGTGAGCATGGAATGGAGGAATCGAAGATACGAATCCGTCGCGCTTTAGCCGATCAAGCGTAAGGGCAGAAGGAGCGCGTCCCGATCCGTTCAAAGCGGCGACGCGTTTCGTATCCGCAGAAAAATACAGCGCGAACATGTCGCCGCCGATGCCCGTCGAAGTCGGCTCGGTCACGTTGAGCGCCGCGCCCGCCGCCACTGCCGCATCTGCCGCGTTGCCGCCTTTGGCGAGAATTTCCAAACCAGCGGCAGTCGCAAGCGGTTGCGACGCGGCGACGATTCCGTTTTTTGCATACACAGGTGAATGGTTGAGTTGGAAAGTGGATTGGGACATGGATTCTCTTTTTATTCGTTTTTGTTGGTTACATAGCCGCAACTACCAAATGGAAAATTGTCGCCGCCGATAAAGTATAATTCCGCCTGACAAAACAGACGCCAAATCCATCGTTCAAAATCCATCTCCACCGAGGGACATCTCATGGAAACCTCCTCGCAAGCCGTTCCCGAAAATTGGGCGCCCCGTTTCTTTACCGTCTGGACGGGGCAGGCATTCTCTCTGTTCGGCTCGCAACTTGTACAGTTCGCCCTCGTCTGGTGGCTGACAAAAGAGACCGGTTCCGCTACGGTTTTGGCGACCGCCACTACGGTGGCATTGTTACCGCAGATTGTTATCGGCCCGTTCGCCGGCGCGCTCGTGGACCGTTGGAGTCGCCGCCTCATCATGATCGCAGCCGACTCGTCCATTGCGCTCGCCACGCTCCTCTTATTTTATCTCTTTGCGTCCGATCAAGTGCAGATCTGGCATATCTTTGCGCTCATGGCGGTCCGTTCGTTGGGCGGCGCATTTCACGGTCCAGCCATGACCGCCTCCACATCCTTGATGGCGCCAGCCAAACACCTCGCCCGCATCGCCGGCGCGAACCAGACGTTACAAGGTCTGCTCAGCATTTTCGCCCCTCCGCTCGGCGCGCTGCTCCTCGAATTGCTTTCAACGCAACACGTTCTGCTCATTGATATTGGCACTGCGGCGCTTGCCATCCTGCCCTTGTTCTTCATTCCCATCCCACAGCCCGCGCGCAAGGCACAGCAAGCCAACGACGAAACCGAAAAGACCTCCTACCTGCGCGATCTGCGCGAAGGTTTTATTTACATAATCAAGTGGAAAGGCTTGTTAGGGTTGATCATACTCGCGATGCTTCTCAACTTCTTAATCGTCCCTGCCTCCTCCTTGCTTCCGCTGCTTATCTCAAAAATATTCAATGGCGGAGCCGCTGAACTCGGTTGGGCTGAATCCCTGCTCGGCATTGGCATGATCGCAGGCGGAATCCTGCTCAGCATTTGGGGTGGATTCAAACGCCGCATTATTACCACCCTCGTTGGCATCATCGGCATTGGGTTGGGAGTTGCCCTCGCTGGTTTCATCCCCGCGAACAAGTTCCCATATTTGCTTGTTGTCACCTTTTTCCTCGGTTTTATGCAAGTATTCGCCAATGGTCCCCTGATGGCGATCATGCAAGCCACAGTGACCCCCGATAAGCAAGGACGCGTCTTCTCCCTGCTCTGGGCTGGCGCTACCGCAATGATGCCGCTCAGCCTGCTGATCGCCGGACCCCTCTCCGACGCCTTCGGTATCCGCTTCTGGTATATCTTCGGCGGCATAGCCTGTATCCTAATGACGATCATCGCCTTTTTCATCCCACCTATTATCCACATCGAAGAGAATGTCAATCCAGCTCTTGCAACCGTGACGGAATAAAAAACATAAGTTCTTGTTTCGGTTCATAAGGCAGATCGATTTGCCTGGCAAATCGTGCCGCATGAACGCATAAAAAAACAGAGTTACCTCACGGCAACTCTGTTCGGTTCGCAAAACTTAATCAGTCTTACGAGACGGGCACCACGTTGGCGGCTTGCAGACCTTTGGGGCCATCCTCGACGGAAAACTCCACTTTCTGCTCGGCTTCCAACTTGCGGTAGCCATCGGACTGGATGGCGCTGAAATGCACGAACACATCCTCGCCGCCGTCACGGCCGATAAAGCCGTAGCCCTTGGTGGCGTTGAACCACTTGACCGTTCCAACATATCGTTCTGACATCGTACAACATCTCCTGCTGAAAAAATTTTATGCCCGCCGCCTCCACGCTTTCAAGGCAAGCCGGGCAACGAGCGCAAGATTATCACGCCTGATTTTTCATGTCAAGACTCCGATTCACCATCTTCCAAAAACTCGCCCAGCGCGAGACAAGATGGATCCACGGCGGCGATTGCCTCACCTGCGGGATGCCGCTGCGGATGACCGCCCGCATCTCCTCCGGACCTTCAAACTGGTCCAGCCTCAGCAGGCTTCGCCCCAACTCGAACGCCGCGTGCGCGTCCGAACCGACCGTGCCAGCGACGTTGTATTTCTCGGCAAAGTCTCGCGCCTCGCGATTAAAACGCGGAAGCCAGCACCGCGAGTTGAACACCTCGATCGCGTCCACAAGCGGCAAAATTTTAAGTAAATCGTCTTCATTCCAGCCGCCCTCGCGGAAACGGTCAAACGGATGCGAGACGCTGATGAACGCGCCCTGATCCCTCAACCGCCGAATCGTCTCTTGCGGAGTCAGCTGCGCGGGAATCTCCTCGGTCACGTACGCGGCGAGGATTTCTCCCCGTGTAGTTAAAATCTCCTCCCCCACGATGACCAACTCCGGGTCCAGTTTCTGAGCCGCCCGCGCCCCCGCAATCGTGTTGTGATCGGTGACCACGACGCGGTCAATTCCCTTGCGGCGGCAAGCCTCCACCAAGTCGCGCGGGCGCGTCAGCGAATCCTTCGAGGCGCTGGTGTGGCAGTGAAATTCCACGCGTAACATGGCGCGAATTTTACCGCGTTGGCTGTGGCGCATTGCGCGGTTTTGTTATAAAATTCGATGAAATGGGCGACACACCGTTTTACAGAAGACCGTGGTTCTACATCGTCGGATGGCTGGTTATCCTGCTGGTCGCCTATTTCTGGGACATCTTCAGCCTCGGGGGAATTCGCATCAACGAAGTCAGGATTTTCTTAGACCTCTTCTGCGCCTTTCCGTTCCTGCTCGTCGTATGGATGGCATTTTTCTCGCAATTCATCCTGCCCGTCCGCACCTTCTCCGATCGCCAGAAAATTTTCAACCGGCTGATCGCGCGCCTGTTCGGCAGCCGCGGACCGGCGATTTTCATCAAGAACGGCATCGAAGAAAAAGAACTGGGCGAGGAGCGAAGAAAAGGACCGGGCGTCCTCTGGCTCGATTCTGCCAGCGCGGCAGTGACGCGCACCGCCACCAAGATCAAGCAGACGCTGGGACCCGGCGTGCACTTCATCGAGGCAAAAGAAACCATCGCCGGCACCGTGGATCTGCACATCCAGACGCACACCGTCGGACCGACCCGCGAAGGCGAAAAACCCTTTGCCGAGAAAAAAGACGACCAACCGCAAGAGGCATACGATCAGATCCAAGACCGCCGCAAACAGGTTAACGCATTGACGCGCGACGGCATCGAGGTGGTCCCGACCATCACCGTGGTTTTCCGCGTGGACACCGGTTTCCCAAAAGACGGAAAGCCGGGTTCGCGGTTCGGTTATCGCACCGGGGTCGCCGCCAAGGATAAGCGGGACGAGAAAGCCGATCAGACGGCGATCCGTAACGCGATCATCGGCGAGGGCATCAATCCCTACTACAAGCCCGAAAACCCGCGCTACCGCATGGCATGGAACCAACTCCCCGCCGCGCTCGCGGTGGACGTTTGGCGCGAATATGCTTCGAAATTCAAACTCGAAGAGTTTTTCACCTCGGATCAGGATTTCCCAACGCCTCCGCCCCCGCCCATCGAGCCTGCCGAGGAAGAAATTGACCCGCTCACCGAGGCAATCCTAGTCGGACCCAGCCGGGCTGTTTTTCAAACGGCGCTCGCCAAAATCCTGCGTGAGGTAAACAAAATCATGGCGCGCAGTACGGCAAAACTGGAGAAAAAACCGTCAACGCCTGCGGCAGATTCTCGGCCGTACACGCCGCCTCCCCCGCCCGCCAAAATCAAAACAGAAATGAAAACCGCGTTCGAGGTCATCAACGCCATGGTCGCCGCCCGCCTGACCCAGCAGTTCGTGGACGCTCTCGACGAACTCGGAAAAAGACCCGAGCATCAATCCCCGCCCCCGGTCTTCAGCCGTGAGTTTCAACTATTGACCGACCGCGGACTCAAAGTCCTTAGTGTGAGTATTGATAACCCGAGGCTAAACCCAGCGGTTGACGATGAGATCATCGGCAAATGGGAAGCGAATTGGCTCAAGCACGCCAAGGGCGAAAAAGATCAAGTCCAGCAGCGGAGGAACGTCAAAGAAACGGCAAGCGAAGACCAAGCAATAAGACAGTATGCCGAAACGTTAAGTAAAGCACTTGTTATCGCCAACCCACAACGTGGCGAGATAAAAGAAGCGCTGAAAATGCTGATTCAACGCACACGCGGGATCATTTACAGCAAAGCCCAACTCCGCAAGGAGATGAGCGCCGAACTGCACGATTCGGAGGACATTCTCCGCTGGATCGAAGGGAACGGACCATGAGCGTTCCGACCCGCCCTGAATCCGCCCTGCGCAAGGAATGGCGCCTCTTCCGCGAGGGCTCCACGCGTCTTTGGAACGCGTACCTGAACGCGATGTTCGACCTCTCGCCAAAAGCCTCAAACGGACGGTTCTGGGCGTTCGTGGTCATCTTCTTTTTTACCGGCTTTCTGCTTAGTCTGATCAACTATCCATTGACGCTGTGGCTCACACGCTTGCAGGATATTTTCCTTTACTTCTTCAACGCCGCGTACCGGGCAAGTTACACGGCGGGTAATCCGCTTTCCAATCTGGCATTATTTGCCTTGCAAGTTTTCCTCGACCCAAGGAACTTGCGCTTTCTCCCCTTACTGCTGGCGCCGTATTTCATCTCCCTGCAATCGGCGGCGATCTATCTGGCGGATATTTTCAATTTCGACGAAGTAGGCATCGCCCGCAAACATATTCTGGAAGTTGCGCTTGGCGGGAGCGATGAAACCCTCCACATCGCAAAGGGCGAAATTGCCGATGATCATAAAAAATCTGCCAATTATTTGATCGGCGGACCCGGCAAGGTGCTGGTGGAATTGGACTCGGCGGCTGTGTTCGAAAAGCCCGACGGCACGCCGCGCGTCATCGGCCCCACCGGTAAAGAACCGGGCGGCAAAGCGACCATCGAAGGCTTCGAGCGATTCCGCGAGGCGATTGACCTGCGCGATCACTTCGTTGAAGTGCGAAACGGAGGCGGCGAACGCGCGGACAACGCGCCGTCCATCTCCAGCCGCAGTAAAGACGGAGTGCCAATTTCCGCAACCGACGTGCGCTTCATGTATAGCGTTGAACGAGGCGATACCAAGCCCACCGGCAAAGACGGATCTCCGCCAGCCGACCTGCCCTACCCATTCACCAAGCAAGCAGTCGAAAACATCGTCTACCACGCGGCTTCAACCGTAACTCCGGATCAGAAAGACCCATCTGCTTATGCTTTTTCTCTGGTAGTGAAGGAAAGCATGCTGACAGTTGTCCGGAGCGAACTCGTTAAATTCATCAACCAGAACGAGTTGAACAAATATTTTGCCAGCATCGGTCAACCCGAGGTAGACCGTGTCGCACAACGCGAAAACCTATTGAGTGATGAAGTGCAGAAGCTGCTTCCGTTGGGCATGACGCCGCCAGAAAAGAAAGAGCCGCCGAAGAAGCCGGCGTTCGTTCCGCGCCCTCAGATCAAAACCGACCTGTTCAGCGAATTTGCGGATAGTTTCAACAAGCATGCCAACGAACGCGGCGTCAGGTTACATTGGATCGGAATCGGCACATGGAAAAGCCCGGTCGAAAAAGTGTTCGGAAAGCACATCGAGGCATGGAAGCTCAACCGCGAAAATGTCAACATGGACAGCAATGAGTCGTACAAGAAAGCCGGGACCGAAACGAACCTCCAAAAGATAGGCGATCTCATCCGGGACATTCCGCTCGGGTCCTTCGAGCAAGCCAAAGCCGAACACGCGAGCGTCACCGCCGTGATGCGCACCATGCTTGTGGATTATAAAAAGCAACTTACCCAAGCCAGAGACCTCTGGAGCGCAAAAGGCGAAATGGTCCCAGTAGATGTGGAAGATGCAATTGCCATCATCCGCAGGGTTTTAGGTTTCGTTACGCCCGGAACTGACAACCCAACGTTCGGCGGCTCCTTGCCTCCAGACAACGCTCCCGATTCAGACGCCACCCCGCCAGATGCCCCGCCCGATTCCGATACCCCTCAAACGGATGATTCCTCCGACCCTCAAAAAGGCGGCGGTCCCGATATGCCCGGCTTCACCTATGCTGATTTAATTGACATGGTCAACGGAGACGGCGCCATGGCGAACCAGCTGATCGAGCGCGAAAGAGATCAATTCCCGAACGAATCGCAAGAAAGCCTGATCGCTCGGGCGATTGACCGACTACTTCAAAACAGGAGATAAATTTTCAACATGGAAGACCTCTACAAATCCTCCGATGTCAAACGCGCGATGCGGGCGAATCTGCCGCTCGTCGCGCTCGAATCGACCGTGATCACGCACGGCTTGCCGCGCCCGCAAAATTTGCAGTTGGCGCGGGATATGGAGCGCGCGGTGCGCGAGGAAGGCGCAACGCCGGCGACCATCGCGTTTTTAGACGGCGAATTGCACATCGGCTTGAACGAGAACGAACTCGAACGCCTTTCCAACGAGAAGGAGCCGTACAAAGTCGGTCCGCGCGATTTTGCGACGGTGATCGTGGAGGAGGCGTGCGGCGGGACCACCGTCGCGGGGACGATGCTCGCTTGCAAACACGCGGGCATCAAAGTTTTTGCCACCGGTGGAATCGGCGGCGTGCACCGCGAATCGTCGTTCGACATTTCGGCTGACTTGCAAGCGTTGGCGACCATGCCCATGATCGTTGTCTGCGCGGGAGCAAAAGCGATTCTGGATCTGCCCGCGACTCTCGAATATCTCGAAACCATGGGCGTGCCGGTCGTCGGCTACAAAACCGACGATTTCCCCGCCTTCTACTCGCGCGAAAGCGGATTGGAGGTGAGCGTGAAAATCGAATCACCGGAAGATATCGTCGAGTTTGCGCGCGCACACTGGGGCACGGGTTTGCAGAGCGCGGTCTTGGTGACGAATCCGCTCCCCGCGGGCGAGGCAATCGCCAAGTCCGAGATGGAACCGTTGATCGAAAAGGCATCAAAAGAGGCGCAGGAAAAAGGCATCCACGGCAAAGAGGTCACGCCGTTCCTCCTCCAGCGCATCAACGAATTGACGAAGGGAAAATCCATGCGCGCCAATCTGGCGTTGCTGTTGAACAACGCGCGGCTGGCGGCGCACATCGCGCGGGAATGGCGCACAAGCGAGCGGCGAAAAGCGGCGTAATGCTAGGCGGGAAGCGCCGCGCTTCCTCAATCGTTGTTGCGCCAGTGTTGCCGATGAATATAATGGGGTGAATGATATACTCCTTGCGCTAAAGGAGCATTATGCACACGCCAAAGTTATATCGCGCGGACGAGCGCGCAAAGATTATTGAATTTCTTCGGAAGAATGAGTTTGCGATTCTTGCAACCTACGATGGCGAGAAGCCAACCGCAAGTCACTTGTTGGTGGAGGTGGTCGAGGCGGGAGAGAGACTTCTGATCTACAGCCACATGTCGCGGGCGAACCCGCAATGGAAACTGTTCGAGACGAACGCGGAAGTCTTGGTCATCTTTCATGGACCGCACACGTACATTTCGCCGACGTGGTACAACCATGTCAACGTGCCGACCTGGAATTATCAGGCAGTGCATGTCTATGGCAAGGCGCGGATCGTCGAAGGTTACGCTGAGGTGTACCCGATCCTCGACCGATTGGTTGACCGTCACGAAGCCGCGAGCCATTACAAGTTGGGAAGCCTGCCGCAGGATTTCGTGACGAAGGAGATCAACGGCGTGGTCGCGTTCCAGATCGAGGCGGCGCGGATCGAAGCAAATTACAAATTGAGCCAGAACCGAGACGACGAGGATTATCGGAACATCGTTGCTCAACTCGACATGCGCGCAGATGATATGTCGCATGAGGTAGCGGAGGCGATGAGGCGAAATCGCCCTCTCCCATAGGGAGAGGGGAATCGCAACTTCTTGTGGTAAAATCTCGCCCGCTATGGTTGAGCCGGAAGAACTGCCCGAATTCGAATCGCCGCAGGTGACGAACATCTCGCACGCAGATGTGCAGTCCGTTCAAGCGGAATGGGTGCAGATGCACCAAGCCGACGCCGAAACGATCGCGGCGGACGAGGTGGATTTACATCAGAGCGCGGCGGCGAACGTGAAGGCGACCTTGGTGAATGCCCGCCAATCAGCGCTGGCGACCGTCCACGCGGATCATGTGTCGGTGGAGGCGGGAGCGGTGGGTTTCGTTCAGGCAGAGAGTAGCTCGACCAACGGCTATACAGCCGTCATTGCGGCAGGCAGCGCAGACGTCCACAATAGCGCGGTCGGTTATCTGGTCGGGCGCGATGTCCACGCTGAAAATGTCCGCACGGTACTCCTGTTGGCAAAGAACGTGGAAGGCAACGTCACAACCACGCTCGATACGCGCGGCGCGCTGATCGCAGGCTTGGTCGGCGGGTTGTTCGGCGGTTTGATGTTGTTGCTGGGCCGCTTTTTATTGCGGCGTAATTAGAATGTAGCAGCGACTTGTGTCGCTTTCATTTTGACGACTGAAGTCGTCACTACAGAAATTCATTTCATAGAGCGAAGGTAACCTCGCGAAGCGCGGGGTGAGAGGCGCTCAAGGAGTAACGATGGAGAAAGTTGTAATACAGGCGGAAAAGCGGGATGTGGTCGGCAAGCAAGTGAAGGCATTGCGCCGCGCAGGAAAGTTGCCCGGGGTGATCTATGGTCGTCACACCGAACCGATCAACGTGAGTTTGGATGCCCACGCCGCGTCGCTGGCGCTGGGAAGAATCACCTCTTCCAGCCTCGTGACGATCCAATTGGACGGCGCGGAATACCCTGCATTGGTGCGCGAGAAACAGCGCGATTTCATCAAGAACCGCCTCGTGCATGTGGATTTTCTGGCTGTTTCGCTGGACGAAAAATTGCGCGCCACAGTAAGCATTCACTCGGTGGGTCTATCGCTGGCTGTCAAGGATTACGGCGCGGTGCTGGTTCACAACCTTGACTATTTGAACGTGGAATGTTTGCCAGCCGACCTGCCGGAGCGCATTGAAGTTGACATTTCGGTCCTTGCCAGGATCGGCGACGGTATCCGCGTAAAAGACATCCAACTTTCAGACAAAATCCGCTTGCTCGACGACGCGGAAACGATGATTGTTGTGGCGACAATGCCAAAGGTGGAAGAGGAAGCGGCTGTCGCTGGCGCCGAAGGCGCGGTCGCGGCGGTTTCGCCGACCGAACCCGAACTCTCTGTGGAACGCGGCAAGAAGGAAGAAGAAGCGTCCGAAGAGAAGAAGTAAATTTCTTCCAAAGCAAAAACTCCCCGAATATATCGGGGAGTTTTTTTTGATTCCTCACGAGGGGTTTACAACCCAAGCGCCGACAACAAATCTACGGTCATGCGCGCCGTCGCGCCCCACAGAAGTTCGCCGTCGTATGGGTGATAAGCGATGACGGCACGCTTCCGCCCCGGAATTTCAAACTGCCAGCGGTTGGACGCGTTCGCGAGCCATTCGAGCGGAATCGTGAACACACGCGCCACTTCATGCTTGCCCACGCGGAACACGGTGGGCCATTTCACCACGCCGACCACCGGCGTCACACGAAAAAACGAGATGGTGATGAGGTTCGCCAGCCTACCCAAAATTTTTACGTCGCGGCGTTGAATGCCGATCTCTTCCTCCGCTTCGCGCAGAGCGGTTTGCTCCGCGGCAGTTTCGCCCTCGTCGCACGCCCCGCCGGGGAAAGAGACCTGTCCTTTGTGCGATTCGACTGTGTCGGTGCGGCGCGTGAAAAGGATATGCCACCCGTCAGCCTGCCAAATGAAGGGGACAAGAACCGCCGCGCACTTGAGTTGTGATTCGTTCGTCAGGTCAATTTCAGCGTAACCGTCTGAGGAGGGTCCGGCGGACGCGAGGGCGTTACTCAATTGTCGGGAGATGAATTCTTCGGTGAGGTTCATTATCTTGGTAGGACAAATTGGCAATTTGTCCTACGGATCTTCCTCTCGCACCGGGCTTCCGCAATAACCGCACTCGGCGGTAACTTCATCCAGCCATTCCACTTCATCCGGGCGGAGAGCCGCGCCGCATTGTGGGCAGTGCGTCGGCAGGACAGGTTTCTTCGAGGGCGGCAGTGGCGTGGCAAATTCATTTGCAGACGGAGCGATGGTTTTTAGCCACGCGTCGATCTCTGCGGCTTCGTTAACCAGCCCGCGCTCTTTGAGCTCGGAAAGCGCTCGCGTTTGGGCGTTGACCAAGCGCTGGAATTGCCGGCGTTCCGCAAACAATCCAAGCCCGCGTTTGATGGAGGGAAGTCCCAACGCGGTCTGCCCGGCGTAGATGCGGGCGCGCCCGGCTTGCAAATGGAGGAGCGGCGCGCGCGGTCCGCCGCGCGCATCCGCGCCTTCGGCGATCCGCTCGAAGAGTTCGGCGGCGCGTCCGAAATCGCCTTTGTCGAAGGCGAGGTTGGCTTCCTGTAAGATCGGCGGGATTTGTCTTGCAAAGGCTTTGCGTGCCTGGCGATGAAAGCGACGACGCATCAGTTATCTCCTTTTTCAATTTCATTGGATAGTTCAACTCCGCGCGGATCGTTACCCGGTTCGATCTTGCGTGCAAAGACCAAAAAACCCGTGTGCGCGACCATGCGGTCTGTTGGACGGAGGCGGGTCGGCTCCGGCTTGTAATATCTCAGCAGGATTTCACATACTTCGATGAAGGCAAAATGATTCTGGCGCAAGGCTTGCAACACTTTTTCCACCTGATTAAACGTGGGGATCAGACAGCACAAGTAACCGCCCGGCTTGAGCGCAGCGCGGACTTGCGCGGCGTAATCGTACGGGTTCGGCACGTCGAGGAAGAAGGAGTCCGCGTCGGTTTCGTCGAAGCCGCCCACGATGTCGCGCAGTTTGAAGTCGACGCGGGAGGCGAGCCCGAAGCGGTTGAGATTTTTCCGCGCGAGGTTCTGCGCGTCTTCTTTCACTTCGTACGAAACGACTCTCCCCTCGTTCCCGACCGCGTAGGCGAGGGCGGTGGTCATCGAACCGGAGCCGGTGCCGGCTTCCATCACTTTTTGACCGGGTCCGACGCCCATCGTGACGAGGATAAAGCCGATATCTTTCGGGTACATGATCTGCGTGGTGCGCGGCAGGTTGGTCAGCAAATCGGCGAGCGAGGGTTGGAGCAGGAAGAACGGCGCGCCGAGGTGACTGAACACCTGCGTTCCCCACGGTTTGCCGATCAGGTCGTCGTGTTGCAAGACGCCGCGATGCGTTTCAAATTTTGCGCCCGCCTCAAGGCTGAGGATGAAATGTTTATGCCGCAAGCCGACGAGTTGAACGAGGTCGCCGTCACGCGCGGTGGATGAGTAGGAATGCATGGAGGAATCTTACCATAGCGTTATTGTTCTTCGATCCCGACGTTCAACAACTTATCCCCCGGTGCAGTTTCGGTTCCGGGTTGCGCGTCGCGCGGCGTCAACGATGCGAGTACGTCCATGCCGCTGATGACTTGACCGAAGATCGTGTATTGCCCGTCGAATTGCGCGGCGGGCGCGTAGGTGATGAAGAACTGGCTCCCGCTCGTGTCTGGACCGGAGTTGACCATCGCCACCATGCCGGGACGGTTGAATTTCAGAGCGGAGTTGATCTCGGTGATCACGTAGAAGCCGGGGTTGCCTTTGCCGGTGCCGCTCGGATCGCCAGTCTGCGCGAAGAGGTTGGGGATGACGCGGTGGAAGGTGATGTCGTCGTACCAACCGTTGCGGGCGAGGAAGATAAACGAGTTCACTGTCACGGGCGCTTGGTCAGCGAAGAGCCTGATGACCACGTCTCCTTTTTCGGTATGGAGCGTGGCGAGGTATTCTTTGTTCGTCTCCACCGTGAGTTGCGGACAGGTTTTAAATTGCCGCTTGCCGAGCAGGATCAATGCGATGATATCTTTGAAACTGCCATGGTCGCGCGGTCCGTTGTAGATCTGACCGTTGATCAGGATCAGCGGCGTGCCGGGGATGCCGATGCGGTTCCCCTCGTCCACATACGCCTGGACTTTGGCGGCGGTCGCTTCGCTTTTGAAGTCGGATTTGAAGCGCGCCGGGTCCAAGCCCAACGCGGAGGCTTGCGCGAGGAGCCATTGCTCAAAATCGGCAGGGAGAATTTGAACCCAAAAATCGTGCTGAGCGTAGAGCAGGTCGTTCATCTCCCAAAATTTTCCTTGCGCCTGCGCGGCTTCGGCGGCTTGCACGGCAAGCGCGGATTTGTCGAGGACCGCGACAAGCGGGAAAGGACGATAGATCACGCGCACATCTTGCGGGTATTCTTCCAGGAGTTGGTTCGTCACATTCACAAAAAACTGACTGCGCGAATCCTGATAATCCACGTAGGTGGTGATGGTGATGGAAGGACTCTCTGCGCCGCGCGCATGGTCGTCCGCGCTTTCGAGCGGAAACAGCGAGGGAGTCTCCGGTCCCGGGGTGGGCGCGATGTCGAGGATGTTGCAGGCGGGAGGTGTGGGGATGACAATATCCGGCGGCATGGTGAAAATTTCCACCGGCGTCACAGGCGCGGAAGCGGGAGAGGCGCAGGCGATCAGAGAAATTAGTAGAAGGCAGAGAGCCGCGCGCTTGAGTAACGTCATCGGATTGCCTCTTGCAATTGTTCGAAGGAGGTCATCTGTGCGATGGTGTTGATGAAATCGGCGAGCGAGGCGCTTTGCGCGCGCAGGGCGCGTACCGCCGGACCGACCGGGTCCTCACCCGCCGCGCCGCCGGGCACGTCCGCGTAGGCGCCGTGAAAAGCAAAGTATGCCTGATTGAGTTTGCGGAGCAGATAGCCGTTCTCCCAGAAAATTTGGCGGCGGGCTTCCATGTATACCTCTGCTTCTTCGATCTTCCCCTCCGCGAGCAATTTGTCGGCTTCGACGCGCGTCTCGTGCATTTCCGCGCGGAAGTCAAAGGGCGGCGTATCGTTGAATCCGCTGAGGGGGAAGGGGGCGAATCCAAAGGCGACCCAGCCGTCCCGTCGGGATGAAGCGGTTTTATCCGCAGGCGGCGCGGCGAGTTCGGGATAATATTTTTCGATGACGAGCGTCCCGATCTCTGTCCCTGCGATCGAGGCGGCGGTTTCGTTCATCGTGCGGACCTCGTCGGTGACGCTGTAATTGATTCCCAGCGGGCGCAGGTTGAGATAGTTGTGCGTCCACTCGTGCGCGATCGTGTCCAACAGCCAGGGGAGGTTGGTGGTCTCGGTGACCATCGTGGGGTAAACGCCGACGCCGCCGATGGGAACCGTGAGCGTGGAAACGTCGAGGGATTCGGCGATTCGATTCTCAAGGGAAATCTGGTCGTCCAGCGTCAGCGTGGGCAACAGGGACACGTTCGCAACCTGTTGGATAACATCGCGACGCGAGACGATGAGCGCGAGCGGGGTTGGCGTGGTGTGATACAGCACGGGCGGGATGGGTTGTCCGCCGGCGGTGAGATTCGATTCGGCGAGGGCATCGGTGATTTGGCTTTGAAACGCGGCTTCGGCAAGCGGGGCGAGCGCGGCTTGCCGTGCGAGCAATTCGTCGCGCTGGGCGCGTAACAACGCGCTCTTTGATTCTTTGTCGGCGATGTTGGGGTCTGAGAAAACTCGTTCGCTGGCGAATTCAACATCCATCAACCGTTGCGTCGTGCGTAGATATTCGAAGACGATCTGTTTGTTCGCGGCGCGGTCGAAGAGATATGGCAAGCCGATCGCATTCTGTTCGAGTTTGAGCCACGACGCGTCCCACACCCAGGTTGGATAGTCGAACTCGATGCCGCGCGTGTAGGCGCGCACGCGGTCGGTCTGACCGGTGAGGCGCGGGGTGGAACCGCTGGCGAAGACGACGACCAAGATCGTAACGGAGAGCAGATCGGCGATGCGAGCGATGCGGTGAAGCATGACAAAATTATAACAGCAGGGTTTTATCCCGCCGCAACTCCTCCTCCGCGCGTTCGTATGGGTATTAGCAAGCGCCTGAAAAGTCACGACCGATTAAATAACCGCGAAACGCGCAGATAAAAAGGATTTAACGGCGGTTTTTCGGAGAAGTTTATAAAAAGTCACAGTTCATCCGTGTTCATTTGTGGTGAATTCGTGATTTTCAAAACGCTCTCTTAGCGACTTTTGCGGGCTTAGCGGTTCAAAACTTAGATTTGAATAAGCCGTGCGCCTGCCTTCACCGCCAATTCATATTTGTAGAGTAGAATTTCAGCGCATTCGCAGGCTTTACGGAGGAACCTCAATGATCGAATTTTTCAAGAAAAGTAAATGGCTGATCCTGATCCTGCTCGCGGTTGTGGCAGGGGTCGCGGCATACGCGCGTTGGGGCGGCGCGGGAGATGAAACTGCCAGTCAATACCAAACCGAGACGATCGCGCGCGGCAACCTCACGGCGACCATCGGCGCGACCGGCTCCGTACGCGCCAAGCAAAGCGCCGTGTTGATCTGGCAGGCGGCTGGCACGGTGGATGCGGTCAATGTGCAGGTTGGGGATAACGTCCCCGCGAATTTCGCGCTCGCCAATCTGGAAAAGACTTCGCTTCCGCAAAGCGTCATCCTTGCCGAAGCGGACCTCGCCAGCGCGCAACAAGCGCTCGACGAATTGCGTAACTCGAACACCGCCAGCGCCCAAGCCGTGATCACCTTACGCGACGCGCAAGCCGCGTACGACAAAGCTAATAATTGGCGCAAGCAACTGAACGGCAAGATCCACATCAAAGAAATCATCTACAAAACGATCGGCAATCGGAAAGTGCCGGTCTTGAAAGAATATCGGGGTTATGCCAGTGAAGCGACGAAAGCCAAAGCAGACGAAGACCTCGCGCTCGCAAAAGCCAAGTTAGACGACGCCCAACGCGAATACGACCGCCTCACCGGCGGGAACGTGGCAGAGATCGCCGCCGCGCAAGCCCGTGTGGACGCGGCTCAGGCAACCATTAATCTGGCGCGTCTCACCGCGCCGTTTGCCGCCACCGTGACCGAAGCCATCCCCCTGCCCGGCGATCAAGTCAGCGCGGGCGCGTCCGCTTTCCGCCTCGACGACCTCACCAGCCTGCTCGTGGACGTGGATGTTTCCGAAGTGGATATTAACAGCGTTTCCGTCGGGCAAGCCGCAACGCTGTCGTTCGACGCGATTCTGGATCGAACGTATCACGGCGAGGTGGTGCAAGTGGCGCAGGCTGGCGCCGATGTGGGCGGAGTCGTCAACTTCAAAGTTACGGTGCAATTGACGGACGCCGATCAGTTCGTGAAGCCCGGCATGACGGCGGCGGTTAACATCATCGTGAAAGAACTGGCGGATGTCCTGCTCGTGCCGAATCGCGCCGTCCGCTTGGTGGACGGTCAGCGTGTGGTTTATCTTTTAGTGAACGGTCTGCCCCAACGCACGGAAATTACGCTCGGCGCTTCCGGCGACACAGTGAGCGTGGTCGCGGGCGGCGATGTACAAGTCGGCGATGTGGTGATTCTGAATCCGCCGTTGGAATTTTCAGGTCCGGGCGGCGGACCGGGCGGCGGCTTTGGGAATTAACGGCATGGCAAACGTCATCGAAGCGCGCGACCTTCGCAAAGTGTACAAAATGGGCGAAGTGGAAGTGGAAGCGTTGCGCGGCGTATCGTTCGAGATCAAACGCGGCGAGGTGGTCGCGATCATGGGTCCTTCCGGTTCGGGCAAGTCTACATTGATGAACACGCTCGGCTGTTTGGACCGCCCCACCTCCGGCGAATACGTGCTGGACGACGAACCGGTCGCGTCGCTCACCGACGACCAACTCGCCGACATCCGCAACCGCAAGGTCGGTTTTGTCTTCCAAAGTTTCAACCTGCTCTCGCGTCAAACCGCGATCACGAACGTGGAACTTCCGCTCCGCTATTCGGGCAAATCGTCCGGGCGGCGTCAGCGCGCAATGGACGCGCTCAAAGCGGTCGGGCTGGAAGACCGCATGACGCATCGTCCCACCGAACTCTCCGGTGGACAGCAACAACGCGTCGCCATCGCGCGCGCCATCGTCAATAATCCCGCCATCATCATGGCTGACGAGCCGACGGGCAACCTCGATTCCAAGGTGGGCAGGGAGATCATGAATCTCCTGCTCAACCTGAATAAGGAAAGCGGCACAACGCTGATCATCGTCACGCACGACCCGACAATTGCGGAGCAAACGCAACGCGTCATCCGTCTGCGCGACGGTTTGCTGGACGGCGCCCAATGAGCATTGCCCAAGCCTTCCTGGAGGCAGTCGAATCCCTAAGCGGGAACAAGCTGAGGTCCGGTCTGACCGTGTTGGGGATTGTGATCGGCGTCGCCGCGGTGATCGCCATGCTGGCGGTAGGACGCGGCGCCGAGGCGTCCATCACCGGTTCGATCAGCGGCATCGGCACGAATCTGCTGTTCGTCTTCCGCGGTAGTCCGGATAATTCCATCCGCAATACGCGCCCGATCACGCTCGCCGACGCGGAAGCGATCGCCGACCCGTTCGCCGCGCCGTCGGTGGCGGCGGTGGCTCCCATCTTGCAGGCGAACCGCGAAATCTCGTACGGCGGCGAACGCGCGACGGTGGAAGTAAGCGGCGTGACGCCCGATTATTTTGCCGTGCGGAATTATGAGTTGACGGAAGGGGAATTCATTACCGAGGAACATTTGCTGGGGCGCGCCTCGGTGACGCTGATCGGACCCGAAGCCGCGGATGCGCTCTTCGGCCGGCACGACGGCATCACCGGCGAGACGATCCGCATTGACGGTCAGCCATTTCGCATTTTAGGCGTGCTCGCCTCGAAGGGTGGCGGCGCGTTCGGCAGTGAAGATAACGTGGCGCTGATTCCGTTCAGCACGGCGCAGGCGCGTTTGATCCGCCGCAGTACGCGCGACCAGGTGGATATGCTGTTGGTGCAGGCGGTGAGCGGCAACGCGGTGCTGATGGCGACCGAGGAGATTACGCAGATCCTCCGCCAACGCCACCGCACCCCGGTCGGCGCGGACGATTTCACCGTGTTCACACAACAAGACCTGCTGACCACGTTTCAATCCATCACGGGGATTCTCACCATCTTCCTTGGCGGCATCGCGGGCATTTCGTTGCTGGTCGGCGGCATCGGCATCATGAATATCATGCTGGTCTCGGTCACCGAGCGCACACGCGAGATCGGTTTGCGAAAAGCATTGGGCGCGCGCAAACGCGATATATTGATTCAGTTTCTCACCGAGTCGTCGTTGTTGAGTCTGATCGGCGGCATCATCGGAATTTTATTCGGCTGGCTGATCTCGTTCGCCGTCGGTCAGATTGCGCTGGCACGCGGCACGGCATTTACGCCGCTGGTCGGCGCGGACGCGGTCGCGCTGGCGACGATCTTTTCCGCGGCGGTCGGCTTGTTCTTCGGCATTTACCCAGCGAACCGCGCCGCGAGTTTAGAGCCGGTGGAAGCGTTGCGGTACGAATGAAAATGGATTCGTACGTTCGTCCAGCAGTTGAACTGCTGGACGAACAATAAACCGAACCCTGATAAAATACACCCATGTCAAATTTCAAAATCCTCATCACCGACGGACTGGACGAAAGCGGCCAGTCCATTTTGCGCGCCTCCGCCGACGCGGACAACCGCAAAGACATTTCAGCCGACGACCTGCTCAAGGCGATTCCCGATTATGACGGACTCATCGTTCGCGGTCGGACGAAGGTAACTGCCTCGCTCTTGGATGCGGCTTCGCGCCTCAAAGTGATCGGCCGTGCCGGCGTCGGCGTGGACAACATTGACCTCGACGCGGCGAAGAAGCGCAACGTCACCGTCGTCAACGCGCCGATGTCCACCTCCATCGCGGTCGCCGAATTGACCTTCGGGCTGTTGCTCGCGCTGGCGCGCGAACTCCCACGCGCAGACGCCGGCATGAAGCAAGACAAATGGCTCAAGAAGGAACTCGAAGGCGTCGAGTTGAACGGGAAGACCCTCGGCGTGATCGGCTTCGGACGCATCGGCGTGGAAGTCGGCAAGCGCGCCGCCGCGTTCGGCATGAACGTGATCGCCTACGACCCGTTGATCTCCGAAGGCGACATCAAGCGCCGCGGCGCGGAACCGGTTTCGATTCAGGATTTGTACGCGTGGTCGGATTTCATCTCGTTGCACCTGCCGCTTAACGTGCAGACGCGCGACATGATCGGCAAACTCGCTTTCTCCGAAATGAAAGACGGCGTGCGCCTCGTCTGCGCGGCGCGCGGCGGCATCATTGACGAAGCCGAGTTGGTCGCCGCGTTGAACAGCGGCAAAGTCGCCGGCGCGGCGTTGGACGTCTTCGGGGTGGAGCCGCCCGGGTTGACTGAGACAGTTTCCCATCCGCGCGTGATCGCCACTCCCCACATCGGCGCGCAGACCGCCGAAGCGCAATCCCGCGCCTCGGAAGATATCGCCAACGAGGTGTTGTCTGCATTGCAGGGTAAGCCGTTGCGTTGGAAGGTTAATTAGCAGTACCGCGAAGTTTATCTCGCTCGGCAGGGCGACATGAATGTCGCGTTACTCAAATAACTTAGGAGAAACGATGTCCGAAAAATTGAATCAACTGAAAGCGATCCTCGGCGAAGTGTCCGACGTGGGTCATGCCGCGGCGGTGCTGGGTTGGGACCAGCAGGTGAACATCCCTCCCGCGGGCAGCGAAGCGCGCGGTCAGCAACTTGGCACACTGGGCAAGATCGCACAGGAAAAATTTATCGCCGATGAAGTCGGCGGCTTGCTCGAAGATTTGAAAAAAGAATTCGACGGCGCCGACCCCGCCTCCGACGAAGCCGCGCTGATCCGCGTTGCCTCGCGTAATTACGCTAAGGCAAAGCGCGTGCCGCCTTCGTTCGTTGTCGAACAGGCGCTGGTGGCTTCCAAGTCGTTCGAGGCGTGGGTGGAGGCGAGGAGTAAATCGGATTTTTCCATCTTCCAGCCGCACCTCGAAAAAGTTTTGGAACTGGTGCATAAATATATTTCTTTCCACCCAAAAGCGGAGCATCCCTACGATACCCTGCTCGACGATTTCGAACCCGGCATGAAGACCGCCGACGTAAAAGCCATCTTCGACGAACTGCGACCCCAACAAGTGGAGTTGATCAAAGCCATCGCGGCAAGCAAGCCAGTGAAGGACGATTTTCTGTACAAGAAATTCAATGAAAAGAAAGTCTGGGATTTCAGCGAGACGATCGTCGCAAAATTCGGCTACGATTTCAACCGCGGGCGGCAGGACAAAGCGCCGCATCCGTTCCAGACCTCTTTCAGCGTCAACGACGTGCGCATCACGAACCGCTTTGAATCGGACAATCCGCTCGCCACGCTGTTCAGCGCCATGCACGAATCGGGACACGCCATGTACGAACAAGGCATCAACCCCGACTACGAGCGTACGCCTCTCGAAGGCGGCGCCTCACTCGCGATCCACGAATCGCAGTCGCGCATGTGGGAGAATCTCGTTGGGCGTTCGCTTCCATTCTGGGAATACTTCTATCCCCAATTGAAAAAGACCTTCCCCTCGCAATTGGGAAACGTGAATCTCAAATCGTTCTACAAGGGCATCAACAAGGTCGAGCCTTCGCTCATCCGCGTCAACGCCGACGAAGCCACCTACAACCTGCACATCATGCTCCGCCTCGAATTGGAGATCGCCATGGTGGAAGGGAAAGTGAAAATCAAAGACCTGCCCGAGATTTGGAACGCAAAGATGAAAGAATATCTCGGCATCGTCCCGCCCAACAACGCAAAAGGCGTCTTGCAAGATATTCACTGGTCGGGCGGCGCCATCGGTTACTTCTCCACCTACGCGCTGGGCAACCTCGTCTCCGCGCAGTTGTGGGAAAGAATCAACAAAGACATTCAAGGCTTGGACGACCAGATCCGCAAAGGCAATTTCAGCGAACTGCTGGGCTGGCTCCGCCAGAACATTCACCAGCACGGTCAAAAGTTCGAACCGCAAACCCTCATGCAAAACGTGACCGGCTCGAAGATCACGCCCGCGCCGTACGTCCGCTACCTGAAGAAAAAATACAGCGAGATTTACGGGTTGTAGCATTTTGTTATAAACCACGAATTGACAAATCCAACGCGTGGGTATCCGCCGCGTTGGATTTGTCCGTGAATCAGATGAGATACCGGCTCTTCCTGCTCGCTTCTCTTTTCGGACTTTTGACTGGGTGCGCCGCCCCAGCCTCCAGCGCCGTTCCGACCGCGCTCCCCCCGGAGTTCCTGCCCACTATCATCGCGCAGACCGCCGAGTCCGCGAACCGCGCCGCCACCGAAACCGCGTTCGCGGCGCTGGCAGGGATCACCCCCACCCGCACGTCCAAGCCAACCTCCACCTTCACCCCCGCGCCGACATTTACCAGCACCTCCATCCCCGGGCACAAACAATCGGCAGTCCTCATCACCTCGCCGGGTCCCATGTCCAAAGTGGTCTCGCCCATCACGCTAAAAATGGATATTGTCACCGGCAAGAGCAAGATCGTGCTGGTCGAATTATTCGGCGAAGACGGACGCCTGCTCACGCGCACGCTCAAGCAATATGTGCCCACCTTCACCAAGGGCATACTTCAAACAATCGAAGTTTCATTCGAGATCCGCGCCGCCTCAGAACTGGGCAGGCTCACCGTCAGCACACAGGATGAATTTGGGCGCGTGCAATCGCTAAACTCGGTGCGGGTGATCCTGCTTTCCTCCGGCGTCGAAGAACTCACGCCGCCGGGCAACCCATCCGAGCCGGTACGCGTGTTTAATCCCCTGCCGAAGGAACAACCCTCCGGCGGAGTGGTGAACCTGCGCATGGACTGGTGGCCCTTCAACCTCGAACCAGTCATCGTCGAGTTGATCGACCCGGAAGGCAGGTCGCTGGGCTTGCGCGTGATCTCAGTGACACAACTCAACCCGCAGATGGTCGAAACCACGATCCCCTACGCGATCTCCGAGCCGCTCTCCGCGCGGCTAACCATCCGTCAGGATGACGATCGCATCCCCGGCTTGTTCTACCTCTTCACACAGGAAGTAATGCTCAACCCATAACTTGCGGAAACAAACGAGAATGGTATAATTTGCCCGCTAATCGGGGTGTGGCTCAGACCGGTAGAGCGCACGGTTCGGGTCCGTGAGGTCCCGAGTTCAAATCTCGGCACCCCGACAGTTGTACGAAGACTCCCCCACCGAGGGAGTCTTTATTTTTTCCTCGCCGCGACAGTACCGCAAAGTTCACTTTGCGTAGCGCAAGGCAAAATAACCGCGGAGCCGGTTGTCGTTTACTTCGTTGATTGATACAATTTCAAAAATTTCCTACATGCGATGACAGATTCTGCCTCAATTAATTTGGACCAAATCCTCGATCAACTCGGGCAAGTAGGCGTACGCCTCGCCGAGATGGACGCCGCGGAAGGCGCGGCGGGAAATGTCTCCGTCTGCCTGCGCGTGCCGCAGGACACGCGCGTTTTGTTCCCCACAGTTGAAACCATTGAGTTGCCTTATCACTCCCCGGAACTCGACGGGATGATGCTGGTCGTTTCGGGTTCGGGTCGCCGCCTGCGCGAGATCGCCGACGCGCCGCTGGCGAACCTGGCTTGCATTCTCGTGGAGCCGGGCGGGCGCGCGGCGAAAATGTTCACCTCGCCCCAGCGGCAATTCCAGCGCGTGACGAGCGAATTCAACTCGCATCTCGCCGTCCATGCCGACCGGATGCGCGCGACCCAAATTCCACTCCACGCGGTGTTGCACGCCCAGCCCATTTACCTGACCCATCTCAGCCATCTTTCGGCGTATCAGAATGAAAAAAGTTTGAGCCAGCGCCTGCTCCGCTGGCAACCGGAGACCATCCTCAACCTGCCGGAGGGCATCGGCGTGATCCCCTTCCTCATGCCCGGGTCTGCCCAGCTGACCGTGGAAACCAAGCTAACCCTGCGCGAGAAGCGGATCGTCATCTGGGCGCGGCACGGGGTGATGGCGCGGGCAGACGAGTCCATCATCAAAGCCCTGGACTTGATCGAATACGCCGAAACCGCCGCGCGGTACGAGACGCTCAACCTGCTCGCCAACGGGGAGGGTGGACTCAGTCCTGAGGAACTCCGCGAAATCTCAAAATATTGGAATATCCAGCAGAATATCTTCTGACCTATGGTTTTCTCAAGAATGCTTGACGAACCTCCATGTTTGTACACGGATCGCACGGATAACACGGTTTTTTTCCGTAAACCTACGGAAACATCCGTCTACTCCGTGAAATCCGTGTACTGAAAGAATGCGTTATTGGTTCTTGAGAACGTCATGACTTCTAACCCGTGACTGCTTGCCAGCGCAGGCGTTTGAGTCTATACTTCGACCCATCCACCAAAAAGGAGCGTGAATTATGGCTACTGTCCGTGACATGATCCGCAAAAAAGGCAGCGAAATCGTCACGATTGCGCCTGCCGCAACCGCGCTCGACGCGATGAAGTTGATGGAAAAGCACAACCTGGGCGCTTTACTGGTGATGGCCGGCGGCGAAGTGAAGGGGATTTTGTCGGAGCGGGATTGTGTGCGAAAAATTGAACTGGCGGGAAAACTGTCTAAAGAGACCCCCGTGATGGACATTATGACCAGCAAAGTAATCAATATCGAAGCGGACCAGGACCTCGAAACCTGTATGCAGTTGATGATCGACCGGAACATCCGTCACCTGCCCGTGTATGCGGGCGCGGAACTGGCGGGGTTAATCTCGGTGCGCGACGTATTGCGCGAGGTGGTGGAAGTGCAAAAAGCCATGATCGAGCAATTGCACGGCTATATTACCGGTGTCGGGCAATGATTTTACCGGAGTGGACCATCGCGGACCTCCGCCAGAAATTGGATGCCGGCGAGTTGACCGCACGCCAACTCGCCGAATTGTATCTGGCGCGCATCGAGGCAGTGGACAAGAACGGGCCGCACATCAACTCGGTCATTGAGCTCAACCCCGACGCGCTCGAGATCGCCGATAAGTTGGACACGGAGCGAGTGAAGAAAAAGACGCGCGGGGCGTTGCACGGCATCCCGATCCTCCTCAAAGACAACATAGACACACACGACCGGATGCAGACCACCGCCGGGTCGCTGGCGCTGGAGGGAAACTTCGCCGCGCAAGACGCTTTCATTGTGAAGCGGTTGCGCAAGGCGGGCGCAGTGATCCTCGGTAAGACCAACTTGAGCGAATGGGCGAATTTTCGCGGGAAGCCCTCGGTCAGCGGATGGTCGTCGCGCGGCGGGCTGACGCGCAACCCGTACGCGCTGGATCGCTCCGCGTGCGGTTCTTCCTCCGGGTCGGGCGCGGCAGTTGCGGCGAATTTATGCGTCGGGGCGATCGGCACCGAGACGGACGGTTCGATCATCTGCCCCGCGCAAACCAACGGGATCGTGGGCATCAAGCCGACGCTTGGGTTGTTGAGCCGCAGTGGGATCATTCCCGTCGCGCACAGCCAGGATACGCCGGGCCCGATGGCGCGCACAGTCGCCGACGCCGCGCTTCTGCTGGGGGCAATGACGGGCGTTGACGCTGGTGACCCAGCCACACGTCGGAGCGGGAAGCGGGGGTTGTCCAATTACGCAAAGTTCCTCGATCTGGGCGGGCTCAAAGGCGCGCGCATCGGCATTGCGCGGAATATGGCTGGGAAGAATCCGCGCATCTTGAAAATTTTCGAGACGTGTATCGAAGCGCTGAGGCAAATGGGCGCGGCGATCGTTGACCCCGCCGACGTGAAAAATTTCGAGGCGTTTAGCGAGAGCGAAATGGAAGTGCTGCATTACGAGTTCAAAGCCGATTTGAACGCGTATTTGAATGCGCTCGATGCCAGCGTGCCCGTGCATTCACTGGAGGAGGTCATCCGTTTCAACGCGGAAAACGACGACAAGACGATGCCGTATTTCGGGCAGGAACGCATGACGCAGGCGCAGGCGATGGGCTCGTTGAAGAATCGAAAATATAAAGCCGCGCTGGCGAGGAACCTGCGGCTGACGCGCAAGCAGGGGATCGACGCGACCTTGAAAAAATATAAACTCGACGCGCTCGTTGTGCCTTCGGGCGGACCCGCGTGGTTGATCGACCTCGCCAACGGCGACGCGTTGAATTGGGATATGGAGTCGACTTCGCCGGCGGCGGTGGCTGGGTATCCGCATATCACCGTCCCTGCGGGATATGTGTTTGGTCTGCCGGTAGGGATTTCGTTCTTTTCGACGGCGTGGCAGGAGCCGACGCTCATCCGCCTGGCGTACGCGTTCGAGCAGGCGACGCAGTTCCGCAGACAGCCGCGCTTTTTGCCGACGGCAAATTTGAATGTCTAAGATTTGTCTTGCAGGTTGAGGTTGTGCCTGCGTGCGTATATCCCCCAACTGACATAGATTAGCAGGACTACGACAAGCGCCGCCACCCAAAATATGCCGGGCAGGTCGAAGCCGTACGCGCTGAACGCGACGGTGAAGACCGTGGAGACGAGGCGTCCAAGAACATTGGCGAGCAGGAACCGCGAGGCGCTGATCGTTCCCAAGCCGGCAACGTAGCACATCGCGTCCGAGGGGAAGATGGGCAGGTTGAAGGCGAGGAAATAAAAAACGACACCCTGGTTGTAGGAGATGCTTTCCCAACGGTCAATGACTTTTTGTGAGGTGAGCCGGTAGGCGATGGGTTTGCCGAATCGACGCGCCAGAAAAAAAGCAAGTTGACTTCCGAGGACAGCCGCCGGAACAGTCACGAGGAGCGTCGGGACGAACCCGAAAACATACCCAGCCGCGAAGACGAGCGCCTGTCCGGGGACCATGGCGACGATCACCTGTAAAATAAGCAGGCAAATATAAACTGCCATCGCCCAATCCCCGTAGCCAAGCATGTATTCCGCCACCGCTTCGCGGTCTGCGATCCAATATAGAAAGTTGAGGAGGGGGACGCGTGCCAGCCAGCACAGCCACAACACCAGAAGCGCGCCTGCAATTGTGCGCAGGTTCCGTTGCATAATTGCAGGTTGTGATCGTGTCATTGCCTCGCCTTGTGGGTTCATTGAGGTTGGTTCGGTATTTAAAACCCCTCTTTGAAGCCGGGGTTTTTGTAGGTAAGTTACAAAAGCATTGAGACTTGGGCGCAAAGTAAAAAAATCGGAGCCTCACGGCTCCGATTTGACGGCATTGCATTTTCAACTCTCGTTTACCGCCGGCGCGTGGGGATAATGAAAGCCGGGGCGGTCGAGAGGATTGGTCGCCCCAAGGCAGGGTCAAGGATTCTTTATCGGTCGTCGGTCAATAATCCAATTGTAGACGGTTGCAATCGAGTAGCCGATGATGAAGCCGGTGAGGAAGCCGTACGCAAAGCCAATCAGGCTTCCGGTGTAGGTGACCGTGTATCCGATGAAGAATTGGCCGAGAAGGGCGAGGTTGGGTCCCACGACTGAGCCGCCGCGGATCACCAGCAACAGGGTGGCAATTAAAATACCCGCGCCCAGCATGAGGCCGAATACAATCCCGTAGACGGCCGCGCTCAGCCGCACAAGACGGGTCATCACGATCTTTTCCAGCGCTTTTTCTTGTTCAGTTAAATTTTCTGTCATACCTGGCTTCCTTCCACTGGTTTAATTATTTGATGGGGTTTCTTCATATTGTACCGCCTCTGCCTGTCGCAACAAGTTGGAAACATATAGGCGCATGATACCGTTCCGAAGCGAAGCCAGCAAAAACCCTCCCACAAAGCCTAGAACAGAGCCATACAATAAGCCCAACAATGCGCCCGGAAAGAACGTCACTTCGTAGCCCGGTAGATACTGGTTAAGCAAACTCAGAAAGGCGGCGGAGCGATCCAGGTGATTGATGAACGCCCAGAGTGTGACCAGGAACAGGGTCGCGGCTGAGACCGAACCGGTTGCAACGCCAAACGCCAGAGGCTCCAACTTTGTAAAGATTTGTGGGAACACACGATTGATGATCTTCTCGGCGTCGGGTTGTTTTTCCGCGCGCACTTCTTCGTGATAATCCTGCTCGGCGTTGATCTCCCAAAGGTTGGTCGTTTCTCCATCCAGCATATTTCGGACCGCGTAGAGCCCGGTGAGCATGGCGTGGTCTTGGTTGTTGTAGCGATGCAAGCCGTTTCTGCCGATGGTTTGAAAATTGACAAACTTGTGAATATACGCCTTGATCGCGTCAATGTGTTGTTGATAGGTGGCATCGTAAACGGGATAGGCTTTCTCAACGCGGAAGACGCACCCGTCCACCACATCCGCCGCGCGAGCCAAACCGATCTCTTCCAATTCACGCTTCCCCAGTTCCACAAGGTCGGCATCAGCCATGGACCATAACTCATCGCCCTCGTTGCAAAAGTATTCCAAGCCAAGACTCGACATGCCCGCATCCGGCACCATGTCCGGGCTCCAGTTCTTGAAGTTTTGGATGCGCCCGACCTTGACGCCCGGCTCGTGGATATAGATCCAATTGTCGTCAAACAAGGTCGGTTGGTTGATCACCAAGCACACAGTCAGAAATTCACGATAGTTGAGCATTTCGCAGGCATCCAACACCGTCTGCGGCGCCGGCGGGTCGAGCGCGCGGATGAAGTCCTTGATCGCCATACTTGAAATAAAGTTGTCGCCTTGCATCTCTTCGAGTCGGCCGCCCTGCTTCACCACCACCCCGGTGACGCGATCGCCGTGATGAAGAATTTTAACAATTTCAGAGTTGAGGAGCACCTGACTGCCGCGGCGCTCGAGCCTGGCTTTCATTTGGCTCCAGAGCATGCCGGGTCCGCGGCGTGGATAATCGAACTCCTCGATCAAGGTTTTTATGGTTTGCTTTGGCTTTACGAACATACTTAGGATCGCCGCTTTTAAATCCAGGTCTTTGATGCGCTGTGCCGCCCACTCTGCCCGCAATTCTGAAGTCGGGATGCCCCATACTTTCTCGGTATATGATTTGAAAAAGATCCGAAAAAGGCGTTTGCCAAACCGATTGGTTACCCATTCTTCAAAGCTGTTTTCCCGTTTATAGGGAAAGACCTGCCATTGCAGGTAGCTTAGTCCGATCAGCATACCTTCCCAGATCCCCAAGCCCATTAGAGCATTCAGCGGCTTGAGCGGATAATTAAAGAATTTGCGTTTGTAGTAAATACGCGATAGACGCGGGCGGCGCAAGAAATCATCCCCCATCACCTCGCGCCAGATTTGGTCAACTTCGCCGGATTTTGTGAAGAAACGATGTCCGCCCATATCAAAGTAGAAGCCTTTGTATTCCTCGGTGCGGGCAATACCCCCAACTTTGTCGTTTTTTTCCAAAACCACCGACGCGTAATCGCGACAGGTTAATTCGTATGCCGCGGTCAAACCTGCCGGTCCCCCGCCGATAATAATGAACCGGGCGTTTTGTCGAACATCAGCCTGTGCCATATCTGCCGAAATCTCCTTTTGCGAAGTAGCCGCCATGAAAATCTACGCCTTGACGTTTAACCCAGATTCAATTCAGGAGCCAAGAAACAGTTCGCTGGCTCGACGCCAGTCAATAAAGATGTATAAAGAACCTAGCTGGTAGGCGAGAAGCAGAAACGATATCCGACCTACGTCAGGTGAGGGTTGGGTATCCAACCACTTTGCCCCGATCATAGCCAGCGCCGGAAAAATGACCATAAAATATCTGTGGTCAGGCAGGGTCAAAACCAACAGGAGCGATATGACTCCGATCCACATCCCAAGGAACCAGTCCGCTTTTGTTTTTTCGCGCATCAGCAAGAAAAGCCCCAACAATAATAACGGCAGGTTGTAAGCGCCCAGCCCAGACGGGAGTTTGGTGATTAGTGAATCGAGAAGAAACCTGCGTCCCCAATCTGAAAACAGAAAAGAACCGGGGCTGATCGAAATCTCTTCAATTATATTTTCAGTTTGAAGCGGCGCCACATTCTCGACTGGAACGGCGGTAAAGAGATCAGAAGGACTGAACCCGGCAATTGTCGGAACCCTCACGCCAATGCGACTCCCAAACCATGCCCAGAACAAGAATAACACACTTGCAACCAAGAACGAAAGAACGACAGGGGACGCGATTGCCCGGTAATTACCACGAACCAGAAAGATTAACAAAAGGAGCGGGATAATCAACATAACCATATATTTTGTCAACAAGCCCAAGCCCAGCGACAGCCCCAAGGCAACCCCCCACTTCCAGGATGGCTTTTCGGTCAGTTTTAACGCCAACCACAGGCTCAGCACAAAAAACAGGGTAGCCTGTATGTCCAGCAAACCGGCAGTACTTTCCCGAAGGATTAACGGGAAACTGATAAGGACCAAGACCGTCAACACCGCAACCTTTTTACCATACAAATCTGCCGCTAGAAAATAAGCGCTGACAAACATACCGTATCCAAATACGAGAGTGACCATCCGGATCGTCATGAGGCGCTCGCCGAACACCGACATTGCCAGTCCATTAATCATGAAAATTAGGGGCGGATGCCGATTAGCCAGATAGTTATTTTTCGCATACTGAGCAAAAAACTCCGCCCATCCTTTTTCGGAGATTTTAAAAGCGGAATTAAAATTCTGGACTTCATCGAACGGCCAAGCGCGCTGCCAACTAGCGTAGTAAACTCCGACAAAAAGAAGAACTATCGCGAGCAATGCGAGAAAGTGTCTCGGGTTGTTCGACGCTTGCTCGATCCCATTTCCGATTTTTTCGAATATAGATTCCCGTCCCATGGAAACAAGCAAATAAGCCAGGACACTCAACCCAGCCACGATAAGTAGTTTCTGCGGATCGTTTGCAGAACCCGTTAGCCAAATGCCCGCCAACCACACGATTTGGAATAACAGCATTGAAAACAAAATAGTTTTAGCGGCTACAAACCTTGTCGTCATGAAAATAATCTCCAATTCATATCCATGTCTGTAAGTCTCTTACGAAATGAGCCGGGATTGCTCCCAAGGCGCTCGATTAAACTTCTTGCGGGCAGCTCGTTCAAGAAAACCAAAGTAAAGCTCGAGATGGCGTTCGCACGTCCAATAACGCAACAGAGCGTCATAGCCTCGTTTGCCGAGCTCGTCGCGCAAGCCCGGCGTGCCGCCTATTTGTCGGATGGCATCCAACAGTTCCGCGTCTGTCCGGTACATGAACCCGCCGCCGCTATCCTGGATAGTTTCCGGCAACGCGCCCAGGTCGCGTACGATGACGGGCGTTTTGCGAGCAAAAGATTCCAGGGTCACCATCCCAAAGGTTTCATAAGTGATCGATGGAACCAGAGTCGCCAAGGCATGGAAGTAATAATTTCCTAAGCGCTCCGAAGATAATGGTCCTAAAAATTTGACGGTCGGCAGAGAGGCTGAAAGCGCCTTTAGTTCAGTTTCTTGATTGCCCGCGCCAGCGATCAGCAAGTCATACTGAGGGATTTGGTCCCAAATGCGGATCAATGTATGAAGCCCCTTGATCTTTTCCAACCGGCCGACAAAGAGAAAATACGGCTTTTCTTGTGGGCGCGCGCCCGGATTCTGCCAGTCTGAATCTTTTGTTTCAATAAAATGAGGTAAATGTTCCACTGGCTGTGGGAAACCTCTAGCCGCGTGTATCTCAGCCGTAAAGCGGCTGGGCGCGACGAACTGGTCCACGTGTTGAACCGCCCTTTCCAAGAAACCGAAATAACGCCAAAGTTGCGGAGGGCGTTTCGCCTGCAAAGTACACCGCAAACAATCTGGGCGGTCGCATGGAGCGCTATCAAATTTCCATAAAACATGAGTCGGACAGATCAGCCAGTGTTCATGGGTGGTATAGATTTTCACCGCCTCGCCGCGGGTGGGCTGGAGGGTCAGGATTTGCGGTCCGAGCAATGAAATATTGTGATAATGAATGACATCAAATGGCTTGCTATTTAGAATTTCGTCGATCTTCCGCCCCTTCAACATGGGTAGCCCGGTTTGATGTGTGAGCAAGGGCGACAACCACCGATATGGGCTTCTGAGTTCGTGCCGAGTAACATTGGGATGATCAATAAATGCAAGTTCAGGCTCACCAGGGTGTTGCAGGTGATACGAGTCCACGCAATGCACAACATCCACGTGATGCCCCTGATCGCCCAGCGCACGCGCCAAGCGGTAGATATACATTCCGTCCCCACCAAAGCTATAGGGCGGATAAAAAGTGGTTAGATGCAGAAAGTTGAGAGAACGTTTCACAGTGGCGGAATCGATTCAATCAGATCCATCAAGGCAAGCGCGGCATCGTCCCAGGTTAATTTTTCGGCGGCTTTCATGCCCGCTTGGCTCAATCGGTCGCGCAGAGATTCTGAGGCAAGCACCTGAATCAGCGCTGCCTCCAACTCAGATCCGCTGTGCGGATCAAAGTAGATAGCCCCATCTCCCAACAAATCGGGCAACGGGCTGGACTTTGTGGCAATGACGGGACAGCCACACGCCGCCGCCTCAACCGCAGGCAACCCAAACCCCTCCATGAACGAAGGGAGAACCAAAACCTGCGCCCGGTTGAGCAGCGCAACCAGCGCCTCATCCGGTAAGTACCCTGTAAAGAGAATTTTGCTTTCGATACCCAGCGCGTCAATTTTCCTTCGGAGCTCGGAATATTCTGAGTGAAAGACTTCACTCCTATATTCGCCGACCAAGGTGAGCAAAATATCCTCAAATCCATCTCTAGACGCCACGCAAGCGAAAGCCTCCAGGAGACAGGTTAGGTTCTTATGCGGACCGAAACCGCCAACATATACGATTTGACGCTTCTCCGCCGGACTCCAATCGGGAGGCGGCGTCTGCGTTCGCGTCGCCTTCAACTTCCTGAAAATGGGATTAGGCGCTTCGCCAATCACTTTGACTGTCTGGGCGGCGACTTTGAATACATCAACAATTCCTATTTTCGAAAACTCTGAAACGGTTACGATCGTGCCTGCCTGCCGCAAAGCCGCCTGCATCTTTAACTTCCAGGCAAGGCGCGCGGACAAGCTCGGCAAAGTGAGATCGGGATACTTCTCCGCAATCACATCGTGGATAAACACCATCTTGTGGGCGCGGCTGAATACCGGAACGTAGCTGTATACCGTTGGGAAGAGCGCCAGATCAAAGCCTGGCTTCGAGAGCGCGCGGCTCATACGCAGCATATCGGAAAACGCCCTGCGTCCGTCAGAAGAGGCGGCATAGGCGGTGGGCTTCGTAGTCTTTACGAGAACAGATTCAACATTGGGAGGAAGCGCTTCCAGCATTTCCTCCGAATCGACAAAGAACCAATAGCGATTTCGAGTATCAAGACGCGCCAGCGCGCCAAGCAGGTTGCGGGCATGCCTCCCATAACCTCGGTTGTTCTGCCAGCACGTAGCGTCCACCGCCACGCGTCGACGCGGGGCTGTTTCCGCGTGAACGCTGGCGGGGTTGAGCGGGTCGTTGGTAAGGGAAGTTGACAGGCGGTTCATCGAATTAAAGCGAGGCTGGAACCTCGTCCGAGCAAAGAACCGGCCATCTCTCCAAATGCCCAGACGAGTGTGAAGACCAGAAGAAAAGGAGTGGATCGCAGAAGTTCCTTTTGAAACGAACCCTTGGCAAAACCGCAGGCGAGAATGCGTCCAAGCAGGATCATCGGTAAGGCGAAACAAGTTAGCGCATACCCAATTCGAAACAACAACCCCCAGTTACGCGTGCGCGATCCGGCGAAATAACGGCTATACAGAAATCGTTGTTCGACAAATTCGAAAAATCCAATTTGTTTTTTATGGAGCACCTTCAAAACCGGCTCCATACGGAACTGGAAGCCGCGGCGGCGCAAATCGGGGTGCAGAGTGTGGTCCCAAAATCCATTCGCCATCGCTGTATGCTGACCTGCATCCAATCCCCGCCGTTTGTAGGTCACATTATGTCCCGGAAGAAAATCAGTTTCTCCCGCCTGGATGGGCGACATAAATTTACAGTATTCACAGAAAAAAGTCGCCCAATCGATCACTCGGTCAACGCAACCATTATCTATTGGTCCCGCGATGGCGACCGCTTCAGGGTACAGCCTGTGAGCGTCAAGAACCGCTTCACACCAACCGGGGAGAACGATTTCGTGGTCTTCCAAAACCGCAACGATTTCACCTTCGCACTGCGCCAGACCAGCGACCAGCATTTGAGGAATACTGCAATTTCGATCTGTTAATACCAATTGAACCCAGGCAAATTGCCGGCGGATCTTTTGCGACATCTCTGAGTCCGTTGGTTCCACGACGATAACCTCAACGCGCCTTTGAACCGCCTGCTTTTCCAAAGCCGCGAGGCAGGCGCTGATCTCCGGCGCTCCGTTCGCATTGGCAATAAGGACGGAAAGCGGAGGTTTCATTTCCAAACTCCCGCGATCACTGCCGAGTGTCTCAGCCTATGGCGCAAACGGTAGGACATAGGTCGTGACGCTGCCCGCAGGCAACATGGCGGTAAATCCAGTCGGCGAGGCTGGGCTAAACTCCGTCACCGCGCTCCAGTACTGGTTGGGCGGCGTAGATTGTTCTCCTGAAATATTTCCAACCAACTCGGCCGATTTGAAGTTGATGGCTATCTCTTTGTCGCTGGCGTTATTGTTGATCAAAACAACAACAAGGTTTTCGGCGTTTGGCGTAATGAAAGCGGTTACCTGCAACAAAGGATCGCCGCTCAGAGCCTCCACGCGAACCGACCCCGGTTTGATCCAACGGGCATAATGACCGATGGCGTATCCCATCCCTGTGATATAAACTTTTGGCAAGGCGCTATCAATCAGGACAACCGTACCCTCAGCGGAGGAAAGGTCCGGGTTACCAAAATGGACTTCCTGTGAGTAGGTATCCCACATATTGTTCATACCGAAGTAGGCGGAGGCGTTGGCATACACCAACTCATCGTGGATGTGGATCGCACGCCCGCGAAAATCGTCATAGGAAGTCGGATCTACATCGCCGGTAGAAACCTCCGTCATCCAGACCGGCACATTGTATTGCTGGCTGAGCATACGGAGCCGGTCGCGTCCCGCCACAGAATTCGGGTCCGGCTTGCCTGCTCCGGAGGTATTCAACAAGCGCTGAATGTTAGCGTATGGCGATTCGTAGGGATAGGAATGATACCCTATGACGCCGACATATTTGCGCGTGGCGGGGTCAGACAAAATCGCCGAGGCGACTTCCAGCGTCCCATCAACTGTTTCTTCATTGGGGATCACAAAGCGCACTGTATCAATTCCTTCTTGTTCCAAACGCGCGGCAATCGCGACTACCAGATCAACCACTTCACGCGGGTTACTGCTTTGCAGTTCGGTATTCCCGCCAAGGGGTTCATTGAAGGGCATCATGTAGCGCGGAGTAACTCCATAGGTATCGCGCCAATAGATGACTCCCGCCGCAACTTGTTCTGCGGCTTCCTTCAGGTAAAGACTATAATCTTGATCGCGCAGTTGCCCCAACCACGGGCTCGCCCAACGAATATTTACCTTCTGGCTGAGATAATAGCCATCGAACCCAAGCGGCTCAGCGAGGGCAAGCAAATGGGAATTGATCGCATCAGCAGGCGATGTTTGGAAGCCGTTCCAATCAATCGCGTATGGGTCGCGGTTATCGTTGGCGCGTTGATCGTAACCGCCAGGACTCTCCAGCAACGCGCCGTCCAAGTTTCCAAGGTTTAGACCCACTTGCCCATAAATTGCATCCACCGCCTGCGCGCGCAGGTCAGGAGGCAGTGTATTGCCGTTACCCGGATATTCCAAGGAAAGGTGCGTGGCTCCAAATCCATCAATCGTCTGGTAGGTAATGCCGGCATCCACTTCCACCTGATTGGGATTAAGTCTTGAGGAGAACGTAACCGGCAGAGTGGGAGACTCCGTCGGATGCGATATCGGTGTCATTGAGTGACTCTCGATGGTAGGCGCAGAGTCGAGATGAGTCGGAGTTGGCGCTGTAGGTTGAACCGGCGTCGTCGAATTTGGAGTGGCGGCGGGCGCGGCGCAAGCGGTCAACATGAAAACGATCATCAGCCCTGCAAAACGACTCTTGACGCGCATCACAGATCCGTTTTTTTCGTACGTTCCTTGCGCCGCTTGACAAAACCTGCAAATTGTAAAACTGCCACGATCGCGATCATGACCAGAAGAAGCACAACCAGTGAAATACCGCGTTTCTCCAAGATCTGATATACGATGCCGTGTACCGCCACAAAACCGAACAAAATGTAATTGCTTCGCTGGAGCGTCTTCCAACGATGCTTGCCCAAGCGCTTTAAAGATAAGTCGTTGGAGGTGGCAAACAAAGCGATCAAAATCAGCGTCCCGGCAAGGCCGACCCAATTCGTGAGACCGAACGGATCATACCGCAAAGGGATTAAGTGTTGCTCGCCTGCTGGAAAAAAGAAATACAACCAGGGATTCCCCAAGTGAACGAACAAACCAACGCCGACGTGGACAATGGCAACGATTGCCGCCAGGATGCCGACATCCCGAGTCAAATCGGACGAGGTAGGATTGGGTCGGGAGCGTAAAATGTTCACCGCCCCGATGAGCAGGGTCAAGCCCAGCAAGACCAACCCAGCGTAGGCAGTTGCCATACTCCATTTCCAGAGCAGATCGTCGCTAGGCAAGAGGGTGAAAAAGAGCGCAACGATCAACGCGGTCAGGATGGAGAATGGCAGGTAATGTCGAATCAGCCGGCGCTTCATACGCCGCCATTGATTACTCGAATGCTGTGGTGCAGAATTGGAAGTCACTCGCGCCTCAATTTTGACTACCCATGATAACCTGCCTGGCGCGTTCCACCGCCAGGCTATCTTGCGCCGTAATCGGGGGAACGCCGCCTACGGTCAGGTAATTATAAAAACGGGAAATCAATCGGCGCAAACCGGGATAGGCGCTTTCGTTGTTGATGATCCGCTTTGTCAAGTTGCTCGCCGCTGCCTGAAACTGCAACAGGGAGGCTTCAAAAGGTTGGATGATTTTGTGCGCGCGTGAGACGGCGCCGGGCAGGCGGAATGCAAAGCCATGAAACAGATCCGCAACATAAGTCGCTTTGTGGGCGGCAACGATCATTGAATTCTGCGTGGGGCGGGCGTTGAGGCTTATCTCAACTGTCAGACCGACGCCAACTGAATTATTCCGAATGTATGTTCCCAAAATTCGCAATTCGCCGGGCGCCGGGCGACTGGTAAGCCACCGAGTTTCGAGCGAGCCTGGCAATAAATCCTGCATCACCGAGAGCGGATGCGGAAGAATCTCAGCCACAAGCAGATCGAGGTTTGTCAAGGATGTAGTTGTGCCTCCCGCAGAACGAATAACGAACGTCATTTGAGAAATTGCGCCGGCGTTAGGCAACCAGGAATGTAATCGCTGGATCCCGTCCTGAAAAATAAATTGATGCACCGGGCAGACCGTCAATCTGCGTTGCTCTGCCAGGTCAAAAATATATTGCGTATCTCCCAGCGTGTCTGCAAGCGGCTTTTCGATGAGCAGGTGTGCGCCGCTGTGTAGAGCCTGAATAGCCAGTTCCCGGTGAGTAGGCGCAGGAGTGCAGATATGGACGACTTCTGGCTGGGCATGGTCCAAAGCATCTTCCAAACGAGAATAAACCCGCGCATTCTTTATGTGTCTCGCCAACCCAGCCGCACGGTTTTCGTCTGAATCTACAATTGCCAGGACTTGCCCGCCAACACTGCGGATCGCGGCGACATGCCAACGCCCCATCAGCCCGGCGCCTACCACAATGGCGTTCACTCCGGTCTTTCGAATGGGGGTCATACGTCAGCCCTTGCGAGATACGACGGCAGTGGAATGCCCGAACGGCAGGTTGACGCCCACTTTGCCGATCAGCCATGCTTCAAACGCGAGAACGCGATAAATCGCTCGGTTCAACCAGGCTTTTTCCGGCGGATAAGGTTTAATACTCAAGCCGGGTCCAATGGCGCGGACTTTGTGGTGACCGGCCTGGGCATATTCGCGCAACATTGCCCAAAAGCCGGGGATGGCATTCAGGTAGGTGGCGCGCATCGTTTCCAACCCGGTCTGTTCAACCATCTTCGCCAATTCCGACAAATAGTAACGCCGATACTGATCCGGGTCGGCGCCTTCGAGCGGACGATGTCCGCGCGCAGAATTTGTCCGCAGGTAAAGCAGCCCCCCCGGTCGCAAGAGGCGGGCGAATTCTCGTATGGCAGTGAGATCGGCGCCTGCCGGAGTCAAATGCTGAATCGTGTCAATGCAAATGATCAAGTCGAAGGAATCTGAATGAAAAGGTAATTGCGACGCGCTCGCGATCGCCAGCGCATGCGCGCCGCGCTGACGACAGAACTGCAACGCATACGATGAAATATCAATGCCGACCACTTCCCCGTCCAACTGATAACGTTGGAGATAGCCCAGCAAGAAGCCGGTGCCACAGCCCACATCCAATACGCGCAGGCGCCTGCCGTTGAGGGCTGGTTGCAACAGGGCATCCATGGCGTCACGTAACCCTTGCGCCCAGCCGTGCTGTTCTTCGATAGCGTGCAGCCGTTGGTAGTAATCCAGATCAAAGATTTGAGGGGCGTCATGTTGTTCGGTCATTGAATGAATTCATCCTTGTTCGATTCCATCTTTGTTTATTTTTCCGGGTGGAAGCCGTTCGGTTTTTCGAGCGCCGAACGATACAATTCGATCGTTTGCGCCGCCACTCTTTGCCATGAAAATTTTTCTGCGGCATAGCGGCGGAGGTATTGTGAATCATAATCCTGGCGATGTGCAAGCATGGTTGCCATCGCGTCGGCGAGGCTGGCGGGGTCTTCGGTCGGGACTAGCGTGCCGACCGCATCGGTCACCACGTCTTCTGGTCCGCCGCAACGCGTGGCGACCACTGGCGTGCCGCAAGCAAGCGCTTCGATGAGAACGGAGCCGAGAGTTTCGCGCCGACTTGGGAGAACGAAAAGTGTAGCGCGCCGCATCGCTTCGGCGACTTTAGCGGGAGGTTGAATTCCTAAAAAGCGAACATGCTTTGCAAGTCCGAGCTCTTCGGCAAGACGGATGAGGCGTTCCTCTCGCAATTGTGTTTGACGATAAAAACTTCCGCCGATCAGCGAGAGTTGAGCGGCAGGGTTTCGTTCTATCAATAACTGCATCGCTTGTAAAAGAGTATCCACGCCTTTTGTTTCGTGAATGCGCCCTACGAACAGGATCGAATTATCATCAGGCTTTTGATCGACCGATAATGGACTAAACTGTTCCATATCCACACCGACAGGAAGCACTCGCAGACGGTCATGCTCGCCGGTGAAGCGGCTAACACTACGCCGAACAGATTGGCTGACGGCGATGTGAATCGAGGTTAGTTGAGCCGCATTCATCGCCTGCTTGCGGACAACCGGATACTGGTCTAACCATGGATGCCAAAACGCATGCTCGGTGACCACAAGCGGCACACCATAGCGTTGCGCTAGGCGCGCTCCGACCACGCCGTCCGGATAAATAAAATGGGCATGGATCAGATCAAAGGGGCGTTCGCGCCACATTCGATCAACCGTTTGCGAAACTCCCCAGAGGTATGCCTGCGCGTCCAAATTGTGAGTAGAGTAACCGGGTCCAGTAATGAAGCGGGGATGACGTACTTCAATATTGTCCGCCACTTCTCGATATGGAACTTGACGAAACCGTCGAAACTCACCAGGACCCGGAACAATGGGCGGGTAATACGGCACAGGAGCAACCACTCTCACGTTACATTCGTCAAGAGTAAATTTAGCCAACTGTTGGACCCAGGGTCCTACAAAAGGCAACACAGCATTGGGGTAGTTACGCGAGAGAACCAGTACGTTGATCATGCCAATTTAAAATATCTTCGATGATTTCGGAATATGGACGAAATGTATAGCCTAATGCTTGCTCCGCCTTCGCAGAGGTGAAATATTGAAACTGGGAAGCGGTGAAGTGAACTTCGCGAGTAACAGGAGGTCGCCGTCCAGCAACGCTAAAAAGCGGATCAAGACTGGAAAGTATTCCAGTTACCGCCGGCGGGACAGGTATGAGCAGAATCTTCTTTCCCAATCTCTCAGCCGCCTTTCTCGCAACCTCTTTATACGTCAAATTCTCGCCCCCCAGGATGTAGCGCTCGCCGGTCTTGCCGCGTTCCAGCGCAGACACCATTCCATTCACAACATCTTCAACATGTACCAGGTTCCTTCCGCCGGAATAATAAGATGCGAGCCGCCGGTTGCGAATCTTTTCCACCCACTCGCTCCCGCGGTAATGCTCCCCAAGTTCTCCAAAGAGCGTCGCTGGGTTCACAATAACGGCATCCAATCCAGATTTACAACCGTTTAGGACAATTTCTTCTCCACGTTTTTTGGTTATTGCATAATTGAGTTTCCCGTGTCCCAAGTTGAAAGGGAAAGATTCGTCTGCGGGCGGTTGTCCACGCGCTGGAAAACCAACCGCGGCGATACTGCTAACGAAAATTAGTCGTTGGACGCCCGCGCGCTGACAGGCGGCGACAACGTTCCGAGTCCCTTCGATGTTGACCCGGTTCTGCACGTCCCGTTCTTTGCTCCAATACGCCAGATGCGCGGCGGCATGGATAACGACTGCCTGTCCACGCGCCGCAGCCTCCATCGAGGCTGAATCGGTAACGTCGCCTAACGCGCGATCAACTTTGATCCCGTTCAAGATACTGGCATTAGAACTAGCTCGCCATAATGCGGTTACCCGATGACCGCGCTCGACCAGGTTGCGGCAAAGATGATAACCTAACAACCCGGTCGCGCCGGTTACCAAAATTTTCATTGTCTAGTTTAGGAGGCGGCGTGAAGAACCGGTTGAAAGCGGCGCGTGAATCGCAATTTTCCGACATGGAAAAATAACCGGGCCATGTTCAGAAAGATCGCATCCACCACAGCCTTTAGCGGGCGATACCAGAAGCCAGGGTGCGGTTCTTTCAAAATACCTTTGCGATTGATCAGGAATCCGCCAATGAACTGGGCAAACCGCCCAAGCTGAGCGACCTGTTTGCGGGTGAGGTTCTCGTTCCCCATGTCGCCATCGTAACAGTTGATGTATGCATACTCGTCCTCGGTCGCCTGTCCGTGTTCGATAGCCCACTCACGCAATTTGGTTCCGATCAATGGCGAGGCGGTCGTGAACTGCACCCAATCCGCGCGCAATTCAATCGAAAACTGAATCGTGCTGAGAATGGTATCCACCGTGTCTCCGGGCAGCCCCACGATGAAGAAGCCATAGGTCCGAATCCCCAATTCCTGACAGAGACGGATCGTCTTCAGGAACTGTTCGCGCGTAATGGGCTTGCGCCCGGAATTGGCTTGGATTTCAACCTCGGCGCTTTCCACACCAAAGTTGATACCGATACAGCCGACCTCCGCCATCGCCCGGAGAGTCTCTTCTCGTAAACAGTCCACCCGCGTCTCGCACTTCCATTCGAACTGTAATCCACGCCGTTTGATCTCCGCGCAGATTTGAAGGACCCGATTCTGATTCAGGGAGAAGATGGGGTCGCGGAAAAGAATATATTCGATACCCAGGTCTTTAATCAGATGTTCGATCTCATCCACTACGTTTTGTGGGGTCCGCAAACGAAAGAGCGCTCCTTGACCGACCGGGTAAGGACAGTAATGACACCCGACCGGGCAACCGCGCGAGGTGAGCATGGGCAGGAAGCGCACGTGCGAACGCAAGGATGAGCGCGGGATTTTATATTCATGATAGGGAAACAGTTCCCATTTAGGGAAGGGCACTTCGTCCAGAATTTTAATAAAGGGGCGATCCGGATTGGCAACCCAGCCCGCCTCCGTCCGGAAATGCAAGCCAGAAATCGAATCTTCCGGTTGGTTTGTGACCAACTCCAAAGCCGGCAGGTCTGGTTCACCCAATAGCAAATAATCAAGACATGTCTCGCGTTCCAAGCGTTTTACAACATGGGGAACGATCGCGCCATAGATGGCAATTTTGACTAAGGGCTGGCGTGCCTTGACCTCTGCGCAAAAAGCAACGTCAGAATCCAAGGTCGGACCCGAGGTGCGGACAACGAGCAACGCGCTCCCACGCGACTCGTCGAGAAGCTGACCCGCCTTTTCAACTGCTTTCCCTTGATCCAGGCGTTCTCCCAAACACTCCATGACTTGGACCGGAATCCCCTTGGCTTCTAAATGTCCCGCCAGATAAACCAAATCTACGGGCGGCATGAAGGTCGCGCCTGGGGGATACAATTGCCCAAAGCCCCCCATCGAGTCTTTATTCGACACATACCCGGGAGGGTTTGGGGGATTCACAAGCAGAATTTTATCGAATTGCATGACGCCTCACTTTTCTTTTATTGAAGTAAACGGTTTGATCTAGATCGCTAGCCTGCTGAGCGGGAAAAACGCGCCAACACTTGGCGAAGTTCCTGCCGCCCAAAAAACAACGCTAACCCAACACTGAAAATCAAAAAATACCCTGTGGCAAAAACAACAGTTTTCAAGTCCAACGCGCTCTCGCGGAACAACAAACCCGCGAGGATTAACCCAACCAGCCCATATACGCCCAGCGCCCACTGCACTTTGGAAATTGACCAGCCAAAGCGCGAGGTTAAACGGAAACTACAGAGAACCAATATCGCAAGGCTGGAAAAAATATAACCGCCCGCAACGCCATAAATACCCAATGCTGGAGTCAGTCCCCAGGCGATCACACCGAGGGAAAGCTGACTCAAACCAACGACGATCACGTAAACGATCAGGTCGTTAATCCCGATGAGCGCCGCCTGACCTACTCCTGCAAGTTGCGCCAGGAATTGCGCCACGACAAACAGATAAAAGAATTGACTCACTTCAATGAAATTCTGCGAGTAAAAAAGGGAGATCAACATGCGCGCAAATAATACCATTGGTATTGCCAATAAGGGCATTACGAGTAATAGCTTGCGCTGGAATTCTATCGCGGCAGATATTTTCTGACTGACATCACCGGCTCTATTCATCATGGGAGTTAAGTACAGACCGTTGGCGGGATTCAAAACCAAATTCAAGGCGGTCGCCAGACCAATGGCGGCTTGCATCAATCCAGTTTGCGCTTCACCGACGCTGCGTAAGACCGCTAAACGGGCAACCATATTGGAAAGTGGCAGGATGTATGAAATGCTAAACATGATCAGAGTAAAACTAACAATATCGGGATTCATGCGGATCTGCTTACGCAAATCCGCATCTCGATCTATGAATGGCAAGGAAAATTTCCATTTCAAGAAGAACAACATTGCTAGAACGAGCAGGTAGTTGCCGAACATGGTTGCCCAATAATAACCAAATACCCCGGCAAGTTGCGTTCCCACTACGGCGCCAACAGTTTGAACCATGGCGATCACCAACAAGAAAATCGCCGAAAGGCGGGCTTGCTGTCCGGCGGCCAGCGCTTGTACCATGAAATATTGAAGCGCCATTGCAGGCACAGAGAGCAATGCCGGGACCAAGAGTCCGCGATAAGCGCCGAGATCGGCGCCAAGCCAGGCAGGTTGAATGAAAACGACCACAAGCGCCAGACCAGAACCGAGGGTCGTCAGCGCGAGAACCGCAGAAAGTAATCCGGAATACGAATGCCGGAAAGCGCCAGCGCCCTGACTGTGCGCGCGTGAAAGGAAGCGCACAGAGGCAAACGGCAACCCGATCGCACTGATCTGTAACACCAGTAGGGACGCTTGATCCACGATGCTGGTCGCTCCAATCCCTTCGGGACCGAGAAGTAGGGCAAGCGCTTTGGCGCGCAACACGTTAAAAATTACGGCAAGGACTTGAATGCCTCCCAGGGTGGCGATCATCCGCATCATCTACGAAATGTCCAGATTAACGATCATTGTGGAGGATCCAGGTTGACTTCGGCGTCTTCGCGAATTATTTGACGGAAGCGATTCGCAAACGCGCGTTTGGTAAAAGATTCGTAGCGCGAGGAAGCCAGGAACTCACGAGCGCGTAGGCGGAATCCATCGATCTCGGAAGCGGATAACGATTTGAGAAATTTTTCCAGGGATGAGTAATCCGAAAATTTCCGCATATCAATATAACAATCCGCAGGGATATACTCTTCGATATCCGGCGCCCCGAGGTAGACCGGGATCGTTCCGGCAAAAAAACAATCAAATATCTTTTCGGTGATCCAGCCTTTTAGAACGGAATTTTCGAAGCACAGGGCAAATGCATAGTTTCCCAATGTATTCGACTTCGATTCGGCTTTCCCCTTGTACACGCGCCGCGCCGCTTCGAGTAAAGGATCGGGTTTAATCTTTTGCCAGTGAGTTAAACCATACCGATAAAGGCGGATGAACGTATAAGGGATGCGCGTGCGTCCCAAACGCCAGGATGGCTCGTTCCATCCGATGCCATACAGGTCAATCTCGCCGTGTTGGCTGAAGTGAGCGACCGCGCGCATCCGCTCTGTATAAAGTTCATGCCAGTACAGACGAGGAAGTTTATTGGCGTTGATCATCACGAGGAATTTACGATCGCGCCGCGACCAGATTGGCTCATGCACTTGATCGAAGGACTGGGGCCAAAAAAATTGCCGACTGTTCAAAGGAATTTTAGTAAAAGGCAGGAGCGAGGCGCTATCGCTCCAGGTGAAGACGCGCCGAAAATTATCTTGCAACCGAGCTACATTACGATAGATTGACGGTTCGACAACGGGGCTCTCGAAAATAAAAAAGGCGCTGAGGATCACATCCGGGCGGCGCTTTAATCGCTTGTAATCACGGAATAGCCCGAATGAAATGTATAGATTCAGATGATGGTTGGACTGTTCAGGCAACAAATCCGCCGTATGGACTTCGATCCCTTGCTGTTCGAGATAATTGCGTAAATAAATGTGGGGCGCCATAAGGTCGTCGCCGGCATAACGCGTTTTTTCGCTCGAAAACAGGCGGTCCTGGAGAAAATGATGGGAAGGCGGATCAATAAAAACTTGGATATTTTTTTTCATTGGACGAAAACCTTGGTAAATATGCACGAGGCGGCAAGCGCCATGGGTTAACTCAAAAGACTAGCCGACACGCGCGCAACGCTTAAAACCAACCCTAGTTTTAGAAGGAGGCGCTTCACGATCACTGCTACCTTGCGCCAGCCCAGATCTGTAGTTCGAACCAACAGCGTCTGCCATGGGAAGGAATGGTTGAGAAGTTCACGCGCCTCCGGCAATCTGCCTAACCGGACACAATTCAACGCGCGGACGGTCTCATCTGCCCGGCGATGATAACTGTATTCCAGCAAAGCGAGCGGATCAATGGCGGTGGTGGATGGAATTAATCTCAGGTATTGATCCATAACAACAAAAAAATGATCTTCATGCGTTCGTAAGCGTTCATAACTGGAAGAGACCTGGCTGGAGCCGCGCCGGTAATACATCAGATACTCGTCTAGGATCGCAACCGGATATTGGTGGGCAATCCGCAGCCACATCTCCAAATCTCCCACGATCTCATACTCAGCTCTGAATGGACCGACCGCCTTCAAGACCTCGGCGCGGCACATGAACGTCGGAGTTCGAAAAACCCGATTGCGGTGTCGCAGAAGGATCGACATAATTTCCGCGAAGCCTAAAGCAGAATTAGGGTGGATCTCGGGTAGCAGTTTCATCTTGCCAATCGTTCGACCCAGGTCATCGACGCGCCAATCAAGAGCGAAGACTGCACCAACATCGGGATGGTCTCTAAGAAACGTTATCTCTTTGAGAACAATATCGGGATGATAATAATCGTCTGAATGGTAGATGGCGACATATTCGCCGCGCGCCTGACTCACGAGATGGTTCACGTTTTCGAACTGACCGAGATTGACACGATTGCGGAGGTAGCGCATGCGTGGATCTTGAAATGAATGGACCACCTCTTCGGTGTTATCCGGCGAGGCATCATCGCCCACAATGATCTCCATATTCGAATAAGTCTGGCTGACAATAGAATCCAAGCTTTGCGCTAAAAACCGTGCGTCTCGATAAGTTGGGATGCACACGCTGACCAAAGGACGCTCGACCGTCACAGGCTTATTGACGCTCAAGGGTTGACCGATACTGGGCAGCATTTATTATTCTGGCAAAGCCGGAGATACGCGATAAGCGCGCCAAAAACAACTGACAGAGAGCAAGCAGGGAGCCGATCGTCATGCCAATCAGCAAAGGTTCGAGAGGGAGCCGGTATCTTAATTCCACATGCGTCAAATAAAAGACGATGGGATAAAGCAGAAGCATGGGATAGACGAGAAAAAGGTCTCTTTTCTTTAGAAAGAAGACGGAGAGCGCTACGCCAAGAACGGGCAGGGCAAAGAGCAATCGTTTGAGTTCCTCGAACCTGCCGTAAAACAGGTAGATTTGCGAAACGCGATATCCTGTCCAATATGCGACCACTCGTCTCACAATCCTTTCTCCATACACCCTCGGGTTTTCCCTGATCCATTGAAGCGCTTCATCGAAGCGGTATTGCATATATCCCAACTCCCCCATCTGCTCATATTTTTCCAACTCATCCGGGTTGCGGTTAGGCAGGGATGACGGACTATCGCTCGTGAATTCATAATCCCGGATTCCCCTGGATACTTCCAAGCCCAAGCCGGAGCGAATAAAAACAGGTTCGTGGAACGCCGCAAAGTTCCGCGCCGTCCAAGCGCAAGGGAAGATCGAAGCAACCGCGAGAATTTGCGCCAAATTTCTAATGGGCATTTTCCGGTAAGCCAGCCACAACCAAGCCACTCCCACAACAACTGCCGAGGCTGGTTCAAGCAAGATCGCAAACCCAGCGAAAAGCGCGTACGGGATCGTCTGCCTCGCATTCAAATCAGCCGTTTCAACCGAGAGCGTAAGGGCAAGGAATGCAGTCAGGGTGAGAGCGACGAGACTCGTATTCCAAATGTAGAGCGCGTCGGTGTAACCGGTGAGCGGCAGGAGCGCCCACACCCAGACCGATACGCGGGCAGTTTGAGTATTGAACAACCGCTGTGCCAGAACATACAGAGGGATTAATACCAGCGCGGAAAGAAGCACATTCAGCCCTAGCGCCGCAACCCCTGCCATTTCCGAACCTGGCCCGAATAACCTGAAGAAGATCGAAAGGAGATACGGATACACAGGCGGAATTAATGCGGTGGGACCCGTCTCCACTCCATAGGGAGAAGCGAATCCGTGACCCAGGGCGATCGAATTCGCCACGGCTACCGTTTCCCCGCCCCATCCGGGCGGGAATCCCGGAAATTTCACAATGATGGCAAAGAGGCGCGTGCAGATTGCCGTGAGTGTAAGCGGCACGTATTTACTGAGGACTGCTTGTTGTAGGCGCAAGTTGAAAATCTCTCTGATCGTAATATTCCAAAAAAAGTTTCAAACGGCGAGAGCGTGACGAGCGGCGACCCAATCGTACGTCCGCTGGAGACCCGTTTCCAAATCCACGCGCGGTTTCCAGCCTAAGCACGCGCGTGCGCGCGTGCAATCTGCAATGCGCCCTCGATCGCCTTCAGGTTTGCTCGTATCCCACTGCACATCAATGTTTTTTCCGCTGATCTTCACAATCAATTCAGCCGCCTCGCGGATCGTGGTGGGACGCTCCGAGCCGATTTGGATGAGTCCGCGATTCATACCGCGCTCGAAAACTGCCAGAAGCCCTTCGATCACATCGTCCACATAGATAAAATCGCGATATTGATTGCCGCTTCCCCAAACGATGAATGGCTCCTCGGGGTATCGAATTGCCTTGCGGATCAAAGACGGCAAAACTTGTGAACGTTTCGGGTCGAAAGCGGCGCCCGGCCCATACACATTGTGCAGACGCAACAAACCGACATTGATCTTGCCGTCTTTCTGCGCCAACTCCGCTTCGTACTCGCCCATGAGTTTGCTCCACCCATAGGAAGATTCCGGCTCAGCGGGATACGTTTGCTCTTCGTTCAAACGCACTATACCCGGTTGCATTTGAAGACTCTTTGGAAAACTACAAGCGGTTCCAACGTAAATGTAATTGGGAATCTGATTGAGTACAGCGGCAGACAATACATTGGTGTTGATCAGCAGATTCTGACGAAAGATAAACGGCTCATTCCCAAACACGAAATTGATGCCCGCCACAATGTCCGCAAGATGATAGACGACATCCACTTCGCGCACGAGTTCGGCGCACTTAGCGTAGTCGGTTAAATCTACGAGGTGAAAATCTTTTTCGAGGTCGATGGCCCAGTCGCCGTTGGCGCTTTTCAAGTTTTCAAGATTGCCGCGCCACAGATTATCCACGACGCTGACTTGAGCGCCGCTACCTACTAAACGTTTAACTAACGTACTTCCGATAAAGCCCGCGCCTCCTGTAACGAGGCATCGTAACGATTGAAAATTCATTTTCCAGTACCTGCAGTCTCCATTTTCAAACTTCCTTGTTGTACCCCTCTCGCCAACTCCAGCAAAAGATCCAAGTACATTCGGGTGACGATGCGCCAATCGTAATTCGCCGCTCGTTGGGGTCCCGCTTCCGCCATCCGCACTCGAACCGATTTATCGCGAATAATCTTCATCATGCCGTCAGCGAGAGTGTCCGGTTCGGCATCCGGCAACAACATCGCCACCCCTTCGGCAAACTCGGGAAAGGCGGTATTGTTCAGGGCAATCACAGGCGCTCCGCATGCCATCGCTTCCAGAACGGGCATACCAAATCCTTCATAGGATGAGGGGTAGACCAACATTTCACAGGCGTTATATGCCAATACAATCTCATCGTGTTCGGCATAAGGCAAATCCATGACGTCAGCCTCTAGCCCCAAGTTACGAATCTCCCCGGCAAAAGATGTACCGGGCAGGGATGAGCCGATCAACAGCAAACGATGCGGAATTCCATGTTGGCTTTTCAACCGCGCAAACGCCCGCAACAAATTGGGAAGATTGCGGCGCTTGGTAGGTTTACCCACATATAAAATAAACGGACGGTCTTCGCCAAAAACTTTCTGCCGCCAAAGGGAGCCAGCCTGATGATCGTTCATTGGTTTGAAGCGGCGGGTATCCACACCGTTAGGAATGACGCGGATGCGGGCGGGATCCATCCGATAGAAATGCGCCATATCGTTTTGGCTGTAACGGCTCACCGTTGAAACCAGCGTAGCGCGGTGCGCGCTCAAATCGTACAGGATGCGGGCTTTGAGGCGCATCCAAAAAGTGAACGACTGAGCCGCGTCTTTGTAGCCTTCATACGAGCCGTGATGCGTCAACAGAGTGGGACAGCGCGCCAACAGCGGCAGTGTGTAACTGGGACAAAATAAAATATCGCGCGAGCCGTGCGCCTGCGGGAGTGTAAATTGCTCCCACAAACCCAGCGGCAATCGGGATGGCAAGACTACATTAACCGCGTTGGACGGCAGCCGAACGCCCGCGTCAACCGGACGGGGGGAGTAGATGCGGATCTCTCGAAACGGATGCTCGAATTCGGCTAGTCCATTCAACACCGCTTCGATGACGCGCGCCACCCCGCTTCGCTGACCAACCAAGCGGATGCCGTTGACGCCGAGGATCAATTTTCCTCTGTCGCAGCGAGGTTGATTTGAGGCAGTTCAATCCGCGCTTCGTTCCCATTTGGAGAAAGAGGCATCTTGTTTTCGTCCATCTGCACTGGCAATCTCTCGTCATCCGAAAGAGGCTTGGCTTTTTCCCAAACCTTACCGCCAACCATCGCTTGCGCCAGACTGGCAGGCTGAAAGACGATACTGGGCCAAAGGAAGACCTCGGTCGTGCAATAGCATTCCTTTCTACTGATCGATTTACGAAGTTGCTGCGCCTCTTCCGATCGCCATATTTCCTGAAATGGCTTTTGGCGCAAATTTCCAACCGGTTTGTGAATCTCACACAGACTGACGTCTCCATTGGCATAAACCACCGCGCTGAGACGACCTGCCTTGCATGGAACCACCTGGCGTTTTTGTTTGAGCGTTTCAACTTTTCCCCATTGCAGCATCGGTTCGACGATCGCACCGTAACGGTTCTCTTCGCGCGGCGCCCAGAGGCGGCGGATGTAAGAATACAATTCCACGTAATCTTTCATCAAGGGACCGGCTAAATCTGGATTTTTGCGATCGCCGCGAATGATCGCCAAATTATGGTGATCCATGTTCGGGCAACGCTCGTAGAGATAAGTCGTCAATTTCTTAATCTCGCCCATATTCACATTGGTCGCGGTCGAAATCGAGTGGATGCGCAAGCGCGGGTCGCGCTTCTGGATTTCAACCAGCGCTTCATAGGTTTCCATGGCTTTTTGAAAGGCATGTTTCGCAACGCGGAAGTTATCGTGAAACTCCGGCATTCCGTCGAGCGAGATTTCCACGACGAAGAGATCCAATTCTTTTTCCTCCAGCACGCCGTTTACCGCCGCGACCGTCCGATCCGTGAAGAAACCGTTGGTGGGAACATAGATCTGCCGCACGCCATTATGACGGACGAATTGAAGGCAGATTTCGGCAAATTCTTTTCGCAAGAACGGTTCGCCGCCGGATAGGTTGAGGTTTTCCAGTTTGCCCAACGAACGCGATAACTCGAAAATTTCATCCTTGCTCATATCGTCACGCTGGTTGAGGCTGGTCCAGTAAAAGCAGTGTTCGCATTTCATGTTGCAGATCGAATTGATAAACAACACCAGAAAATTAGGCTGGGGTTTGGCGTGATACGCGTTGGCTGTAATGCGCGTGTGCCGGGCAATACGTTTTGCGAGATTCATAAAATTATCCTTTCTTGCTTCATGATCCGATTTGATTCGATTAACGCCACTGCTCAAGGCTTTGACCGGCTCCAGCCGCATAGCCCACCAACTCGCCAAGCGACCAACTTGCCAGAAAGACCATGACCCAGGGCAGGGAAAAAATAAATTGAACGCCGTAGCGCCGGCGGTTGAACGCCACAGCCGCGAGACGATAGGCTTTGAGCAAGGGCAACGCCAGAGATAGTAGAGCGTAAACGCCTCTGCGCCACACCGGGAAATCTGCCGAGCGCATCCCTGCAAAGGCACGCCCGTGGTGATATGGAACCTGGGTTGTGTGACGCAAAGACCAGTGATTGATATTCTCGATACTCAGTTTAGCGTCGGAGAGCAACTCACCGCCCGCATTCTGCCAGGACTCATGAAAAAAGACCTCGTAAAATCCATCGCCAGGTTTCAATATAGGCAGGCTAGTCTTTTTATACGTTACATTGTTTCCCGGCAAAGCGCGCTGTGCGCCGGAAAAAGGAGGCATGAACCGTCCATATTCACAAAAATAGATCGCCCAGTCCAGCCAGCGGCGGTAATTTCCCGGTACGATCGCGCCGCCGATGATTGGATGCGCCTGAGCGTGCGCCTGCATCACGTTGGTCAGCCAACCGTCTGAAATGGCACAATCATCTTCCAACAGGGCAATGATCTCGCCTCGGCTTTGCAGAATCCCATAGGTTCTCATTTGCGGCACGGTAGTGTCTGGCGAAACGGAGAGCCAGCGAATCCCAGGGAACCGCGCGCTCGATACAATACTGTCGCTATTGGCATCGGAGCGCATGTTCTCCGCCGACCAACAACCGACCGCGAGAACTTCGACTTCCTCCGGATGCGCTTGTTGCGCCAAATTATGCAAACATGCTTCACGAACATCTGCGGCGTTCAGGCACACAACCACGACAGAAAGCTTAAGTGGGTTTGCCATCAATAAAACAATTTCTGGCAACTGCGGCTGGGACCGAAACAATAACCGATGAATTCACCCAGCGCCCAATGCCCAAAGAGCAGGAATTGAAGCGGCAACGTGAGCAGGAATTCGCGCCGCCGGCGCTGGCGCGCCCAATAGCGCTTCCCCCAGCGATGCAGGAATACAAATGGCAATAACGGCGCAGTTGCCGCGCGCAGAAACCGCTCGAATTTGGAGGTGCGCGCGCTCCGCATCCCGGCGAAACAGCGACCATGATCGCGGCGAGAATATAGAAAATCGAAAAACGGAATCGGCTTCCACAAATCTACATGGATGGACGGCTTCAACCAGAGCGCCGATCCCGAGGCTTCGGCATCGTGGTTGATAAAGGTTTTCCAGAAATCGGAATGACGCGGGGTCTGCCCATCGAACAATAGATGGCGTTTGTATGAAATATTGCTACCCGGCAAGATTTCGATCTCACCTTCAGGCACAGGCGACATGAACATGCCGTATTCATTGATATATTGCGCCCAAACCAGGAGACTCTGACGATTCTCTTCGTAAAGGTCAACGGTTCCGCCGATGACCGGGTTAGGACGCTCGCGATGCGCCTTGAGCAGTTCATCAACCCATCCCGAACGAACAATTGAGTAGGGATCCAGAATGGCAATTATTTCTCCATGTGAGGCTGCAATCCCGCGCCCGCGCAATTGCGAGATCGGAAGCGGTTCGTCAAAATGGATTAACTGGATCGCCGGCATTGTCCGGCGCACAATCTGCGGCGTAGCGTCAGCAGAACTATCGGCAACGATCAGCTCGTCCACCCGCGGATCGATCTGCGAGGCGAGGGCGGTCAGGCATGTTTCTATAACCTGTTCCGCGTTGTGCGTCGCAATCACCACCGATAAGCGGCAGGTTTTAGAATCGGGACTCATAGGGCAATCAACGCCCCGCGACTTTCCGCCGATTCATAACACGCCAACAGTGTCTGCAATATCTTGCGACCGGATTCCATGTATGCGTCGGGCTGGTCTCCCTGCTGGATCGCGCGGGCAAAGGCGGCAAGATGCCGGGCGCCAGCCGCTCCAAATGCCGCGTCCGGCTGACGAACCAGCAACCGGGATTCCCCGTCGCGCTCGAACCGGGCTTCTCCGCCGCGCGTCAGACTCCAACGGACTTTGGGGCGCCGCGTCTCGCTATTCCAGCCCAGATCGAAGCGCGCCAATCCGCCTAACGAAGCGCGCAACGCGGCTTTTTCACAATTGAGTCGCATTTCAAAGTATCGCGTCGGGGCATGACTCATCCGATTAAAGACGATGTTTGCCACCCGGTCGCCGGGAAAATCCAGGCGGACATTAATGCACACATCGGCGTCAATGTCCTGCCTTGCTCTGGCAATTCTGGCGCTCACGGCTTCGGGGTAGCCGCCAAAAAAACGACAGATCAAATCAATGGCATGAGTCCCAAATTCGAGCAGGACTCGGCGAGGCATTAAATCGGTTTTCCAACCGCCTTCTTCGTTCGGGAGCAAATACATGTGTTGCCAGGCGTCAATTTGATACAAGCGACCCGCTTCATTTTGGTCTACCGCCGTTTGGAGCCGTTGATAGATGGGCATCTGGTAATACTGGCTGTTGACGCCTACGAATTTACGACGTTGACGCGCCAGCGCCAGCGCCGCGTCTGCCTCTGTCAGCGAAACCATAAAGGGTTTCTCGCAAAACACATGCGCCCCATGTTCGAGGGCAAGCAGGCTAAGTTTGTAATGAGTTTTCGGCGGCGTTCCGATCACAACCAGGTCGGGGTTTTCTGCGGTGAGCATTTCTCTCGCGTCACCATAGGTCCGCGGGATACGCCAATGTTTGGCGACCTGCGCGCGAGTTTGAGCGTTCAAGTCGCAAGCCGCTACAAGGTCAATTTCGGAATTCCGAGTCAGCCCGGGCAACAGGATTCTTTCAGGTCCTGCGCCAAGCCCAACCAGAACTGTTTTTAATGGCGTTTTATTCATAGTGTTGATGACGTTCAGCTCTCAATCGAAAATGATCCGCAATCATGGCTGCGTGTGAACGCGGTTCGTTTCAGCGTTCGATTCCGTAGGACTCCCGAACAAATAACCGCTCAATTCTCCCAACGCCCAGGCGACACTGTAGAACAAAAGCCATGGGAGCGAAAGAATGAATTTTACAAGTTGGGCATTACCTTTTAATACATTGACGGTAATCCGCATCAGGAGGATCAGCGGGATTAGAGGCGACAAGAGGATATAGATCAAGCGCCTCAGTGCATTGACGCGCCGCGCCCGATCGGCGCCAAAGACACGACCGTGAAGGAACCGCTGACGGAAAAACTCGCCCGGCGGGCTGAAATATCCCATGGAAACTTTCAACGCCGGCGAAAGGAACAAGGAATATCCATCCGCGATCAATCTCTGGTTCAGTGGATGTTCCCAAAATCCGTCCTGGATAAACCCCGAATACTTCTCGAATATCCAACGCCGGTAGACCGCATTGTCGGCGGCAAGTTGAGGGGCGGTTTGCGGGGAGCGTGCAGGCAGGTAAGCCGAATACCGCAAGAAATAGACCGCCCACTGACTGAGCGCGTCGGGCGTCCGCTTCTCGAACACTCCGCCGATTGCCGCATGATTGCCGTCCGTAAGCAGGTCACGCAATTCTGCAACCCAGTTGTGTGCAGGGATAAAGTTGGCAGTCGTGAACGCGACGGATTGTCCAACGCTCTGGTCAATCCCCGCCTTCCACAACGCCGGGACAAGACATGCGGGATCGGCTTGAATTAATTTAACCTGATCGAAACGGCGGGCGCTTTCAGCGCTACCGTCGGTGGAAGCATCTACAACCAGGATTTCGACCTCATCCACCTGTACCTGACCGACGAGCGCCTCGAGGCATGCCTGAATTGTATGCTGGGTGTCTTTCGATGCTACAACTATGGTGAGTTCTTTCATTTGTAGATCAACTTTTGCCGCCTGCCCGTTCGCCAAGAAACGGGAAACCGACCTTCCAATAATAGATCAGCGAGCCGATTACAAACGCAGTCACACTATAAAGGAAATATAGCATGTGAAACGGGATCACGGCAACGGCGAACATCACGCCGCGCTTCTGACTGAAGAAAGTATAGAACCTGCGGTTTAACAGGATAAACATGGACAGAAGGAAAAAAACTGTCCCCGTCAACCAGAACGAGGCGGTTGGGAACGCTTGCCAACGAACTATGACGCCGACCGCCATGATCGCGAGCAAAGCGCAGACCAGCAAAGCGCTCCATCGCTGTGACGATTCCAAATTCAGGTCATTCGGCAATCTTCCTTCCGCCAGCGCCAACTGCGTCCATGGAATACCTCGATCGAACACATCAGTTTTTATCAGATTGAGGAGCGTCCAGCGCTTAAGATGTTTTACCTGAAGAGACTTATTGATTATTATCCGATAACCTTTTTGAGCCAGCCGCCGACCCAAATCAATATCCTCGATGCTCGGACGCGGAAATTTTATGGTATCGAACCCTCCAAGCGCAAGGAAAATTTCTCTCCGAATCGCGCCGCAACCGCTCCAGAACGACTTGCTGTTCTCGTCGGCTTGTTGGTGCACGAAATGATGGAAAAGATTCTTGTATTGCGATAGGAAATGCCCATCGCCTGGCTGGTCGTCATACGAACCAAACACCGCCGCCAGAGGGGACGAGCGGGTAAACGAAGCGGCTACTTTATCGAGCGTATCCGGGTACACGACCACATCCGCGTCAATAAAAAAAACAATCTCGCCACGCGCCGCCTGAGCGCCCAGATTGCGGGCATGGGCTGGACCCAACGGACCGCCTTTTACCTGAATAATTTGATCAGCAAAAACCCCGGCGGTCTCGAGCGAATTGTCTGTAGAACCGTCGTCCACAACGATACATTCATAAGAAGGATAGCGGGACGATCGGATCGCCTCCAGGCACTGCTTTAGAGTCCCGTGACCGTTGTAATTTGGAACAACAACCGAGATCATCAACGCCGCGAGGTTTCTGGTTTTGTGATTTTCAATCTCTGACACGAAGGATTTTCCTTTTGCGGACACGCCCGTTTAGGCATTTTACAAAGAGCCGAGACGCCATCCAAATACGCCGCTCCAGCGTTTCGTGGGCACGCTCCGCCCATCCGACATGAAGCGGCTCAACACCCAGATAATTTGGAGCAAAAAAGTCCCCTTTCAGCGAGAAACCATCGTCTGAACTGACTTGATCGAATAAATTGTAGAGAAAAATGAAACAACCGCACGCCGCGGAAAATTAGTTAAACAAAATACTTCCGACCAAGGATACGAAAAGTCTTTTTTACTCCAGATATCGCATCCTCGCCATTCCATATCCGGCTTCAAGACGGATAAAGCCGGTTACAGGTTACGGATAAGAAAGGGGAGGAAAGGTAACGTCACAAAGCGAATTTAGAAGGATTCTCCCACAGCAAGGATTTCCTGTGGAAAATTCAGATCTTGATTGGCTATCGTGTTATCAAGCCTCTAAATTATAATCTTTCCAACCATGAAACGCTACCTCCTCTTCACCGTCTTCATCTCAGGCATGACCGTCCTCGCCGCCGAACTCGCGGCGGGACGATTGATCGGCAACGTGTTCGGCACGAGCAACCTCGTTTGGGCGAGCATCATCGGCTTGATCCTCATCTACCTCACGCTGGGCTATTTCCTCGGCGGCAAATGGGCGGATGCGGATCCGACTCCCGCCGCGCTGTACCGCGTCCTCGCGTGGGGCGCGTTCACGCTGGGAGTTGTCCCGTACGTTGCGAGTCCCGTCTTGCGCGCCGCGGCGACCGCGTTCGACTCTCTGCAAGTGGGAATCCTCGGCGCGTCGTTTGTCGGCGTATTGATTCTGCTCGTCATCCCAGTCACCCTGCTCGGAACAATTTCACCCTACGCAATCCGCCTGACTGTTGACGACACCTCACGCGCGGGACAAATCTCGGGACGGATCTATGCCATCTCGACGCTTGGTTCATTCATCGGGACGTTTTTGCCGACACTGGTCACCATCCCGGCAATCGGGACAAAGAACACATTCCTATTATTCAGCATGATTCTTTTGTTGGTCGCGCTTGTGGGATTGGTGAAGTTCGCCAGCAAAGCCGATGTCCTCAAACACATCTGGATGCCTTTCGCGCTTATTGCGCTGGCATGGCTCACCCAAAATCAATCATTGAAATCTACCTCAAATCAAATCTACGAGACCGAATCGGCGTACAACTACATCGAAGTGTTGAATCAAAACGGCTATACTATCCTGCGCCTCAACGAAGGGCAGGGCGTTCACTCGATCTACAGTCCCGACACGCTGCAATACAACGGACCTTGGGATCAATTCCTCGTCAGCCCCTATTTTTATGCAAATCGAAAACCGACCGACATCCAACGCGTCGCCATTGTCGGTTTAGCCGCAGGCACCACCGCCCGCCAGATGACCGCCGTCTACGGCGGCATTCCCATTGACGGCTACGAACTCGACCCGAAGATCGTCGAGGTGGGGCAAAAATATTTCGGCATGACGATGCCCAATCTCAACATCATCATCGGCGACGGGCGACTCAACCTCGAACGAAGCGAGCAAAAATATGACATCATCGCTGTAGACGCGTACCGCCCGCCGTACATTCCTCCGCACATGACGACTCAGGAATTTTTCGAGATCGCCGCTTCGCACCTGACGGACGACGGGGCGCTAACCATCAACTCTGCCTCCGTCCCCGGCGACCGCCGCCTCATCAACGGACTCGCCACCACGATGGCAACCGTCTTCCCCTCCATTTACACTGTGGACATCCCCGGCTCGTTGAACACGATGATCTTCGCCACGAAACAGAAAACCATCCCCGAAAATTTCGCAATGAATTTGCTCGCATTATCCAATGACCCAACAGTCAATCCATTGCTCATCACAACGATGCAAGTAACCTTCGCCAACCTCAAAACTGGATACGAGCCAACGCAGGTCTTCACCGACGACCATGCCCCCATCGAATGGATCGTCAACGATATGGTGATACGGTTTATCTTACAAGGAGGAACGGAGTATTTACAGTAAATCTACGGAACGCGCAAAGTAGATAGAACTTTCTCTGCCGAAGTTTTACACTCCTTCCATTCAACTAAACTGGCTTGTAACACCAACACAGGAGAGCCAGTTTTATAGCTAAACCCCTTAAGCGAACTATTTTCAATGTAATATGCGGCGGTAAACCCAGGCGGCGAGTCTGTAAAGGTTATGACTTCATATCTGACAGAATCGAGTTGTACGGCTTCAGGCGTAAACGGAAAATCGCCAGTTGGTCCTTGTATTCCTATTTGACAAGTTTCAAGACCCCGAGATTGAAGGTAATTCAGAATTGAATACACCGGCTTATGGGATACTTCTGCATATTGCGACTCGTCCTCCCAAACCGCAACATCGTAATTCATAAACAATGGAGGGTAAATCAACAACACAAAAACACCAAGAGGAACGACAGTTGTTGTTTTCGTAACGCCCACTACTGGCGTTGATATTTTTGCGGAAAAACGAGTTTGTGTTGGTATAGACGCCAATTTCGATTCTGTAATCGCGCTTGGAGTAAGCGAGTTCCCAGACGGATGAATAGCTGCACACGCCCGCCCAATAAAATTCGCGACAAAAACAACCATTAACAATACAGGAAGCCGAAACTTCAAGCCCGTGGTTTTATCAATTGGGTTCAAAGAGTCTCTAACTCCTTCGCGCTAGTCAACATGAGCGTTACGTATCAAGATTTTAAGTAACGCTTTGATCTCGCGCAACAACATAAGTTGGCTGTTGCTTTTTCCATTCAGCAAAGACCTGATGACTTTAAGTGTACCATTGACGTTGCCTTCAATAAATTATTTGTTCCTGTCAGCAAATTTGTTTACGCAACGATATGTTTTCTGCACAGGCGGTTCGTACCACAAAACATTAATTTGTCATACAATCAGACAAAAATGAAAAACAAAAAGTTCCAATTTCTCTCTTGGCTAGTCGCTCTCCTCATCCCCCTAGCCCTCATCGGACTGGGATTGCGCCTGCTGTTGACAACTGCCTTCCTCCATATCGAATACAACATGCCGCATTTTCCTCCAGACGAATATGGCTTCACCAAAGAAGACCGCTTGAAGTGGGCGCCGTACGCGCTGAAATATCTTGTCAACGACGCGGAGATTTCCTACCTCGGCGATTTGAAATTCGACGATGGAACGCCTCTCTATAATGAAAGAGAGTTGAGTCACATGGAGGATGTCAAGCGCGTGACGAAGGGCGCGCTGAACGTCTGGTATGCGACGCTCGCGCTTCTGCTCGCGCTGGGGATTTGGTCAAGGCTTGGTGGTTGGGAACAGTTGTACCGTCAGGGTTTGATGCGAGGCGGGTGGGCGATGGTCGGGTTGGCGGTCATCGTCGGGCTGATCGTCATCGTCGGTGTCGTGATCAATCCGAATGTCTTTTGGGGATTTTTCACCGCGTTTCATCATTTATTCTTCGAAGGCGACTCGTGGCTGTTCCTATATTCGGATACGTTGATCCGACTCTTCCCCATCCGCTTTTGGCAGGACGCGTTCTTAATCGCGTCGTTCATCGCGCTGGGAGGCGGGTTGACTCTTGGGCTGGGGTTAAGGGATTAAAAAAGTGCGTCGCACCTGACTTGACGGCTTTTTTCCCCATTCGGCTGGTGCGACGCACCCTCGATTGAATGATGTATAATCTCGCCGAGGAGATTCCCCAATGGCAGATTCGTTATCGCTTGAAAATAAAGTCGCGGTGGTGACCGGCGGATCGCGCGGCATCGGGCGCGCGGTGGCTCTGGAGTTGGCGGCGCGCGGCGCGGCAGTGGTCGTCAATTACAACAAATCCTCCACAGCGACAGATGAAGTGGTGAAAAAGATTCAAGAGGCGGGCGGTAAAGCCGCCGCGTTTCAAGCGGACGTGTCTGACTTCAAACAAGCCGAGGCGTTGATCAAGTTTGCAATTGACACCTTCGGCGACCTGAGCATCCTCGTCAACAACGCGGGCATCACAAAAGACACGCTCATCATGATGATGTCCGAAGCGGATTGGGACTCGGTGATCACGACGAATCTCAAATCCACATTCAATTGCTCGAAGGCGGCGGTCAAACACATGATGCGAAAGCGCACGGGACGGATTATCAACATGGCGTCGGTCGCCGGGCAGATGGGCAACCCGGGTCAGGTAAATTACTCCGCTTCGAAGGGCGGGCAGATCGCCTTCACCAAATCGCTGGCGCGCGAAGTGGCGGCGCGGAATATCACCGTCAACGCCATCGCGCCCGGGTTTGTGGATACGGAAATCCTCGACGCGATGTCGCCTGAGACTCTCGAAGCCGCGCTCAAATTGGTCCCGCTGGCGCGCAAGGGCAAGCCCGAAGAGATCGCCTACGCCGTTGCATTCTTAGCCTCCGACCAAGCCGCGTTCATCACCGGTCAAGTCCTCGGTGTAGACGGCGGGATGGCGATGATGTAAAAGAGCAGAGAATTAGAGGATTAGAGAATTCTCTAATTCTCCTCAGGAAGTTACCATGCCCGACATTAACTCTTTAGATAAAACCACCATCTCCCCGGACGTGCTCGTGACCATCGCGCGGCTGTCGGCGTTGAGCGTGCCGGGCGTCAGCCGCATGGCAGGCGTAAAAGGCGGAGTGAACCGGCTCTTCAAACGCGGCGATCACGACGGCGTGCGGATCGAAGTCGAGGACAACCTCGCTTACGTCAGTCTGTATCTCATATTGAAAAAAGACGTGAACCTCCGCGAGGTGAGCCGCAACGTACAGGAACAGGTGGCGCGCGCCTTGCAGGATATGGTCGGCATGGAAATCGGCGCGATCGAAGTGCACGTCGAAAATATTGATTACGACGGAGAGGCGCAGACGACATGAAGCCCCGCACCAGGGCGCGCTCGCTCGCCCTGCAAGTACTTTACGAAGTGGATATCGCCAACCATCCTCCCGCCGAGGTGTTCAAAGCCCGGCTGGAGGAAACGCCGCTTGCCGAAGAACTCGCCGAGTTTACGCGCAAAATCATCTTCGGCGTGCTCCCCCTCACGCACAATCTCGACATTCTCATTTCGAAATATGCGCCCGAATGGCCCCTCGACCAGATCGCGGCAATTGATCGCAATATCCTGCGCATCGCGCTGTGGGAGTTCGGCGTGTTCCATGAAACGCCGATCAAGGTCGCCATCAACGAAGCGGTGGAATTGGCGAAACTCTACGGCTCGGATTCCGCGCCGCGCTTCGTGAACGGCGTGCTTGGTTCGCTTGCCGATCATCAGCGCGAAATTCAACAATCCCTGCAAAAGGCGTGACATGGAAATTTTAGGCATCGGTCCGTCGGAACTGGTTTTCATCATCCTGATCGCCATCATCGTTTTGGGTCCGAAGGACATGCAAAAAGCGGGACGCACGATCGGTCAGTGGTTAAATCGAATGAAAACCTCAGACGGGTGGAAAGTTTTTCAAGCCGCCTCGCAGGAGATCCGCAACCTGCCCAGCAAGTTGATGCGCGATGCGAACCTGGAGGAACTCGAGAAGGACATCCGCGCCATAGATCCGCGCCACAAAGCCTCCGCGTCAACCCGACGCCCGAACCTGTCTCGCCCGCTCAAAACGGATGCGCCGCCTCAACCGCCTTCCGCCGCCGAGACCGAATCTCAAACCTCGTCTGAACACAATGAATAAGTTTTTCAAAACCGTGCGGCGGATTGTTGTCTTTCCATTCGCGCTCGTGTTCAACCTCAGCGCGCTCCCTTTCCGTCTCGCCGCGCGGGCAAACCGCTTCCTCAACACCGACCCCGAAGAACACCCGTTGATGGATACCTTCAACGCGCTTGCCGCCGAACCGCAAGCGCGGCAGGGCTTGTTGGACCACATCGAAGACTTGCGGAAGCATCTCCTGCGCATTGTCGTCTACCTCGTCATTACGGTCGGCATCTCGTTCTATTTCACGATTCCGCTGATGGGTTATTTATCCCAGCCGGTCGGCGGGCTGGAAGAGTTGCAAGCCATCGAGGTGACCGAAGAGATCGGCGTGTACATGCGCGTCGCGCTCACCAGCGGGATCACGCTCGCCCTGCCGCTGATCGCTTTCGAGATTTGGCTGTTCGCCGCGCCCGGGTTGAAATCGCGCGAAAGGAAATTCGGCTTGTTCGGCATCCCGCTTGCCACATTGCTATTCCTTGGCGGCATGGCGTTCACCTTTTATGCCCTCCTACCCACCGCACTCCCATTTTTAGGCGGCTTCACGAACATCAGCCAGTTCTGGACGGCAAAAGAATATTTCAGTTTTACCACCGGCTTGATGCTGTGGATCGGATTATTTTTTGAATTCCCGGTGATCGTTTACACACTCACTGCGATCGGTCTGGTCAAACCCGCCATGCTTGCCCAACAATGGCGACTGGCGATCGTCGTCATCGCGATCCTCGCCGCCGCCGTCACGCCGACGGTGGACCCGGTGACCATGGGGCTGGTCATGTTACCGATGACCTTGTTATACTTCACCAGTATCGGCTTGAGTTACATCGCCTACGCCGGGCGGAGGAGAAATGAATCGGCGGCAGAATCAGCCGCGCCGAAGTAGACTCAAGCAGAGTGTGAAGCGTAGAGGAGAAAGCATGAAACCACGTCCCATTTTTGCGCGTACTTTTTTTTCGTTGATCGCCTGCCTCGCGCTGGCGAGTCAGGCTTGCGCCATTTCGTTGATCGAGTGGCCCACCTTTCCGACGCCGAGCGGTGGAACTCCGCTTCCCTCCGGTGCCACCGCCACGCCCGCGCCGCGCGCCCAAGTGACCTTCACCGTCCAGTTACCGGAACCGCTGTTGCCCGGCGAATCGCTCGACCTCTCGGTTGTGGACGAGGTCACAGGGCTTGCCTACAATGCCGTGCCGTATACGATGAATCAGGTGGACGCGGTGACGTTCACCAAACAATTGGAAATCCCCGACCAAGCCGTCATCCGCTATCGTTACGTGCGGAAAGGCGGCAACACCATCGTTAACGAAGATACCAACGGCGACCAGATCATCCGCTATCGCCTGTTCTATGTGAGCGGACCGACGCAGATCACCGACACGGTCAGCAGTTGGGCAGACCGGGCAGTCAACACCGTTTCGGGCAGCGTCAGCGGCACGGTCCTCAACGCCGACACCGGCGCGCCGATTCCCGATATGCTCGTCACTGCGGGCGGCGTGCATTTCTTCACCAATTCCGCCGGGCAGTTCAAAATCAACAACTTGCGCGCCGGCGCCCACAACCTTGTGGCATACGCCATGGATGGGACGTTCACGACCTTTCAACAAGGCGCGACCGTCGCGGCAAATTCCGACACGCCGGTGCAGATCCGCGTCAAACCGGCGCCGCTGGTCAACGTGACGTTCATCGTTTCCGTTCCATCCGGGACAGTTGGTCCGAACGTGCCGATCCGACTCGCGGGCAACCTGCTTCAATTGGGCAACACCTTCTCCGACTTGCGCGGCGGCTTTAGCGTCGTGGCAGACCGGATGCCCACCCTCAGCCCCACCGGCGACGGGCGTTACTCGGTGACCGTTCCCCTCCCGGTCGGCGCGGACGTGCAATACAAATACACCATGGGCGACGGTTTCTGGAACGCCGAATTCACCTCCGAGGGGAAATACGTGACGCGGCGCATCCTCGTCCCCGCGCAAAACGTCACCATCGAAGACGCCGTGCAAACGTGGCAGGCGGGACCGAAAGCCCCGATCGTGTTCGACGTGACCGTGCCGGGCAACACCTCGCCCACCGACAAAATCTACATCCAATTCAATCTCCTGCTCGGCTGGTCGTTGCCGATTCCCATGTTACAGCAAGCGCAGAACCGCTGGGTCTATAAACTGTACGGACCGCTCAACATCACCGGTTCGTTCACCTATCGCTACTGCCGCAACGCGCAATGCGACTCAGCGGACGACGCGCAGACAGTCGGACCGAACGCGCACGGGCGCAACATCACCCCTGCGCTCACGCCGCAAGACATCATCGAAAACGTCGGCGCGTGGGCGTGGCCCCTCAACGTCGGGAGCGCGTCGCTGGTCGCGACCAACATCCCGTCGCGCGGAAGCGGGTTCATGGCGGGCGTCGAATATCAAAGTTATTACGACCCGCAAACGCCCGCGTTCAACGATCTTGCCTTGCAAAACATCCAAAGCCTCGGCGCCAACTGGGTGATCTATACCCCCTCGTGGACGTACAAACGCACCGCGCCCGTCGTCTTTACGCAACAACCCGGCAAAGACCCGTTCTGGGTGGATACGCTCGCGGCGGTTTCGCAAGCGCGGACGCGCAACCTCAACATCGCGCTCTTTCCGCAACCGCGCTTCGAAACCAACTACACGGATTTCTGGAAGAACGCGCCGCGCGACCCGAATTGGTGGGTTGATTGGTTCGAACATTACCGCGCCTTCGCGATTCACTTTGCCGACCTGGGGACGCAGTCCGGCGCGCAAGCCATCGTCCTCGGCGGCGATTGGATTCTCCCGGCTCTTCCCAACGGGTTGCTTGCCGACGGCTCCCCCAGCGGAGTCCCCGCCGACGCGGAAACGCGCTGGAAGAATCTCATTGCCGAAGTGCGCCAGCATTTCCGCGGCAACGTTTTGTTCGCACTGCCGTACAACTCCACCGATTTCGCCCTGCCGGTCAACATCCTGCGCGACACCGACGGCGTGTACCTGCTGTGGTTCGCCAAACTGAGCGCGCAAGCCTCGCCCAACAAAGCGGATCTGATCGCCGAAGCCGGCAACCTGCTCGACCAAAACATCGCGCCGTGGCAACCGCAAGTCGGCAAGCCGTTTATCATCGGGCTTTCGTACCCGTCGTCCACCTATTCCGCGACCGGCTGTATCCCCGACGGAAGCGGCGCCTGCCGCGACTGGACCGCGCTCAACCGCCCGAACGCGGATCTTTCCACCGTCAGCCTCGACCTGCAACAACAAGTGGACATTTACGACGCGGTCCTCAACGCCATGAACACGCGCAGTTGGGTCAGCGGCTTCATCAGCCGCGGCTATTTCGAGCCGGTCGAATTGCAGGACAAATCCGCCTCCGTTCACGGCAAACCCGCGCGCGACCTGCTCTGGTATTGGTTTCCGCGCTTGTTAGGGAATATCAAGTAACACGAGATCGCGAAGCGTCTCGCGTTTTGGGTAGTTCTTGCGCAAGAGCGACATAAATGTCGCGTTACGCTGCTCGTTTTCATTCACGGCGCTTAAGGCAAATGATTGAAACAATTGGGCGGGGAAACCCCGCCCCTACATATACATCTCAAACCCTTTTGGAGGCATTCAATGTCGAAAACAAAAACCATTCTAAAACGCACAGGGATCGGCTTTTTGATCCTCGTCGTCCTGCTCGGCGCGGGAGGCGGATATTATTTCAAAAGTTACCTGCCGGACACCGTCGCGCCGAAATCCTTCCCGCAGATTGACGGGACGATTCAACTCGACGGTCTCGACGGACCCGTTGACATCTACCGCGACCACATGGGCATCCCGCACATCTACGCGACCACCGCGCACGATCTCTTCTTCGCGCAAGGCTACGTCCACGCGCAGGATCGTTTCTGGCAGATGGATTTCTGGCGGCACATCGGCTCCGGCAGGCTCGCTGAAATGTTCGCCTCGCAAGCCGATACCGACGCCTTCCTCCGCACGCTGGGATGGCGCGTCACGGCCGAGCAGGAATACGCGCAACTCGATGCAGGCTCGAAAGCCATCGTCGACTCGTATACCGCCGGCGTCAACGCTTACATCGAGGGCAAGGATGATATCGACCTCAGCCTCGAATACGCGCTCCTCGGCTTGCCGATCCTCGCGCCCGATTACAAGATCGAACCGTGGACGCCCATCCACAGCCTCACGTGGGGCAAAGCCATGGCATGGGATTTGCGCGGCAACATGGACGAAGAGATCCAACGCGCGGTCCTCATGAAAACCCTCACACCGGAACAAATCGCCGAATTATTCCCCGCCTACCCCGCCGACCATCCGGTGATCGTCAACAAGATCGGCGATCTGACTTCCGCCAGCGCGCCGACTACCGCTTCCGCGTTCGACATCCCTGACGCGACGCTCGCCGCCCTTCAGAAAAACGCTTCGCTTCTCGACGTGGCGCTTGGTCCGGCAGGCGACGGCATCGGCTCCAACTCGTGGGCGGTCTCCGGCAAACTCTCATCCACCGGCATGCCGATTCTCGCCAACGATCCGCACCTCGGCATTCAAATGCCGTCCATCTGGTATCAAGTTCACTTGGAATGTAAACCCGTGTCGGATGCTTGCCCGTTCAACGTGGCAGGCTTTTCGTTTGCGGGCGTGCCCGGCGTTGTCATCGGGCACAACGAACACGTCGCCTGGGGCTTCACCAACGTCGGTCCCGATGTGATGGACTTGTACATCGAGCGCGTCAACCCTGACAACCCGAACCAATACGAAGTCAACGGCGAATGGGTGGACTTTGAAACGCGCAAAGAAACCATCAACGTCGCGGGCGGCGACCCGATCGAGATGACCGTGCGCCTCACCCGCCATGGACCCGTGATCTCCGACGATTTCGGTCCGCTGAAAAACGTGGGCGACCCGGAAGACAAAGAGTTCGTGCCGTTCAAAGACCGCTCCGGCATTGAACTGCCCGAACAATATGTCATCGCTCTCAAATGGACGGCGCTTTCACCGTCTACGCCGTTCAAAGCCATTTGGGGATTCGACACCGCGAAAAACTGGGACGAGTTTCGCGCGGCGGCACAGGACTTCCATGTGCCGCCCCAAAACCTGGTGTATGCCGACGTGGAAGGCAACATCGCGTATCAAATGCCCGGCGATATTCCCATCCGCGCCAAAGGCGACGGGACGATTCCCGTCCCCGGCTGGACGGACGAATACGAGTGGACCGGTTACATCCCCTTCGAGGAACTGCCATACACCGTCAACCCGCCCGAGGGCTATATCGCCACCGCCAACAACCAGGTCCCACCGTTCGATTATCCGCACTGGATCACCTACGATTGGGATTACGGCTTCCGCGCTCAACGCATCGTGGACATGATTCAAAACGCGCCGGGCAAAATTGACTTCGCGTATATTCAACAAATGCACGGCGACGCGTTCGACGCCAATGCGGCGCTCTACGTGCCGATTCTGCTCGAAACCGATGGGCTTTCCGAAGAACACGTTAACTTGATAAAAGACTGGGATTACCAGGACCGAATCGATTCGACTGCGGCGGCGGTGTTCAACGCGTTTTGGCGTCACCTCCTGCAAAACACCTTCAACGATGACATGCCCGAAGCGCGTTACTTCCCCGACGGCGGCTCACGCTGGAATGAAATCATGCGCCACATGGACGACTCGTCGGCATGGTGGGACGACCGCTCGACGAAGGATGTGGTCGAAACGCAGAACGACATCGTCAAGAAATCCTTCGAGCAGGGCATCGCCGAACTGGAGGAAATCTTCGGCAAAGACGCCTCCAAATGGAAATGGGGCGACATGCACGCCTCCACGTTTAGAAACGGCACGCTCGGCGAATCGGGCATCGGGCTGATCGAGAATTTGTTCAACCGCGGTCCGTTCCCGACGGGCGGCGGCGAAGCGCTCGTCAACGCCACTGGCTGGTCGGTGCGCGACGGATACGAAACGAACTGGCTTCCATCCATGCGGATGATCGTTGACATGGGAGATTTGAGCAATTCAGTTACGGTCCATACCACCGGGCAATCGGGTCACGCGTATCATCCGCACTACATTGACATGGCAGAACTGTGGACCGGCATAGATTACTATCCCATGCTGTGGGACTTGGACGCGGTCACCGCCGACGCCGAAGGGCATTTGACGCTGACGCCCTAACAATCTTATTTTTATGGATCTGTTGGCTCAACTCCTTGAATTGGTCGCCTCTATCCTCAAAGTCTCCACGCACGGGCAGACCTATCGCGACGATCTGCGCGGCGCGAGTCCGCGCAGGCTTGTGGTCATTTCCTTGCTTCTGCTGATCGCCCTCTGCGCGGGAATAGGTTGTTTGATCTTGTACTTTGTTTAAGCGTCAGTCGCACTTTGTGGTTGACGCTGAATTAAATAATCGTAGGGCGAGATATTATCTCGCCTTACTTTTTTTCAACGCCACCCACGAGAAGAAAATCACTCCAAGATAACTCGCGGCGAGGTCAACGAGGCTGAGTGTGCGGCTGGCGAAAAATTGTTGCGAGTATTCCTCCACGCCGATGATGAGGGCGAGAGTCAAGCCGACGAAGACTGCGACCCGCTTTGGAGGTCGAGAGGGAAGCGAGCGGAAGAGGGTCAGATCGAGGAGCAGGGTGAGAATCCCGAAGAGGAGGAAGTGTCCCGCTTTGTCGCTGTAGGGAATCTGGTTGATGAAGCCGAGCAGGCTGAGCTTGCCGACGTCGGCGAGGTAGACGATTAAGCCGATGAGGAGGGCAAAAAGAATCGTGAGCCACTTCATAAAAAATCGAGACGCCTTACGGCGTCTCTGCTTTCGCTTTTTCCATTTTCGATTCGCGCCGCGCTTTCCACCACTCGAAGACCATGGGGAGGACCGAGATGCCGATGATGGCGATGATGACGAACTCGAAATTTTTACGGACGAACGGGATGTTGCCGAAGAAATATCCCGCGAAGGTGAAGAGCAAGACCCACACGACGCCGCCGACGAAATTGTACGTGATGAAATAAGCGTACGACATTTTGCCGATGCCCGCCACGAACGGCGCAAACGTGCGGACGATGGGAACGAAGCGCGCGAGGAAGATCGTCTTGCCGCCGTGTTTTTCAAAGAAGGCGTGCGTCTTGTCGAAATATTCTTTTTTGAGGAATTTGATGTTGTAGGCGCGCTCGCCGAGATAATGACCGATCGAATAATTGACCGTATCGCCGAGGATCGCGGCGAACATGAGCAACGCCGCCAAGCCGTAGATGTTCAACGAGCCCAACGCGGCGAAGGTGCCAGCCGCAAAGAGCAGCGAGTCGCCTGGCAGGAACGGCGTGACGACCACGCCTGTTTCCAAAAAGATCACTACGAAGAGGATCGCATACGTCCATGCGCCGTATTGGTTGATGATATTGGCGAGGTGTTCGTCTAAGTGAAGGAACAGGTCAACTAAACCAGCTAGGAAATCCATTGTTATTTCTCTCTTTTACATCAGACTTCGGAAGTCTTGGAGACTTCCGAAGTCTGATTTATTGAATAGGCGCAGATTATACAGCGCTTTCCCCTTTCGGCTCGATGCGGCTGAGCCAATCGCCGATGACAAGAATGATAAGACTTCCGAGCGATGACATACCCAAATTAAGCGAGCCAAACGGGAAGAGTCTCCATCCCTGCCACCAGCCGACGAGATGTCCCAGCGCAAAGCCGAGGGCGCTCAAGCCGAGGTACAACATCAACCGCCAGAAGCCACTGCCGCGAATCAAATGATAGAGCGCGCCGATCAGCACGGCGATGAGGAGGGCGAAGAGGAGGGAGGGAATAGTCATGGTGAGGGGAGGCTAGAGACTGATAGGCGGCACAAGATGCGAGATACAAGATACGAGATACATGATACAAGTTACGAGTTACAACGTGTTTCCTTGTGTACTTGTTTACATGTCTACTTGTTTCCGCGCTTTCCTGTCTACGGTTCCAAACGCTTCGCAAAGAAATCGGCAATCGCGTTGTAACAGGTGACGCGGTTTTCGTATTTCAGCACATCGTGACCTTCGTCTTCAAAGACGAGCAATTCGATGTCTTTGCCTTTCGATTTCAACTCGCGCACGAGGTCTTCCGATTCAGCGGCGACGACGCGCGGGTCGTTGCGACCTTGAATAACCAACATCGGCGCGGACATGTTGTTCAAATGCGTCTTCGGCGAACGCTCGACGAGGAAGGCGCGCTCATCGGCTTTTTCGGGGTCGCCGAGCGCGATCTTGAAATAAGGCTTCCACGTTTCAGGAATTCGTTCGGAAAATGTGAGCAAGTCGTACGGACCGAACATATCGCACGAGGCTTTCCACAAGTCGGGATGCAAGCCCGCCTGCATCAGGGTCATGTAGCCGCCATACGAGCGACCGACAACTGCCGCGCGCGAAACGTCGAGCCGTTTATCTTTCGGCAAGACATACTTCATCGCATGGACGTGATCGAGGCGATCCTGCCCGCCCCAGTCGCGGTCAACGTGTTTGGTGTAGGAAAGTCCATAACCAGTGGAGCCGCGCACGTTCGGCACAAAGACCGCGAAGCCGCGTAACGTGAGAAATTGAATCAACGGCATCGAGAACCACGCGAAGTCAGGACGTTCCTGTCCCTGCGGACCGCCGTGAATGTAATACACAACGGGTCGCGCGCCTTTATAGCCGAGTCCCTTCGAGGGGAGATAAAGCCGAGCGGAGGTACGCAGTCCGTCATGGGAAAGAAACGAAGCGTCCTCCCCTTTGGAAAGAAGCGAGTCGGGAATCCCAAGAATTTTCTCGTTCGTGTGACGCGTCACTTTGTTTCGCCGCGCGCCCTCCACGGTGTAGATTTGAGTCGGCGAGGTGGCGGTCGAAAACGAGAAGGTGAACGAATCGGTCTTTTTGTCGTAGGCGACGCGTTCGAGCATTCCGCCGTCGAGGGGTTTTGCGCCGACCAAAACATGCAGGAGGGTCAATTGCTTTTTCTTTTCATTGAACACGCCTTCGTAGACCCACGAACAACCGTCAATGTTGAAGCCAAGCATATAACGATCCTTGCGAAGATGAACAATCTCGGTCATTTCGCCCACGCCCTTGTGCTTGACGCCTTTCAGCTGTACACGCTCAAGTTCGCCAGGTTTTGCAAAATCGAGATAGCCGAGGCTGAACGTATCCTCAAACACGGACGAGACCACCACCGCGCCTTTTTCGCTCGGCGAGAAAACGACCGAGACGATTCCGTTCAACGGGACCTGTTCGCCTTCGGCGCGGTCTTCCAAAAATTTTCCGTAGATCGTTTTTTGTTTGCCCTTCTCCCACAAACACAACACGCCATCGCCGACCGAATAGCCTGTGCCGAGTATCAATCTATTGTGATCCTTGCTATGCGCGGCGACTCCCAGCCCAAATTGATATTCGGCGATCTTGGACAACTTCCCCGTTTTCATATCCGCGCGATAGGTCTCGATCATCGGCTTGTCGCGGCGCTCGGCTCCAAAATAAGCGACGCCTTTTTCCTCGTCGCACTCGCCAAGATGCACGCGATACTCGGCAAAAAAATTATCGAACGCGGGTTCGGGGAAACCGCCTTCCAGCGGAATCAACATCGGTTGATAATTTTCATCGCCGTCTTTATCAATCATCACCAGAATTTTCTTGAGTTTGGAAAAAACAAAAAACGACAAGCCGCCGATCAAATGCGGGTTTTGCAACGCGATATTCGGCGGCAACAACGGCTCAGGCACACTGCCGCCAAGCTTCATCGCATACAAACTCAAATGCCCCGAGCTGTTACTCAAGAAATAAATTTTCTTCTCGGCATGTTGCGGCACAACGAACAAACGGGCAGACATCAGCGATTCGACGCGGTACGTCATGGCAAGGCTCCTCTGGAAATTTGTTTTGTTTATTTTACTTCGATTGATATGAGCGCTGTCAATATTGGTTTGAATACATCCTGCCGAAGTTATCTCTGGCTTGAATCCTTATCTCACGAAATTATATGCAACGACTATTTGAAACTCAGTCTGACTACACGCAGGTTCTAAACGATAATTCCACCCCCGACCACCAGATCGCCTTGATAAAACACAGCCGCCTGCCCTGCTGTGATGTCGCGTTGCGCCGCGTCGAACGTGACTTCGACCGCCGAATCAGACTCAGGGGACGCCTGACTCTCCCCCATCGGCTTGACCCACGCCTCAGCCTCTTTCGCCGTGTAACGAATCTTCACCTCCGCGCGGAACGGCTCGCGCGGCGCTTCTCCGCTCACCCAATTGACGTCGCGCGCGGTTAACTCGCTCGAACCGAGTTGTGCTTGCGTTCCAACTACCAACGTATTACGTACCGCGTCCTTCGTAATGACATAGAGCGGCACAGCCGACGCGACTCCCAATCCCTTGCGCTGACCGATGGTGTAATTCGCAAGCCCGTTGTGCGCGCCGATGGACACACCTTCACGCGTGACGATCTCACCTGGCTTCAGCATCTCTGCCGCGTTGCGTTGCAGGAAGTTACGATAATCTTCGCCCGCGAGAAAACACAAATCTTGCGAATCCTTTCGCGAAGCCGTGGGCAATCCGTGCCTCTCGGCGATCTGTCGAATCTCTGGCTTGGCGTAATCACCGACGGGAAACAAGGCGTGTTTCAATTTTTCCTGATCCAACACGTGCAACACATACGATTGATCCTTGCTACGATCAATCGCCCTCAACAATTGCATCTTTCCGCTTTCATCTTTCCTCACTCGCGCATAATGACCCGTCGCCATGAAGTCCGCGTCTAATGCAAATGCGTGGTCGAGCAAAAACGTCCAGCGAATCTTCCGATTGCAAATCAAGCATGGATTCGGAGTCTCACCACGCGCATAGCCCGCGAGAAAGTATTCCACCACCGTCTCGCGGAAGACATCTTTCGCATCAATCACATAAAATGGAATGTCCAATTTCGCCGCCACGCGTCGCGCCTGCGCCATCGAATCGGGCGTGCAACAGCGGTTGGAATCTTCCTTACCCGGCTCGCTCCACAAACGGAGCATCATGCCAACAACCTCATAGCCCTGCTCTTTGAGCAAGGCGGCGGCAACGGAGGAGTCGACTCCTCCCGACATGGCTACTACGACTTTGGACATAGGCTGATCAGCAAACGAGTACAGAAGGAAATACGCAGACAAGAAGTCAGCGTAAAGCGCGAGCCTTCTCAACCAGCGCGGGCAATGAATTCAAAAACGACTCGACGTGTTCGGGCATTGTATCTTTTCCAAGAGTTACTCGCAATGATCCTAAACCCCATTCACGCGAAAGACCGATGGCGTTCATCACGTCGCTGGGTTCGGGGTTGCCCGTTTTGCAGGCGGAGCCGGAGGAGCAGGCAAAACCAGCCGCGTCGAGAAGCGTGAGCAATAAGTTTCCATCTACGCCTTTAAACGCAAAACTGACATGGTGCGGCAGGCGCGACTCCAAATCGCCGGTGAGTTGCGAATCGGGAATCGATTCGAGAACCGCGCCGATGATTCTATCGCGCAGAGGCTGGACGTGAGCCACGCGGCGCGCGCGTTCTTCGGCAGTCAGACGCAACGCCTCGGCAAAACCGACGATGTATGGCACATTCTGAGTCCCTGCGCGGAGATTGAATTCCTGCCCCCCGCCGGTGAGTTGCGAAACAAGCGGCGTTCCTTTGCGGACATACAACACGCCAACGCCCTTCGGTCCATAGAATTTATGCGCGCCGAGCGACATCAGATCCACGCCGAGGTCGTTTACGTCAATCGGCAAATACGCGGCGGCTTGCACCGCGTCGGTATGGAATACTATTTTGTTGGCGCGGCAGATCTCCGCAATCTCTTTGATGGGGTTGATCGTGCCGATCTCATTGTTCGCATACATCACCGAAACGATCGCGGTGTCTCCGCAAATTGCTTTCGCGACCGTTTCAGGCGTGACCCTGCCGCGCTCGTCCACGTCCAGCCACTCGACTAAAAAGCCTTCATGTTTACCGAGATGTTCGAGCGTTTTCGTCACGGCGGGATGTTCGGCGCGCGAGGCGAGAATCCATTTTGCGCCGGTCTTTTCGCGCATGGCATACGCCGCGCCGCGAATCGCAAGGTTGTCTGATTCGGAGCCGCAGGAGGTGAAAATAATTTCATCGGGCTTGCAATTCAACACGCGCGCAACGCTCTCGCGCGCCGAATCGATCGCGGCTTCGGCAATCTGTCCGAGGCGGTGGACAGACGAAGGGTTGCCGAAAGAAGCGTTGAAGAAGGGCGTCATCGCGTCCACGACGCGCGCATCCACAGGCGTGGTGGCTGAATAATCCAAATAAATCATCGGCGTGGATTATAGCATGATGAGAATCGGAACTTTGTAGGGCAATCGTCCGTTAAGCGTGGACAAGAAGCGGGTAAAATTGCGGCTCGTAAAAAAGGAGAACGAATGAAAAAACAACTTATACTCTTGGGGCTTTGCGCGCTGTTGATCGCGGCGTGCGGCGGAGGACAAGCCGAAGCGACGCCGACGAACACCCTCAGCCCGGACGAAATTCAAACGCTCGCCATCGAGACGTTCGCGGCGGTTCTCACACAGACCGCGCTTGCCGCGCCTTCGGAGACTCCCTTCCCCACCCTGACCGCGTCCGCCACCTTCGCGCCGTTCGTCACCAGCACAGGCGGCGCGCTTCCCGTCGGTCCATCGCCGACGAGCGGGATCGGAAATTCCTGTTATCGCATGACGTTCGTCAGCGACGTTTCGATTCCGGACGATACAGCCATGACGCCCGGACAGAATTTCACCAAAACATGGAAGGTGTTGAACTCCGGCACATGCGCGTGGGACGCGGGCTTTAAGTTCGCGTTCACCGGCGGCGAGCAGATGAGCGGCGTAACCTTCACGCTCGCCGCGGCTGTTGCCCCCAACGCTACGCTGGATATTCCGGTCGCCATGATCGCGCCGAACAAGACGGGCAAACTGCGCGGCAATTGGAGGATGCAAACCGCCGGCGGACAGTTCTTCGGCGACGAGGTCTACGTGCAGATCGTCGTCGGCGGAAGCGCCACAACAAGTACGCCGCCAACCAGCACAGCAACCGGCTCAGCGGCAACTGCTACAAGTACCGAAACGCCAACCCCGACCGTAACTCCGACAAGCGAAACACCTGGTCCTTAATCTCCAATAAAAAAAACCTCCGTTAGCAGAGGGTTTTTTCATCAGGCTATATTCCCGCATTACTGAGCGCGGTGAGCAAATTGGATAGCGCGGAGGTGAACGCCGGGTGCGTTTTCTCGAAGTACGCCGCTGTTTCCTGCATCCGCTCTAAAAACGAATTGTCCGTCTGCGCGCCTTCGGAGCGGTCGAGCAGTTCCTTGATGTCGGCGTTAAGCGCGCGCAGGAGTTCGCGTCCCTTTTCGTCCACGGCTTCAGTCGCGTCAAGCGCGGTATGTAATTCTTCGAGCAGTTTCGTAAGTTTTGTGTCTGCCATCCATGCCTCAGTTTAATAAAGATTCGCCTTGATTGTACGCCTCATCCGCGTTCAATACAAGATGTCGCGGGTCGCTTGTTCGATCTCCTCGTAAACCTTTTTCACTTCTTCTTTCATCTCTGCTGAAACTCCCGCCGTCTGTGGGATGAACTTGATCAAGTCTTTTGCCTGCCTCATCAGGTCTTTGACGTTGGCAATATATGAGAAATCGGATCTGCCAAGTCCGGTCGAAGGGACGGGCAACGCTCGCGCCTGCTGAATCAGCTTGCGGGCGCGAGCGAGGCGTTCTGTCGCAGGGATGAGTTTCGGCATCGAGGTCGTATTGTATCCAATTGCCTCGGAGGCGGCTAGGCGGGCAGTAAGGATTTCATCTGCTTGTAAATGAAGTTGGCGGCGCCTTTGGGGTTCAGGCGATAGATGAAATCCATGAATTTGGCGTCGGAGCCGACGAGGACGCTGTAGCGATCGTTCTCGATGGCGTTCACAATAATCTCGGCGGCTTTTGCGGGAGCCAGCATTTTGATCGAGGATGATTCGGCGCTCGAGCCGCCAGAGATTGAAACCCCGGAGTTTGCGGCAATGTTCGTGCCAATCGCGCCGGGGTAGACCAATGTCACTTTGACGTTTGTGTACAAGAGTTCGGCATACAAACCCTCAGTGAGCAGTTTGACCGCCGCCTTGCTCGCGCCATAGACGGTTTGCCCGGGCACCGGCAAGAAACCACCCATGCTGGACACATTCGCCACGTGCGCCACAGGGCGGTTGAGCAAATGTGGCAGGAACGCTTTGAGCATGTACAACGTCCCATACAGGTTCACATTCAGCACGCGTTCGATGGCGTCGAACTTCAAATCGTTCAAGCGGACAAATGGCTGGATGATACCGGCGTTGTTGATCACACCATCCACCGCGCCGAAATGGGCGATCACCTTTTCGGGCAGGGCATCCACCGCGCCTTTGTCGGTCACGTTCAAAACGAACGTCGCGAGGCTCGCTTTCTTATCTGCGGCGAGGTGCGCCGTTTCCTGCAAGGCAGTCGCGTTCATATCCACTGCCGCCACGCTCGCGCCTTTTGCCAGCAGGTTCAAAACGATCTCTCTGCCCATGCCGCTCCCGGCGCCGGTCACAACGATCACTTTATTCTGTACGTCCATGATGTTCTCTCCTTTAGATGATGGAGGCAACGCGGTCCGCAACTGCCTCATTGATTGTGCATTTTTTCTTCCGAGATAAAGATAACACACCCGGCAACCCTGCTTAGTGACGTTCATCCTGTGAAAATCACTTATCTTTATCTTAATTGGAAAATATCGGGCGAAATCAGGCTCGAATTATAATTATCCCATGCGTTTCACTCGATTGTTGGCTGGCTTCCTGCTCGTCATGTTTGGAGCGGGAAGCGTTTCCCATCCACCGCTTGCTTTGGCGAAGGGAGCCGAACCTGCGACCTCGGCTCAAGTCAGCGCGTACGATTTGATCCTTGCCATGAACACGTTACGCGTCTCGTACGGGCTTCCGCCGTTGATCGAAGACCCGATCATCAACGCGGTGGCACAGTCTACGGCGGAGATCATGGCGGCGAACAGCATGTCGTGGCACATCGGCGACGTGCGCGGTCGCATCGCTGCGGCAGGATACGGCAACGGCGGGACCGTGTGGGCAACCGAAAATTTCGCGGTGAGTTACGGCGGCATGGGCATTGACGAGATCATGGCAGTCTGGGCAGACCCCGACCACATGCGCCCAGCGGTCACGCCAGCGTATTGCAACGTCGGCGCGGGCGTGGCGACGGTGAATGGAAAAACATATTACATTTTGCAAGCCGCGTATGTCTCCGGGCAGGAATGTGGGAGTTATACATCCGTCGCCGGGTCGGGAGTCAGCCCAGTCTCGCAATTGATCGTTCCCGTCCAAATTGCCACGCCAGATGCCGCTGGGAAAATCTTCCACACGGTACAGTCCGGGCAATCCTTCTGGGCGATCGCGGTCGCCTATCAGATCACCATCCAGGATTTGGAAACGTGGAATAACATCTCGCGCAACACGCCGTTGCAATCCGGGCAAAAATTGTTCATCCCAAATAAAAACACAGCGGGTTTCGCCACGCCGACTCCGCAAGGCATGGTCGTGACGCAAACTCCAGACACGGACGGAAAAATCGTCCACGTGGTTCAGCCGTATCAGTCGTTGACCACGATCTCTGAGGCGTACCGCGTTTCGGTGAATCGAATTTTGGAATTGAACGGACTTCAAGTTGACTTGCCCCTGCAGATCGAACAAAGATTGATCATCTCGCTGGGCAACGTCACGCCCAGCCCCACGTTAAGCGCCATCCAAAGACTCACACCCGCAACGGACGGAAATTATTATCACACCGTGCAAAGCGGCGAGACGCTTTCAGGCATCGCGGCAGTGTACGAAGTTCCGCTCGCGGATTTGATGAACTGGAACGGATTAGGCGCGGCATCAGTCATCATCCCCGGGCAGAAGTTGCTCCTGCGCATCACCCCGCCCATGACGGCGACTTTCACCCCGCTTCCTCCAACGGTCACACTGACCGCTAACCATTCGGCTACCTCCGCCCCCTCGACAGTCACACCGACAGTTGTTGCCACCGAAGAATCCTCAGAAGGAAATGGATGGGGATTTGCTTTGGTCGTTGGATTATTATTGGTTGGAGGATTGTTGTGGTGGATGGTTGGGAGGAAGAGATCACGCTAAAGCGACAATCGTCTTGACTCCACTTACAGTTCTGCCAGCAGATGATCTGCTGGCAGAACTGTAGGCAGAAGTACTAGCGCTCACTAAACCCGCACGCGTAACACTCTGGGCGCACGTTGCCCGTGCACCCCTCCTCATTCACCACCGCGGCTTCGCCGCATTCGGGGCACAGATCGCCTCATTATTTCTTTACGCCCAAAAACGTCCGTGCAAATTTACGAATATTCATGGCGATTGCAAGAGCATCTTTCGCTTCCTCTGGGGTAGGCTGGTTTCCTGGATAGCGAGCGCGTACGGCATAGCCTGATAATCTGCCTAAATCATCCTTGGTAAAACCTGTGAAAATCCCCGCTTCGGTGCAAAGCGTATTCAAAATCAATAGATCGTGCGTTTTAGGAAATTCGATATTTTTCGAAACAAGGATTGCTTTGAAATACTTTTCGGCGCATTGCTGGCTGTGAAAACAGGACCCAATCGTGAGCGGTTTTCTCCGTTGCAATGCAGTTTTCGCCAAAATCAAATCTTCCTCGGCGTATTTCACCCATTCCAAAGCCTCATCGGTCTCGTTCATAGAGGATCTTCCCCTTTTTCAATATCTCCTTCAAGAAAAAGTTACCCTTTTTTCCCGCCTCCGCTTCAATCTCTTTAGGCGTCTTTACAAGAATATCCAACGGAAACTGGCGCGGATACAGCAGATTCGACACCGCGACGTACCGATCAATATCTTTGGCATTGGTGTTCATGATGACCAGCAAATCTACGTCGCTGTCAGGGGTGGGGTTTCCGTACGCATACGAGCCGAATAAAATGATTTTCTCTGGTTTCAATTCGGAAACAATACGTTCGATCGCGCGCGGCAACGTCTCATTCACAGGAGGAAACCCAACCGGGCGAACGTTAGTTTTGACAGATGTTATCGCCGATCTCATGGTTTCATTTTACCATCCTGCTTTTAGACTTCCGAAGTCTCGGAGACTTCGGAAGTCTATTGCGGCTCAACACTCACTAAACCCGCACGCGTAACACTTCCTGCAACCCTCTTCATTCACCACCGCGGCTTCGCCACATTCGGGACAAAGATCGCCGATCTTCATCGGTTTCGTCATGGCAACTTCTTCTTCGATGGTGTGACCGCCATTGCCATTCGACTTCTTTTCGTCGAGATCAGTTTTCAGCCCATCTTTCTCGCGCAAGTATGTATCCAGAACTTGACCAATCCCATCGGGCAGTGATCGCACGCGGTTGGGACCAAATCCCAGCGAGCGACCGCCGCCGATGCCGATGAGTTGTCGAACGATCTCGCGCATTCGGTCGGTGGGTTTCACCGTTGAAGTCATCCGCAAAATGTACGAGATGAGTCTGCCGATGGCTTCGGAGACGGCGGCAGTTTCAGAGCCAGCCTTCGCCGTGTTGATGAACGCCTCGAACGGTTGCTCGCCTCCGTTTTCGTTGATGGTGATGAACGCTTTGCCGACGGGCGTCTCGACGTTGAACGTTTTGCCCGTCAACGCGCGCGGGCGCGGCTTCTTCGGGTCGGCGGAAAATGTCGGGGCGAGTTCGGGTCTCGCGCTGAGCGGAGGGACAGCGGTTTCCTGTCCCGTAGACGAAGCATTGGGAGCCGAATCAGCTGTCCCCGTAGATTGAAGCGGCGCTTTTTTATCCGCCGTCGCGTTCGTCTCCAAAACCACTTTATCGCGCGAGCCAGTCACATACACCGTGATGCCTTTGCATCCGAGTTCCCACGCCAGCATGTACGCGGTCGCCACGTCATTCTCTGTCGCGCTCTCGGGGAAGTTCACCGTCTTCGAAAGCGAGTTATCCACGAACGCCTGCAACGCGGCTTGCATTCGCACGTGCTCCTCGGCGGTCACATCTGCCGAAACGACAAACGTATCGCGCACAGCCTGCGGCAACTCCGTGATGTGCTGGCACGTGCCTTCACGCATTACCTGCTCGACGATCTCCTGCCGTTTCTCTTCGCCCAGCCCAAGTTTTTTCAACGCCTCATCGAAGCGCGGGCTCGCATACGCAAGTTTCAGATCTTTACCGTTATCGTTGACGTGGCGGATGTACGCCAGCGCGAAGACGGGTTCACAGCCATAGCCTTCACAACCTGCGACGGTGGCGATGGTGCCCGTCGGCGCGACCGTGGTCTGCGCGGCATTGCGGATTCCATGTTTGCGGATTCCCTCCGCCACCGCTTCCCACTCGACGTTCGGTCTGCCCCAGTCATCCGTCAGCGGACTCAACGCTTTCGGCGCCGTCCACTTCATCGCTTTCTTGTCGTAAATACTTCCTTCGATGGCAGGGAACGCGCCGCGCTCCTTCGCCAACTCGACGCTCGTCATCATCGCGTGATAACGGACGAACTCCATCACCTGCGCGCCGAACTCCTGCCCCTCCTCCGAGCCATAACGGACTCCGACGTGATACATCAAGTCCGCGAGGCCCATGATTCCGAGTCCGATGCGGCGTGCGTTGTGCGCGGCTTCCGTCAATTGCGGCACAGCGGGCACATACGCGTTCGCTTCGACTACATCATCGAGGAAGCGCGTCGCAAGCACAACCGATTGGCGAAGCAAATCCCAATCAAGGGTTCCGTCTGGTCCGCAGTGCTCGTTGAGATTCACCGACCCGAGACAGCAGTTCTCGTACGGACCCAACCATTGTTCACCGCATGGGTTTGTTGCCTCCAGCGGATACAAATGCGGAACGGGGTTACTACGGTTCGCCGCGTCAAGGAATAACACGCCAGGCTCGCCGTTATGGTGCGCCTGCTTGACGATCTTATCGAACAGCTCACGCGCTTTCACTTTTTTGTATGAATTGACCTTGATTCCCGCGGCTTCGGCTTGTTCGAGCGTGCCGCTGAATCCTTGTCGCTTCATCTCCTTCATATCGGGGAAGCGCAGCTCCCATTCCTCGTCGTTCTTCACCGCACGCATGAACGCGTCCGTGATGCCGACCGAGATGTTGAAGTTAGTGATCTGATTCTCGTTGATCTTGCACCCAATGAAATCTTCCACATCGGGATGATCCACGCGCAAGACAGCCATGTTTGCGCCGCGACGCGTTCCGCCTTGGGCAATCTCGCCAAAAGCATGGTCATAAACCCTCAAGAATCCAACGGGTCCCGTCGCCTGACCCGCCGAGGTCTGCACCATCGCGCCGTGCGGACGGAGCCGGGAGAATGAGAATCCATTCCCGCCGCCCGTTTGTTGAATCAACGCCGCGTCGCGCAACGTTTGGAAGATGCCCGCGCTGTCGCGTCCCATGTCGTCGGTGATGGGCAGTACAAAACACGCGGCAAGCTGACCTAGCGGCGTTCCTGCGCCGGTAAAGGTCGGTGAGTTCGGAAAAAATTTCTTGCTGGATAATAAATGGTAATACTCGATCGCGCGTTGCTCTACGTCAGCGTCCCACATGGTTTCGACTTTAGCGACATGATACGCCACGCGCCAAAACATCTCCTCCACGTTTTCAGCAGGCTTACCATCGTCCCCGCGCCGGACGTAACGCTTCATCAACACCTGCCGCGCGTTGTCCGTGAGATTCGCTTTCGGCAAATCCTTCGGCATCGGCGGAGTGGGAAGCAATCCATTTTTCGCCTGCTCGGTTTTCGTGACTGCGTTGGTAGCCATGACACACTCTCCTCAAAGTGATTTTAGAAATTTTTCTGACTCAATCCGTACCGCAAAGTTCACTTTGCGAATGCTTCGACAAAAAATCCGACAACCATTGATACTCCGCCCTTAGCGGAATAATGGTTGTCGGTGAATTAGCTTTCGAGTAATTGATTGATTTCGTTGCGCAGCGACTGAAGATCGTCGAGACCGAGATAGACGATGGCGTAACGAATGTAGGCGATCTGGTCCAGTTCCTTCAAGCCAGCCATTACCAAATCGCCCACAATCCGCGATGTAACTTCCGATTTGCTCATTTTCTGCAACTGCGATTCGACTTGCCCGATCATGCGCTCGATGTCCGCCGCTGAGACGGGCCGCTTCGCGCACGAAATGCGGATGCCGCGCGCCAATTTTTCACGGTCGAACTCTTCGCGCGTGCCGTCCTGTTTCACCAACAGAGGCGTTGCAAGGATGGGACGCTCGTACGTGCTGAAGCGTTGTCCGCATTTGAAACATTCGCGGCGGCGGCGGATGCCTCCATGGCTGTCATGGGACGTATCTAGCACTTTAGAGTCGTGATGCTGGCAGTATGGGCACCGCATGAATAAAAAATACTCCTAATTTAGAACATTTGTTGCCGCCATCTGTGGGCGTAATGGCTCTGCATCCCCGTACATTTGGCTATTTTCAAGCCGCATTCTAGCATAGTCAGATTGTTAGTTCAAGAGGTCAGAGGGCGATTCACCTTAAAAAATTGAATCTGCAATCTTTCGGCAACTTGAAAAATGACGAAACATGCCAAAGGTCGAGCGTTCGTCCCGAGGCAACTTAGGGCTATGGAAGTTTCTGTAAAAACTCCAATGCCATCCGGTTGAACTCATCCACATTCGACTGATGCGGCACATGCCCGGCGTGGATGGATTTACCAATGGAGCGCGGCATCTTCTCGACTAATTTTGGAAAAGATGTTGGCGCAAGAGTCTTATCCTGGTCGCCCCATACAACCAAAGTCGGAATAGTGATGCTTGACAGAAACGCGTCGTTATTGGGGATTTCGTTGGGAATGTGATAAACGCCGGGCGCGGTACGCGCGTAATCGAGCGCGGTCTGCTTACGGATATGTTCGGGCAACGCGTGTAACGCGCCCGAACTATGCCCCATTGCTACGCTCGTCACATCCACGATGAGACGGAACAGCCAGTGCGGCGTCCGGCTCACGATGAGATTCCGCAAACCCATGCGAGAATATGAACGTCGGAGAAGAAGCGGGAGTTGAACGCGGTCATAAAATGGGCTGACGAGGATCAAGCCGCGTGTCCAGGCAGGGACGCGGCGCGCGTACTCCAACGCAAGGTAGCCGCCGAGCGAATGTCCGACGAGGACGGCGGGTTCGGTCAACTGAAGCGCAGTCATCCATTTTGAAAAATGTTCAAAGAGCCACTCCACATGATAGGCGCGCGAATCGGGTTTGGGGCTGTCGCCGTGGCCGAGCAGGTCGAGCGCGTAGGAGGCGTAGCCATGCCGCGTGAGTTCGGGCGTGAACTCATCCCAATCGTGAAGCGACGCGGCGATGCCGTGAATCAAAACGACCGGAACGCCGCTCCCCTGTTGGACATAGTTTGCAGTTGTAGGAATTTCAAAGTCAGGCGTGCTTTTCATATCTCCGAGCCAATTCACGCCTCAATATTTTACCGATGTATGATTTAGGAAAATCGTCCATGAAGATCACAAAACGCGGCACGAGATATTCGGGCAGACGGCGCTTGCAATAGGCGATCACCGCGGCGGGCGTGGGGCGTTCCTGCCCGGCGATGACAAATGCAAACGGATTCCCCGCAACAGCCGTGACCGCGACCTCTTTCACTTGCGGAATTTCGTAGATCACTTCCTCCACATCACGCGGAAAAGCGGGTTGTTTGATTTTATTCGGATACCACATATCGGCTTTGCGCGCGATGATGCGCGCATATCCGTCTTCGTCCACTTGCGCGACGTCGCCAGTGAGCAACCAACCATCGTCGGTCAACACTTCCTGCGTCGCTTGCGGGTCTTTCCAATAGCCCAGCATCACCTGCGGACCGCGCACCGCGAGTTCGCCGATGTGACCCGGCTTGACTTCCTTATTTTTTCGCGCCAAATCGAGGACGACCGCTTCGGTAGATGGAAGCGGAACGCCGATCGTGCCGACCTTACGTTTGTCGCCCAAGGGGTTCGCGTGCGTCACCGGGGAGGCTTCGGTCAAACCATACCCCTCGACCAACCTACCCTTCGTCAACTTCTCGAACGCCTCCTGCACTTCCACATACAACGGCTCAGAGCCGCTGATGCAATAGTTGATGGATTGAATGCCAAACTTTCGCACGCCGCGGAAGTTATTGATGGCGCGGTACATATTCGGCACGCCGGGGAAGATGGTTGGCTTGTAACGCTTGATGGTTTTCAATACATCCAACACTTGGAATTGCGCTTTCAGAATCAATGCTCCGCCGATGGAGATTGGCACGTTCAGCGCGGTGGTCAGCCCGTAGCTGTGGAAGATCGGAACGACGCACAAGAAACGTTCCTTTCCTTCGCGGGCTTCGGGCATCCAATGGCGCGTCTGCAAGGCATTCGCCACGAGATTGCGATGCGAAAGCATCACTCCCTTTGATTGCGCTGTCGTCCCACCCGTGTATTGAATCAACGCCAGTTCTTCCGGCGCGACCTCAACCGTCGGCGATTTGTTGCTGTTGCCACCAAGCCAATCGCGCCAACGCAGCGAGTTGCGCATTCCGTACCCGCGATTGCGCCATGAGGAGATCAAATATTTTGGAAGCGACAGATAATCTGCAGGGTCGGTCAAAATCACGTGAGGCACGCTGCTCCCCTCTTGGATTTGCTTCGCAAGCCCCGCCCACATTGAAAGTGTGACGAGAACGCTCGCGTCCGAATCTTTGACCTGCCGCACGACCTCTTCCGGTTCGATCACCGGCGGGACGAAGACCGCCGTTGCGCCGGCTTTCATCGCGCCGTAAAAACCGATCACCATCTGCGGGATGTTTGGCAGTAACAAAACCACACGCGCGCCTTTGCCGACTCCCAGCGACAGCAATGCGTTCGCAAACCGGTTCGCCTCATGGTTCAATCGCCGATACGACAAGCGACTTCCCTCGAAAAATATTGCGGGGCGGTTCGGAAATCTCCGCACCGACGAACGCAGTAAATGATGCAGTGGAATGTTCGGCACACCCACCGTGTATGGCACACCTTGCTCGTAATTTTCCAGCCACGGGCGAGCCTTCCGCAGGATATCGCGTCCCGGTTTCTTTTTTGGAGGGCTAGCGGATTCCCGCCACGAGCGCTGACCCTCGCCCGCGAGGAAGCGTTCGATCGAACGGTTCACCGCTTCCCGCCGTTCCAACATCACCATGTGACCTGAGACGCCGATATCGTCGTCTTCCGCGCCCGGAATGGAACCCGGCACCCGCTCAAAAAACGGACGCTCGAACACTCGGTCGCGGTGACCGCGAATCACCAACGTCGGCGCTTCCAACGCGGCGAAGCGATCCCAACCTACCCACTGCGACATGTTGTCGCGATAAAGTTGTTTCAGCGCGTACGGCGCGCCGTGAAGCCACGAACGCGTGAGCGGTCCCAGCCAGCGCAGGACTGAAATCGGCAGGCTCAAAACGGAGCGATACATCGTCCGCAGTTTGTATTGTCCCGCCGTAGCGATCAGAATCAACCGTTCGACGCGACTCGGATTCTTCAACGCGTACTCGGTGACGATTGCCCCGCCGAACGAATGTCCCACCAAAACAAATTTACCCTTCACATCCAGGAGCGTTAGCGCGGTTTCCAGGTCCTCGATCATCTGAGGCATGTCGTAACCGCGCGCCGGCTTATCCGAGAGTCCGTGCCCGCGCAGATCGAGCGCGATCACGCGGTTTTCAACGGCAAATTTCTGCAACTGGAATTGCCATTGCGCGGCGTGTCCGCCAAACCCGTGGACGAAAACAAACGTCCGCTGGGGATGATCGGGCGAGATGTCAATCGCCGATAGACGCACCAGCGGATTCGTCGAAACGCGCACCTCGTGGCGATAGAGGTCGAGGTCTATGTCCATGCAGGGAGTTTACAGGAGAGGCGAAAGAATGTCAATTTTTATCAAAGGCGAGTCTATGGTTTTTTCAAGGTCGCTTGACAACTTTGGAACGCGAATTGCTCGAATGGACGAATAGCGCGAATTTTCAAGGATTTATTCGCGCTATTCGTAGATTTGCGACATTCGCGTTGAGAAATTCCGACTTTGAAAAAACCATGAAGGCGAGTCCGCTTGAGCGGGGTTCGTAGGAGTAGCCCGACGGCGCTGCCCTGAGCTTGTCGAAGGGTTAACCGTCGGGCGGCGCCGAGGAGGAGGAAAAGGCTGGGGAAACTGGGTCAAGCCGACCCTGAGAAAGAAGCGTCCTTCGTCTACGCCCGAAACATCTTCGCTGAGTTCAAATCCCCACTTTGACAAATCCCCCCTGCCCTGATATACTTCCAGCCGTTGAAGTTGACTGGTACTGTCCAAGGTGGGCAGTTTGTTGGAAACAATCGCACGAGATCTCCCAAATCCCTCGCGAGCAAGTCAGCGAGGTTTTTTTTATCCCTCACCCTTCCCTCTCCCGAGGGGAGAGGGAAACAAACAGACCTTAACCGCCAATGGCGGATAAAATTTTATATGCAAGTGAGGATTAAACAATTGTATGGCTAAGCAAGGAAAATTGAAGATCATTCCCCTGGGGGGGCTCGGGGAAGTAGGCAAGAACATGACCGCCTACGAATTCCAGAACCAGATTCTGGTCGTTGACGCGGGCATCATGTTCCCCACCAACGATATGATCGGGATCGATTACATCGTCCCCGATTACGAATATTTACGCGGCAGGGCGGGCAACGTGGTCGGCATCGTCATCACGCACGGACACGAAGACCACATCGGCGCGATCCATCATCTACTGAACGACATCAACGTGCCAGTGTATGCGACGCCGCTCACCCTCGGACTCATCGAGGGCAAGCTGGCGCGTAACAACGCATCGGCAAAAGCCGAATTGACGACAGTGGAAGCGGGCGGCTCGGTGGAGATCGGACCGTTCAAAGTGGAGTTTTTCCACGTCTGCCATTCGATTCCCGACGCGGTGGCGCTGGGCATCACGACTCCCGCTGGGCTCGTCGTGCACATGAGCGATTTCAAATTCGATCATACGCCTGTGGACGGCTGGCCCACCGACTACGCCAAACTCGCCGAGTTCGCGCGCCGCGGCGTGGACGTGTTGCTCTCCGATTCAACCAACGCCGAACGCCCAGGCTGGACTCCGTCTGAGAAAGTGATCGGTCCCGCGTTCGACAAAGTGTTTGCCGAAGCGCAGGGACGCGTCATCGTCGCGACGTTTGCGTCGCTGATCTCGCGCGTTCAGCAAGTGGCAGACGCCGCCGCAAAACACGGACGCAAGATGACCCTCGCCGGTCCGAGCATGGTGGACAACGTGAAGATCGCCCGCAAGTTGGGCTATCTCGACATCCCCGACGATCTGCTCGTGCCGATTGACCAAGCGCTGAAAATGCAGGATCACAAAGTGGCGATCATGTGCACCGGTTCACAGGGCGAACCATCGTCCATTGTGGGACGACTCTCCGCCGGAACGAACCGTCAATTCGATTTGAAACAAGGCGACACGGTTGTGCTGTCGTCGCATCCCATCCCCGGCAACGAAGAGACCATCAGCCGCACGATCAACCGCCTGATGCATCGAGGCGCGGAAGTTATCTACGACGCGATTGCGCCGGTTCACGTGTCGGGTCACGCCTCGCAGGAGGAACAAAAACTCCTCATCAGCCTCGTTCGACCGAAGCACTTCATCCCCATTCACGGCGAACTGCGTCACCTCAGACGACACGGAAAACTCGCGGTCGAAGTCGGCGTGGAAGAAGAAAATGTGATGGTCGTCGAGAATGGTCAGATCGTTGTGTTGGCGGGTGGAAAACTCACGCTCGGCGAACGCATCCCCGGCGGCTACGTGTTCGTAGACGGCGACTCGGTCGGCGAAATTGATTTCGGCGTGATGCGCGAACGCGAAAAACTCGCGCGCGCCGGCATCTTCCTCATTGACATCAGCGTGGACAAACTCAACGGGCGGCTTTTGCACGACCCCGAGATCATCACGCGCGGTTTCGTCTCGCCTGAAGACGCCGAAGAACTTTTGCCCGAAGTCCGCAAACACATCATGGACGTGGTCAACAACGGCGGCTGGGAAAGCGAAAAAGACATCGCCAACGCGGTGCGCTCGTATCTGTATGAAGAGACCAAGCGCAGACCGATGGTGTTGGTTACCCTGAGTAGAGCGAATTAAAACAAAGTGACAGTCACTTCAAAAGTGACTGTCACTTTTTACTTTCCTCGCAATCGCCCGATCAACTTTCCCCATCGGATACTTCCCCAAATCTTTCAACCGAATCCATTTCAAATTTTCGCCCATCGCTTTTGACGATACATCACATCGAAACGCGTAGACGGTGACTTTGAAATGCGAATACGTATGCTCCACAACTGCAAGGGGATATAGACCTCGCTTCATTCTGACCTTCAACCTGTATGCCGCCCTCAGAGCGGACTCGACCTCCCCAGCCGCGTCGCCTTCGACTCGCGCGCTGGGGAATTCCCACATCCCGGCGAGCAATCCTTTCGATGGGCGTTGCGCTAGCAACACGTAGAGCGAATTAGCAATTCGCTCCACAATCACCGCCGCCGCGTGGACGTAATGCGGCACAATTTTCTTCGCCACCTTCACCGGTCGCAAATGCTGAACACCTCGCGCCTTCGCTTTGCAATCCCTCGCCAGCGGACAAACTTCACAGCGCGGGTTCTTCGGCACACAAACTGTCGCGCCTAAATCCATCAAAGCTTGGTTGAAATCCGCCGCTCTGCCTTTGGGTAAATTCTCGTATGCGATTTTCCAGAGTAATTTCTCCCCCTCCGTTGAATTGACGGGCCTCTTCACATCGAACAGCCGCGCATAGACTCGTTTCAAGTTGCCATCGAGCGCAGGCTCGTCTATGCCGAAGATAATCGAAGCCAACGCGCCTGCCGTATAGCGTCCAATGCCCGGTAATTTCCACAGTTCATCCACATCGCGCGGAAGTTTCCCGCCATATTCATCAACCACGATCTTCGCGGCTTTGTGGAAGTTTCGCGCGCGGCTGTAATAGCCGAGTCCCTCCCACGCGTTCAACACCTCCCGCTCGGAGGCCTTTGCCAACGCGCGTACATTCGGAAACAACTTCATCCATTTTTTGAAATAGGGAATCACCGTCTCCACCCGCGTTTGCTGGAGCATGATCTCGGAGACCCACACGGCGTAGGGATTACGATGTCCGCGCCATGGGAGAGTCCGTTTGTTTTTGTGGTACCAGTTTAAGAGGTGAGTGGAGAAATGGGGCATTTGGAAACAAATGGTGGTTGAGTAGCCCGAAGCACTAGCGAAGGGCGTATCGAAACCACAGAGTCAGGCATATTATGGATTACACGATTCGTTTAATGCTTCCGCTTGATACGCCTCATCCAATTTAGGGAAGAAAAGCCAACGCGCTTCGATGTAATTTGCGCGTTGGCATCCGACCACGATCACATCCGCGCCGTGAGTCAATTTGACGGGCTGGTCTGCGGGGAAGATGACACTATGAGCGCCGGTGTTCAAGACAATAAACCCAAGCCGCGAAAAATCACGGACGGAGTAGATCGCCCATGGGGTTGTGGAAAAAATCCCGTCATTGCGGCGGAAGAAGCGCGGATAAAGCAACTCACCTTCGAGAATTATAGAATTTGGCTGAGATAAAAATTCTTCCACAGACGAGTCTTGGAGAATTACCCGCGTTTTCAATTCATCGGCTGTTGACGTGTAACGCGGCTGGGCGATCCCTTCCGCAAGCCAGGGAAGTGAACCAGCCAAAACAAATGCGACGATAAGAATAGCATGTTTTGATTTACTTGGTATATCACGCCGCTCACTTTGACTCAGTGCAACTGCGTCAAGAACTTTTAGATTTGAAACATTCGCCCCAAAAAGAGACGCAAACCAAACCAAAATTTCAATCGCGCCGATGCCGAAGTAGAAGTAGACGATCCAGTCAATGGGCAGGTTATATCGCCACGAGGAAAAGCGCGAGATGCCGTTCGCTAATGCGTAGCCAACGCTGAACGCCAGCGGAGTCAACCCGGCCCATTTGAAGCGACTCCACGATGCGCCAATGCCGATGGCGATGACCGCGAGATAGAAAATGACCAGCGCGAAGTTATACCATTCGAGAGTCCCGTTCCACTCGATCCAATATAAATTGACCGGGGCGCGGAGTCCGTTGAAGGGTTCGATGAGGGGCAAAGAGAGCAATCCGCCGATCTCGGTGTTGAGGAAGTGATTCGTCACGAAGCCAGCCACGAAGCCGGGGTTTTCAAGCGTGAACGTGAGCAGGCGATTCCCGAGGCTTTCCTTTTCAAAATCGAACTGGCTGATATCCAAATTCCCTTCAAAGGAATATTGCGAAAAAATGACCGCCATCTGCGAAGGATCGTCGAAAGCGAATTGACCGACGATTCGATAATTGTGAATCAGCCACGGCGTAATGGTCGCGGTCATCACCAAGCCAAAGGTGACGCAAGCGAGGAACCAATTTTTCATCTTTCTTTGATAAGCAAAGAATGCAAGGATGAAGACAAATGGCAAGGAGATCAGCGATTGCGTGCGGAGCAACAGCAATAGCCCGAACGATCCGCCTGCGATGATCGCCGACTTCATGTCGCGGCGTTCAAGCCAACGGATGACGACGAGCATCACGAATGCGATCCCCATCGAGGTGGCGAAATCGGTGATGAACATCTTCGTACTGGCGGTGCGCGTGTTGGAGGAGATCCACAGCGTGGTGAGCTCGCGGAAGATGGCGAAGAGGGCGACCGTCACACCGGCGGCGCGGGAGTGGAGTTTCGCTCCGAGAAAATACAACGCAACGGGGAACAACGCGAACACCAACGTCTGCGCGGCGATGACTTTGACGTAGTCCTGCCCGAACAGAAAATGGAGCGCGGCGAGGAAGGTCACATACAAGGGACGCGGTGCGATGTTGCCGAGATAGTCCGTGCCGATGAGCAGGGATTGAGAGAGGTAGTCGTAAAATCCCGCGTCGGAATATGGGAAGGGAGTTGTATATGGAGGCGTGATGGGCGCGTAGAAACTGTTTTTCAGCGAATCAACTGGAACGGAGAGCCAGAGGGTGGAGGCGGTGAGGTAGATAGCGAGGGGTAGAAGAAAATTGAGAATTGGAGAATTGGAGAATTTTGTAATTGGTAATTGGTAATTGGTAATTGTGTAATTGCGTAATTGGTAAATGAGGATGGTGGCGCCGAGGAGGATGGAGAGGAGGAATTGCCAGCCAAGAATCGGGACGCCGGGTTCGCCCCAGTAGGCGGTGTCTTTGGTGATGCCGAGTTTGGAGAGGGAGACAAATAGGAGCAAGAGGAGCAAAAGAGCAAAAACGGCAAATGAAGCAACAAAGATTGGTTTGTTTTGTTTGAGCGCGTCGAGGTGGAATCCGTTTTTGAGGTGGAGGAGGTAGAGGGCGAATTGAATCGAGAGCGCGAGCAGATACCACAATAGCGGACTGAGTCGCGTGTAGAGCGGGAGAAAAGCTTCGGGGTTGAGATAACGCAAAAGAAACAGGATCAGGCTGAACGTCAGAGAGAGAAGCGTGACGAGGAGGATGAGAGAGGTCCGCGCGAGGCGATCAAGTTGAGGCGGGCGAAAGGCGAACCATGCCGACATCAGCATCAAAGAAAAAATGATGGCGCTGAGGGCGAGTCGCGCGGGTGAAAGACTCGCGCCTTCGGATGGAATCAAAAGGAGCGCGACCAGTGCGACCGCGCCCTCGATTGAGCATAAAAAATAGAACCAACGCGATTTCATTTAATTGTTCGGCGAATAGAATTGAAATCCACTGCGCGCTTGCACAACTTTGTATGAAAAATTTTTGACGTAGCCGAAGAGTTTATCCTGCAAGATCGCCCAGTCGGGCGAATCGATGACGCGCCGCGCTTCGACCATGTCTGCGGCGAGCAAGCCGACTTGAATTTGCGGGTACGAGCCGTAGATGGTCGCCCACGCTTCGGCGGGTTGCAAGCCGAGGCGCTGCACGCCGGGAATAAATTCGCCGATGATGAATTCGAAATATTCCTGATCGCGGTCGCCGGCGATGTCCCATGTCATCAAAACTTTAACTGCCATTGTTTCCTTTTATGTCACTCTGAGGAGCCGCATTTAGGCGACGAAGAGTCTTGCTCGTGGCGAGGAGATTCTTCGCTCCCTACGGTCGCTCCATTAGACTTGAAGTAGTATTGGAGTTGCCAAACAAGGGCTGAACAAGTCTAGAGCCGCTCACGAGGCAAACGCCGAGTCAAACTCAAATTCTGAAGCAGAC
>JADLBX010000046.1 GCA_020847435.1 Anaerolineales bacterium
GCAGTGTGATCATTGCCGCGGTCATGTCGCCATCAGGCGGCGCGCGGCTTTTGTTTCATCTATCGCAAGCAAACACAGTTCATCTCACGGTGGGAAAAGGAGTTTTGCAGGAAACTGAAGAAGTCTTGCGGCGGAAGGCTCCTCATTTGTTGGGTTTATTAGCGCAATTACTCGATGAGGCAAACATTGAAGTTAGCGATGCGCCGACAGCAAAACAAATGAATCTAGCAAAATCTTTGATCGAATATGAGCCAGACGCGAATGTCTTGGCGCAAGCCATCTCTGCAAAACCCGACTGGCTTGTCAGCCACGACAAAGAACATTTCATCGGGAACGCCAATTTAAATGACCTGTCTTTCAAAATTGGCACGCCGGGAGATGTGATTGCATGGCTGCGTTCTCGAACGGAGTAGATGTGGAACCTACACCCAAAACAGACTCTCAGGCTTGAAACCTTGAGAGTCCGTTTTAATAAGCCTACTATGCAACTATCACTTCTTCTTTTTGAAAAAAACACGGAGGTCTTTAACAAGAGTACGACCCTTATAATAGTTGTTGAAATTTACTTCTAGCTTTTTTGCACCTGTATCGGGGTCTGTATAAGTCCTGAAATAATCCTTGTTTTCAGATTGTTTGACAGCATACGCTTCAAACTTTCTCCATTTTGACAAAACGGAGTTTACTATCTTCCCGACATCTTTGAACGACTTTTCCCCTTTGTAGTGAAAACAACATACCGTCACAATAGCATACATCCCGAACTGAAGACCATTTCCAAAATTCAAGAAACCAAATTTATTATCTTTGTCTCTGGAAAAACCTTTCTTTATTCTGTTTATTTCCAGGAAGCATTTATAGGCGAAGAAATACTCATCAAATCGATTTGGGTCGTTAAGGGTCGTATCAAAATGTTGTTTTTCAAAGATATTCTCCGCGCCCATACGCCGTGCATTAGCAGGGTCAACATCACAACACTTACACACGCGAAGAAAATCTTCTCGGTTGATGATTTGACTACGATTGACATACCCTGCTCTTATCCCATCAGCATATTCCCCTCGCTTGCGTTCGTAGAACCAACCGTATTTATCAAAAAGAAAATTCTGTAAATCGATTTGAATCTTATCGTTAGAGCGGCGGTCAGCTTCATTTACTTCAGATTGTTGGTTAGTAGCTTTAGAGATTGCTTCTATTAAATCGAGATATTCGTTTGGAGAGGATAAGTCTTCTGGATGAAAAGTGATTACCTTCAGTAAAACTTCTTTGTTTTCGAATATATCAGGTCTTTTACGATTTTCGTCATCTATAAGCACATAATCTTCATAAAGTCGACTCAGGGTATAAGCAGTTTGACCGCCATTTATAATTTGAGGTGCCGTGATTATCAGTTGCCCTTTATCCTTCTGCCCGATTCTTTCGTTCATTTCAGTGCCAAAAGACAAAATGGTTATTCCGTTGTTATAAAGAGCAAATTCATTTGAGTTTAAATTCAGGACACTACTGGATATTGCAGAATTGACTTCGTTGTGGGAGAGTTCAAGGTAGCTTCGAGGGTTGAATTTCAAAATTGAGTTGCGATATTTGTACATTGCATGAGCAATTTCACTTGTGGGCACAAAAACCAAGGTAATATCGCATTCTTTTTTAGCCGTTTTAACATTGTAATTAACCTTGGCGCTTTGGGAATTCGTGTTAGAAAGATTAAGAGTTATTATTAACTCGCTCGGATTGTAATAATTACCCTGAATAACCCTCAAAACCAAATCAGTATACACTTTGTTATAGTCATAAACAACTGCAGGAAATCCTCCTGTAAGTTTTCTTTGTTGAGAGGGCGTGAGTTGAGAAGACACATTTGCCAAAATCACAACTTGATAATTATATCTACCGACATCGGGTATTTTTTGAATTTCCCCTATCATCGTCTGAATTTTCCCATTGTATGGAATTTTCTTTTCGTCGGTTACTTGACCATCAACAATACGGTCAACATCCATTTGCAAAAGTTCTCGAAATAGAATTTCTTTTTCTTTGAAGTTGTTTTCAGTGGCTCGAAACTTTGATTGAATAAAGTAAACTGTTTTGTTTTCAGTGCTAATATAATATCCGTCGATTCCACCATCTTGCGGGTCGTCAGTAATATACTTTTCTCTTTCCAGAAAATCCAAAAGCCCATAATTGACTTTCAAAAACAAATGAATGAATGCTCTTGCACGAGCATTATTCACTTCTTCAATTTTAGTTTTATCTGGGCGATACCTTTTATAGGCGTTTGGAGCTTCATCTCTAATCTTATCTAGCACTGTAAGCAAAGTAGTGTAATTGCTCATATTACCCTCGTGGAAGTTTGAATGTCGAGAGATTTACGCTCTTCATTATACTCTTGCATTCCACTTTCTATTTCCCTTCCCTCTCCCAAATCTCCCTCGCGATCATCTCCTGATCCACAGGCAACTTATCCACGCGGACTCCCACCGCGTTGTAGATCGCATTCGTGATCGCGGGCGTGGTTGGGATACTGCATATCTCGCCAACTCCCTTCGCGCCATACGGTCCCGCCGCGATGGGATGCTCCACAATAATGGACGTGATCTCAGGCGTCAGCATAATCCCAGGGACGCGATACCGCGCCAAACGGTCGCTCACCACATGACCGTTGTCCATCAGGAATTCTTCGGTGATGGCGTTGCCGAGTCCCATCATCACGCCGCCTTCGACCTGTCCCTGCAAGCCCAGCGGATTGACCGCCATGCCCACATCGTTAGCGGAAATGATTCTCAACACGCGCACTTCGCCGGTCAACTTGTTCACTTCCACTTCGGCGGCTTGGGCGCCAAACGAGAAGGCAAAGTGCATGTCGCCGCCAGAACCAAGAGGCTGGGTCGTCGGCGCTTCGTATTCGTACAACGCGCGCGGCTGTTGCCCCAGCGCTTTCATCTCTTTGGCAACTTCGGCGTAGGTCATCGAATGCCCGTTCGCGTGGACGATGCCATTCTCATAGCGGATTTGCTCCGGCTTCACGTCGTATTTTTCGGCAAGCGTCGCGGTGATGGCGTCGCGCAAAGTCTTTGCCGCGTAACGCGAGGCGTTCCCCGTGACAAAGGTCTGACGCGAGGCGGTCGTCGGTCCGCCATTCGGCGTCAAGTCCGTATCCATCACCAGGACTCGCACCTGCTCCGGCAGAACCGCCATTTCCTCCGCGACCGTTAACCGCATCACGGTGACGAGTCCCTGCCCCATTTCGGCGGAGGAACTCCGCACTTGGAATGTGCCGTCGTCGTAAAGTTCCACTTCCGCGCCTGCCTTATCCGGCGCCCCGCCGCCGAGACCGGTGTTTTTATATGCCGCGGCAAAGCCCCAAGAGCGGATCAAGTGATTTGAACCGCCAAGATCGCTAAGATTCAATTCTTTTTTCTTTGCGTTCTTAGCGCCCTTCGCGGTTAAGATCTCCTCGTCACGGCGAGAAACAACTCGCGGTCTGAATAAATCCTTTTCAGCCAAACCTGACACCTGACACATGGAACTTGAAACCTTATCCATGCACTCCATCAACCCCACCGACTCGCGTAACTCCTGTCCGGTGTTCGTGAGGCTCCCGACTTTCAACGCGTTGATGCGGCGCAATTCGACAGGCTCGATGCCCAGTTTCTCCGCGAGCATATCCATCATGGATTCGACCGCAAACGCCGATTGCGTCACGCCGAAGCCGCGGAACGCGCCCGCCGGCGGATTGTTCGTGTACATGGCATAACAATCGGCGCGCACGTGCGGCACATCGTACGGACCTGCCGAGTGCGTAGTGGCGCGGGTCATCACTTTATCGCCGAGCGACGCGTACGCCCCGGTGTCGCCATACAACTCCGACTCCACCGCCACCAGCCGCCCGTTTTTCTTCGCGCCCATCTTCACGCGGATCTGTGTGGCATGCCGCTTCGGATGCGCGAGCAAACTTTCGTGCCGATCGAACAACAACTTCACGGGGCGTCCCGTCGCGTGCGCCAACAACGCCGCGTGAATCTGCCCCGCGATATCCTCCTTGCCGCCGAATCCGCCGCCCATCAACTGCCCGACGATGCGGACGCGCGACTCGTCCCAGCCCAGCACGCGCGCTGCCTGTTCGCGGTCCTGATACGGGATTTGCGAACCGCAATAAATTTCCATGCGCCCATTCGCCAACGGCACGGCAATACTGCACTCAGGCTCCATGAATGCGTGGTCATAGATCGGCGTGTGGAAGGTGTGCTCCAGAATCACATCCGCTTCGGCAAAGCCCTGCTCCATGTCGCCTTTGCGGACTTTGATGTGCTTGAGCAAATTTCCTTTTTCGTGGATTTGCGGAACGCCCTCTTGACGCGCCTGCACCGGGTTCGAGATCACCGGCTGGGGATCGAATTCCGCTTCGATCAGACGTTCAGCCTGCTCCGCCGCCTCAGGCGATTCCGCCGCCACGATCGCGAGCGCGTCCCCTGCGTAGCGGACGCGTTCCCCAATCCCGATCATCACGGGCCAGTCGAGAACGACCAACCCGTGGTTGTGTTCGCCGGGGATATCCTCCGCAGTCAACACCGCCGCGACGCCCTTCAACGCTTTCGCCTTGGACACATCGAGGCGCTTCAAAAATCCGTGCGGGATCATCGCCCGTTTTACTTTGGCAAACAACATCCCATCGAAAACGAGATCGTCGGTGTACATGGCTGTGCCGTTGACCTTTTCCACGCCGTCGGGTCGCAGATGCGTATGCCCCACCGACCGATGGACATGGATCGAAGCCGGGATGTTCGGCTTGCGGACGGGTTCACCGGTCCTCAACGCCTCCGCCGCGGCGAGAATGGAATTTTCGATTCCCGGATACCCCGCGCAGCGACACAGCGTGTCCTTCAATGCAAAACGCACCTCGTCCCGCGTCGGGTTTGGATTCCGCTCAAGCAGGGCATACGCCGTCATGATCTGTCCGGGGATGCAGAACCCGCACTGCACCGCGCCATGTTCCACGAAGGCTTCTTGTAGAGGATGAAGAGCATTTGGACCGCCAAGCCCGCTACGCTCGCTAAGATTCTTTCCTCTTTCATCATTCTTCGCGCTTTTAGCGGCAAATTTTCCTGCGAGTCCCTCAATTGTCACCACCATCTTCTCATCCGCTCGCTCGGCGGGATAAATGCACGAGACCACCGGCTCGCCATCCACGAGAACGGTACACGCGCCGCACTCCGCTTCGTCGCAACCGATCTTTGTCCCGGTCAGCCGCAGACGATAACGAAGCAAGTCCGAAAGCGTTTCGTTCGGCTTGGCTTCGAGGGTATAGCGTTGTCCGTTGACAGTCAGAGAAATTTGATTGTTCATAACTCTATCCTTGGCGCGGGAATAAAAGAGATCGTTCTATTGAGCAGGTATCTCGATCACATCTACAAGTTTTGAGCCCCTCTCACGCTGGTCAACATCAAAAGTGACGAGAGGGATTTTCAGCGTGGAGGCGACAGCAACATAAACCGAGTCAGCGCCACGCAAGCCATAGCTCGCGGCAAATCGCGACGCGTCATCCATCAAGGCTTTTTCCATCTCCACGATGCGGACATTGGGCAGGTTTTCGATTCTTGCAATGGCGTTCAGCGCCAAGTCGGGCTTACCCGTAACCCTGCTAACCACTCCGCCTACCTCTGCCAACAACAACGACGGAGAAATAAATGTCGCATCTTGTTCTTGCTGGGAGTTCATCCAACCTTTCACGGGGAGGTGAAATTCGTCGCTTTCCACGAGTCGCGAAACCCAAACGCTGGCGTCAACGACGACAAACATCAACCGCGCCCTTCTGAAACGGCGTCCGCCGCAGAGACTCCTTTTTTCCAATTGGCGCTGATTTCAGCGGCGAGGTTATCCAGTTGAGTCCAGGCGCGTGAGGCGGTTTTTGATTTTGGCTTGTTGACAGGCACCAGCAAAGCCACTACCTGTCCGTGATAGGTGACTTGAATCTCGCTCCCTGTTTCGCGCACCATGCGGATTAGCTCGCTTGTCTGTTGCTTCAATTCACGAATACCGACGGTTACCATATCGTCCTCCAATTCTGTCTACAAATGTAGACACATTGTAGCACGATTCAAAATTAGCCCGCCCTCCCCCACGCAGACTCGACCACCTCCCTGAACAACCCGCTGACGATATGCCTGCGGTAATCGGCGCTTGCCCTGCGCGCGCTTGTTCGGAATTGCGCTTGAGCCAGCGCCGCCTCCAGCGCGGATTCAAACGCGGTTTCGTCGAACGATTTTCCGCGCAGAACATCTTCGGCTTGTGTGGCGCGGAATGGTGTCCCGCCGCCGGGACCGACCGCGATGCGAATTTCCCTGACCGCGCTGTTCGCGCGTTCCAGCCAGACGGCGCAATTCAGGATGGGCAACGCCACGCCCTGCGGACGCATGATGCGTTTGAAGCAGGAGGCGGTGTGTGAGACTTCCGAAGTCTCGGAGACTTCGGAAGTCTTGATATAGAAACCAACAATAAGTTCTTCGCCTTGTTTGAGGGCAGATTTTCCGGGACCTAAAAATAATTCTCGAAATGGGATGCGCCTGGTCTCGATCCGCTCCGCTACTCGACTGGCGATTTCAGCCCGCGCGTCCAACGCGAGCAAAGCGATCGTCCCATCGGCGGCGGGGAGCGCGTGTGCCACATTGCCTCCGAGGGTCGCCACGTTGCGGACTTGGGGACCGGCGATCAGGTTGCAGGCTTCGGTCAAGGCTTGGGCGTGCGCGCCAGCCAAAGGGTCCAGCGCGACGCGGTTGACCGGGACGGCGGCGCCGATGAAGAGTTCATCCCCGCGTTGTTCGAGGCGCGTCAACTCGACGATGGAAGTTACGTCAATGAGCGTTTGAACGGGCGCGTGCCTGCCTTGTTCGAGGTCAAGCAGGAGATCCGTTCCGCCCGCGATGGGCAGTAACGGCCGCGGCGCGTTTGCGAACGCATCGAGGGCTTCGGATAATTTTTTTGGTCGGATGAAATTTTGCCAGAGGGTCATAGTTGTCGCGTAGGGCGAGATAATATCTCGCCTTACTTGCCGCGTTCGCCGCGAATGTACGGTTCACCCAACGCGGCGGGCGCGCCAAGGCGTTTGCGGACGGCTTCGCGCGAGCCGATGACCAGCACGATCACCGTGAACGCGTAGGGCAGCATTTGTAAAAAGAAACTGAAATATGGGTTGTAATAAAAGGGATTGTCAACGCCGAAGAGGAGCAACGGCGCTTGAATGTCGAGGATGAGGCGGCGGAGCGCGCCGAACGCGTACGAGCCGATCGCGGCGCGGATGGGATCCCACTGTGCGAAGATGACGAGGCCCACCGCGATCCAGCCCTGCCCGCCGGTGGTGAGTTCGCTGAACCAACCGGGAGCAACCGCAAGGCTAATGGTCGCGCCGGCGAGTCCAGCCAGCGCGCCGCCGACAAAAATATAGGCATAACGCAGGCGGAACACGTTAATGCCGAGCGCGTCCGCCGCGGCGGGATATTCGCCCACCGCGCGCAAGTGCAACCCCGGGCGGGTGTGGTTGATGTAATACCACGCCAGCGGTGTCATCAAATAGCCAAGGTAGACCAAAATGCTTTGTTTGGTGAAAAAGATCGGACCGAGGACCGGGAGCGCCGAAAGCCAGGGGATGGAAAAATTCGGCAGGAGCGAAACCGTGCCAGCTTTGCTCAAACCTTCGCCCAACACGAGGCTGATGCCCGCGCCCACCATGGTAAGCGCCAGCCCGCTGACGACTTGATCGGCTTGCAGTGTGACCGCGATAAACGCGTGGATCTGGCTGAGCAACCCGGCCGCGATCATCGCCGCCAGCACACCGATCCACGGGTTGCCGGTGGCAATAGTCGTGCTGAAAGCGGTCATCGCGCCGATGAGCATCATGCCTTCGACGCCGAGGTTCAACACGCCTGAACGTTCAGCGAACACTTCGCCCAACGCGGCAAATAACAAGACTGTGCCGCTTGCCACGCCTGCCTGGAGAATAACGATGGGATCCATGGTTACTCCGCCTCGCCGCGCGTCCAGCGCACGCGATAACGCGACAGGAAATCACTTGCGATCAGGCAAACTAGAATAATGCCCTGGATCATTTTCGGAATCCCGGAGGGCTGAATCTCGCGCCCAGCGAGGATCAACGCGCCGAACAAGATCGAAACAAGGATAATCAGTAACGGGTTCAACTTCGCCAACCAGGCCACGATAATGCCCGTAAAACCGTACCCCGTCGCGAGCGGAGCGGTCTGCAAACGGCGCACCACGCCCGCCACCTCGCTCATGCCGCCCAGCCCCGCGAGCGCGCCCGATAGCGCCATCACCAGAATCGTGTTGCGCGCGATGTTCAAGCCCGCATATTTTGCGGCTTGCGGATTATCGCCGATCAAACGGATCTCGTAGCCCCAGCGGCTGCGATACACAATGAACCACAAGATAACCGCCGCCGCAATGCCGAACAACAAGCCCGCGTGTGTGGTCAGCCCGCGCAGAATCGGAATCTGGGAAGCGTATTCCGAAAGCCGCGGCAACGACGCGCCCTCGGGAAACTTGGGGCTCATCTGAAAACCGCCCTCGCTCCACACGCCGAAGATCCAAAAGTTCACCCACGAGATGGCAATGTAATTCAACATCAACGAACTGATGATCTCGTTCACGTTGAACTTCGCCTTGAGATAACCGGGGATGAAGCCCCACGCCGCGCCCATGGCAAGCCCCGCGACCGTCATCACCGGGATGAACAACCAGCGCGACGACTCCGCCGGCACAATGGGAGCCAGCACCACCGCGCTCGCGCCCCACGCGCCCATGATGAACTGTCCCTCCGCGCCAATGTTCCACAACTTCATGCGGAACGCGATCGAACACGCCAGCGCGGTCAACAGGATCGGCGTCGCTTTGACGATCGTGTCCGAAAGCACGCCGAGATTCCCAAACGAGGCGCGCGCGATGTACAAATACGTAATGAACGGGTTGCCGCCCACCGCCGCGATCACGATACCGCCCAGAATCAACGCCACCGCCACCGCGCCGAGCGAGATCGCCAACGACTGCCGGGCGGAGGGTTCGTCTAAACGCGGTTCGAGCCTGACGCGCCACCTCGCGCCTTTTTTCGTCAATGTGGATTCAGCCATGCGCCGCGACTCCCTCGTTTTGGATTTGTTCCAACGATGTGCCGGTCATCATCAGCCCGATCGCTTCGAGCAACCTTTCGTCTGGTTCGCCCACCCCCACCTGCACCTCCCCCATGATTTTTCCCTCGTAGATCACGTAGACGCGGTCGCTCAACGCCAGCAATTCCTCCAACTCCTCCGAGATAAGCAAGACCGCCGCGTCCGCTTCGCGCTGGGTCAACAACAAACGGTGGACGCCTTCGATCGCGCCCACATCCAGCCCGCGCGTCGGTTGAACCGCCACCATAAAGTTAGGAGTTCCCGAAATTTCACGCGCCAGAATCACCCGTTGTAAATTCCCGCCCGAAAGGAGGCGCACCGGCGTGTTGACCGTCGGCACGATGATGTCATAGGCTTCTTTGAGTTGTTGGGCGAACTTCGACGCCGCGTTCATATCCAGCAACGAGCCTTTCGAGATCGGCGCCTTGCGATAATTTTTCATGATCACGTTATCGGTCACGCTCAAATTGGGCGAACTGCCGACGTGCGTGCGGTCTTCGGGCACATACGACATGCCATGCTCGATCCCGTACAACGTATCGCGGTTGCTAACCTTTTCACCGTTCAGGGTCACGTCGCCCTGTTTGCATTTCCGCATCCCCGCGATCACTTGCGACAGCTCGATCTGTCCATTCCCCGCCACGCCTGCAATGCCGACGATCTCGCCCGCGCGGACGTTGAGCGAAAGCCCGCGCAAGGCTGGCAGTCCCTTATCGTTTTCCGCATGGACGTCTTTCACATCCAGAATCACATTGCCCGCTTGCTTCGGTTTCCGATCCACGAACAATACGACCTCGCGTCCCACCATCATGCTCGCGAGTTGTTGCTTCGTCACGCCTTTGGCTGGCTCGCCCGAAGCCGTCGCCTTGCCGCGCCGCAACACACTGACGCGGTCCGCAATGGACGAGACTTCATGCAACTTATGGCTGATGAAGATCACCGATTTGCCCTGCGCTGCCATCGAACGCAGCGTGTCGAACAAGACCTCGATCTCTTGTGGCGCGAGGACCGCCGTCGGCTCATCCATCACCAACACATCCGCGCCGCGATAGAGCATCTTCAATAACTCCACGCGCTGCTGCTCGCCGACCGAGAGTTGCCAGATTTTGGCGCGCGGGTCAACTTTGAGTCCGTATGAATCGCCCAAGTCCGCGATCTTCTTGTCGTATTCGCTCAAGCGCATCAAGAACCGCGGCTCGTCCAACCCCAACAGGATATTCTCCGTCACCGTTTGCGACGGCACAAGCATGAAATGTTGATGCACCATGCCAATCCCCGCTTTGATGGCGTCACGCGGCGAGGAAAATTCCAAGCGCTTCCCCTTGACTTTGATAATACCCGCATCCTGCTTATACAAACCAGCGAGGATGTTCATCAGTGTGCTTTTGCCCGCCCCGTTCTCTCCCAGCAAAGCATGGATCTCCCCAACGCGCAATTCAAAATCCACATGGTCGTTGGCAAGCACGCCGGGAAACCGCTTGACAATGCCCTTCATTTCGACAGCCAGAGGAAATGAGTTGTTGGTTGCGTTCATTGGCGCTCCGGGGAAGGTTTACCTAGCCAGATAAAAATGGGGCAGAACTTCACAGCCCTGCCCCATCCATCGAACAAAACTTACTCGGGCAATTCAGCGGTGACGCCTTCAGCCCACCACTTCATACAAACGTCAATCGAACACGGCAGACCGAATTCAGGGAACGCATCCAGGTCAACTTGTTCAAGGCTCTGACCGGCGGGCAAGACGACATTCCCCTTGTTGTCGTTGATCGGTCCCTTGAACACATCGAAGCGGGTGAACTCGCCAGCCAACATCTGGGCAAGGATGTCGCGCACCTCCTGAACCACAGCCGGGTCGAGATCGGCAACGCCGGGTTGAGGCGTCTGCCCTTCCATGAAACCATACAACCCCAGCGCGCCGGTGTCGGCGTCGAAATACTGCCAGCCGGGTTTATACGTGCCCGCGATCACCTGCTCGGCAATCTCGGCATAGACCGGTCCCCACACCCAGTACGGCGCGGTGAGACAGCGCTCCACCTTGCACGAGCCATACCAGTCATAGGTCACGCCATACTTGCCTTTTTCCTGCGCCACGTCGGCGACCGCGGGAGTATCCGCGCCGGTGAAAACAACATACGCGCCCGCGTCAAACAACGAAGCCGCGCCTTCCTTCTCGATCACCGGGTCGTGCCAGGTGCTGAGCCAGCGCACATCCATCGTACATTCAGGGCAAGTCTTCCTCATGCCTAACGCGATCGCGTTGCCAAGGCGGATTTCCTCAGGGATCGGGAACGTCGCCATATACCCCAGTTTAGTCTGACCGTCCTGCTTGGCGCGCGCGCCAGCCAGCATCCCCGCGAGGAACTTCATATCCTCCATCGCGCCCATCAGGTTGCCGAAGTTCTTTTCATTGGACTTGATACCGGTCAGGTGGATGAACATCGTATCGGAGAATTCTGTCGCGACGATCTCCATCGAATCGCCAAAGCCGAAGGATGTGCCGAAGATCAAGTCGAAACCCTTGCGAGCCAACGCCCGGAAAACTTGTTCAGAGTCGGCGCCTTCAGGCACATTCTCAACGTACGCGATATTCACATTGGGAACATTCTCTTTGATATACAGCAAACCCTCATAGTGCGCCTGCGACCAACCGCCGTCGTCATGCGGGCCGATCAAAACCATGCCCACATTAAATTTTCCCTCTTCAATGGCGGGGATCTGAAAGCCCCCCACCTCTTCCACCGCCGGGGCGCCGCCACATGCCGCCAAAACGAGAGAAAGGACCGTCAACAATAGTACGACCTGCAAAAGTGACTTACGCATTTTCTTCTTCTCCTTGTGAATTGATTGTCGGGTCATGCAAGCATCGGATGAGCGATTGACGTTCCCGCGCGCCTCCTTTCACAATTGTCTTACAAATCGCAGGTGAAACTAACGTCGTTCTATTGTAGAGCCAAACACGGATTTAAATCAAGTGTGACTTTCATGGATCACAGACCAACAAGCTCTGAATTTGACTCAACGCCCCGCTTCGTTTCGACGCGCTCAACGCGTCCCCGCGCGGACTTTTGGCTGTCTCAGCCTCGACGCGTTCCCACAACCGACAGAGGGGCGCGCCCATCAACTCCGACGCCGCGAACGATCTCTGCGACAACTCGACCGCGCGTTCCCACGCCCCTGCGTGCGCGTACCCTTCGATGAAAACGAAATACTCCGCCGGGTCGCCCGGTTGGGCGTTCAACGCAAACGCCTCGTCAGCCAACGCGAGCGCTTCATCCCATTGTTTGAATTGGCGCGCCAAATCTGCTTTTTGGAAGTAATAGCACCATCCATGCGCAGGTTCGGGATCATACGGCTCAGGCATCTGCGCGGATGGTTCGTTCGAGATCGTTTCATAATTTGTAAGCCGCGCGGCGAAGCGCATCAAACTCTGTTCGGGGATGCTTCGGTTCACCCGATCCACTTCGGGGTCGAGAATCCGCAAACAGCCTGGGGGTGAAAAATAAATCACCAACGCTTGCGATGTATTGCCATTGAACGTCCCCGCCAGATAATTAGTATAGATTGGCAAATCGGGTTCGAGTTTGGGGAGCGCGTCGCTTCGCAGGCGTGTGGTTGGGTACAGCAACACGTACGGGATATGTTCTCTTTGAAGGTCTGGCGCGTAAACCCAATTCACAACAGGGCTGAGGGAATTATCCGCATAATATTCCAGCGCGCCTTCGTTCATGATGATGGCGGTATCAGGTTCAATGCTTGGCGCGCGCCACGCAAGTTGCCAGAACAAATCTTTTTGCGTTTGCCAATCCTGTGCGTAATCGTTCGCAGACAAAAATTGTTTACCGACAGCCAGCGCGACCAGCGAAATAAGCAAAGCAATGCGAATCCGCTCCCACGGAATCAAATTAATCGCGCCTACAAAGACCAAACCAACACCAAACATGAACGGAAGCGTAAAGCGGCTCGCGGGCCACGCCAACGAAGGGACGAATCCCACCAGCCAGAAGGGCCAGCCCGAAAGCAGGAGGGAGAAAATTCCCAAGCCGATCATCCACAGCGAATCGGTTATATTTTTTTGAATCGGTTTCGTCTCTGTGCGTGAAGCGAACAAAAAGCCAGCGATCGAAACGAGGACGGTCACTGCGATCACAACATAATACGAACCGAGAATCGATTCCGCCGATTCGATGTTCGGCAACTGCGTTACCCCCATCCACGCGTCGCGCAGGACAAGCGTCAACGTGAAGCGGATGTTACGCGCCAAGGCAATGATCGTCTCCAGCGGCGCGGACTTCAACGAGTCTCCCAGCCCAATGCCATAGACTTGGTTGTTGAAGATGAACAACCGCGAGAGAACCGCCAAAACGAACACCGCCAGATACGGAATCCACAACTTGAACGTTTTCACCGTCCGCTCGCGCAGGCTCATCGTCTCGTTGCGAAGCGCGGCGAGGATGACTCCCACGCGCATCAACTCCAACACGTAGAAATATTCCATCATCCACAAATTGAGCGCGGAGAAAATAAGTCCCAGCGCGGTGAACCGCCAGTAGCGGTCGGGTTGTTCGAGCGCCCTCAGCATGAACCAATAGGAGATCAAAAAGAAAAACAGGACGATGAAGAAATGACAGTATAAAAACGCCGACCATTGTTGGGTAAACCCAGGATAAACAAGAAAGATCACCGCCACGCCCAAAGCCAGAGACGGCTTCCCTTTCCATAATTTATCAACGAGCGTGTACACAACCACCGCGCCAAGCCAGCGCCAAAGCAAAGCGAACATTTGCCAATAGATCGGCTCATACGGCAGAACGCTCGTCGTAACCTGATACAACAATCCCCACACGGGACGATTGGTCGAAAAATATTGCGTCAGCGCTGCGCGCCCGAGTTGATAACGAATCCACGAGATGGGCAAGTCGTCCCAGTAGAAGCCGAGGCGTGGGAGGAGGAGTCCGTAGGCGAGGATGGCGAGGGCGAGGAGAATGAAATGTGGGCGAAAAAGTTTCATCGAAGTTTTATCTTTGGCTCGACGCAGTGCAACTGCATCGAGAACAAAACTCTTCGTAGTGGCGACTTTAGTCGCCCCACGACTGACGCGAAGCGGTTACTACTGTAAACCAGAACATTCAATCATCTTTTGGACTTCGTTCAATGAATCGATCTTCTGCTGGCTGGACTCTGTTTGCAAATCTATCCGATTCCACAACTTACACAGAAGCGGATCAACGTAACTCTTCGAGACCTGGCGCGCTTCTTTCGATAATTTGACCGCCTCTTCCCAATCGCCCGCATGGGCATAACCTTCGATGAAGACAAACAATTCAACGGGATTGTTGAAATGCTCGTCGAGGTTGAACGCCTCTTTGGCGAGACGGTTCACTTCGTCCCAATCGCCGAATTGGCGCGCCAACTCCGCTTTTTGGAAGTAGTAGCACCATCCGTGCGGAGGCTCGTCGCCGTAGAACGCGGGCATGGACGCGGTCGGCGCGGGCAGAATCCGCTGGGGGTTGAATAACGCCGACGCCTGGCGCATCAGGCTGAGGTCCGAGATGAAGCGGTTGTTTGAGTCCAGATCAGGATCGAGAAGGCGAAGACAAAATGGAGGGGCGTAGTAAAACGCGAGCGAGTCCGATGTATTCCCGTTGAATTTTCCAGCAGTGTAGTTGTAAGTGATCGGTGTGTTCGGCTCCAGCGAAGGGAGCGATCCGCCGAGGCGGTTGACGGGATAGAACAACGCGTACTTGATGTGGTCGGCAGATGGGTTGGGGTCGTAAATCCAGTTGACCGCCGCGCTGATGGAATTGTCGGCGGAGAATAACAGGCTTTCGTTCATCAAGACGAGCGTGTCGGGTTCGATGCTTGGCGCGCGCCAGTAGAGTTGCCAGAAAAGATTCTTTTGCGACTGCCAGTCGCGCAGATAATCCACCGACCAGAGGAATTGCCTGCCCGCCGAAAGCGCGATGAGGAGAACAGCGACGAAATATTTTGCGCGCGCGGGCAAGAGATCAATCAGCCCGATGAGGAAAAAACACGCGCCGAACATGAACGACAACAGCGCGCGGTTGGCGGGGAAGCCGAGGGTCACGGGCAGGTTCGTCACCCAATATGGAACGCCGCCCATCAACAGCATAAGCGCGCCAAGCGCGATGAGCCAAAGTGAAACGCGCTTTTCATTCGGCGATTCTTTTTCGTTTGACCGCCCGAACAAAAAGACAATCGCGCCGACGATCAACACGACCAAAATATAAAGCGCGCTCGTGCGTAACCCGTTGACTTCGGGATTCGGGAATTGGAAGATTTGAGTCCATGCCCCGATTGCCGCCGCCCAAAGACTTGAAAAGACGTGTTGGATTAACTGAGTGACGGTTTCAATCGGCGCGCGAGCGACTTCCTCGGTGAGGCTGTAGCCAAAGCCAGGATGACTGTACACCAGCGAACGATACAACAGGACAAAGATAATCACGCCGATATACGGAAGCCATGCCTTGAACGTTTTTACGCCGCGTTCACGGATCGTCAACGGCTCGTCGCGCAGGGAGGCGAACAGGACGACGGGGCGCATAAATTCGAGCAAAAAGAAATACTCGAACATCAACAGGTGCAAGGCGGAGAAAAGCATCGCAGGGATGGTCTTGCCGCGCAACATCAAATGAAAAGAGATCAGCAAAAAGAAAAGGACGATGAAGAAGTGTGAATAGACGTAACTCACCCACTGCTGATTGAAGCCAGGATACAGCAAGAGGAATAATGAAAGAAAGAACGCAGTGACTTTGCGATTGGGGAGCAATCTCGCCGTGACCAGATAGAACGCGACAACTCCCGCCCAGCGCCAGAACATGGCGAACAATTGCCACACGGCAGGAACAGGCGGCAGGATGAATCCCGTCAATTGGTAGAGCAAAGCCCACACGGGGCGCGAATCGGAGAAGTATTTCGTGGTCGCCGCGCTCCCCAATTCGTAGCGAATCCACGAGATGGGCTGGTCGTCCCAGTAAAAGCCCAATTGCCAGAAGAACAATCCGTAGGCAAGGATGGTTGTGATGAGTAGAACAAGGGGAATTGCAAACGGTCGCGAAGTGAAGCCTGATACTCGCTGGCGCAAACTTTTCATAGATGGGTATATCTTATCGTGAAAAATTGGATTTGGAGTCGGAAGCTTGCTCCCGTTTACTCCACCAGCAAGCAGTGGAGTCCAAAATAATCATTTTTTCGACGAACGGTCGAACCAATAAATGATTCCGCCGACGAGACTACCTGCGAGTCCCAACGCAAAGACGGTCAACGAGAATGCAACCGCGTCGGCGGAGGCAATGCCCCACGACGCGGCAAAAAGCACGAACACACTTTCACGGATGCCGATGCCGTTGAACGACAGCGGTAAAACGATCGCCAGATACAGCAACGGAACAAAAAGAAACAGGTCTGAAAATTTGACGGGCAATTGGATGGCTGAACCGACCACCCAATATGAAATGATGTCTGCAAATTGAATAAGGAAGGAGATGAGGAAGACGAACGTCAACGCGATGGGATGCCTGACCTTGAAGCGGAAACTGTGCACCCAATCTTTCAAACGCATCTTTTCCGCGACGGGAAAGCGGGACACAAACCCTTCCGCCCACTGCCCAAAGGAGGGGACGGTCGAGATCGTTATGATGCCGACCAACGCGAGAAACACTCCGCCAAGCAACAACCAGAAGAGCCAGTCGCGGCGGAGATCAAAGCGGAAGGAAAGCGCGACCAGTCCCAACGTCACGAGAGAAGCATAACTCAGGACGCGTTCGTAAAAGATCGTCGCGGCGACCGATTCCACTTTGCCCGTGTCGCGTCCGCCCGCGTAGAGTCGGAATGCGTCGCCGCCGAGACTCCCAGGCAGGAAGTTGTTGAAGAACAAGCCGATCAAAATCCTACGGAGAAGAACGCCGAAGGTTTGAGTCACGTCCCATGCTTTGAGGAGAATTTTCCACCGAATCGCCTGAAGGCTCACGGAGATAAAATACAGCGCGAAGAACGCCAACAAATACGTCGGCTTGATGCGGCTGAACGCGCGCGCGATCTCGGTGAACGCGGAGAGGCGAATCAGATACGCGAGCAACAGCGCGCTGACGACGACGCGCAGGGATAACGAGACGGCGGGCTTTTTGAGAAATTCCCAAAGGCGGGTGAGGGGCGAATCGTTTTGCATTCTCAGATAATTTTTTAACCGCTAAGCCCGCGAAGGGCGCAAAGAAAATCTCTTTGTTCTTGGCGATCTTTGCATTCTTCGCGGTTAACCATTTTTTCAGCGCTCAGATATTTTTTTAACCGCTAAGCCCGCGAAGGGCGCAAAGAAAATCCTTTTTGCCTTTTAGCGACCTTTGCGTTCTTCGCGGTTAATAAGTTTTTCTTTCAGCGCGGCTCCAGCCGAAAGACAAATCCCTCGCGCGCCTCGTGGACGACCTTGAAGCGCGGATGGTTTGCGAACGCCATGTTGCCCTGCGGATGCAAATGCACCACCCAAATCTCACGCGGCGCCTGTTCGTAGGATTTCAAAATATTGCCGATGACTTTCGCAGTCAGCGCTTCGTTGAAAGGATTCGAGAAGAACAACAAATTCGCATCGGCGGGTATCGCATATTCCGAGGCGTCCATGTGCAGGATCTCGAACTCGGCATTGCTCCTGGTCTTTTGCTTGAAAATTTCAAGGTTCTTGCGGTTGACCTCCACCAACTCGATTGAAAATTCCACGCCGATGATCTTGCGGAAGCCGCGCTCCGCCGCCATGAACAGCGCCTTGCCTTTGCCGCTCCCGAAATCCACAAAACAACTCTTGGACGGGACAACTTCGGCGCGCGAGATCATCTTCTGGAAAATGTACGCGTTCGTCCCCTCGTAATAATTGCCAACCGTTTTATTTTTCGAGTCAATTTCCAGCGTGTCGAGTTGCGCGGTGTTGATCGTGTCAATCTGGTAGCGCCAATCGAAAAGCAGGTCTGAAACGACGTAACGAATCGTGGTCACAGGTCCGACCTTGCGGAAGTTGCGAAAGACCTTTTTGAAATTCTCCAGATTGACGATCTCGAAAACAGACATGGGCTGATTATTCCTTTTCCAATGTGGGCTCACAGAAATTATTCTCGTACGCGGATTTCACGGAGAACACGGAAACTTCCGTGATTTAAAAAAATCTCCGTGAAGTCCGCGTAATCCGTGTACAAATTTTTATTCAATTCTTACAAGCAAACCTCTACAAAAAGAATCGAATGGCGGGCGACAAAAACGCGGTGACGACTCCTGCGGGGAGTTTGGCGATGAACTTGCGCGTCCAGTTGACACGGTCAAAGAGTCGCGGCGATGGCTCGGCAGATCGCCCAGGCACAAAATATCGGCAAGGCTCCAACACCTCCGTTCCCCAGCCGCGCTTGAAATGGTTCAGTCCATGATGCTCGCGCGCGGCTTCGCCCATGTTGAACCAGCGATAACCCTCCGCCGCCGCGTCCTGAATAATTTTCCAGATCAAGAAATGCGTCGGGTGATGCGCGCTATCGGGCAAGACCGCCGACCAGCCATAATATACTTCATTGTGCGTCCAAAACGTGAACATCGCGCCGACATAGTTGCCGTGAATCTTCGCCAGATAAATCCGCGCCGCGCCGCGCGGAAAAAATTCAAAAATTTTCCGAAACATTTTTTTTCCGTGCGGGATGAACCCATGCTTGCCTGCGTAAATGCTCACATACAATTTATGGAACGCATCCAAGCGGTTCCCATCGGTATCCACGCTGAGTTCCATCTCATTCAACGCATCGGACTTTCGCAAAATTCTTTTGTAATCTCGATCCAATGAATTGAAAATAGTTTCGATCCCATTTTCGAGAGACAGACGATAGGTGTAGTCCAACCGTTCTTCGAATGGAAGTAAACCCGCTTCCACTTCCGACAGTGGGACTGGCGACAAAACTTCGGCATGGTCCACGCTGGAGGTTTTCTCTCGCGCCGCCCTCAGCAACACGTTCAACGCCTCAGCAGAATCAACCAATGGTCCGCAATACGTGGGGAACGGATTGGTCACATAGTGCGCCCCGCCAACGAGCGGCTTGCACAAGAAAAACGGACACACTCCAACAACCTTTTCTCCCTCCAACGCGACCAGGTGACGCGTCTCCACGCCGTAGGTCTCGCGCAAGACATCACCCCACGCAAGGTCGTGACCGAAGCGCGCATCCTTCCGCCCAGCGATGTAGGAGGTGTAGCGGTCTCGTAGTGTTTCGTCTATCGTTTCAACGTGGATCATTTTGAGTGTTTTCATTGCTCGGCGCGCACAGGCGACATAAATGTCGCGCTACGGATTTCACACGATCCCGCGTATCAACTGCGGGCCGAACGCGCGCACGACAAAGGCGGGCAGTTGTTTCCAAAGCCAAATCGCTAATTGGAACTTCGGGCTTTTTTGGTTCAGTTCGGGGATGGCTCCGCCTTTCGGCAGATAATACCAATACGCCAGCGGAACTTTGCGCGGCTTCCATTTCATCTTGAAGGTTTCGTTACCCGAGTCGTTCAAACTACGTCCCATGTCGCAAACCTTCATTCCTTTTTGGATGTAATGTTCGAGGATGTTCCAGTACAAACATTCGCCCGCATACTCGGAGCGATATTGATGCAAAATGTTCGCGTGCAAATTCGTCGCGATGTCCTCGTGATAGACAAGGACCGCGCTTCCAACCAAATTTCCTTCCGCATCTTTGATCACAACGAATTCAAGGTCTTCTCCCAGCAGAGATGCCATCTTTCGCAAGTAATTTTTTGAATGATACGGCGAGCCGAGTTCGTGCATACTGCGCGCCAACGCCTCATAAGTTTCATCCAACAACTCAAGGCGCCCAAACATCACTTTGAATCCTTTCCGCAGCGATTGCCGCGTGTGTTTGCGATGCTGGTGACCGAATGTGTTCATCAGGTCTTCGGGGTTCGAGGGCAGGTCAATCAAATATGTAGAATAGATCGGGTTTTGCATCCACGCGGAGGGCGGCGAGTTGTTTTCTCCACCGAAACGAACGACAGCGTAATCAACCTTCAATTCGTCTGCCAGTTTCCGAGCTTCCTCCAAATGCGCGTCCCGCGCGTCGCTGGAGGAAAATGCAAACCCGCCGAACGAACCGAACGGAGAAGTCGCCAGATAGTTCCCGAAAATGGGATGGCGGACGTGTGTGAGAGCAAGAATCCCCGTTACTTCATTATTATCCGACGATTCAAAACACTGAGTCTCGTAACCGTAAATATCGCGGACAAGACCCGTCCATGAGTCGAGCGCGGTAAAGGTCGCAGCGGTGGAAAGCGCGGCGGGAATCGTCAACGGCTGATCGGGCAATAATTTTCTAACGCGAAGGTTGCTCATTCAACGCCAGAGTTTCGTCGAGATAAGTTTTCAACGGCGAGACAGGGAAATTCTTCAACACGTCGCGCAGGAACGGGGATTTGTCCCAGAGGAAAGGGATGAGGTGGGGATTCCGCATCAAGTCACGCGTGAGGCGGGCGGAGGAGGGTGGAGTCACCAACTCGTAGGGGTGCATGATGAGGACGGGGGAATGTCCGCGCTTGAGTTCTTCTTCGATGATCGAAAGAATCCTGCGAGCCATCAGCCCGATGCTAAAACTCGAACCGTAGGGGAATTCTCCGCCCAACAAAAGTTTGAACGAGAAATCGCGCGGCGCGACAAGCTCTTCATGCGCGTCGCGCGTGCGCCACGTGCTGACGGGAATCTCCCACATCCACCCTTTTTTCAACAACGTGCCTGCGGGCGCGTAAATGGACGAACTGTATTGGAAGCCGTACGATTCGAGCAACGGATACGCCGCTTCGCTGATGCCGACCATCGGCGCGCGATAACCCTGCACGCCATATTGTTTGCGCCACGCGGACGAGTCGCGCAAATCGCTGGCGAGTTGATCCACGTTAACGAGCGGGCGATGAAATTGACAATGCAAGCCGAGTTCGTGTCCCGCCGCGACGATTTTTTGCGGCACGTCGGGATACCACTCGGCGATCTCGCCGACCAAATAGATGCTCGCTTTTGAATCGCTGAGTTGATCGAGAATCGAATCGATGGCGCGCGCGGTGAAGCCGCCGTCCATGTCGCGGCGCGTCTTCGGATCCGTGACGCGGTCGTAGTGACGGAACAAAGCGAAGACGGGTTCGTAATCAATACTGAGGAGAACTCTTGGAGAAACTGACATTGTATTTACTCATGCAAAACAATGTCGTTCTGAGCGAAGCGAAGAACCCCTACGATTATCGTAGAGACCCTGAGTGGCGCCTCGGCGCCACTCAGGGTGACATGGTCTAACGTCTTGACGCAGTGCAACTGCGTCAAGAACGAGCGGATTAAAACTCTTGGAGAAACAGACATCGTATTAATTGTAATGCACGATAAAAAATAAACGGGTAGTCGTTCGTCAAGGGATTGAACAACTACCCACAAACGCCGCTAACATTTTGCGATCAGGTTTCGCTCATGCCTGAGAAGAGAGAACATCCGACTCCTCCTCAGAAACCTTTCCAGTTTGACCATTCACGATCGTTTGAGATGCCCTCTTTGAATTTGTTCGATTGACGATCCAGACTGGCAGGAGGATCAACTTGTATGTTTTATCAAGAACGACTACATCGCTTTGAAGCATGCGGGAAGGTTGCATGAACAGCCGCCGTTTCGTCGCTCTTTCGAAGGCGCGGTCCCGCATCCGCTTGTGAGATTCGACGGCGGCGTCTGCGAGCGCCAATTGATAAGTTTCGGCTTGCCATCCCGCTAATATTTCAGGGCGGTATTCAAGGACGGATTTTAGGTCGAAGGGAAATACCGCCATGATGGAATCGTTCGGCGCGCTCCGCGCGGCGTAGACAAGCAGGTCGTCAATGTCGCATTCGAACCAACTTTTTTCAATGGGCCATTCTCCCTTCAGAATGACCCGTTCATCTGGCGAGTAGATAACGGGTTCGATGCGATACTCCAACGCGCACAGGATCTGCACCGTCGCATCGAACGTCCAAAAAGGCAGATAGATCGGCGAGAGCGCAATCTCACGCGCATTGATGAGTTGCAAGAGTTTTCTTTTCGGAAATGCCCAGCGTTTTACGAGAATGTCCAACACATCGTCACGGTGACATCGAAACGGCACAACGCCAGTCGGGGAAACGAGTTCGGGAGTAGCAGATTGCGCAGTGACCATATCCGAATTGCAAAACGGACATCGGATCGTTGTTTGACTGGGCGGATGAGAAATCCGCGCGCCACACGCGCCGCACACGGCATGAGTTTCTATGAACGACCAGTTTCCCGATTCTTTCTGGAGTTTCCCATCTAAACGAGATTCTTGGTCCGACACATTTCCCAGCGCCAGGGATTCAACCTTGCCGCAATATTCACACTGCATCCCTGAAACATCGGGGTCGAACCTTTGCTTGCCGCCGCACGATGGACAGGTAAATATCTCCAACTTCAAGTTTTGTCCGCTGGAAATATTTTGCGAGCGGTTTAAACGATCGAGCAAAACGCTGGCGGCAAGGAGATTGGGATCAATGGCAAGCGCTTCTTGCAGGTATTTCCTCTTTGAGGCAACCGATTTGGATGCAGTCGCCAACCACATCCACACGCGCGGATTGGAAGGTTCGATCTTTGCGGCGAGGCTTAGAAATTTAAGCGCGTCTACGTTGCGCCCCGTCCGCGCGGCAATGATCCCGCGACCCAGAATTTCGTAAAAATCATAGATCACTTCAATTACCTAACGATCCACGTTCCCGTTTCGCCTTTGAGGGCGCGACCGATGTTATCAGGATTGGTGATCAATGCTTTTTCGCCGCCGTTTTCGAGGTACATGATCGCGGCTTGAATCTTCGGCGCCATCGAACCTTTCGCAAAATGTTTGCCCTCGGCAAGATATGTTTTCGCTTCGGCGAGAGTCATTTTATCGAGCCATTGTTGTTCGGGTTTGCCGAAGTTGATCGCCACTTTTTCGACAGCGGTGGCAATGATGAAAATTTCCGCGCCGATGGAACTCGCCAACAGCGACGATGCGAAATCTTTGTCAATGACTGCGGCGGCGCCGACGAGTTCGCCGTCGCCGCGATCGATCACGGGGATGCCCCCGCCTCCCACGGTGACGACAACCTGCCCTGCGGAAAGAAGCGTTTTGACCGCGTCCAACTCAACGATCTCTTTCGGCATCGGGGACGCGACGACTCGTCTCCAGCCTCTGCCTGCGTCTTCCACCACCGACCAACCCATCTCCTTTTCGCGGCGCTGCGCTTCGGCTTCGTCCATGAACGAGCCGATGGGTTTGGTCGGCTTTTTGAACGCGGCGTCTTCTTTATCAACCAAAACTTGCGTGACGACCGTGCAGGCTTTTTTGTTGACGCCGCGTTTGAAAAATTCGTTGCGAAGCGCCTGTTGCAATTCGTATCCGATCGCGCCCTGCGAATCGGCGCCGCAGACGTCGAGCGGGACTTCGTGCATCCCTTCCGCTTTTGCGGCGATCTCGGAACGGCGGAGGATGAACCCGACTTGCGGTCCGTTTCCGTGACCGATGGCGAGATCCCAGCCCGCCTCGATCATATCCGCGAGGTGGACGGCTGTTTCGCGCAGCGCGACTTCCTGATCCTCAACGGTGACGCGTTTGTCGTCTTTGATGAGGGCATTGCCGCCAATGGCAACGACTGCGAGTTTGGTCATGTAGACTCCTTGGGGTGTGGCAGGTATACAGGTAAACAGGTAGACAGGTAAATACGTAGATACGTAGACACGTAAACAGGGACACACGTTGAAAGGTTTACGCAATCAGGCGGGTCATTCTTTGTTGTCGTTGTTGTCATCGTTGTCGCTGTGGTCATCACTGGAATTTGAAAAATCATAATCCGCTTGGTCTTCGTGAACGGCTTTATCGCCAAACTCTTGCGAACCTGCCCGCTGACGACGGACGTAGTTCATGTATCCGTTCAAGGTTTGTTCCGTTTGTCGAATCAATTTATACAAGGTTTCAAATTCTGGCTGTTGAATATATCCCAGAACTCTTGCGTCAATTAATCAGGCAAGCGTTTCATTCAGTTCGCCGCGGGCAATGGAATACTTATACAAGCTGTCAAGGTAGTGATAACGTCCATATCCTTCGGCAATGTTACCCGTAACGCCTTTGGCAGACCGACGGATCTGAACATAAAGATCGAACTTCTCATCAGGAGGCAGGGTTTTTGCGAAAGCGTGTACGTTCGCCATCACTTCCAACGCGAGTTGATAACATTCCAAATCTTCAAACCCGCGCTTCCCCTTTTCGCCAGGCGAACTATATAACGGCTTTCGCTCGCTCACACCTACCTCCTTGTCTACTTATTTCCGTGTCTACCTGTCTACTTGTTTCCTTGTTTACGTTTTTCCGTGTCTACCTGTTTCCGTCTTTCCGTATCTACCTAACTCATCGTCAACGCCATCACGGCTTTCTGCGCGTGGAGGCGGTTTTCGGCTTCGTCGTAGACGACCGAATGTTTGCCGTCAATCACGCCGTCGGTGACTTCGAGTCCGCGATCGGCGGGGAGGCAGTGCATGTAGATCGAGTCTTCTTTGGTGAGTCCCATGCGGCGCTCGTCGGTGATCCATGACTTGTATTTGTCAATCAGCGCCTTGCCTTCTTCTTTGCCCGTCGTCGTGAGCAACGGACCCCACGACTTGGGATAGACCACGTCCGCATCTTTGAAGGCTTCGTCCATGTTATCGGTCACATCGAAGCCGACGCCGTATTTCTTGGCGTTGTCTTTCGCCTGTTGCATGATGGCGGGCATGAGTTTGAACTCGGGCGGGTGAGCCAGCACCACGTCACAGCCGAAGCGAGTCATTTGCAGAATCAACGATTGGGGCACCGAGATCGGTTTGCTGTACGACGCCGCGTACGCCCACGAGACGACGACTTTCTTCTTGCGGAGGTCGCGTCCTTTTTTCTCGATGACGGTCATAATGTCCGCGAGACATTGGAAGGGATGGTACACGTCGCATTGCATGTTGAGGATGGGCACGCGGCTGGCTTTGGCAACGTCGTTGATGTATTGGTTGCCGAACTGCCAATCGCATTGACGGATGGCGATGCCGTCGAAGTAGCGACCGAAAATTTCGCCGATCTCTTTCGCCGTGTCGCCGTGCGAGATCTGCGTGGTCTCACTGTCAATGAACGCGGCATGACCTCCCAATTGCGCCATGCCCGCTTCAAACGATCCGCGCGTGCGCGTGGAGGTGAAGAAGAACAGCATGGCAAGGACTTTGTCGCGCAACAACGCGTGCGGTTCGCCCAGCGCGCGCTTGCGTTTCAAATCCCACGCCACGTCCAATACGGTTTCGACTTCCTCTTTGGTGAAGTCGAGGTCGCCGATGAAGTCGCGGCCTCTGAAGTTGGTTTGCATAAGTTAGTCTCCTTTGTGAATGTAAGTGTGTAGACACGTAAACAAGGAAACAGGTATACACGTGTTTACCTGTCTACCTGTATACGTGTCTACTTTATCAAACTCGGCAATATCGCGTAGAACTCCGTCGCTTTGACCATGTCCTCCAACGAAACGGAATCGTTCACCGTGTGCGCGGTGACCTCGTCGCCAGGACCGAATCCGATTGATGGGATGCCTGCTTTGCCCGCCCAGTAGATTCCGTTCGTGGAGAAGTTCCACTTGCCGCTGGGGGCGGGCGCCAAGCCGATTTGTTGGCGCGCCAGCTGTCCCGCCTGAACGAGCGGGTGATCGTCCTCCAATGCCCAGGCGGGGAAATATTTGTCAACGGGGAAAACAAATCCCGTGTACGAGGGGTCGTCGTAAAAAAGTTCTTCGAGCTTGACGCTGTCTTTGAACTCGTTCGGAATTAAATCTTCAACCTGTTTTCTCACTTGTTCTTTTGTTTCGCCGAAGGTCATGCGGCGGTCAATGAAGATGACGGCTTCATCAGGCACCGCGTTGATGGATGGCGTTTTGACATGCATGTCGCTGACGGTGATTTTGCCGTGACCCAAAAATTCGTGATCGCCGAGTTGCGGTTCGAGATCACGGATGCCAGCGATGATGGGCAGTAATTTGTAAATTGCGTTATCGCCGAGATGATTCGAGGCGGCGTGCGCGCTGCGTCCCTTCGAGGTGACCTTCATCTCGAGGCGACCTTTGTGACCGCGATACGTGAGCATGCGAGTCGGTTCGCCGATGACGACAAAATCGGGTTTGATTTTCGGATCAACTTCGACGAACGTGTTGGGCGCGATACCGTCGCACCACTCTTCCATGTTGCCGAAGTAATACGCCGTCCAGCCGTCGAGCAGACCGAGATCGCGCGCCATCGCCAGTCCGTAGATCATGCCTGGTGTGGAACCTTTTTCATCGCACGCGCCGCGCGCATATAGGATTCCATCCTCGATCTTTCCTTTGAACGGATCCCACTTCCATTCGGTTGGGTCGCCCACCCCGACCGTGTCAATGTGTGAGTCGTACACGATGACGCGCTTCCCGTTTCCGATGCGACCGATCGTGTTGCCCATCTTGTCGAAGCGGACTTCGTCGAAGCCGAGTTTCTTCATCTCCGCCTGCACACGCTCGCCGACGGGTCCGATCTTCGAATCCATGCTGGGGATTTCACAAATCTCGAGCATGAACTGAATCATCTCTTCACGTGCGTTGTTGACTCGCTTTTGAATTTCTTGTAGTTTATCTGTCATAGTTGCTCCTTTTTTAGCCACAGAGAACACTGAGAACTTTGAGATTCTTTTTTTTTAGCCACAGAGTTCGCTGAGAGTTTTGAGATTCTTTCTTTTCTTTACCACAGAGACCACTGAGAGCTTTGAGATTCTTTCTTTTCTTTGCCACAGAGTTCACGGAGAATCTGTAATTCTTTTTTGAGCCTTAGAGGACGAAGCGTTTGATGCCGTCTTTGACCATTTTTGAGTTGAAGTTGATGAGCAAGCCAACCTTTTTACCTGTCAGTTTCATGTACGATAAAATTTGCGCTTCGAATACAGGATCATGCCGCTCCACACTCTTAAGTTCCAAGATCACTGTGTCTTCAACGAGCAGATCAATGAAATATTCACCGATCTGTTTACCCTTGTATTCAACAGGGATTTTGACGTTTTTCTCAACTCGCAAGCCATTCAATTCCATCTCGACAACCATTGCCTCTTTGTACAATTTCTCCAGCAAACCAGGTCCCAGCCGCTTATGGACTTCGATGGCACAGGCGATTATCTTACGCGTCAAAGGATCATCTTGAACCACTGGCTTGTTAGCGGAAAGATTTCTGACAACCATTTTTCCTCACTTATTGTCGAGAGCCATTACCACAACCATCTCTCAACCAATCTCAAGAACTCTGTGTTCTCTGTGGCTAAGCGCTTCCCACCCGACGATTGACATGGAAGTGGAAATAGCCTGGGATGAAATAGCTCACCGAATAATCCACAATCGTTGTATTTTTGATTTCGAAGAGTTGCGAGGTGAAGACGAGCAGCACATCGTCGCGTTGGATTTCGAGGGGCTTGGCGACATCGGCGGGGGCATTGGTGGCGCTGACGACGGCGCGCGAGTTGCCGAGTTTATCGCCGCGCTGGATCAAAAAGTCCAGGACAGAACCGTGAAAATTGTCGGGCAGGTTGGCTGGTTTGAGAATCGATTCGGGCAGGATGTCTACCAAATACGCGGCGGGGCGACGGTCGGCGCGGATCACGCGGCGGATGCGCGTGAGGCGGGCGCCTGTTTCCACGCCGAGTCCTTTTGCCGAGTCCGCATCTGCATCGAATCCCTCCACTTGCAAATCGCTGACCGTGATCTCCAAATTCATGCGGCGCGCCATCGTCTCGATGCTTTCGAGTTGCTCAAGCCCAGCGTCCATGACGGGAACTTTGCCGACCACGTACGTGCCAGAGCCTTGGCGCCGCCGAATCACGCCTTGGGTCTCGAATGTCCGCATCGCTTCACGCAACGTGGCGCGCGAGACGCCGAGTTGTTTGGCGAGTTCAGGTTCCGAAATTAATCGCTGACCCGCAGGGGTCTTCGCGATCATTTTGGCGAGATCGGCTTGCAAGCGTTGAAAAGGGAAATTTGACATTAAGACTCCAACACGGGAATAAAATCGTACACACGGAAATAGGTAGACAGGTAAAAAGATCTTTCTGAATTAATGTATTCACTCACTATTGCGTCAAAACTAAATACGCGAGTCTTAGGATCGCAAGAAAAACGGGCAACAACAATAGCCAGGCAACAAGAAGTTTAGATTTCCGAACAGCGATCCCTGATCCAATTTCGAATAGCGGCAACGACCACGCGACAATAGAATAGTGACCCAGATACCAAGCTGGAGCGGCTAGAAGCGCGGCGCCGATATACGATAAGACGGGCATCTTGAACAAAACGCCTGCCAACGCAAACCCAAGCGAAGCGATCATTGAGGGCCACCCAAAAATTACGGGAATCAGAAAATCGGGCATCTTAGCCTGCTAATAACCTTCGCGCGGCTTTGTTATGTTTCTCGATTAACTTCCGTTCATCCACCGTGACGAGTTGACCTTCTTTGACGATGAACTTCCCACCGACGACGGTGTAATCGGCATTGACGGGTTGACCGAAGACAATCGCTGAGACGGGGTCGTGCATCCCAGCGAAATCTAGTTTGTTCAAATTGACGGCGAAGAAGTCGGCGCATTTGCCAACTTCGAGCGAGCCGATGTCGTTGCGTCCGAGAACAGCCGCGCCGCCGCGAGTTCCCAAATACAACGCTTCCCTTGCTGTCATCAACCCCCCTCCAGCTCCCCCCATCTTCTCCGAAGATGGGGGGAGAGTCGGAGATGCAGAGAATCCAGTAATCCCCTCTTTGACGCGCGAGAGCAACATCGCATTGCGGACTTCGGCTAACAAATGCGAGCCGTCGTTGGAGGCGGAGCCGTCCACGCCGAGACCGACGTTGACGCCAGCCTTGCGATATCCTTTGATCGGCGCGATGCCAGAGGCGAGTCGCATGTTGGAGGTGGGACAGTGCGCCACTCCGCAATTGTGTTTGGCGAAAACTTTGATTTCTTCATCGTTGACCCACACCGCGTGCGCAAACCAGACGTCGTTGCCAACCCAGTCTACTTCTTGCATGTACCCAACGGGGCGATGACCGAATTTCTGCAAGCAGAATTGTTCCTCGTCTTCGGTCTCGGCGAGGTGCGTGTGAAGGTGAACGCCATATTCACGCGCGAGTTTGGCGGATTGCTTCATCAGTTCGCCTGTCACGCTGAACGGCGAACACGGCGCGAGGACGATCTGCACCATCGAGCCAGATTTCGGGTCGTGGTATTTTTGGATGAGACGCTGTGAATCTTTGAGGATGGACTCTTCGTCATCCACAACAGAATCGGGGGGAAGTCCGCCTTGCGATTCGCCGAGGGACATCGAGCCGCGCGAGGCGTGGAGGCGGAGTCCCACCTCCGCTGCCGCGGCAATTTCATCATCCAATTTTGAACCGTTCGGAAAGAGGTAGAGATGGTCGGAAGCGGTGGTACATCCCGAAAGGGCGAGTTCGGCTAAGGCGGTGGAAGTCGAAATGAAAATATCTTCGGGGGTGAGGCGCGCCCAGATCGGGTAGAGGGTTTTGAGCCAGTTGAAGAGGTTGGCGTCTTGCGCGGCGGGGACGGCGCGGGTGAGGGTTTGGTAGAAGTGATGGTGCGTGTTGACGAGACCCGGCAGGAGCACGTGACCCGCGAGGTCGAGGATTTCGTCGGCGGTTTGAGGCAAACTGGAAGTTTGCCCTACGCGTTCGATGAAGCCATCACGAATAAAAAGACCACCATTCGGGATTTCGGTTTGGCGGTCGTCCAGGGTGAGGAGGTGGGCGTTTTTGATGAGGAGGGTGGGCATGGGGGATGGAAGTAAGTAATTGGTAAGTGGTAATTGGGTGAGGGAGGGTGAGGAGGATTAGAGAATTGGAGAATAGAGACTAGAGACTAGAGATTGGAGACTGGCTAAGTTGGAATACGACTAGACGATATTTGTCTGACAAATCGAAGTGTAGCGGAAAGAGGGGAGGATGTCAACGAGGAGAAAATAGCCGCTCGGTTTCCGTATTATTTGCCTTTCATGCGCGCGAAGCGACTTCGCGCGCGCTCAAATATGCCCACGAGCGGATGCCATTAATTCACATTTCAATTCCATGCCTCACAACTCTGTACAGGCATTTTTTCTGATAACAAGGTTATCATTCATACTTGGAGATAAAAGCAGGCAGAGCCATCATGCTCAACAACATCCGAAAGACCTACGCGGAATTTCCTCCCCTCTTCTGGCTCGTTGTCTTTACGCTGTTCATCGATTCCATCGGCAGCGCCCTGCTCTTTCCGTTCTTTGCGCTATATATCACCGAGAGGTTCGGCGTCGGTATGACACAGGCGGGGGTCCTGATCGGAATTTCGTCCCTCTTTGGAATCGTCGGGAGCATGATCGGCGGCGCGCTCACCGACCGTTTCGGGCGCAGGCAGTTGATTCTCTTCGGGCTGGTTTTCAGCGCCTTGAGCAGTCTCTCGTTCGGTCTCGCCTCCAACGTGAACCTGCTTTACCCGCTGGTCGTCTTTGTCGGCATCCTCTCGAGGCTTGCCAACCCCGCGCAGGACGCGATGATGGCGGACATCCTGCCGGAAGCCAAACGTCAGGAGGGATTTGGGATCACGCGCGTCGCTTTCAACCTGGCATGGATCTTCGGCGCCGCGCTCGGCGGGATGATCGCGACGCATTCCTACCTCTCCTTGTTCGTCACCGATGCGGTCATCAGTTCGCTCGTCGCGGCGATCCTGTTTTTCAAACTTCCCGAAACGCAACCAAAGAGTCACAAGGAAGAAAAAAACGCAGAACCCTTTCTCAAAACGGTTTCAGACTACCGCATCGTTTTGCGTGATAACGCCTACATTGCATTCACTCTTGTCGGCGTCCTCTCCTTGTTCGTCTATCAGCAGGAATATAGCTCCTTCCCGGTCTACCTGCGCGATGTCCACCAGATCAACCCACAAGCATATGGCCGGATGCTTGCCATCGCCGGGCTGGAGGTGGTCCTGTTTCAGTTTTGGGTCAGCCGCGTGATTCGGAAGTACCCGCCGTTTCAGATCATGACCCTCGGCACGTTCTTCTTTGCAATCGGTTTCTTCATGATCGGAGTCGTACAGGGGGCTTTCTTGTTCCTGCTCGCCGTGATCCTGATCACGGTGGGCGAGATGATCACCTTTCCCACCAACCGCGTCATCGCCGTCAATTTCGCGCCGCCAGAGATGCGCGGACGATACATGGCGATCTTCGACCTCGGCTGGACCATACCGGCAACCATCGGTCCCGCCGCGGCGGGTTTGATCCTCGATCATTACGACCCGAATCTGTTGTGGTACATCGGCGGCGCAATCTGCCTCCTCTCGGCGTTGGGGTTTTACGCGTTGCATCTCAGAGTGGGAGCGCAGGCGCGTTTTGCCCCGGCAAAAGACGAATAACCCAATTCCTCCAGTCTTTGACAGCCTCCATAGAGAATTTGAGAGACTCTCACGCGTATGCTTGGCGAAAACCAGCAAACGGAGGCATCCCCATGAAAACCATTTCCATTTTTCTTGCGCTGATCAATTCGATCACAGCCGGGCTTCTATTGCTTCTCACCCTCTCAAGCCATGGAATTCAACCGATCCACGCGCTTTGGCTCATCGCAAAAATGGGCGCCGCCGGTTGTGTCATCTTCATCGGTGCGCTCACCTGGTTCGGAGGCGCCAGAGCCGTACAGTCCGGGCTGTTGCCGATGAGCAGTCTCTTCCTCGTTGCCCTCGGCGCGGCGACGATCGTTTGGACTTTTCACGTCGGCGTCCTGTCCAATCACATGGAATATTACATGGTTTGGTACGGCGGCAGTCTCATGGCGCAAGGCGCAACATCGTTGGCAGCGCTTGGCGGCGATTCAAAACGCACGATCGCGCCTTGATGCGGTTTGATACAATTCAGGGATGAAATCCCACGCGTTAATCTGCGTTGTCGTTTTGATTTTTGTAACCGCCTGCGCCACAAGCGCTGGAGGAGGACCCGCTTCGCCCTCCCTTCAACCTGCCGACACACCCTCAGCCGTTTCCGCCACCCAGACTTTTACCCCGCTTCCCACGTTCACCTCCACGCTCCTCCCCACCGACACCCCCGCGCCCACTGCAACGCCGACCTCAACGCCCATCCCCACCGTCGAAAGTTTGCGCGCCACCGTGATTGCCGATAAGTTAAGTTGCCGCTACGGACCCGGCGCCGAATATCTTTATCTGATTGCCTTCAATAAAACGGCAAGAATAAAATTGATCGGACGCACAGATGCAAACAATTGGGTCTGGGTGGCAAATGTGGATCCTCAAAACCGACGCGCGAATTGCTGGGTAAACAAAAAGTTCCTCGAAATCCAAGGCGACCCGCAAGCCCTGCCGATCGTGTACCCGGGACTCAAACTGCCGGTCTCGCCGTATTATCCGGGTCCCAGTTGGGCAAACGCCAAACGCGACGAGAACGGCAAAGTAGCGATCACATGGGAGGCGGTTCCCATCAGCCCCGGTAAGTATGAAAGCCCGAATATGCACCAGTACCTCGTTGAAGTATGGAGATGTGAGGCGGGGCAAATTATCTTCGAGACGCTCGGCACGAATTTCCCCTTCATTACAGTGGATGTGGACGAAGCCGGTTGCGCCGTCCCCTCGCATGGACGCGTCTTCGTGCAAGAGAAGCACGGCTACGGTGGACCGGCAGAGATCCCCTGGCCGAGTCCGTGAACGAGGCTGAGTCAGCTGTCCCTGAGTCGGAAGCGGGGTGTCATCCGCAGAAAATGTAAATATCCTCGCCACAAGCGGGGATATTTTTTCGCGCCTTTCACAATTCTGAAGTTCGATTTCATGAATATTAAATTAAACATTGACATTCTGATAGTTTAGATGTAATATTTCAATAATTCAAAAGTAAATTTGTATTATTCTAAAACAATCCTCCATTTTATTGAAAAACAACAAAGAAGGAGCCAAAATGTCTGACTTTGCAATTGAAGCCGATCGGCTGGTGAAGAAGTTCCCTGCCCGCCCTGACACCGGCGACAAGCCTGTCAATGGCGACACGTCCACTGCCCCAAAACGCGGGTTTTCATTGTTTCGCAAAAAGGAACCGAAACCAATGTTTACAGCCGTTGATGGGGTTGACTTGCAGATTAAACGCGGCGAGATCTTCGGCTTGCTCGGACCGAACGGCGCGGGGAAATCCACCACCATCCGCATGCTTTGCACGTTGCTCGAGCCCACCAGCGGCTCGGCGCGCGTCAATGGGTTTGACGTGGTCAAGCAGGCGAACGAGGTCCGCCGCAGTTTGGGAACCGTGCTGGCTGGCGAGCGAAGCATCTACTGGAAGTTGAGCGGACGTGAAAATCTCGAATATTTCGCGGCGCTGTATCACATCCCCTCTGCGGTTGCAAAGCAGCGCGTGGAAGATCTGCTCGAACGCATGGAGATCAAAAACCGCGCCAACGAACTCGTGGAAAAATATTCCACCGGGATGCGCCAGCGCATCGCCATCGCCAAAGCCCTGCTGGCGCGCCCGCCCATTTTGTTATTGGATGAACCCACGCTCGGGCTTGACCCGCAAGCGGCGCGCAACCTGCGGGAACTGATCGCGCAACTGAAACAGGAGGGACACACGATTCTGCTCACAACGCATTACATGGAAGAAGCCGATCAACTCTCCGATCGCATCGGCATCATTGACACCGGCAAAGTGATCGCGTTGGATACGCCCGCCGGGTTGAAACGGCACATTGACCAAAGCGAGGTCATTCGGCTCGAGGTGCTCGGCTGGCAGGATTACGTCGGCGATAAACTCCGCGCGCTCTCGGAGATTCACAGCCTCGTGGCTCGCAAACAAGACGAAGGCGATCTGTGGGAGGTAAACCTGCAATCGAACGACAGCCGCGCCGCGCTGCCGCGCATCGTGGAGCACATCGGCGGGAACGGCACGCGGCTCGTCAACATGAATATCGTCAAGCCGTCGCTCGAGGATGTGTTCATCCAACTCACCGGCAAAGCGTTGCGCGATTAATGGAGGCAGGCATGAAATCCGAACTGAGCGTTAATTCACTGGGCACGCGCGGCTTCTTAGCAGACGCATACGCGCTGTGGGCGGTCGTGCGCCGCGAATGGATCATCTTCGTCCGCTATCCGTCCTGGATCATCGCGCTTTTTATCTGGCCCGTCATCTTCCCGATGGGATACATCCTCACCGCCCGCGCGCTTTCCGGCGTGGACGGCAGCGGGCTTACCGCCTTTCAAAACACAACCGGCTTGAACGAATATACCGGCTACATCGCCGTCGGCACCATGATCTGGATGTGGCAGAACATTGTGCTGTGGGCGGTCGGTTATTCACTACGCAACGAACAACTACGCGGCACGCTCGAATCGAACTGGCTCTCGCCAACCTGGCGCTTTGCCTACCTGCTCGGAAGTAGTTTTCCGCAACTGGTTTCGATGTTCATGTTGATGCTGGTCTCCGGGCTGGAATATGCGCTTCTTTTCCGGGTGCAATTCGAGGGCAGTCTCTGGCTCACCCTGCTGGTCATCTTCGCCGCCATCCCATCGGTCTACGGATTGGGTTTCGCGTTCGCCAGCGTGGTCATCACCGTGAAGGAGGCAAACGCCTTCGTCTTTCTGGTGCGCGGCATCGTCATGGTCTTTTGCGGAATCACCTATCCGCTCGCCATGTTACCCGGCTGGATGCAATCTGTGGCGCAGTGGCTGCCGCAGACATACATCATCCACGCCATGCGGACCGCGGCGCTCTCCACCGAGGGTCTCAGCGGCATCGCCTTCGATTTGAAAATGATGACGCTCTTCGGAGTCTTCTGGTTGGCGATCGGTTATTGGCTCTTCGCAACAATGGAACGCCGCGCCCGCCAAACCGGAGCCATAGGACAATACTAATCATGCAAACACAACCTCTTTCCCATCCCACCGTCCTGTCGCACCTGCGCGCGCTCTACGCGCTCATCCGCAAAGATTGGAAACAATACTGGCGTTATCCGCTCAACGCCGTCTCATCCATCTTTCAACCGTTGATCTGGATCGTGCCGGTCTACTTCATGGGGCTGGCGTTCAGCGAAAACGGCAAAGCGCTGGGTTTCTCTCAATATAGCGGCACAACAGACTTCATGTCCTTCATACTATTGGGGACCGTGTTGGAAAGTTTCATCAATGCCGTGTTCTGGGGCATGGGCTACGCGCTCAAAAACGACATGGACTCCGGAGTCATGGAATCGAATTGGTTGACGCCCATCCCGCGCCTATTGATCCTCGTCGGCCACTCGGTAACGAACCTGATCGTCACCGCGCTCACTTCATTGGGCATGTTGTTCTTCGGCGGGCTGATCTTCGGCTTCCACGCTTCCGGCGACGTATTCAAAGCCTTCCTGCCGATCATCCCGATGATGCTGGGGCTTTACGGCTTCGGCTTTGCATTTGCGGCAGTCGTCATGTTATTGCGCGAAGCGAATACGCTCGTGGATGTGAGCAGTTTCCTGGTGCAGATCTTTTCAGGCTCGAACTTCCCGGTCAACGCCCTGCCGCGTTTCCTCTTGCCGGTGGCGTTGGCTTTGCCGCTCACGTACGGTCTCGACGCACTGCGCGCCTACCTGATCGGGACAAACCCCATCCTCCCTTTGCACTGGGAAATGCTCTTGCTGGTGGTCTTTATGTTCGTCATGCTATGGATCGGGACCGCCACATTCAGATCGCTCGAACGCAGAGTCCGCACGCTGGGGACGCTGGGCCAGCACTGATCGGATAAAACAAAGATGGATGCGTCGCCGGCGCATCCATCTTTTTCATTCGGCTCGCGCTTCATCTCCGGGTCAATTTGCTTCTAACCCTCAGCCTTGCTCTCCCCCTCTTCCGCCTTTCCCGCTTCATCCTTCGTCCGCGTTAATGATGATGCCCATCCTCATGGACATGCCCATGCGCTAACTCCTCTTCGTTCGGCTCGCGCAATGAAATCACCTTCACATAAAAGTGTAATTCATCGCCCGCCAGTGGATGGTTGAAATTCAATGTCACCGTATCGCCTTCGATGCCGTCAATCCGTGCCATTTGCATATTATCCTCGCTGTCACGGACGGTTAACTCCGTCCCGACTTCGAGCGGCATCTCTTTTGGGAACTGATCCTTCGGCGCTTGCATGAACGCCTGCTCGTCGAACTCGCCATAGCCATCCGCAGGCTGGACGATCACATGCTTGCTATCGCCGATCTTCATGCCCATCATTTCGCTTTCAAGCCCAGGGACGATATTCCCATAGCCCGCCAAAAACTGAAGCGGACCCTGCCCATCGGAACTATCCAACAATTCTCCATCCACATGGAGCGTGTACTCAATCGAAACCACCACGCCATCTTGCACGGTATCTTTGTCCATTCCATATCCTTTCGCCGCTGATTTATTCCGGACCCGGTCGCCTGTCCATTGTAACAAAAAAGTCATTGACACAAGCCTGAAAAGGAATACAATTCCCCTGCTTGCCCGCCTTCAATTCATATTACAACAACAACCATCCCTGTGCTGAACGTTGACTTCCTGCGTAAGTCAGCGTTTTCAATTATTTGTCACAAAGAGGAGAATGTGTATGAATAAGCCAGTCAGGTTCGTTTTAACTGCCGTTGTCATTCTAACCCTCGTTCTGGGATCCATGGCAATGACCCCCGCCGCGCGTTCAGAGGCTACGATCCATCTGAAGAGCGGCGTTTTCGTTCCGGCGAATAGCGATACCGCCGCGCAAGTCAGCGGGAGGTATTTCATCGTGCAATTCGCCGGTCCCATCCAACAGGCGTGGAAGGACGCCCTAACGGCGCAAGGCACGGAGGTTTTGGATTACATTCCCGACTTCGCCTTCAAAGTACGCATGAACGCCGGCATTGCCCAGCGTGTGCGGGGCATGAGCTTCGTCAGCAATGTGATTCCTTTCCGCGCGCAATTCAAATTCGGCGCCGACCTGAAGCGCGATGGCGAGACCAACGTTTATATGATCCGCATCGAGCGGGGGACAAACTTCGGCGCGGCGCGCGCATTGATCGCGGCGACAGGCGCGCAAGCGCTCGCCTTCGAGAACGATACGTTGATCGTCGCCGCCAACGGCGCGTTCGTGGACGCGATCGCGGCGGTGGACGATGTCGCCTCCATCAGCAACTTCGCGCTCAACGAGATAACTCTCAGCGAACCGCAAGGTCCAGCGCGGAACGACGACGCGCGCGACAGCATCGGCGCGGCAATTGCAAATTCACGCGGCTACGACGGTTCCACGCAGATCGCGGCAGTTTCGGATACCGGCTTGGGCGGCGGGACCGTCGCCACGGCGCACGCAGATATCCCTGCGAGTCGCATCGTCGCAATTTACAACTGGCCCGGTTCCGCCGGCGGATGTTTCCAATCGATCGCGAACGACGGTTCGATTGACGTTGACTCCGGGCATGGAACGCATACCACCGGCTCCGTCTTAAGCGACGGCGAAGCGAACGGAATTGGCACGGGCATTGCCCCGGCGGCGCGGTTGGTTTTCCAATCCACTGAGAACTGGGCAACGGTCACAACGTTCTGCCAAATCTTTGGCGGCTATCCCGCGAACGGTTACTTCCTCACGGGCATTCCGAGCGATTTGAAAACGCTCTATCAGCAGGCATATAACGCGGGTGCGCGCATCCATTCGAATTCGTGGGGCTCGGCGGCGGCAGGCGATTATACGGTTGACAGCGTCAATACCGATTCGTTCGTGTGGACCAACCGCGACATGGCAATCACCTTCTCGGCGGGCAACGAAGGCATTGACGCCAACAGCGACGGCGTGATTGACAACGACTCCATCGGTTCGCCCGCGACAGCAAAAAATGCGATCACGGTGGGCGCGAGCGAAAACCAGCGCGTTGACAATTACCCATGCGACGCATCGCTGGCTTACACGACTTGCGCTTCGCAAAGCGGAGCCAACGTGATCGCCACCTACGGAACATCCTGGCCTAGCGATTACCCGGCAAATCCCATTTTTAGCGATCCTGCCGCCGGCAATTCCGGTCAGATGGCGGCGTTTTCCAGCCGCGGCCCGACCGACGACGGACGCATCAAACCGGACGTAGTGGCGCCCGGCACATGGATCCTTTCCGCGTATTCGGATCTTTACCAACAAGGGTATGACGCGTCGCCGAATCCGCAAAACGGCGCTTATCAATACGACGGTTGGGGCTTCCCGTATGATTCGTATTACAAATATATGGGCGGCACATCTATGTCCAATCCGCTGACTGCGGGCGGCGTGGCGGTTGTAAAAGATTATTACAACAAAGCGCAGGGCATCAACGCGACCGCGGCGCTCGTCAAAGCGACCTTGATCAACTCCGCGGTGGATATTCTGGATGAAAATAACGATGGCGCAAACGATAACGATTTTCCCATCCCAAATAATCACGAGGGCTGGGGACGCATCAATCTCGACGGCGCCACGGATGGAACCATCCAATTCGTGGAAGAAGGAACCGGACTGAGCACGGGCGGTTCGCAAGTCTTCAACGTCACTTCAACAGGCGGACCTCTCAAGGTAACCCTCGTCTGGTCCGACTATCCCTCCACAGATACCGCGTCGGTAAACCTCGTCAACAACCTCGACTTGACGGTCGCGAACGGGGCGAACACCTATCGCGGCAACGTCTTCTCCGGCGGATGGAGCGCCACAGGAGGAACTGCCGATAACCGCAACAATGTGGAAAATGTCTATATCCAATCGCCAAGCGGTTCCTATACCATTACGGTCAACGGCTTCAACGTTCCCAACGGTCCACAAAAGTTCGCGCTCGTTGTGGATGGCGGCACGCTCGGCACGGGACCCACACCGACGCCAACCAATACAAGCGTTCCTCCGACAGCCACAAACACAGGCGTTCCTCCAACGCCCACCAACACAAACGTTCCTCCAACGGCTACAAATACACCGGGCTCGCCCGTAAGCACGGGGTACCTCGCCCCGACCGGTCAAGCCGCGCAAACAACCAACGCGGGAGATAACAACGGTTACCAAACGAACCCGACGAACGCCTTTGCGAACGACAGCGTCTTTGCCGTGGACACAAACAGCGGAAACGGCACAAGCACGTCTTGCACGAACAACCGCAAAGACAAACATCAGTTCTTTAATTTCGGGTTCAACATTCCATCGGGAACTGTGCTAGGCATTCAAGTGCAGCTCGATGCGCGCGTCGATTCTGCCAGCGGCACGCGAAAACTCTGCGTTCAGCTATCGTGGAACAACGGGGCATCGTGGACAACGGCGAAGCAGACCTCGAACTTGTCCACATCCGAAGCCACGTACATACTGGGTAGCGCTTCGGACACGTGGGGTCGCGCCTGGTCGTTGAGCGATTTCTCCAACGCCAACTTCCGCGTCCGCGTGATCGATGTGGGCAACAGTACCTCGCGCGACTTCTCGCTCGATTACATCGCCGTCAACGTCACGTACCAGCCATAAGACAAAGCAAGACTAGTACTTCTGCCAGCTGAACTTGTAGCGCAATTTGCTAAATTGCGTTCGGCAAATTGGCAATTTGCCCTACAACTTTAATTTGTTGGTGTACTAGTACTTGGCTAACTTGAATATTTTGTATAGATTATACTTGGCGAATGACCACAAAATATCATGTATCTCTGACCAAAGAAAAGCGGCTCTTTGGGATTAAGTGGGGTCAGGGGCACACTCGACCAGGATACGCAAGCGGAAATGGTCGAAGTTGGTGTACCCAAAGGCACGTCGCTTAATCAGTTTGATTTTATTGTTGACACCTTCAGC
>JADLBX010000047.1 GCA_020847435.1 Anaerolineales bacterium
ACCTTTGACCCCGCACCTGCGTTCGGGGCAGGTGGAAATTCTCTTTTTCTCTGCCGTCTCGCACCGTCGTGCTCGCGGCACGAACGGTGTGTTCTCTGTGGCGAAAATGACTTTCGCAAGAGGTCTATTGAAAGCCTGACTGAAACAAAAAACGCGTCCGCATTGGACGCGTTTTTTCATGTGGAGGGACGCCAGCGCAGGATTCGAATATCATCCCCCCTGCAGGGACCAAGCCCGAAAACAAAACACGCCCTCGTCGCGGAGCGCGTGTTTCATCAGTGGCGGGGAGGACAGGATTCGAACCTGCGTCCGAGGATTTCGCCCCGGAAACCGCTTAGCAGGCGGCCCCATTCGACCACTCTGGCACCTCCCCAATTCAATTTACGATTGACGATTTTGGATTTACGATTGTGCAATCGAAAATCGTCAATCTGAAATCGTCTGGCGGAGGGAGTGGGATTCGAACCCACGTTGGTGTGACCCAAACATGTTTTCAAGACATGCGCCTTCAGCCGCTCGGCCATCCCTCCACAAGCCTCGCGTTTTGCGAGGCGGACGAGATTTTACCATAAGTGATAATGGTTTCCCTTCTTGAAAGACAGCCCCGCGTGAACTGATTTGCGCTTGATCCAGTTTTGATAGAAATTAAGCGAGAAATTCGCGGCGAAAACCCGCGTACTTTACAAAAATGAATAGCGCAATCTGTAACCTTTTTATGGGGCAATCTTTTCCCTGTGGATTATAATATTTCAAAGGAGTTGTATTATGAATTTTCTCGTTTCTCCTTCCACACAATCACACAGAGGCCAGGGGTTGGTGGAATATGCGATCATTATTTCTCTGGTCGCGATCGTGGTCGTCGCCGTTGTGCTGGCGTTAGGACCAAAAGTTGGCAATACGTTCAGCGGCATCAATAATTCACTGAATGTAGGGATGGGCTCGGATGGCGGCTCGGATGATGACCCGGGTCCCGGCGATTCGGGAGATTGGACGTTTGCCGCCAATGAGAATGATGTGGTAAGTGTGCCAACTGGGGTATACCAGGTCCAATACGGCGCGAACGGTCAATATTACTATCAATATTTTACGGGTCCAACCTCGGTAACTTGCAACAACGCTACGTTTGGCGATCCCATTGTCGGCATACCGAAAAACTGTTCGCTAAGGAAACAAAACTAAAGTGTAGATTTTCTGCCAAACAAGCCGCCTAGGGCGGCTTGTTTGGTTTTTTAAACCCTCACCGCTCTTGGTATAATCCCCAACCTATGAAATACCATATCTGGACCGAGGGATGTCAAATGAACGTCGCCGACTCTCAGCGCGTCGGCTCGTCGTTGGAACATCTTGGTTATACGTTTACAGAAACCATAGAGGAAGCAGATGTTATTGTTTTAAACACCTGTGTCGTGCGACAGTCTGCCGAAGACAAGGCGATGGGACGGGTTACATCATTACGTCCGCTCAAACAGCAAAACCCGAATCTCGTCATTAACTTAATGGGGTGCATGGTCGGCGTGCGCGGCGCGGATAAATTGCGTGAGCGTCTTCCGTTTGTGGATGTGTTTTCCCCGCCGTCTGACCCGGGACCGCTCGTCTCGTATTTGAGCCAGGGCGAGATCCGCTCGTTGGAAGATTCCGAAACCACGCGCCGCTTCCTGATGATGGATGACGAATTGATTCTCCCGCAACACGAACGCGGACAACTCGTCAGCGCGCACGTGCCGATCGTCTATGGCTGTTCGCACGCCTGCACGTTCTGCATCATCCCGTTCCGACGCGGCATTGAGCGCAGCCGTCCCGTCGGCGATATTGTTTCAGAGATTCGCTCGTTTGCCGCGCAAGGCGTCAAAGAGGTGACGCTTCTCGGTCAGATCGTTGATCGCTACGGCAAAGACGTTCCCGATGGACCCAATCTCGCGCAACTGCTTCGTGTCATTCACGAGGTCGAAGGCGTCGAGCGCATTCGCTTCCTCACTTCGCATCCCAGTTACTTTACCGAAGAATTGATGGAAGCGATTGCCGAACTTCCGAAGGTTATGCCGCACATCGAAGTCCCGATTCAAGCGGGCGACGACGAGGTGCTGGCAAACATGAAGCGCGGCTACTCTCAGCGGGATTATCGCAACCTCATCGAGACCATCCGCAAGAAAATTCCCGACTGCTCCATCGCGACAGACATCATCGTGGGATTCCCCGGCGAGACCGAGGAACAATTCATGGAAACGCACCGCGTCCTTTCCGACCTTCGGCTTGACGTGGCTCACCTTGCGCGTTATTCCCCTCGTGAAGGGACCGTCGCTACGCGCCGCATGGTGGATGACGTTCCCGAAGATGAAAAGGTGCGCCGCTTCCGCCTGTTGGAAGATTTGCAGGAGGGGATTGTCAGCGAGATCAACAAGAAGTATCTCGGTCAAACTGTGGATGTGTTGTTTGAGGAAAAGGTCAAAGACCGCTGGCGCGGACGCACGCCGACCAACAAACTCGTCTTCGTCGAATCGGATGACAACTTGAAGGGCAATATCCTCCCCGTTACCGTCACGTGGACGGGACCGTGGTCTATGCAAGCGAATTTGCAGAAACAGCCTGAGTTGATTGTTGTTTAGCGACGCTCTGTCGGGGTCTCAGACCCCGACAGAGCATTAAAGGGAGAAATCATGAATCGAATCCGCCCGATCGCGCTTTGCGTGTTCAAGAACGATAACCGTATTCTTGTCTTTGAAGGATTTGATTCGGTCAAGAATGGAGCGTATTACCGTCCGCTGGGAGGCGGGATCGAGTTTGGCGAAAGTGGGGAGGTTGCCGTCCGCCGCGAGATCATGGAAGAACTGGACAGCGAGATCGAAGGTTTACGACATCTGGGTTATCTTGAGAATATTTTCGTCCATAATGGGCAGATGGGTCACGAGATCGTGATGGTCTACGATGGGACGTTGAGCGAGTCGACGTTGTACGAGCAGGCTGAAATGGAAGTCATCGAAGCGAACGGGGAGCGCATCCGCGTGGTGTGGAAGAGCCTGGATGAGTTCGGGGAGGGGAGGTCCATCTTGTATCCCGGTGGGTTGCTTGAACTCTTGGCTGTCGGCGGCAAATAACCGCGCGCCAACCTCATACAACAGGTGAGAATTTTCTTCGCATCCGTTTGCGAAAAATTTTGTGATGTTTGCAACTGCCAAAAGAAATTACAATGGGTGCCATGACAACCAACAAACGACAAACTTTATCTTTGGCTCTGCTCTTCTACTTCGCAGGTTTTAGCGCGGGATTGTTTCTGATGTTCATTGCAACCTGGGCAGACCTGGAAGCCTCCTTCTACGGGTTCCCGCGTCAGGCAGACCCGGGCTTGACCGGATTTAACTGTCCCGTGTTGATGACCCCGAGCGATCTGGGTATTCTCTCGCTTTCGTTCACGAATACGGCAGAGATCAAGATCAACCCGGTTGTGCGGGTATGGGTCAGCGCTCCCACTGTAGCGGAGGAACGCAAGGTACAGATCGGGTTGGCTCCCGGCGAATCGCAAGAATTCGAGTGGACGGTGGACGCGGGGAATATTGACCTGAAGAACTTCATTTTCGCCAAAGCGATGGTTTTTTCCGCGTATCCGCTTCCGAGCCTGGATGCAACTTGCGGAATCTTCATTCTTGACCTGCCTGTCAGCGGAAAGGCGCTTCTGCTGGCGTTGATCGGGGTCGGGTTTTTGGGTATGGGCGCGGGTTTATTCAGAATGTATAAACTCAGGGTCGTAAACGAATGGGTTGGTAAATATTTCCCTGCATTGAGTTTGGTGACAGTCATCCTCGTGCTGGGTTTGATAACCAGCTTCAGGGGCGCATGGGTTCAAGCCATGCTCCTGTTCGCCGTGATCGTTCTTTTGCTGATTATTCTTTTGGGTTCATTCCTGTTATATGAGGAGCGAAAACTATAAGATTGTAAGATTTTTACCCCAATTCGTTTAAGACGAAAGCCGACCAGATCGTACATGGTCGGCTTTTTTGTGTAAATCCGTGTAATTCGTGGCTAAAAGCTCGAAAGATTAAATTCGAGGCGAGTCATGTTTATGAAGTTCGCAGTGTGCAATCCGAACTACTTGATCAAATTCCTCAACACCGTATGCAGGATGCCGCCGTCGCGGTAGTAATTGACTTCCACCGCGGTGTTCAGTTGGGCGGCGGCTTGGAATTCGACCGTCGAACCGTCGGCGCGTTTCGCTTTCACGTTCAAAATACTTTTCGGTTGGATATCGTTCAAGCCTGCGATGTCGTACGCTTCGTCGCCTTTCAAGCCCAGCGACTCGGCGTTCTGGCCGTCCATGAATTTTAGCGGCAGGATGCCCATGCCGACGAGGTTGGAGCGATGGATGCGCTCGAACGATTCGGCGATCACCGCGCGCACGCCTTGAAGCAGCGGTCCCTTCGCCGCCCAGTCGCGGCTGGAACCGGTTCCATATTCTTTCCCCGCAATGACGATGACCGGCGTCCCTTCGCTTTGGTATTTCATCGCCGCGTCATAAATGGACATCACCTCGCCGCTGGTGTGATGCTTTGTCCAATTCCCTTCCTTCGGCGCGACCAGGAGATTCTTCAAGCGGATGTTGGCGAACGTGCCGCGCGCCATGACGAGGTCGTTGCCGCGGCGTGAGCCGTACGAGTTGAAATATTGCGGCGCTACGTCGCGTTCCTGCAGATATTTCCCGGCGGGGCTGTCTATGGCGATGTTGCCGGCGGGGGAGATGTGATCGGTGGTGATCGAGTCGCCGAACAACCCAAGCACGCGCGCGCCTTGGATATCTTTCACCGAGCCGGCAGCGAGCGTCAGTTCCTGAAAATACGGCGGGTGATGGATGTAGGTGGAGTTCTCGTCCCATTCATATAGATCGCCGCCGGAGACCTTGATCTCCTTCCACATGTCTGAGCCGCTGAACACGTCGGCGTATTTGTCTCTGAACATCTCAGCGCGCACGCTTGACGCGGCGACCGCGTTGACCTCTTGTTGCGTGGGCCACAAATCCTTGAGGTACACCGGCGCGCCGTCTGCGCCTGTGCCGAGCGGTTCTTTGTCGAGGTCAATGTCAACGGTGCCAGCCAGCGCGTACGCCACGACCAGCGGCGGACTCGCCAGGAAGTTTGCCTTCACCAGTGGGTGGATCCTGCCCTCGAAGTTGCGGTTGCCCGAAAGCACCGCCGCAGTTACCAGATCGGACCCGGTAACTGCCTTCGCCACTTCAGCCGGCAACGGACCTGAATTGCCGATGCAGGTGGTGCATCCGTAGGCGATGACGTTGAAGCCCAGTTGCGAAAGCGGTTCGAGCAAATTGGCTTGTTTGAGATATTCAGTCACCACGCGCGAACCCGGCGCAAGCGAGGTCTTGACGTATGGTTTGACGTTCAAACCTTTTTCGATGGCTTTCTTTGCCAGCAATCCCGCCGCGACCAGCACAGACGGATTGCTCGTGTTCGTGCAGGAGGTGATCGCCGCGATGACGACCACGCCGTGTTTCATCTTCATCGAGCCGCCGTTGGTCCCATACGCGGCTTCGGCGTTCAACGCTTCGGGTTTGAGTTCGAAGCCGCGCTCTTTCACCGGCGTGGATAATGCCTTGTTGAACGTTTCTTTGAGTTCGGACATCGCCACGCGATCCTGCGGACGTTTGGGTCCGGCTAACGAGGGCACGACCGCCCCAAGGTCGAGTTCGAGCGTGTCGGTGTATTCGGGGTGAGGCGAGTCCGCGTCGTGGAAGAGTCCTTGCGCGTGCGCGTAGGCTTCCGTGAGCGCGATGGTCTCATCGGAGCGACCGGTCAACTTCATGTAGCGCAGCGTTTCTTTATCCACCGGGAAGTAGCCGATGGTCGCGCCGTATTCGGGAGCCATGTTGCCGATCGTGGCGCGGTCGGGGAGCGACATCGTGTCCAACCCCGGACCGAAGAACTCGACGAATTTATCCACAACGCCTTTTTTGCGGAGCATCTGCGTGACGGTGAGCACGAGATCGGTGGCGGTGACGCCCTCGCTTAGTTTGCCGTGCAGTTTGAAGCCGATCACGTCGGGCAAGAGCATGTCCATCGGTTGACCGAGCATCACGGCTTCGGCTTCGATGCCGCCCACGCCCCAGCCGACCACGCCGAGACCGTTGATCATCGTTGTGTGTGAATCGGTGCCGACAAGCGTATCGGGGAAGGCGACCGTTTCCTTGCCGTCTTTCTTCGTCATCACCACATCGGCGAGATATTCCAGGTTGACTTGATGTACGATGCCGGTCATCGGCGGCACCACGCGGAAGTTTTGGAACGCGTGTTGGCCCCATTTGAGAAATTCATAGCGTTCTTTGTTACGCAAAAATTCCATTTCGGTGTTGCGCTGTAACGCGTCGGCTGTGGCGAAGAAATCCACTTGGATCGAATGGTCAATCACCAGGTCAACTGGCACCAGAGGGTTGATTTTTTTCGGGTCGCCGCCGAGGCGCGCCACCGCCGCACGCATTGCCGCAAGATCAACGATGGCAGGCACGCCGGTGAAGTCCTGCATGATGACGCGGGCGGGGAGGAAGGGGATGCCCGGTCGGCTTTTTGAAAGGGGCGTCCACGCCGCTATATTTTTCACGTCTGTTTGGGTGATCTCTTTGTCGTTGCATTGACGCAGAGCCGCCTCCAGCATGATGCGGATCGAAAACGGAAGCCGTTTGAGTTGGGTCAGACCCGCTTTTTCGAGCGTCTCGAGGCGATAGTAGGCGTAATCCTTTTTCCCCACTTTCAAAACATCCAGCGCTTTAAAGAAATCGTTCATAGGGTTCTCCTTTGGTGGTGTTCCTTGCCAGGGCGAGAGCGCCTTGCCCTGCGTGTGATCACCGTACTCTTGCGAAGAACACAAAGGAGCGCCTTTGCCATCCTTGCGATGCAGCGTGTATTATAACTTCAAATCCTTTTCCAATCGCTTCACAAGTTTTTCCTTTTCGGTCTCGCCGATAAAAGCCGCTTGTGCCGCGGCGACGATCCGTTGTTTCAAGGCGCTCTGCGGCATCTTCAGGTCTTCGCAGGCGGTGTAATACTCGTGGCTGAGGGTGATGCGCGAGATGCTGGGGTCGTCCGAATTGATCGTGACGTTCAAACCCGCATCGTACATTTCCATCAGCGGATGCGTTTCCAACGATTCAAAGACGCCCGATTGGTAGTTGCTCGTGATGCACACTTCAAAGGCAGTCTGGCGTTCGCGCGCCAGCGCCACGATGGACTCGTCGTCCAACACGCGCACACCGTGACCGATCCGCTCCGCGCCGATCTCCTCGATGGCTTCCCGCACATTGTAGCCGGGTCCCCATTCGCCCGCGTGGATGGTGATGTGCAAGCCCGCCTGCTTCGCCTCTTTGAATATTCCGTAGAACGGCTGGGATGGAAAATCCGCTTCGTTGCCTGCCAGGTCCATCCCCACGATCCCGTCCTTGATGTGGTCCGCCGCGAGCCATGCCACCTGTTCGGCGATCTCGGCGCTTTCATGCCGGTTCACCGACACGATCAACTTGACGATCACATCCTGCTCTTTGGACGCTTCCTGCGCGCTTGAAATTACCCAATCCATTACGTCGTGCAACGGGAAGCGCTCCGCGCGGCTGAGCGCGACCGGCGTAAAACGCAATTCCATGTACTTCACGTTGTCCTTCGCCGCGTCTTCGACGGCTTCGCGCGTGATGCGATGGATCACATCGGGCGAGCGATAGAACAGGCGCAAGGTGTTGAATTTGCCGAGAAAATTTTGAAAGGTGAATTTATCCTCTTCCTGAATTTGCACCAGCGTGCTTAAGCGCAACACATCCGCGGGAATGGTGATGCCGTGCTGTTGCGCGACGTCGAGCATGGTGTCGAGGCGTAGTGATCCCTCAAGGTGACGATGCAACTCCACTTTGGGGAGGGCGCGATACGTGTTCAGCGAAGCGGTAACTCGATCAGCGGCGCTCATGGCGATTAATGTCTTCGACGCCTCTTCTTGCGGTTTTCATCCGTAGTCACAGGTTGCGATTCAAATGGAGCATCCGACGTTTCCACCGGCGTGATCTCAACCGGTTTGGGCTGGTAGGCAAACACGCGGCTGATCGTCAGCCCGCGAATATCTTCCACCAGTTGCGCGAACATTTCGGACGCGCGCGCTTTGTATTGTACCAGCGGGTCGCGTTGGGCGTAAGCCTCCAAGCCGATGGACACCCTCAGCGCTTCGATGCGCGTCAGATAATCCACCCACAACTCGGTGGTCGCGCCGAGCAATAACTGCCGATGGACTTCATTCAGCACGTATTTGCCGATGGACTCGATCAACGCCTCCCGGTCCGACTCAGGGAGAGCTGACACGGCTTCGTTCAGCCTTTCCTCGCCGAAAGCGTTTTGCGCGGCGACGCCGAAATCCGCCAACCTCTGCGCGTTCGCCGACAGGCGGTTGAACTCACGCTGACCCCAAGCTGTGCATAGCGCCTGCTCCGCTTGTTCGAGATGCTCCAACACTTCATCGGCGATCTGTTCCGCTTCCTGCCCTTCAAGCAATTGGGCGATCAGGAAAACATAACCGAAGCGCGCAAAGACCTGCTTCACCTGACGATGTGTCTTCTGGTCGAAGACCGTGCGCGCGCCCTGCGAGAGCGAAAGGAGCAATTGAAGTTTGGTCGTTTCATTGATCTCGGCGGGCGCCAGGTTGTCAATGTCGCGGGCGATCTGTCCGTTTTCGCCGACGAGACGCTCACGGCGGCGTTCGAGCGCGGATTGCGCGGCTTCGGCGATCTTGTCCGCCGCGTCGTCCCAATTTGAGATTTGGAATTTCTCGCCCAGCGGTTCGCCGATGCGGGCGCTTGCCGCGCTGATGATGCGCGCGGCGAAGTTGGCGGTTAACTGCGCGGAAACGTTTTGCTTGATGTCATCTTTCAACGACTCGGGGTCTTCGCCCAGCGCGCGGAGTTGTTCGCTGTTGAGGCGCAATTGCATTCCAATGAGGCTGTTGAGTTCTTCGACGATCTTTTGCGGGCGCGGGGAGTCTTCGCGGTCGTGTAAGCCCTCGAAGAACGCGTCCACCGCATCTTCGCGGCTGGAGATTTGAGACTGGAGACTTTCCTCGTTGCGATCGATCAAGGCTTCGATGGCGCGCAGGTTGTGTGCGTTCTCTGCGGTGATGGCGCGGGAGATTAAGTCCAAGGTCGAAGAGCGAAGCGCTTGTTTTGAGTCCGCCGAAGAGTCGCTGGAGGGGACGAGTTCCTTGAGAAGCAGAGACAAGCCGAAACTGGGAAAGAGGCGGTCGCCCGTCATGAACGGAGGCTGAACTTGTTCGAGCCAGGCGATCAGTTTCCACGGTCCCTCTTCGTCTGCCAATCCCGCTTCGACGCGTTGGGTGATTTCGGTTTCGAGCAGGGCGGCGATGTCGTCGCTCAAATCTTCTTTGACGAAGATGCGGTCGCGTTGACCGTAGATTTGTTCGCGTTGTTTGTTGAGCACATCGTCGTATTCGAGCAAATGTTTGCGCACATCGGAGTTGGCGCCTTCGATGCGGTGCTGCGCCTGTTCGATCACGCGGCTGACGACGCCTGCCTCAAGCGGCAGGGATTCGTCCACGCGCATGCGGTCCATGAGTCCGCTCACTTGCGAGCCGCCTTGAATGCGCATGAGATCGTCTTCGAGCGAAAGATAAAAGCGCGAGGAGCCGGGGTCGCCTTGGCGCGCGGCGCGTCCGCGCAATTGGTTGTCAATGCGGCGCGCGTCGTGGCGTTCCGAGCCGACCACGTGCAAGCCTCCGAGTTCTTTGACGCGTTCCATATCGTCGAAGTATTGCAGGAAGAGTTTGAGTTCGGCGTCGTAAATTCCGAAATTGGACGGGTCCATTTGTTGCAAGGCGACGCGCCGTTCTTCGAGCGACATGTCGAAGGGATTCTCGTGGCCGACTTTTCGCAACACGCGGTTGACCGCGCTGATGACTTCTTCGGCGACCTCGCCGCCGAGTTTGATATCCACGCCGCGCCCCGCCATGTTGGTGGCAATGGTCACCGCGCCGAACGCGCCCGCCCCGGCGATGATCTGCGATTCTTCGGTGTGTCTGCGCGCGTTCAGCACTTGATGCGGAACGCCGCCCTGTAATACCGACTTCAGTCGGTTGGTATTGGACGAATCAAGGCGAAGTATTTCAAGCAAAGCAGTGAGGTTGTTTTGGTCTTCCGGGTTGATGTTCGTCATGCCGAACGGCTGGGCAAATTTCCGCATTGCGTCCGGCGAGATTTTTTCAAGCGGTTCGTTGAACTGCTGGAGTTCGGGGATGAGGCGCCCGTCTTCTTCGCGGTTGTTGGCTTCCATCCACGCGCGGCGGACGAGGGCGACCTGCATCAACTTCCGAACAGATTCGGCTTTCAAACGCTGTGATAATCTTTCCGACGCCTCGACCGAGGTGGTGCCGGCGAGGATGGGGCGTCCGCGCACGTGTTCGCGGACGATTTCCGTCGCGATGGCGCGCAGTTTGGCTTCGATGGTTTTGTAGATGACGTCGGGGAAATCCTGCCTTCGGAAAAACAGCGGGCTTTGTTCTTTGTCGTCCCGTTTCGCAAAATAGGCATACGCGTAACCGTCGTCGTCTTTGGTTTTGATCTCGACCAGCGGCGCGTTGGCGCCGAGGGCTTGATATTCGAGGTTCGGAGGAATCGGGTTGACTTCGAGGTTGTAGATCTTGCTGAATTCCTCGGCTTCAGTCAGCGCGGTGCCGGTCATGCCTGCCAGTTTTTTGTACATACGGAAGTAATTTTGCAGGGTGATGGTGGCGTAGGTCACGTTTTCAGGCTCGATCTTCACGCCCTCTTTCGCCTCGACCGCCTGATGTAAGCCGTCGCTCCAACGCCGCCCCGGCATGAGCCGCCCTGTGTATTCATCCACGATGACGACCTTACCGCCCTGCACGAGATAATCTTTGTTGCGCTGAAAGATGAACTGCGCGCGCATACCCTGTTCGAGGTAGCCGCGCAGGCGCGCTTGTTCGGGCGTCACATCCTCCGGGCGGTCGGGGTCGAGCAACGGCTGACCCATGATCTGTTCGACATGTGCCAGCCCGGTTTCGGTCAATGAGGCGTTGCGGTCTTTTTCGTTGATCTCGTAATCTTCGGGTTTGAGTTGTTTTACCACCTGCGCCATTTTGCCGTACCATTCCAAATTCCCCGAGGCGGGACCGGAGATGATCAACGGCGTGCGCGCTTCGTCAATCAGCACGTTGTCCACCTCGTCCACGATGGCATAGTGGTAACCGCGCTGGACGCGGTCGTCCAACCGCATGGTCATGTTGTCACGCAAGTAATCGAAGCCGAACTCAGCGTTCGTTCCATATGTGATATCCGCTTCGTAGGCAAAGCGTCGGTCAACCATGCGGAGTTGGTGTTGATCCTCGTGCGGCGATTCGCGTTCCAAATCCACGAGAAACGCTTTCTTGCCGTTTTCGGTCGCGGCTGCCATTTGCAAGACGCCGACGCTCAATCCCAACAGGTTATAGATCGGCGCCATCCAACGCGCGTCGCGCCGTGCGAGGTAATCGTTGACGGTGATGAGGTGTACGCCTTTGCCGAGCAGTGCATTGAGATAGATCGGGAGCGTGGCGACGAGCGTTTTCCCTTCGCCTGTGCGCATTTCGGCGATCGAGCCTTTGTGGAGCGCGATCCCGCCGATCAACTGCACGTCGTAATGGCGCAAGCCGATGGTGCGCTTGGAGGCTTCGCGCACTGCCGCGAACGCTTCGGGTAAGATGTCGTCCAACGCGTCCTGCCCAGCCTCGAACTGCTCCTTCTCCTCCAAGCCCTCCACGTTCCCGATCAGTTCGGCTAGCCGTGCGCGGAACTCGTCCGTTTTGGCGCGCAGCGCATCATCCGAGAGAGCCTCGAAGTCCGCTTCGAGGGCGTTGACCTGATCGGCAATTCCACCGTATTGTGAGACAGTCTTCTTGTTGGGGTCTCCCCCGAATATTTTTACGAAACTTTTCAGCATTGGATACCTTTTCGGTGGAGGATTATACTGCCTTCGTCTACCACCCGCGTGATAATTCCGTTCATAAATTTAGACGACAGGATGGTAGCGCTGGAGTATTAGCGAAATATAAAAGCGCGAGATTTCTGCCTCGCGCTTTATCAGGGGAGTAGGGCGGATTTTTGGTCGCCGCGTTTATCCATGCCGCCTACCAGTTCGATGAAAGCGCTCGGACAAAGTCGAAAATTTCATCCCAGTACAGGACCGCGGCGGTAAATGTCTCCGCGAGGAGGATGACCGCCAGCCCCGTTTCGAGAATGCCGCCGACCATAGACGCCGCGCCTCCGCCTTTGCCGGTCGTCAGGCTGGGTTTGACTCCAGCCGCGGCGCCCGCTCCTGAAGCGACTTCTGTAAGATGCTGGAGGTAACCCTGCCGGCGCATTGTGAATAGATCGGGAGGATAGCCAGCCTCGACCTGCTTTAGATTATTCAACAGTTGGAGTATATCTGGCTTTTTTGGCTTAAACGTCATGCTTCTAGGATTCCTCAAGTTGCATTCCCAACGCTTTGCGTAACTTGGCGATACCGCGGTTCTGGATGACCTTGATATTGTTCACTTCTTTGCCGACGATTTCGGCGGTTTCCTTGAGGCTGAAATCTTCGAGGAAGCGCAGGATGATGACGTGCCGCTGGTCGTCGGTCAGTTCGGAGTTCATCGCCGTGATCAGCGCCTCCATCATCACGCGTTCTTCGATCTGGTTTTGGGTCGGCGTGAATTGACCTTTTTCATACGTGCCAACCGCGACTTCCAGTGGGGCGGTGTGTTGGTTGTCGCGCGAACGGTCCACGACGAGGTGATATGCGGTTTGGTAAAGATACGAGCGGAGATTGGTGCGCGGTCCCTTGCCCTGGGCGAATTGCTCCAACAGTTGGGCAAATACATCGCCGACGATGTTATCTGCCGTGATTGGGTCGTGACATAAGCGCAGGGTATATTTATAAATGGCGGGCGCATACTGGTCGAAGATCGCGGTCAGCGCGGCTTCGTCCAGTTTTTGAGCGGCTTTGAGCAGAGAGACCATGTCTGTCATAGGCATAGCGCTCCGCGACGCTTTAATTCAAACCCAACAATGACGGAAGAAAAGAAATTTGGAGCCATGGAAATTACCCTATAGGTTGCCCTATTATAAACCGGTACGCCCACCGGAGGCGGTTCGGATTCCCGGCAAATTTGCCGGATAAAAGTAGGATATTGGTAATAAACCAGCCCACAGCCGAGTCATTTCTGTGTTGGGCTTGATATAATCCGCCGCACAGGAGCAGAGCATGTTTACAATGGAAGGACCAGACCGACGCAAGGAGGAGGAACGAGTCCGCGGGGAGGGACGCCTGCCGCCCGGTCAATCGCTGACGTTCAAATTCCCGGTCTTGCATTATGGACCGGTCCCGCACTTCAACGCGGCGGCGTGGGACTTCCGTGTGTGGGGCGAAGTGGAACAGGAAAAAACCTGGACGTGGGATGAATTCAACCAACTCCCGCGCGCAAAAATCCAGATGGACATTCATTGCGTGACGCGTTGGAGCAAGTTCGATACGGTGTGGGAGGGCGTTTCGGTGAAGACCCTGGCGGAGCATGGGCTGATTCAGATCAAACCCTCCGCTACCCACGTGATGCAGCATGCCGAGTATGGCTTTACCGTCAACCTGCCGTTGGAAGTTGTGTTGCAGGATAACTTTTTGATGGCGACTCATCTCAACGGCGAGCCGATCACAGCGGACCATGGGTATCCTCTGCGCGGCGTGGTTGGGTTCATCCCCGGTGAAGAGGCCGAGACTCCGTATTTTTGGAAGGGCGCCAAATGGCTGCGCGCGCTCGAGTTCATGTCCCGTGACCGGCGCGGGTTTTGGGAACAAGCCGGTTACCACAACCGCGCGGATGTGTGGCGCGAAGAACGGTTTGGATAAAAAAACGGACGGCATTTGCCGTCCGTTTGCATTTAGTTGGTTGTTGTTGCGGCAGTTCAACTGCCGCATTATCTTTTTCTTCATTATTTTGGTCTGGTTCCCAGCGTGACCGTCACATCCACGAGTTTGCCGTCGCGCAAGACGGTCAGCACGACTGTATCGCCGGGGGATTTGGTCGTGATGAGATAACTCAACAAGTCGTCGAACGTTTTCACTTCTTTGCCGTCGAAGGCGACGATCAAGTCTCCGCCCGCGTTCAAGCCGTTGATGCTGGTCGGCGAATCGCCGGCGCGGATGCCCGCCTTGTCTGCGGGACTGCCCGGCACAACCGAGACGACGTACGCGCCGGTGTAGCGGTCCAAGCCCAGCGCTTCGAAAACGGAGAGGCTCATGTCGCTGTCCGATGAAATGCCGAAGTAGGGATATTCATATTTGCCGTCGCGGATCAGGAAGGGGACGATTCGTTTCACCAGATTGATCGAGATCGAAAAGCCCACGCCGGAATTGATCGCGTTGCCGGTGAGTTGATTCACCGTCTCGGTGCGGATGGATTGGTTGATGCCGATCACTTCGCCGTTCAAGTTGAACAGCGGACCGCCCGAATTGCCTGGGTTAATCGCCGCGTCGGTTTGGATGATGTCGGCGTTGCTGAAGAAGCCGCCCTCCGGCGCGGCGTGCGCGGGTTGCGTGCGCCCGAGACCGGAGATAATTCCCAGCGTCATCGTGCCGCTCAAGCCGAAGGGATTGCCAATGGCGACCACGGGCTGACCAACTAAAAGGGCGTCTGAATCGCCGATGGGGAGCGGATGAAGTTCCTCCGCTGGCGCGTTGACCTTGATCACGGCAATATCCGCATCGGGGTCGAATCCGATGACTGTGCCGGAGGCTTTGTAACCGGACGAGAAGGCGATCTCGACCACGCTCGCGCCGTCCACCACGTGTTGGTTGGTGACGATGTGACCTTCGGTGTCATAGATGAAGCCGGAGCCTTCGCCGGTATCCGTGCGGACCGCGACCACGCCGGGAATTACTTGCTGATACAGCGAAGCCAGCGACCCGTCGAGCGGGACCGGCGCGCCGGCGACCGGCACAATGGTGGCAACGGGCTGGGCTGGCGAATCCGCGGGCGATTGAGGGAGGGTCGAGCCAGGCAAGGCGCACGCGGTGGCGGCTAACGTCAACATGAGAATTGCGATCAGGATTCGTTTCATTGTGTGTTTACCTCATTTCCTGAAATTATCGGAAGCGATATTAACCCTGTGTGGTTAAGTTTCGCTGAGCATGGGTTAAATGAAAATGTATTCATGGCTTAAGCAATACCTAGCGCTTATCCGCCAATCTTCGCTAATCTCTTTCAAATTCGCGAAGATTGGCGTAGATTGGCGGACAAAAATCTTTTTTTGTTTAAATCCTTATATCGCCGCCCCGCGAAAAGTTCCCACAACGGGCGGCTTAGAATTTGATCTTTGACGCTTCCTCGAGAAGCGTGCGCTGTTTCTCTGAAAGGTATTTCGGGATTTGCACTTTGGCGCGCACGTAGAGGTCGCCCTTTTCTTTTGCGTTTTTCACGTGCGGCATTCCGCGTCCCGCGAGGCGGAAGACCTGCTCGGGTTGCGTGCCAGCCGGGATGTTGAGTTTGATTCTGCCGTCGAACGTTTCCACATCCGCTTCGCCGCCGAGGATGGCGGTGAACAAGTTGACCGTCGCGGTTGTGTGCAGATCGTTGCCGCGGCGTTCAAAGCGCGCATCCTCTTTCACATCCACGATCAGATACAAATCGAGTCCGTTCGGAGCCGCGCCCGCCACGCGCACTTTCGAGCCCGTCCGCACGCCCGCGGGAATGCGGACTTGTTTTTGTTTGCCGTCGGTTTGAAGCAAACGCGACGTGCCTTTGTACGCTTCTTCGAGTGTGATCTCAAGTTCTTGTTGATAGCCCTGTGGCTGTGAACGCGCTTGCCTGCCTCCCATGCCAAAAATGGCTTGGAAGAAATCGGAGAAGCCGCCTGCGCCGCCGAACATTTCATTCAAGTCGTCAACGTTTACACGCGAGCCGCCGTATTGTCCCCAATTGAAATCATTCGGAGTTCCGCCGCGCCGTTGCCATTGCGAATAATCCGAACCGAGCCGATCGTACGTCGAGCGTTTCTTTTCATCGCCCAACACTTCATACGCTTCGTTGATCTCTTTGAAGCGTTCCTCGGCTTGCTTGTTGTTCGGGTTGTAATCGGGGTGATGCTGTTTGGCGAGTTTGCGATACGCCTTGCGGATCTCGTCCTCGCTGGCTTTGCGATCCACACCGAGAATTTTGTAATAGTCTTTGTAATCCATAGCCGTATTGTTACACCGCGCTCAATGCAAGTCAAGCGCTTGTTAGGATATTTAACGCAATTCTTATTACGCGATTTGCAAAGTGAACTTTGCGGGATGCAAAAAATAATTTGGATATAACCCCGCCTCTCTTTCGCAGGGACGGCTGACTCGCCTTAGAGACTGTTTCTTAACTTCTTTTTTTGGACACGGACAACACGGATTACACTGATTTTCACGGAAAAAATCATTTTAAATCTGTTCTTTTCCGTGTGTTCCGTGAAATCCGTGTACAAAACAGTGACAGTTTAGACTTAAGAAACGCTCTCTTAGTCGAGTCTTTTCACCAAGTACAACTCTCCGTGCTCGAAGCCGCGCCCGAGATAATATCCCCGCGTGCCGACGGCGGAGATGACCGCCATGCGTTTGAATCCGTTTGCGATGGCGACGCGCTCCGCCTCCTCGAGCAGACGCGTGCCCAGCCCAACGTGTTGCGCCGCCCCGTCCTTCTCCGCGCCGACGGGAAGCGACTGTCCATACACGTGCACCTCACGGATTAACGCCGCGCCGTCCAAATCAGAAATTTCTGTTTGCGGAGAATTTTCCTTTGGCAGAGATAATCGGATGAAGCCCGCAAGTTTATCCTCGGGCGTGACGTACGAGATGAAATGTTCCTCCGCCGCGCCCGCTTGATAGACGAGATCGTCCAATTTCAACGACTCGACGCTCACCGATTTGCTCCTCACCTCGCGGCACCGCACGCATTGACATTTCGTCCCGCGCCGCTTCAACTCATCCTGCACATCCTGCCGCAAACTCGTTCTGCGATTCCCCTCCACCACGTTCGTGGACGGAATGTCGCGCACAACGCGGTTCACGCGGCAATAACGCGGGATGCTCGGCTTGATGTCGGCGATCAGGTCAATCAATTCTTGCGTGGTGTACGGCTTGAACTCGCCGCGCTGCCAGTATTCGTAAAGTTCCGCGTTCGCCAGCAATTGATTTGGATAGATTTTTATTTCGTCGGGGCAGAAGTCAGTCCACAAGCGGACAAAATCTTCGCGGTCCGATTCGGGAGTCGCCCCGTGTAGGTTCGGCATCCAGTGCAACACGATCTTGAATCCCGCCGCGCGCAACAAGGCGGTTGCGCGACGCGTGCACTCCACGTCGTGTCCGCGTTTGTTCATTTCAAGGATGCGGTCATCGAGGCTTTGCGCGCCCATTTGCACCTTTGTCACGCCGAGTCGCCTTAGCCAGCGAATTTCATGGGGATTAATCTCAACGGGCCGCGTTTCGATGACCAATCCCACGTTGCGGTGATGAGTCGATTCGTTGAGGGTGTGACAATTCTCTAATTCTCCGCTTTCAATTTTTCGTTCTTCCATCACGAGAGAATTCTCGGTTGGTGGATTCATGGCATCAAAGCAACGTTTGACAAACCACTCTTGATACTCGCGTTTATACGACGACCACGTCCCGCCGAGGATTAACAACTCGATCTTGTCGGTGGGATGTCCCAGCGCTTCCAACTGGTTGATGCGCGACTTCACCTGCGCGTACGGGTCGAAGTTGTGCTCCACCGCGCGCATTGCGCCGGGCTCGTCGGGCAGGTACGATTTCGGCATCCGCACGTCGGTGGGGCAGAAGATACATTTGGCGGGACACGGATACGGCTTGGTGAGAACCGTCACCGTCGTTACGCCTGACAGTGTCCGCATCGGCTTCATGCGGAGGCGTTCGAGCAGGCGCGTATCCGCTTGCATTTCACCCGCCGCGACCAACTCGTTGTATAACGTCACCAGCATGGACTTGTTGAGGTAGCCGCTTCCATCCGCGAGCGGATGACTCCGCAGGGTCTTCGTTACATCCTGCCCGCGTTGAATCAGACTCAGCGCTTGCCGCGCCAGTTCTTTTTTATCGGGGGTGAGGAGATGTGTCGCTCTCCAAAGTTCTCTTCGTTCGGTGTGCATAATTTATAAATTAATCGGTGGTTGAGTAGACCTGCGTGTTCGTCGCAGGTCGTATCGAAACCACCAATTACAAGTTATCTCTCGTTTGATTCAAAATCAGCGGTCTCAAAATGTTCTTCGTCTACGTGTTTACCTGTTTCCGTATATCCTCAATCCCATCCTGATGCGCGAACATCTCGGTGTGGAGACCGCATTCAGTTTTGCCGCGTCCCTTCCAGCGCCCGGCGCGCTCGTCGTCGTTGATTCCGACCGCCACTGTGCAAGGCTGGCAACCGACGCTTCGATAGCCTTTATCCCAGAGCGGATGCTTCGGCAGGTTATGTTTTTTCATGTAGTTTTGCACGTCCGCTTTCGTCCAGTTCAGCATCGGGTTGATCTTCAGCAGACCGTTTTCCTGCAACTCTAAAATTTTGGCATGAGCGCGCACGGCGGTCTGGTCGCGGCGGATGCCGCTGATCCACGCCAGCATGTCGCTCATCGCCTTTTGCATCGGTTGCACTTTGTGGATGAAACAACACAGGTCGGGGTCTTCTTGCGGCAGACTGCGCGTGCGTCCTTGCGTGAGGTTGTTCCAGCGCGGATCGCGGTAGAGGTCCAGCACGTTCAACTTCCAATCGGAAGCCAGTTTCTCGCGGAAGATTAACGTCTCCCAAAAGTGATAGCCCGTATCCAGAAAAAAAATCAGCATGTCGCGGCGGGTTTGCGAAACCATATGCAACAGCGGGACGGATTGCGTTTGAAACGACGAACTCAGCGCGATCTGGGGCCAAAAGTTTTCGATCGCCCAAGCGATGATCTCCTGCGGCGTTTTCGATTCGAACTCATCCGAAAGCCGCTCGATCTCGGCGGGTGTAAACATGGCGGCATTATACCCGTTATAATCTTTGCATGGATTCAGCCACCGCCGCGCGCTTGATTCAACTTAATCATGACTTTTACACGCGCTTCGGCGATGCATTCTCCGCCACGCGGCATCGCATCCAGCCTGGCGTGCGGCGCGTCCTCGATTCGTTGAAAGGGAATGAATCCATTCTGGATTTGGGATGCGGCAACGGGGAATTGGCGCGTGAACTGGCGAGGCGACGTCACCGCGGCACGTATCTCGGCGCGGACTTCAGCCTGCCTCTGCTCCGTGAAGCGGAGTCGCAGCCCGAGGGTTTCTCAGCGCAATTCGTGGAAGCGGATTTGACAAAGTTATCAGTGATCAGTAATCAGTTATCAGTCACTGATCACTGGCCACTGATCACTGCTTTTGCCGTTTTGCATCACATCCCCAGCCGCGAGTTGCGGTTGGGTTTGTTGCGCGAGGTCCGAAAATTGTTGAAAGCCGATGGGAGGTTCATCCTGTCCAATTGGCAGTTCCTAAACAGCGAAAAGTTGAAGGCGCGCATCCAGCCGTGGGAGGGCGCGGCAGGTTCAAAGTCAGGGTTGAAGCGTGTTGCAGAGTCCGAGGTGGACGCGGGGGATTATCTGCTCGATTGGCGGAGCGGGGGAGAGGGTCTGCGTTACGTCCATCACTTCAGCGAACCCGAGTTGGCGGAGTTGGCGGAGGCGGCGGGCTTCCGAGTGGCGGAGACGTTTTCATCCGATGGCGAGACGGGGGACTTGGGGTTGTATCAGGTTTGGAAGATTTTGTAAGAAACTCTCGATTTGGCGTATCTAACAAATGTTCTAAATTGTGATCTCGATCTGCCCGCAGTTGAACTGCGGATAGAACTGAGCACGAGTATGGAGAATGCCATGTCTTTAGAAATTCTCGAACAGATCGAAACCAGCCTGGTTGCAAAGCGCCAGGCGGTGACGGAATTCATCGAGACGGCGTCGGACACCGAGAAAGCCGCGCGGTTGTGTGAGGACGACCATTGCGTGCAGGATCATTTGCATGTGATCGAAACGTGCCTCGCAAAACTGGATAGTCACACACTGGGCATTTGCGAGATCTGCCATCAGTATGTGGAGCCGAGCCAGTTGGCGATGAATTACACCGCGTCGATTTGCTTGGACCATTATTCTGAGGAGGAGATGCGGCGGCTGGAAGACGAGTTGGAACTCTCGCAGGTTGTCCAGCGCGCCTTGTTGCCGCAGACTGTGCCGACTATTGACGGCGTGCAGGTCGCCGCGTTCAGCCGTCCCGCCGACATCATCGGCGGCGATTATTTTGATTTCTTCCATTTCCGCGACGGCTCGCATGGACTCGTGATCGCCGACGTGAGCGGGCATGGCGTGGCGGCGGGGATGTTGATGAGCAGTCTGCAAACCGCCCTGCGGACGATGGCGCCGGATACCGATTCGCCCGCCGAAATTTTGGAACGCATCAACCGTTTTTACATCCACAACGTCAATTTCACAACTTTTGTGACGGTCTTTCTGGCGCGCTTCGACCCGCACAAACTTGAGTTGACCTACGTCAACGCGGGGCATAATCCGCCGGCGGTTCACCGCCGCGCGAGCAATGAAATTCACTGGTTAAAGCCGACCGCGCCGGCGATCGGTTTGGCGGAGTTCTTCCAGCCGCGCATCGAATCGGTGAGGTTGGCGAAAGGGGATGCGTTGTTGCTCTACACCGACGGTGTGACCGAAGCGGTGAACGCGGCTGGGGACGAGCAGTTTGGTCAGGCGCGCCTGGCAGATTTGCTCTCGCAAAATTCAAACCTTGCCGCGCCGGATATCCTGCATTCGATGTATGCACGCGCCAGCGAATTTGGAAATTACCGGTCGTTGGCGGATGATGTGACGATGGTGGCGTTAAAGATCGAGGGATGAAGTTGTGTGGCGCAAAGTTCACTTTGCGCTACGGTTTAGAGAGCATTTTGAAAATCAAAATTCACCACAGATAAACACGGATGAACGTTGATTATTGATGAAAAGTTAGCCGAGATCGTTCGAAATCCAATTTATCTGGGCGCTTCGCGGTCTGTGGTTAAAACAACGAATTTCAAAACACTTTCTTAGACGTTTTGGGTTTGAACGTTGTTGGGGTCGGCGATGTATTGCCACCAGTTGTGGCTGATGCCGTTGGCGCGTCCCTTTGCCTTTGGAAAATGCGATAGCCACCAAACGTGATGTTTGCGGATGTCCCCGTTGCCCCATTCTTCGGCAGAGACCTCGCGCAGGTCGCCTTTGAAGTTGGGGAAATTGTACAGCCAGTCGTCGCATTCGCTTAACACTACAGACGGATTGTTCCAATCGTAGTCGCGCGCGCTGTTCGGCGCGAAGTGGACGTTGCCCAACGCGGCTTTCCCCGGGGTAACCTGCTCGTAACGTGTGAAGCGCCGCCACAGGTTCGCGTCGCCGCTCAAGCCCTCGAAGGTTTTTTCCATGATCGATTCGGCGCGATGACCCATATTCTCGAGCATCTCGCCCACGCCGCGTTCATACGAAAAACCCATGACGACAAAACGCCGCTTTGCCGCGTCTGTGTCTTTGAGTGGGGGAGCGTTGCACCAGAACGCGCCGGGTCCGCCCATGATGGATTCGTAGAAGCCCGCGTGCGGAAAGTTGAAGACCCACACTTCATCTATCTCGTTTTTTGCCACGCGCGGTAGCACGTTGAAGCGTTTGAGGATGGCGTGATAATCCACTTCGGGAGGCGTGTACGGAGGCGTTTCGCCGCGCAGTACGCTCAGATAGGTCTCCGCGTCGTAGGCGAATTGTTTGGCATTGTCGGCGGGGTCGCGCGCTAGTTTGGCGGGGAAGACATCCAGATCCACGCGTTCGACGATCTGGTAATGGACGAGTCCGCCGGAGGCTTGCAGGATGTCGGACATGAATCCCCTGCCCAATTCCTCCACGCTGTTCCAGCGCATGAATTCGGAAAGTTTCTTGCCGGAGGTTGCATCCACCACCGGATCGTAGACGATGACCAGCGTTTTGAGAAACGTCTGCTGGAGCGGCTCGTCGGCGGAGTCGGGGGCAACTTTCCCCTGCGTAGGAAGCGGGGCTTTTCGTCGAAAGAGGGAGTTGAGGAAGTTCATGAGGAAAGTATACAGGTAGACACGTAAACACGTTACATGTTTCTTTGTTTACGTGTTTACAGAAACTTATGGAAGATTCGTCGCGAAATAAACTTGATCGTCAATGGCGACGTAAAGCACGTAATTCGGGCTGACGGTCAGCGCGCCGAGGGTACCCGCCTGAAACGGATTGCCTTCGCCCGCGAAGCCGGTGATCTGGTTTTGGAGTTCGAGCGAGCGCGGCGTTAAACGGAAGACTTTGCGGTTTTCCGAATCGAGCAGCAGCAGAACGGAGTTGGGCGAGGCCGTGAGCGACATCTGCGTGAAGTGCGCCTGGGCGAACAGATTGAGACCCTGATGCGCCGGGAACGCGTCAATAAAGTTGAGCGGATCAATGCAGCGCGTGGGCGTTTCGGCAATGCGGCTGAAGGTGCAGGTGGAAATATGTCCGTCGGTGTGCAGCAAGTAGAGATCGTCGCCGCTGATGGCAAGGTCAATGGCGGTGTCAATCGTATCGGGGATCTGGTTGCCGAAATAGAAATACGGCGTGTCCACGAAGGTGGCTTCCTGACCGGTGTAAACCCAGACCGAACGCGCGGTGGCATCCAGCACGTACAAGTTGCCGCCCTCCAGCGCGAACGCGGTGATACGTCCCCAGTTGGTGTTGGGAAGCGCAGGGAGCGGAATGGCTTGCGGCACTTGACCGGGCGCGCAGTACAAAAGATTTCCTTCGGCGTCAATGCCTAGCGCGGTCGCGCTGGCGAGGTTTACTTTTGGCAGCGCCAGCAAATCCACCAGCGTGCCGACCTGATAACCCGCGTAGGTTCCCGGCTTGCAATTGAAAGTTGTATCGAGATCGAGACTGCGCCCGGTGAAGGCGGCGTGCAAAATTTCGCCGCGCGACGCTTCGAGCATGTATAAGTCGCTTTCGCTTGCCGCCATGCGGCTGATCTGCGCGTCGCCGCCGAGACCGTTGGTGAAGGCGGGAGCAAATTCCAGGCGCAACACGCCCATCAGCGAATCGAGATTCGCTTGCGCCATCTGCCGCAGTTGGCTAGATTGGTCGGTCTTGCCGTAGGATTCCGCCTGGTCCAACAACTCGAGCGATTTCTCCCACGCGTCGCGTTGACGCGCCGGGTCGGTCTCGCTGATGGCGCGCGCCGCCTCGCTCTGCGCCTGGCGATAAAACTCGTCGTATTGCACGCTCTGACCGAAACGCAGATACATGACGGTTGCCATGGTCACGATCAAAACGGGAATCACAACCGCGATGAAGACCAGCGCGTAGGTGGGGATGAAAGTCAGCGGCTGTTGACCCGCTTCGGTCGCCGGGGATTCTGGTCCAGGCAAGAGGCGGGGGATGAAGCGTTGGAGGAACAATCCCATCCGCTCGTTCACTCGCCGTACGGTTTGGATGACGCCGACCATCACTTTTGCCATGCGCCGCGTTGCCGCGGCGTGCGCGGTGGATCGGTCTGCCTCTGGGGCTAACGCCGAAGTCGCGACGACGGAAACTTCTTCCTCGGGTTCTGCCTCTGGCTCTGGCGCGATGGTTTCTTTAATTACAACCGGTTCGCTCTTTTGTTCCTCCGGCTTTGCGCGCGGGATGGACGGCGGGAAACTGCGCGGCGTGGAGGGCGTCGGCGCGGAAGCCAGGCGCGACTCTTCTTGAAGCGGCGGGGTCACCTCCTCGGGGTGCGGCGGGATCGCGTACGCGGAGGGTTGAAGCATGTGCGCGGCGAAGTCTGCCATTTCGTCGAGTTGTTCTTCGGTGATGGAGGGAGGAGAAGAATCGAGAATTGGAGAATCGGAGAATTGGGGGCTAGAGGCTTGTCCTGAGCCGTGTCGAAGGACTGGAGACTGCGCTTCTTCGCGCGGCTCGGGCGGCGGAGTCGGCTGGGGAGCCGAGTCTGCCCGACCCGGCGTTTGACGCGCAGCGTTCACATCCACATGCAGAATTGTGATGGCGCCGCGTCCGAGTTGCGGTTGAATCAGCGCGGCGTGCAAGTCGCCTTTGGTGTAGGTCAACTTGCGATAGGTCGCGTCGAACGAGGCGGGCGGACGTTCGCCGAGCAGGTCGGCTTCCCAATCGCTTGGAAATTTTCCGCACAACACGAGCAGGTCGTTGGAATGGAATTCGATTTGCGAAAAATAGGTTTGAATGTTTTGGCTGGAGCCTAACCCCTTGCCCGATAACGACGGATCGTAAATATGCCGCGATTGCCCCTCGCCGACCCACACTGCGTGCGCCGGGCCGCTGAGGAGCAGGGTGCATTTCTCCTCGCGCAGCGCCGCGAGGACAAGATAACCGAGCGCGTATTGCCCGCGTCCGCTGCTGGAAAGATTCCGTTCGAGCAACGCGGCGTTGATATTCTCTGCGGCTTTACGCATCGCGGAAGTGAGCGAGCCGGGCGTTTGATAAAAAACGTCTGCGGCGCGATGGTTCACCTGCGCAAGTTCCGCGTCTGACAGCGAGGCGTTGCCCGTCAGCATCAAATAGACGATCAGGCTGTCTTTCTCGCGTCCGCGCGCCGCGCCGCGCGCAGGCGTGAGCGCGAGCAAGCCCGGCAAGTTAGCCGACTCTTGTCCGTTGAAGCGCTGAATGGGGAGGAGGTTGAGGTCGAATGTTGTCACGGCGTAAGAATGTTCGGAAAGTTGTTATCATTATACTGGTAAAATTTGACCAAACATAAAGGAACAGCCACAGAGTTCACAGAGAGTTTTGAGTTTTAAACCTTATCTCAGAGTCTCTGTATTCTCTGTGGCGATATTTTGTCTATGGACTTCAAACTTCACAAAGATTTTTCGGAAATTGATTCAACCGCCTGGAACGCGCTGGTCGAGCAAAGCGCCGCCGACACGCCGTTCTCGCGTTATGAATATCTCAGCGAGTGGTGGCAGACTCTCGGCGGCGGCGAATGGAAAAACGCCGAATTGGTTTTAGTCTCGGCGCGAGAAGAAGATCGGATTATCGGCATCGCGCCGTTGTTCATCGCCGAGTACGAAAATCAACGCGCGCTCCTGCTCGTCGGCAGTATCGAAATTTCAGATTATTTGGATTTGATCGTCCGCGCCGACGACTTGCCGCGCTTCCTTTCGGGCTTATTGGACTTCCTCGCTTCATCCCACGGGGATGCCTGGTCCGCCCTAGATTGGTACAACCTGCCTGACGATTCTCTTACCCTCGGCGCCCTCAAAGCGGAAGCCGCATCGCGCGGCTGGACTCATCACGAGGAAGTCTATCGTCCCACCCCGCGCATCGCCTTGAACGGTTCTTTCGACGCGTATCTTGAAAAATTAGAAAAGAAACAGCGGCACGAGGTTCGTCGCAAGATGCGCCGCGCCGCCGAAAGCGGACGCGTCAATTTCTACGTCGTTGACAAATCCGCCGACATCGAACCCGAACTCGAATCGTTCTTTCATCTCATGGTGCAAGACCCCAACAAAGCGAACTTTCTACATCCCGCCATGCGCGCACAAATGACTTCTACTCTGCGCGCCGCGCACGCAGGCGGCTATCTCTGGCTCGCCTTCCTCGAAGTGGACGGAGTCAAAGCCGCCTCCACGCTTTGCTTCGATTACAAAAATAAACTTTGGGGCTACAACTCCGGCGTCAGTTTTGACTTCAAAGAACTCTCCCCCGGCTGGGTCATTATGGCGTATGACATTCAATGGTGTTGCGAAAATGGTCGCTCCGAATTCGATTTCATGCGCGGCGACGAGGAATACAAATATCGCATGGGCGGGGTGAATCGGTTTGTGATGCGGGCGAGAATTGAAAGGTGACAGTCGCCTTACCTTGACGCAGTCCAACTGCGTCAAGAACGAAATCAAGCCGATTGTTTCTTGAACAAGTCTTGAATTACGAATCCGCAGAGGGCAAAACCCAGTAACATGAACGGCATCTGCCACGCCATTGGGAAGAGGAAAATGATGTCTCTTGCTCTCATACCTCAACGATTATATCCATGAAACCAGCGCGGTGTTGTAAAATGGATGCCATGAATTTGATGTCATGTGTGGCGATTAGAAACTTCTACGACTTCTACGCCGAGTTCTTTGATATCATCTATGAGATCATTCAATGCTTTGTCCCAAGACTTAGGCTCTAAGCTCCATTTCCCGTGAAAAGGCTCATCGAGATCTTGAATTAAAGTCAAAATAAAAATCACTAGCGCGGTCACGCTGCCTATTAATACATAACCGAAAAGACCAAAACTCACCCCTTCAGTGGCGCCAGTGATGATTCTTAAGTCAATAAAATAAAATGGAACAATAAAAATTATCGATGTGAATAGTGTTACCAAATGGAGTGTTTCAAATAGTCTCTGCGTGGATGTAGAAATTCTATCTCCCCTTGTGTCGATCACTTGATTGAGTTGTTGCAGTAATTCAAGAACAAGTGCATCATCCTCTTTCTCGTTTGATGTCTGCCTAAGCAATTTGTTGTAATCCTTCCTGATACCTTTTAATATATCATCGCCTTTTTTCTGAAGCTTGGCATTACCTGGTTCTGATTTGAAATGCGCTAACACATGCTCTACATAATCAATAAGTTTGCCAACGACGCCTCTTTTGAATTCAAACTTGTTGTCGGCTAAAAGCATAATATCTTCGCTTAGCACTTTTATTGCATCTGCTTCCTTGTCAAACTCTCGCTCGATATTATCAAATTGCTCCCATGTTCTAACGAGAACTAAAGGCAACATAAGGCCATAAATAACGCCAAACCATTCAACAAAATAGGCAATAAACCTCTTGTCGCCATCAGAAACGAATAGAGGAAAATTTATGGCTAACCATTGGAGTTTATGCGTTAGTGCCCATGTGTAAATATCTGGATAAATCAAATTAAGGACGCGGAAAATGGATATAGCAGACGCAATTATAACCGGGTATAAGTAGCCAAGACTGTTTCCGCGAAAGGAATATGATGATTGCATCGGCGCGCTCCTGTATTTGGAGATTCGTGAACGCGATTGCTGAAGAACGTATTTAGCGATCTGATTTTATTGCTAGCAATCAGTTCGACAATTGATAGGATCTTGATTATTTTCTTAGTGTATTATTTTCCCAATCACCTTTGTTGTATGAAAGTCGATTGAGTATCACTGCGCTGGAAACTGCTAATGTGAGCGCTAGAATGCCAACTAGGATTCTTAAATCTACCGATGACAAGTTTTTTTGAATTGTATTTGAGGTAATTTCAATAATAGTTATTGGAATTAATATGGCCATTGTGCGCAGAGTAGTTTTTGTGAAAAGTTTTTTCATGTTTTTCTCCTTTAGTCTATGTGCTTTGTAGATAGTAGTTGCGGAATAGTTCTGAAATCGAATTCCTGAATTAGAAAGCGCGCGCTAGATAATTAGTCTGGGTTACAATAACTATTGTGTGTCTGATGTCATTTCTACTAACTATCCTCGTGGTTGTCTTGTATGTCTTTGCACTCAGGGTCGGCCGGAAAATCGACCCAACCGTCGTTATCATTATCTTGCCCATCATTGCAAATGGCTCGATCCGAGGACGGCGGTGAAGTAGCGCTTGATTGAGAGTTAATATTTACCATAGGCGTATCGGTACTGACTACCGGTATGCCTATTGTATCTTCAGTGTCTGGTTTTTCTTTTTCGGGAGGTTGAGGCGAAGATGTCTCATTGACAAATACCTTTGTTATGGGTTGTTGCGTTCCGCATAGCTCATCAGAATTGGTTGGAATAGCGACTGTGCTCGTAATCTGAGGCTGTTTGTCTTGTGTGTTTGAACTTACCGTATAAGAAAACGATTGACCTGCCTCATAGCTAAAAGGCTTTTCCGGATCAACAATAAATGTACTACCGAATTTTGGAACGCCGTTCACTAGCGGCGTGACCTCAATTGTATAAGGTGAGATACCTCCAAACGGTGAAAGGATTACAACGGAGTATATAATTTCGTGATTTGCGTTGCATTGATACGCAATCGTTTCTTTCACCCCCATGCGTTCAATCGTTTTAGTGTCAGTAGGACTGGTAGGCTCAATATCTGTAGGAGCAGGGATTGGTTGAGGAGGAACAGGACGTTTCAACAGAAATGGTGCCAAAAGAATTACGATGGCAATTAACCAATTTATCCAATTAGATCCTGATTTTTGCCCACTTGATGACATATTTTCCCTTTGTTTTCAAACTTGCTTTGCGGCGGGTCAAGTATTTATCTCCGCTACAATTTGAATTATACGTCAACGCCATGTTATCAAATAATGTAAAAAGTGTCAATCTTTTCTCTTGAACAGAAATTTTAGTTTTTCCGTGGGTTTTGCGCATGCTTCTGAAAAGACAGTGAAAACGGTCAATGGAACATAATGGTTTGAATATTATTTTTTGTGTTCAGAAGATCCGGGGTTGACAATTTGGTCTTGCTGTTCTAAGTAGGTAGAGATAGGTATCTAATTTGGGTATATGCATTTTCTCGACTCTTCGAGATAATCGGATTTGCTTTGCATGGTATTGTGTCAAGCAGTTTTGCATAGCGTTGCCTGTCATTTTTCCATTACTTCGATGAGGACATTAAATTATGAATGCTATGATAATGGGCGACTACCATTAACTGTAATTACCCACAATCCCTCCATCTGTCAACTTCCGCAAATCGCTCAGCGCGGACTCGATCTCCTCGGGCTTCACGGGGCGATCTTCGTCGCGGTGTTTCAGTGAACCAGCCTTCGCCTTTTCGAGCGCCAGTTCCTTAATTGAAGCGTTCATCGCCAGCGCTTCTTTCACCAACGCCGCGCCTTGCGAATATCCAATCACAGGATTCAACGCGGTGACGATGATGGCGTTCTTCGCCAGCCAGCCCTCCGCTTTTTCGCGGTTGGCAGTCACGCCTTTTACGGCGCGTTCGGTGAACGCGTTGACCGAGCCGATGACCACTTGCATCATCTCAAATAAATTGTGCGCGAGGATCGGCATCATCACGTTGAGTTCGAGTTGTCCCGCCTGCGCCGCCATCGCCACGGTTGTGTCGCATCCCACCACATGGAACATCGCCTGATCCAACATCTCAGCCAACACGGGATTCACTTTGCCCGGCATGATCGAAGAACCCGGTTGAACGGCGGGTAATCTGATTTCGTCGAACCCGGTCGAAGGTCCAGAGGATAAGAGGCGGAAATCGTTGGCGATGCGAATCAACGTCAACGCGAGAGTCCGCAATGAGGATGAGAAGTCCGCCGCGTCCGCCAGCGATTGCATGGACTCGAACAAGTTATCGGATGTCCGCAATTCGAGCCCGGTGATCTCGGATAATTTTTCCACCATGCGCGCGTGATACTCGGGATGGGCGTTCAACCCGGACCCTACGGCTGTGCCGCCGATCCCCAGCCTTCGCAACCCCTCAGCGGACCGACGCACGCGCTCCGCGTCGCGCTCGATCGCTTTAGCATACGCGCCAAACTCCTGACCCAGCCTCACAGGCACCGCGTCTTGCAAATGCGTGCGCCCCGATTTGACGACCGTGTCAAACTCTTTGGCTTTCGCTTCGAGAGCAGATTGCAAATTTTTCAACGCAGTCAACAACTCATCCACGCGCCACAACGCGCCGAGCCGAATTGACGTGGGAATCGTATCATTCGTGGATTGCGCCATGTTGACGTGATCGTTCGGATGCACGTAATACTTTCCAAGTTCGCCGCCTAATATTTGCGTGGCGCGGTTGGCAATGACCTCGTTGGCGTTCATGTTGTGACTCGTCCCCGCGCCCGCCTGGAAGGGGTCAACGACAAATTCGGAATCCCATTTGCCATCCATCACTTCGGCGGCGGCTTGCGCGACGGATTCCGCTAATTGTTTTGCAGTGAAATGTTTACCGTCCACTTCGCGGTCGTTGAACAATCCCAACTCAAAATTCACCAACGCCGCCGCGCGCTTAACTGCCGCGATGGACCAGACGAACGCCCGCCATGGGCGCAGTCCGCTGATGGGGAAGTTGTCCACCGCGCGTTGGGTCTGCACGCCATAGAGCGCGTCCGCTGGGACGTTGAGTTCACCGAGCGAGTCTTTTTCTTTGCGAAAGTTTGTTGAGGTCATTTCGTTTTCACCAAATGAAATTTTCTTTCTATTTTACACCCTTCCCATATTGTCAAAAGCGACTGCCACCCAATGTGACAGTCACTTTTGACGAAGCGTGGTTGACCAAAAATCGGTTGAGGCATGGTGTAAGGAATATACCTGCTTTAAGAATGGCATTCACCCTGCCCCGATATGCGCCCAATTTCCACACTATCAGAATCAAATAATGCAGAAACCCTTATTTCAAATACTTGACGCTTTCTACATTCCTCTTGAGAAATCGTTGATGGAATATCCTTCTCGGGAAAAACCAGTTGGGTAATATTGGCTTCCACTCTATAAGCAAACGCCTCTCCGCTGTTAGGGTATGTTAAGTTCACTAGGAATCCAGACTCATCATCAAAGTTATCAACCCATACTGCACAGAAAGATGGATGATTTACTACGGCTACATCAAACCTTGACCGCGAGCAATCTAAATCAAGTTGTCCTACAAAAATTGGAGTGACAGTGGCAGATGCTTGTATCTTAGGTTTTGTGACTGGACTGATAGCAGTCTGTGGTGGAATGCAACTTTGAGTGATGGACAGAATACCTGCGACATGTAAAAGAATTAGGAGTTGTCTTGTAAACTTAATCATTTTGTTCGTAATTTGCACAGAACAAGATATCGTGTGAAGAAGTTTCCGATAACTCTTCACACGATATTAAGGTTGCATATTTTATTTATTGTTATTTACCAGAAGGGATCGGTTCTTCTGCGGGTCTTTTGAATTCAGTTACAGGTTCAAGTCCAAGGGCAACTGGCAGGTAGGTCTCTATAAACTCTGGATTCTCAAGAGAACTTTCCCGAACTACCAAGGCGCTTGTTACCTCCACTGCGACATGGTCGCTAATCTGCATTAATTCGTATGTTGCGAAATCGGCATTTTTATTTTCGAGAACTCTATTCGCAGAAGTTTCGCTCAAAACTAAGATGACTGAACGGAAAGGGCCAGGTTTATCTGTAAGGCCAGGTCCTAAAGATTCGAAACCAAGCATTTGTTTCGATGGAATACGTACTTGGCAATTAGACTCAGGAATTGGCGTCTTTTCTTGAAAGCCTGCTGGGAGCCAATCTGTGCCTTTATATTGACGAACTTGGTCGAGCGCAGTAAAAAGCCGATCTGAAATTTCAATCATCCTCGTTGTAAGAAATTGATCTGTAGCAAAGCAAACACGCAATGTTGTTCGGTCATTAACAAGCAAGGCGTTAGTAGTAATTGGATAAGCATGTGCCTTGTCAAAATTCATTAGAGAGTAGAGGATAACTCCGAGCAATATTAGAATCATGGCAATCAAGTGCAATACTGTTTTTGAGTATTTAATTGATATCATGTTAATGCCTCTTTTTTCTGTAATCAGATATGCTTATGGGATGTTGCCCACATTAAGGACCGCTTGTAAATCGGATGAAGTTGGGGCAGAGCCACTGTAGGAACATCCGTACCAAATGTTATGCATAATACTTGTCGGACTACACGTCCCATCCCCATCTAACAACCCGTATACATGTCCTGTCTCGTGATTTATTGTTCTTCGATTTGCCGAAGTGGATCCTTTAATATTGTCATAATCTAAATTGACCCATTGCCAAAAATAATGAGAGTGTGTTCCGCTCCAAACGGACCCGTAATGGGTTACGCAACTGTAATCTTCACTACACCATTTTTCTGGGTTTTCAGAGTTTGTTTTGGATACATGGTATTCAATCTCAATCCAATCTGTGTCAGCATAATCTCCACACGGGTAAAATGTTTTGTAATAATCTACTAACCCATTGCTGACATTTTTCCATCTAGGTGATGTATTAAGCAAGGCTCCTGAAACTAAACTGCCTAACGTGCTAGGGTACATATAGGTTGTATGGGACTCCGGACACCAATCTTCATCATGATTGGAATTGTAGACATTAATACTCCCTGCCCCTTGATGAACAAGTTTTTGGTGGATTTCACCGCTGTAATGAGTGGCGCCAACGCTTCCTGTGCCTATTGCTGTAGCCAGCAAAACAGTGATGCCCCACCAGACGTATACATGCATCCCAACTTTTTTATTGACATTATGAGGAAATGGCTTCATCGAGAATTCTCCTTATAGGAAATGTAATTTGTAAACTTGAGACGATTACAGTTTATTACTTTGAAAAGATTATTCAACTAGGGAATCCCCTAGTCTTTTGTGAGCCAGGGGTCATCAGGTTGGTGCTTGAGCATCCACACAATGGCTTCGTTGCGTGAGTTCAAATTAAGTTTCTTCAAAATGTTGGTAATATGAAACTCTGTCGTTTTGTGCGAAATGGACAATATGGCAGCGATGCTTTTATTGTCCTTACCTGCCGCCAAATGCTTTAGAATCTCCCGTTCGCGTTGAGAAAGGCTCTTCCACTTTGTTTTGACCGTCTGGTTCCATTTTTGCGCCCTTTCGATCTGTTCATCGGTGAAATAGATCGTCCCTTCTGCCGCTCGGCGAATGGCTGTAATCAATTGGTTTGATTTCTCGGTTTTGAGCAAATAACCTGCGATTCCCGAAGCGATTGTCTCTGCAAGGTACATGTCGTGATCGTGCGCCGTCAATACAAGTACACCGGTTGCCGGATGATTTTTCCGTATCCACTTTTCCTGTTCCACGACGCGTGGACCTGGCATTCGATAATCCAGTAAAAGGATTTGTGGCTGAAGCAGGGGAATTAATTCCTGAACTTCAACTCCATCCCTTGCTTCGCCAACGATTTTTATATCGGCGGCTGGTTTCAGTAAAGTCCTAATCCCGGTGCGGACTAGTTCTTCATCGTCTGCTATGAGAACAGTAATGATTTTTGATGATTTGTCTGACATATTTTCCTCCTTCGTTATATAAGCATACTATCACTGTTATTTTTTTTTTTTTGTCAAGATACCATTTTGTCACCCTCGATAACTGACCTCAATAGAATTTTGTTCCACCATGGAGGTAATTCAAAGCGTTTGTTCTGTTAGAATTATTCCCAACAAAGGAAAACGCGTGGATCAATTATTCGAACTTTTTTGGATTTTCCTCAAAGTCAACCTGCTCAGCACATCGGGACCCGCCTCCGTTGGCTTGCTATACCACGAGGTGGTCGGCAAACTGGTGACGGAGGGTCAGTTCGTGCAGGCGGTAGGGTTATCGTCTGTCTTGCCGGGTAGCGACGCGCTGCAACTGGCGATGTACGTCGGCTATGCCGTGGCAGGCATCCCCGGCGGGTTTGTCGCGTTGATCGGATCCATCCTGCCGCCCACGATTATCATCCTCGGCGTGACGATGATCCTGCACCGCCTGCGCCGCGAAGCGTGGTTGAGTAATTTCATCGAGGGACTGACCCCGGCAATCTCAGTTTTGATGCTTTTTGTGGCATGGAAAATTTTTGAAAAGGGCGGCTCCACCGGCTGGGAAGGCTGGGCGATCGGTCTGGTCAGCTTGGGCGCCATGTTGTTGAACGCGCCCGCGCGGATCGTCGTCGTTCTTGCTGGCTTGGTCGGCGTATTCCTTCTGCGATGAACGGCGCAAAATTTTCGGTGTGGTTGCGCTTGTTGTGGATGTTCCTCAAGGTGAATGTCCTCTCGCCGTCGGGTCCCGCGTCCATTGGCTTTTTATACGATGAAGCGGTGGGAAAGATCATGAGCGAGGAGCGCTTCGTCGAAGCGGTTGGGTTTTCGAATGTCCTGCCCGGCAGTGAAGCGTTGAAACTTGCCATGTTCGTCGGTTTCTCCGCGGGCGGCATCCCCGGCGTGTTAGCCGCGTTGTTGGGGGCGATCCTTCCGCCGACGGTGTTGATGTTGATCGTCGCCGCGTTGCTCCAACGGTTTCAACAAGAAGACTGGCTGGCAGGTTTCGTGGCAGGGATGAGTCCTGCGGTCGCGGCGTTGATCGTTGTGGTCGCGTGGGAGTTGTTCCGCGCCGGCTCACGCAAAAAAATAGACCGCCGCGTCTTGTTGATCGCCGCGTTGAGCGCGGTCGGTTTCTGGTTCGCGATCCCGTCGCCGATTGTCCTGCTGGGGGCTGGCATTCTTGGCGTCATCTTGTTTGGCAGGCGAGGCTTTAAATGAATTCTGAATTTCTGATCGTAACCAACGGCTTCAAAGGGACGTGGTCCGCCATTGAATATGGCGCGACGCTCGCGCAGGCAATGCAGGTGAAAACCACGCTTCTCGGCGTGACGGAGGATTTGAACCCCGCGGCGATTGACGACCATCATCCGCTCGAAGACATCTTCGCGCAAGCGGTTGAGTTGTTCCAAAAACTGGACGTGGCATACAAACTCGAGATTCGCAACGGCGCGGCGGAAAAAATTATTCCAGAAGTTGCCAATGCTGGGGATTTCATCACGGTGGTCAGCCCGCTGGGCAGACCGCAACTCAAACGCTGGCTCACCGGGCGTTCGATCCATTCATTGATGGAGAAAATCCGCAACCCCATTTTGTACGTTCCAGAGGCGCGCCTGCCGATCAAAAAGTTATTGATCACGGTTGGCGGGCTTGGGTATGGAGAAGCCGCGGAGAATATCGCCATCCAAGTTGCGCGCGCCAACCACGCCGAAGTCACGATCGTCTACGTTGTGCCTCCTACTGACCTGGATTATCCGAGTACGCGCGGCGTGCAGAAACACGTTGACAATCTGATCGAGACGGACACCCTGCCGGGGCGCAGTTTACGGAAAGCCGTGGAGATCGCACAACAGGCTGGCTTGAAAGCGGCCGCCAAAGCGCGGCAGGGTCACATTGCGGAGGAAATTTTGGCTGAGATTCGAGAGGGGAAGTACGATCTGGTGTGCATGGGTTCGGCGTACAGCGCGCATACTTTGCGTCAGTATTATGCGCCGAACATCACGGCTGAGGTGGCGGAAGCCGCGGGTTGTCCCATTTTAACGGCGCGGCACAAGCAAAGATAGCGAAAGGTTCTAGCTTGTGTTAACGTCAATTCCAGACAAGGATTGTCAAAAAACTTCGTACACGGATTTCACGGATTTTTTTCCGTACTTTATGGATTCTTCCTTGCAATCCGTGTGATCCGTGTCCAAAATCAAATTATCTTGAATTCAGGTTGCGTTACAAACCCGGCGTGTATTTCTTTTCCCACTCGGCGATGGCGGCGCGCAAGGTGGATTTGATCTCGGCATCGGGAACATCTTCCACGCCGAAATATTTTTCGAAGCCGACGTGGACGATTACGCCGCCTTCGGGCGATTGCGAAAGGAAGAGGCGCTTTTGTTCGAGAGCGGTCCCGGCGATGCGCGCTTGCAAAATGGCATCGATCTGACCGACGATGCTGTTTGGCGGCGCGGCGGGGCGCTCGTCTTTTTCAGAGGAGGAGTCTGCCGAAGCGGCTGGACGATTCGGCGGAAGGGCGGAAGAGGCTGACTGAGCGGAGGCAGTCGCAGGTCGCGGAGGAAGCGGGGGCGGAGTCACCGTCGGCGCCGCGGCAGGCTCGTCTTTAATCCACGGACGCATCTGCATTACGAGTTCAGTCAAGCGTTTGCGCTGTTCGGGGGATAGCGAAGCCGCGTTGACGCGCGCGCCGTCGAGGTCGAGGATCAACTTACCGTCTTCGTTTTTGAGGCGCAGGACGCCGGGGTCGTCCACGTTGACCGGCGCGGGAGGATTTTTTATTTTTTCCTGTTCCTCGTCGCGCTTGCGTCGCTTATAGCCGTTGGCGCGTCCTTCGTAAAAGCCGATCGTGTATAAGACCAGGATTGCGATGATCCACCCGGCAATTGACCAATTGATTTCCATGCTTTACAACCTTTGGCATCTCGGACAATAATGCGTGCCGCGCTGACCGACAACGATGCGTTTGATCTTTGCGCCGCAGTTTTGGCACGGCTCGCCGGCGCAATCGTACACGCGAAAATAATTCTGGAATTCTCCGCCGGGATACGCCCAGTCAATGGAGGCGCCGTTGCGGCGGATGCCTTCGTTCAACACTTTGCGGATCGCGTCGTGCAACGCTTTTGCCTGCCTCGCCGAGACGGCGCTGGACTCGCGCAGGGGATGCAGTTTGGCGAGGTTCAAGGCTTCGTCGGTGTAGATGTTGCCCAACCCGGCAAGGAAGGTTTGGTCGAGCAACAACGGTTTGAGGCGGCGGTGTTTTTTGCGCAGAGCCGCGTGGAGCCATTGCGGCGTGAATTCTTTGCCGAGGGGTTCGGGTCCCAGTTTTTTGAAAATTTCCTTCGGGTCGGAGACGAGCCACACACGCCCAAATTTGCGGGTGTCGTTGAACGCCAGCAACCTGCCGCCCGACAATTGGATTATAAGCCGGTCGTGTTTCTCCGGTCGATTTGTACCGCGTTTAATATGTAGGTACCCGCTCATGCGCAGGTGGATGAGCAGGTGGAACTCGGCAAGTTGAATATCAATGAACTTGGCGCGCCTGCCAACGTTGAGAATCTTCTGCCCCACGACTTGTTCCGCAAATTTCCTGGGCGAAGGCGCGGCAAGCGTGCGTGCCCAGCGCAGGTCGGCGGCGAGAATTTGCCTGCCGACGATTTGGGGTTTTATTTTTCGGACGATCGTTTCGACTTCGGGGAGTTCGGGCATGTGTAGATCTAGTGAACAGTGATCAATGTTCTATTCGTTGAACATCTCGCCCACGCTCCGCCCTTCGTGCGCGCGGCGGATGACCTCGCCCAGCATGGGCGCGATCGAAAGCACGGTGATGCGTCCCTTGAGCGGTTTTAATTTTTTAGGCGAAATGGGAACCGTGTTTGTGGTGATGATGTGTTTGATGGGCAGTTTTGCCAGCCGCCGCGCGCCCTCCTCCGAAAAGATCGGATGGATGAAGGCAAGGTAGATGTTACGCGCGCCGTTCTTTTTAACCACCGACACCGCCTGTTCGATGGAGCCGCCGGTCAGCACTTCGTCGTCCACGATCAGCACATCGCGCCCGCGCACGTTGCCGATCAGGGTCAGGGCTTTGGCTTTCGAATCGTTGGCGGTGCGCCGCTTTTCAATGAAGGCGATGGGCGCGTTCAGGTCGCGCGCATAATTGCGTCCGCGTTTGGCAAAGCCCAAATCGGTGGCAACCACGACGAGTTTTTGCATCTGGTCGCGCAGGTTCTTATTGATGTAGTCGGTGATCATGTGCGAGGCGGTCAGCACGTCGCCGGGGATCGAGAAGAATCCCTGAATTTGACCGGCGTGCGGATCGAACGTCATATAACGGTCTGCGCCCGCGCTTTCGAGCATGTCGCAGACGAGGCGCGCGGTGATGGGCACACGCGGCTGGTCCTTTTTATCGGAACGCCCATAACATAAATAAGGGACAACCGCTGTGATGCGCGCCGCAGAATCCAAGCGGATGGTTTGAATCATGATCAGCAGTTCCATCAGGTTGTAATGCACGGGCGAGGAGGTGGTCTGGATCACGTACACATCCTGCCCGCGCGCGCTGGAGTTCAATTTGACGAAAATATTCTCGTTCGGGAATTGAATCACTTCGCGCGGGCTGAGTTGCTGGTTCAAATAATCGGCGATCTTTTGCGCGAGGTCGGGCGAGCCGGTGCCCGCGTAAAGTTTGATCTCGCCATACATTTTCATGCCGTGGGTATGCGTCTGCTGGTTCATACAGTCTCCTGCTTTGAATTCCCGTTCAACAACACTTTTACCGCTTCATGGGGCGAGAGCGCCCGCCTGACGACTTTCTCGACCATTTCGTTGTATTTTTCCTTTTGGATGTTTTGGAAGAACCGCCTCGTCAACGCCTGCTCCAAAGCCGCTTCCAATTCGGACCCCAAGCGGGCGCGGTCACGTGAAGCCCACTCGCCACTGACGCGTAAATGCCCCGCGTGACGCGCGATGGAGTCCGCCACTTCCGCAATCCCGGTACCGTCCGTTGCCACGGTCTTGACAATGGGGGGAATCCATAAACCCTGGTCAACTTTTGGGGTGATTACCGTCATTGCCTGCCCGTGATGGCGATAGACGCGCGGGGCAGGGTGGGCAAGCGCCAGCATGGAGCGCAGCGCGCGCTCCGTGTGTTCCACGCCGGGGCGGTCCGCTTTGTTGATGACGAGCACATCGGCGATCTCCAAAATCCCCGCCTTGATGGCTTGGATATCGTCGCCCAAGCCGGGCGCCTCGACGACGATTGTCGTCTGTGCGAGCCGGGCAACGTCCACTTCGCTTTGCCCCGCGCCGACGGTTTCGACGATGACGATCTCGTAACCCGCCGCGTCGAAGATCTGCGTGAACGCGGCGGTCATCTGCGCGAGGCCGCCCACCGAGCCGCGCGACGCCATCGAGCGGATGAAAACCCCGTCGTTGCCGGAGAGGTCGCGCATCCGCACGCGGTCGCCGAGCACCGCGCCGCCCGTGAACGGACTCGACGGGTCAACCGCGATGACCGCGACCTTCTTTTGATCGGTTTTGCGATAATGCAATGCCAATTGATTGACGAGCGAGGATTTCCCCGTGCCCGGCGCGCCGGTCACGCCGATGAGATGCGCTTTGCCGGTGTGCGGAAAAAGTTCCTCCAGCGCGGCGCGCCCCGCGGGCGAATCGTTTTCCACCTGCGTAAGCAATCGCGCCAGCGCGAGACGGTTGCCTGCGAGAACAGATCGAGTCAACAAATCTTCCATAAGGTGCAATTACACAATCCGCAATATACAGTACGCAATCCGAATCACTTCATTGCCTCGCGGATGTCTTTGATGATGTCCTCCGTCGAGGCTCCGGGACCGTAAATCCCGGTGATGCCCATCTCCTTCAAGCGCGGCATATCCTCGTCGGGGACGATGCCGCCGATGAACACCTTCACTCTATCCTGCCCGTTGGCTTGCAACAGTTCAACGATGCGCGGGGCGAGCGCCATGTGCGCGCCGGAGAGGATGGACAGGCCCACCACATCCACATCCTCTTGCAATGCGGCTTCGGCGATCATTTCCGGCGTCTGGCGTAAGCCCGTGTAAATGACCTCCATGCCCGCGTCGCGCAACGCGCGCGCGACGACTTTCGCGCCGCGGTCGTGTCCATCCAGTCCGGGTTTTGCCACCAACACACGGATCTTTTTCTCTGTCATACTTCCTCCGCGAGGGATTGATAGGATGATTATACTATGAGGGTTAGCGGATGAAATACGCCAGACGCCTCCGCAGGTTTAAGAGCTCAGTTCTCTTGTAGAAAAAATCCCTGCAAGCCACAGGGATTTTTGTGTAAGGCGCTGAAATCGTTTACTTCGGAACGGCGAACACCACGACGTAATATCCAAAGTTGTTGAAGAAGGAGTAGGCAACTCCAATTTCCGTATACTTTGCGCTGAGCAGGTTCAGGTTGTGGTTTGGGTCTGTTTTGTCGTTCTTCCACCAGTCAACCACGCCCTGCCCGGAGAGCGGAGGAAAACTACCATACACGTTTTCAGTGACGGCGGAGGCGGCATATCCGCTTGCCGCCACGCGCGAAGTTGGGGTCGAGCCGTCTGACCCCTTGTGTACGAAAAGATTGTTGCACGCCATGTCGTTTGCATGAGCGGCGGCGGCTTTGTTCAACAGGTCGTTGACGTTGAATGGCGGCAACCCATTATCTGCCCGGTAGGCATTGATCGCATTGACCGCTTCCGTCGCTTTCGCGGCGTCGGACGTATAGGCGCAGGCGGCATTTGGACCGGCGGTGGCTGGCGATCCGCTTCCTGCGGCGGCGGTCGGGGCGGGGTTGCCTGCCGATCCGCCTGTCACATTGATGATCAGCCACAGGCGTGAATCGTTGTCAATCCTCATGATCAAACCGTCCGGGTTTTTGATGACGAAATTGCCGCGATGAATGCCCGTCGCGCTGGGGGCGATCATATTGAGCGAGAGGTCGGCGGTTTCATCGGGGAAGGTCACCGCTAATGGGCTGGCGACCGGCGCGCCCATGTTCTCCTCGGAGTAATGTGTCAACGTGTAATCGGGTCCCCAAATGCAGGTGCCGGTATTTTTCACGCGCCAGGTCTTTGTGAAGGGGGAACTGGCGCTGATTGGGCTGTTGTCTGGAAGCGTGACATCCTCGACAAAACTGGCGCGGTTGGTGCAATCGGGCGAATTGGTGGGGATGGGGGGGGCAGGAGTGGAGGTACTTGTCTCTTCCGCAGGTTGTGCCGTCGCAGTCGGAGTCCGGCTTGCGGTGGGAGCCGAGGTTTCTGTTGGCGCTGAGGTGGCGGTTTCTGCGGCGGGCTGTGCTCCACACGATACGACCGTCAAGGCAAGCGCTACATACAGTGCCAGAAACATCTTCTTCATGGTGGTCTCTTTTCGGGTAGGTGGTGCAGGATGGTGGTTTCATTATATACCGAAGCGACCGCTGTGACAAAATTGCGCCGAGCGCGTGCATGGCTTTCTCAAGAACCGAAAGAGGGGATTTTCGGTACACGGATTTCACGGATCAAACGGAGTTTTTTGCGTTGCTTACGGAAGAAACCGTATACTCCGTGTGTTCCGTGTACAAAAGAGAGATTCCGTCAACCTTTCTTGAGAAAACCA
>JADLBX010000048.1 GCA_020847435.1 Anaerolineales bacterium
CCGCTCACGAATCCTGCGGGCGCGCACATCCAACTCACGGGCGTCTTCGATCCCAAACTCACCGAGCCGCTCGCGCACGTCCTCAACGAACTCGGTTCCAAAGCCGCGCTTGTCATTCACGGCGCCAACGGTCTCGACGAACTCAACACGACGGGCGTCAACCGCGTCAGTCATCTCAAAAACGGCGCCGTCGAAACCTACGACCTCAACCCCGCCGACCTCGGTCTTGCGACTTCAACCGTTCAAGACCTGCGCGGCGGCGCTCCCGACGAATCCGCGCAGATGATGCGCGACCTCCTCGGCAATAAATTAAATGGAGCGCGCCGCGACGCAGTCCTCCTCAACGCCGCCGCCGCCCTCGCCGCCGAAACTGGCGATTTCAAATCCGCCCTCGCCGAAGCCCAAGCCTCGCTCGACGGCGGTCACGCCCTCGCCAAACTCAACGCGCTGATTGAATTCACGCAACAATTTCAAACTCTTCAATGAATATTCTCGCCGAGATCATCGAACACAAAAAGATGGAGATAGCGGCGCTCGACGCCTCAGCCTTACGCCGCCTCGCCGACTCTTCTCCTCCGCCTCGAGATTTTCTCCTCCCCATCAAGTGCCGCCGCTTCTTTCCCCGCCCCAGCCTGATCGCCGAACTCAAGCGCGCCTCGCCCTCGAAAGGACTCCTCGCCCCACACCTCGACCTCTTCCAAGTGGCAGACCTCTACGCCCAAAACGGCGCCTCCGCCATCTCCGTCCTCACCGACGAAAAATTCTTCATGGGTCAACTTGAAACTCTGCGAGAACTCCGCACTCGTAACCTGAAACCTGACACCTCGCACCTGATACCTCTTTTACGCAAAGATTTCATCCTCCACGAATCCCAACTCTACGAATCCCGCGCCAACGGCGCCGACGCCATCCTCCTCATCGCCGCCGCGCTTACCGACGACAAACTCTTCACAGACTTACACGCTTGCGCCCTGAGTTTAGGCTTGACCGCCTTGGTCGAAGTCCACGATGAAGCCGAGACCGAACGCGCTCTCAAAATTCCGAACATCCAACTCATCGGCATCAACAACCGCAACCTCGCCACCTTCGACGTGACCCTCGAAACGACAGAACGCCTCCGCCCAATGATTCCCCCCGAAATCGCCGTCGTCGCCGAAAGCGGAATCTTCACCGCCAGCGACGTTGACCGATTAGCAAAAGCCAATGTGGATGCAATTCTTGTCGGCGAAGCGTTGATTACTTCTGAAGATATTGGAGCGAAAGTGAGAGAACTCTCTGGAACCAATGTCGTTGCGAGGAGTGAGCGCTAGCGAACGACGAAGCAATCTTCCCGCTAACATGTCGTTGCGAGGGCGCTCTTGCTCTTTGCCCGAAGCAATCTCCCACCTACCATGTCATTGCGAGTAAAACGAAGCAATCTCCTGTTACACGTTTGTATATTCATAACCAGTATTCACCATTAACGAGGAGATTGCTTCGTCGGGAAGAACACCCTCCTCGCAACGACATGATATGGAGTGTAAATATGGCAATCACGAAGCAATATTGTGTTTACATTATGACCAATGCTCATCACACAGTTTTGTATACAGGTGTGACAAATAATTTGGCGCGCAGAGTTTATGAGCACAAAAACGGCTTGGGAAGTAAGTTTGTCCAAAAATACAACGTTCATAAATTGGTCTATTATGAGATTGGCAACGATATAAACGCAACGATAGCCAGAGAGAAGCAAATCAAAGGCGGTTCCCGCCAAAAGAAACTCGATTTGATAAACAGCCTGAATCCAGAGTGGAAAGACTTGTATGATGAAATATCCTAAATGTCATGTCGTTGCGAGCGAAGCGAAGCAATCTCCTGTTACAAATTTGTATATCCATAACCAGTATTCACCAATATCGAGGAGATTGCTTCGTCGGGCTAACGCCCTCCTCGCAACGACATAATAGAGAAATTATGACCATCATAAAAATCTGCGGGATCAAAACATTGACAGACGCCCTCGCCGCCATTGATGCGGGCGCGGATTATTTGGGATTCAACTTCTATCCCAAAGGGGTGCGGTTTATCGAAAAGGAAGCCTGCGCTGAGATCACGTCGGTTCTGAAAAGAGAATATCCGCACATCAAATTGGTCGGTGTGTTTGTGAATTCGTCGGTGGATGAAATGAAAGACATCATGAAAACTTGTTCATTGGATTTGGCGCAACTGCATGGCGATGAAACCGTTGAAATATTGAATACGTTGGATGGCAAGGCATTCAAAGCATTTCGTGGAATCCCTGAACGCATAGATGGATTTGCAAGAAGCGAGTCTCCCGCCTTTCTGTTGGATGCGGCGGTGAAAGGCGTCTACGGCGGAAGCGGAGTCACAGCCGATTGGGAGGGAGCGGCGGAGTTGGCGAAAAAATATCCGCTGTTGTTGGCGGGCGGGTTGACGCCAGAGAATGTCGCGGCGGCGATTCGCCGAGTCAAACCTTGGGGCGTGGACGTGGCTTCGGGTGTGGAGTCAGCTCCCAGTCGGAAAGACGCGGGGAAGATGTCCGAGTTTGTAAAAGCTGTGAGAGTCGCGGAATCCAAATAGAAGGTAGAAAGTAGAGGAGTCGGCTTCCCACTTTCCAAAAGAGGCATTATGACAACAACATTATTACCAACAAAATTTGGAAATTACGGCGGACAGTTCGTGCCCGAAACGTTGATGCCCGCGTTGATCGAGTTGGAAGAGGCGTTCGTGGCGGCGCGGGCGGACGCGGCGTTTCAAAACGAGTTCAACAAATTGATGGCGTCGTTCGTCGGGCGACCCACGCCGTTGACACACGCAAAACGACTCTCGGAAAAATTGGGCGGCGCGCAAATTTATTTGAAGCGCGAAGATCTGGCGCACACGGGCGCGCACAAGATCAACAACGCGTTGGGGCAGGCGTTGCTGGTGAAGCGGATGGGGAAGCGACGCGTCGTCGCCGAGACGGGAGCGGGTCAGCACGGCGTTGCATCAGCAACAGCGGCGGCATTGCTCGGACTCGAATGTGTCGTGTATATGGGCACGGTGGACATCGCGCGGCAGGAGCCGAATGTGTTTCGGATGAAATTGCTCGGCGCGGAAGTGCGACCTGTTGAGTCGGGGACGAAGACGTTGAAAGACGCGATCAACGAAGCGATACGCGATTGGGTGACGAACGTGCGCGACACGCATTATCTGCTTGGCTCTGCGCTGGGACCGCATCCGTACCCGACGATGGTGCGTGAGTTTCAATCGGTGATCGGACGGGAAGCGCGGGAGCAGATGATGATGGAAGTGGGGCGCTTGCCTGATACGGTCATTGCGTGCGTGGGCGGCGGCTCGAACGCCATCGGCGTCTTCAGCGGATTCGTGGACGATGAACAAGTGGAGTTGATCGGCGTCGAAGCGGGCGGAAGCGGAATCGAATCGGGCAAACACGCGGCGCGCTTTGGCGACCCATCGAGGGGACGTGTTGGAGTCATTCACGGAACTCACACTTATGTTTTGCAGGATGAAGACGGACAGATTGCGGAGACACATTCCGTCTCGGCGGGGTTGGATTACGCGGCGGTCGGTCCCGAACATGCGTTACTGCGTGACACCGAACGTGCATTTTACACATCCGCAACGGACGCGGAAGCATTGAGCGCATTTCAAACGTTGTGTCACACGGAGGGAATCATCCCCGCGCTAGAGTCATCTCACGCGGTGGCGGAGGTCATCAAGCGCGCGCCGAGGATGAGGAAGGATCAGGTGATTCTGGTCAATTTGTCGGGGAGAGGGGATAAGGATTTGAATACGGTGATAAAGGAGATTGGTAATTTGTAATTGGTAATTGGTGGGCTCGGTGGTCGAGTAGTCCCGCATGATCGTCGCGGGACGTATCGAGACCACCAGTAAGCAAAGCAAATATTGTTGCGAGATTATTTTCTGGACACCTTTGGTCTCGATACGGCGGAAGAACACCGCCTACTCGACCAACGAATATGGATGAATTATGAACCGAATCGAAAACGCCTTCAAGAACAAACCGATCTTCATGCCCTACTTCCCGTTGGGCTACCCTGACCTGGACACATCCATTGACGTGATCGAGGCGCTCGCCAAAGATGAGGAAGGATCAGGTGATTTTGGTGAATTTGTCGGGGAGAGGGGATAAGGATTTGAATACGGCGATCAAGGAATTGGAAAGTTGAAAAATTGCTTTACAATCCCCGTCCATTCGCAGATCAAATTTTCAACGGAGAATAAAATGGACATAAGTTCTCAGACTCTGCAACTGCTTGAATATTTGTTGTTGCTGGCAGTGTTGGTTGTCCTTTGGGGCAAGGCGCTTCGTCGGCGTGAAACGCGCGGCTTTTGGCTGTTACTCGCGCTGGCATGGACAATGAATCTGCTCGGCAACATCGCCTGGATAATCCATGACCTGGTCACTGGAACGGCGTTGGATACATTGTCTGCCGTTGATCTATTTTATATCCTGCGCTATGTCTTGATTGGCGCCGCGCTTTGGCTGAATCCAACAATGTTGACCCGTCGGGACGGGATGAAGATGATTGCGGCGGTCATGGTGGCGGGCGCGGTCGTTTGGGCAATTTATTTCCAGCCAGCGATGGCGTTACGCGGCGGAGACTGGACGGGTTTTCTGGGCTTGGCGATGTATCCCGCCCTCGACGCCGCGCTGATTACGCTCGCCTGGGTTCGATTGCGCGTCAGTCGAGAGTCTTCGTGGAAGGGCGTCTTTCTGTTTTTGTTTTGCGCCATGGCGTCGTATGGCATTGCCAATACGTTGAATCTCACCAGTTATGTTTTTTCAGTAATGCTTGATGGAATGTTGCAGAATATTTTTTGGGTTTTGACGGATATATTTATGTTGCTTACGGCGTTGAACGGTCGTGACGTGTAACGTGAAAAGGAATGATAAATGACAAACCGCATCGAAAACGCTTTCAAAAATAAACCGATCTTCATGCCCTACTTCCCATTGGGCTACCCCGACTTGGACACGTCCATTGACGTGATCGAGGCGCTCGCCAAAAACGGCGCGGACTTGATCGAGGTGGGGCTGTCCTTCTCCGATCCGCTGGCGGATGGACCTGTGATCCAGCACGCGACACAGATCGCCTTGGAGCGGGGAATCACGGTCAAGAAATCGCTCGAAGCGGTGAAGGAGTTACGTCAGCGCGGCGTGGATATTCCGCTCGTGTTGATGGGTTATTACAATCCCATGCTGGCGTATGGATTGCAGAACTTCGTCCGTGACGCGGCGGAGGCTGGCGCGGATGGATTCATCGTCCCTGATTTGCCGATGGAGGAGTCGGAGGAGTTTGAAAACGCGCTAGGCAAACTCGGTGGTCGAGTAGACGGCGATGGGTTTCGATACGCAACGAACGCTACTCAACCACCGCCGTCGTATCGAGACCACCCGTTGATTCAAATGCTTGCGCCGACGACACCTCCCGAACGCATGGAAAAGATCGCACGCAACGCGCAGGGATTTATCTACCTCGTCTCGGTGACGGGCATCACGGGCGTACGCAAGTCGCTGGCGGAGGGGCTGGGCGAGTTGATCGCCCGTGTGCGCGAGCACACATCCGTGCCTGTGTGTGTGGGATTTGGAATCAGCGTTCCTGAGCAAGCGAAAGAAGTTGGCAAAATGGCGGATGGGGTAATTGTTGGTACGGCTTGTGTGAGGATGATTGGGGGGAGTGAAAATCCCGTTGAGGCGGCGAGGGAGTTGACGAGGAGGTTTAGGGAGGCATTACGATAAAAAATGATTTGTCTTCTCCGCAATCACAATGATTTGACCTGCCTCAATATTGTCTGTGAGCCACCGATACGCTTGTTCTCGGTCTGCGCCGCCTTCGTTTTCACCCTCACTCAGGATCATCAAACCTGCTCAAAAACTCTTCGTCTGATTGATCCTTATTGATATTATGCTCCTGCTCGTATCCCTTGAGCAATTGCTTGAGAACTCTGATGGAGTCTTCCCGCCCATTGGCAAATCTTCCGTATTGTTTCAGTTTGTGCATGACCAAATAATGGATTCCACTATAACCCATCCCAGCGCCGCCTGAATTGATACGGTCTGCTGCGTCGCTGTACAATTCCAATAATTCGTAATACTCAGCCAACGACTGAATCCCACTCTTTGAGTCCGACGAGTTCTGAGACATGTTCAGGCTCCATTTTTTCGATATTCTTTTGCAGGTTGATTTTGAGGCGTTTTATTTCCTCGCGGATAGCCTCGATATTTACGGGTCTTACATCTGCTTGATCTGAAAAGTGGATTTCAGGATAGTTGCGTTGAAAAATATTTTTGACCAACAACACCTGATACACCATCCGCCCGCTTTCCATTGTGCCTTGGTCTTTCAGAACGCCTGTGTAGATCAACTTATCGTCAATGTACAAACCAACGTAATCGCCAGCTTTCATGTCGGACTCCTTGATAATTATCAGCGATTCTATCACAGGCAGAAAGCGGTTTGGACGTTCGTCGCGTGAGATGGATTTTCTGTTTCATAGTCGGGTAGAATCTTTGCAAAGCAGAGGTGAATCATGCGAGTTGCATTTCAAGGTGAGCCGGGCGCGTATAGCGAGCAGGCGTTGTTCGAGTATTTTGGCGCGGTCGAGTCGGCGCCGTGCGAGACGTTCGAGGCGGTGTTTGAGGCGGTGGCGACGGGCGCGTGTGAGCGCGGGTTGATTCCCATCGAGAATTCGCTGGCGGGGAGCATCCATCAAAATTACGATTTGCTCCTGCGGCACAATTTGCACGTGGTGGGCGAGTATCAGTTGCGCGTGCGGCATTGCCTGATCGCCATGCCCGGCGCGGCGCTCTCAGCCATTCAAAAAGCCATCAGCCATCCGCAGGCGCTGGCGCAGTGCGCGAGTTACCTGAAGCGCCGCGGCATCCAGCCTGAACCGGTCTACGATACGGCGGGAAGCGTGAAGCTGTTGAAGGAATCGGGCGCGCGCGACACAGCCGCCATCGCTTCGCGCCGCGCGGCGGAGTTGTATGGGATGCAAATCCTCGAGGAGGGGATCGAGGACAACGCGGAGAATTACACGCGTTTCCTCGCACTCTCGCAGACGGCGGTTCATCCGGACGGGGAGGCGAAGACCTCCATCGTTTTCACGTTAAAGAACCAGCCGGGCGCGCTGTTCAAAGCCTTGAGCGTCTTCGCCTTGCGCGAGATTGACCTGACCAAGATCGAGTCGCGCCCGTTGCAAGGGAAGCCGTGGGAATATCTTTTCTACGTTGATTTCAGCGGCGCGGCGCACGAAGAGTCGTCTCAGCGCGCGCTCGACCAGTTGGGCGAGTACGCGTTGATGTTGCGGACGCTGGGGTCGTACGCGAGGCATAGGGGCGATTAAGACTGGGGAGGCAGAGGCAGGCTTCCATTGCGGAAAGAAGCGGGTTTTCATCCTGTTGGAGAAAATCACTTTATAATTAGCGCCCGATAGGAAAATTATGAATTTATCAGTCAGCCGAGTCAACCGCTCGAAGGAAGCCGCGCGCGCAAGTTACAACCGTTTGAGCGGTTGGTATGATTTCGTTGCGGGAAGTACGGAGAAAAAATATCGCGACCGGGGTTTGGAGGCGTTGTCTGCCCAGCCCGGCGAGAAGATTTTGGAGATCGGTTTTGGGACGGGGCATTGTCTGGTGTCGTTGGCGCGGTCGGTGGGCGCGCAGGGACGGGTGACCGGCGTGGATCTTTCGGACGGGATGCTGGCGATTGCGCGCGAACGCCTGCAAAAAGAAGGGTTGAGCGACCGGGTGGATTTGCGGTTGGGCGACGCGGCGAACCTGGATTTTATCGAAGCGGGGACGTTGGACGGCGTTTTCATGAGTTTCACATTGGAGTTGTTCGATAACCCGGAGATTCCGCGCGTGTTGGCGGAGTGCTATCGTATATTGAAGCCCGGCGGCAGGCTGGCGGTGGTGTCTATGACGAAGAACGATCCGCCCGGAATCCCGGTGCGGATCTACGAGTGGTTCCATGAGGCGATGCCGAACTACGCGGATTGTCGCCCGATCTTTGCGCGACAGTCCATGGAAGAAAGCGGATTTAAAATAGAAAGCGCGGACGCTTCGATGATGTGGGGCTTGCCAGTGCAGGTCGTTTTGGGCGCCAAACCATGAAGATCGTCTACATTGCTTCCGGCGCGGCGAATATGTTTTGCGGCAGTTGCATGCACGATAACGCGCTGGCCGCCGGGTTGAAAGCCGCCGGCGAAGACGTGAGCCTGTTCCCGTTGTATACGCCGATGCGCTTGGACGAGGAAAACGTCGGCGAGAAGCGGATTTTTTACGGCGGCATCAAAGCCTATCTCATGCAGAAGTTTCCGCGTCCGTTCGCGGGGCGTGATCTTTTGTTGAAGGTCGCCGGGTCGCAGGCAATTGTGCGGATGTTGCCCCGCTTCGACATCGGCAGCGCGGTGGACCCGGCGGCTAACGCGGAGTTGACCGTTTCGATGCTGAAGGGGGAGGAGGGCAACCAGCGCGAGTTGTTGCAAGAGTTGGCAGGTTGGATCAAATCCACATATCAGCCGGATGTGATCCACGTGACGAACGCGCTGTTGATCGGCGTGGTGCGCGAATTGAAGCGCGCGTTGCAAACGCCGATCACGTGCGGCTTGCACGGCGAGGATATTTTTCTCGAGGGCTTGCCCGCAGCGTATCGCAAGGAGGCGTTGGCGATCATCCGTGAACGCGCGCGCGAGGTGGATCGGTTTCTGGCGATCAGCGCCTACTACGGCGAGATGTTCGCCGAATGGGTGGGGTTGGAGCGGGAAAAAATAGACGTGGTCTATCCGGGCATTGCTTTGGACGATTACCGCACGTTGACTCCCGGCACCTCCGGCGCGCGCTCGTTGACGATCGGATTCTTTGCGCGGCTCGTCCCGGAAAAAGGTTTGCATTTGCTGGTGGATGCGTTTATCCACCTTCAGCGTTCGGGCGAATTTCCCAATTTGCGGCTGTTGGCGGGCGGATACGTCAGCCGCGCGTATAAAACGTACATTGACGGCATCCGCCGGAAGATCGCGGAGCATAAACTGGAAGACCGGATCAAAATCCTGGGTACGCTGGAACGCGCCGATAAATTGAATTTTTTTCAACAGATTGATGTCTTCTCCGTCCCTGCGCCGTATCGCGAGCCGAAGGGGATTTCGATTCTCGAGGCGTTGGCGGCGGGCGTGCCGGTGGTGCAACCGGAGCATGGCGCGTATCCCGAATGGGTCAACGCGACGCGGGGCGGGCTGTTGCATCGTCCGCACGACAGCGCTGATTTGGCGGACAAACTGGCAGTGTTGTTGCGCGACGCCGAACTGCGTACACAACTGGGGCAACAGGGACGGCAGGGTGTTTTTGAAAAATTCTCCTCCGAGACAATGGCGTCTGGAACTTTGGACGTTTTCCGAAAGTTGATTCGACCGTCCGTTTCGGTTTGAGGATTTGCGAATCGCTCGGGAATGGTCTTCTCAAAGTTGATCGACAAATTAGAGGTTTTGGAACGCGAATGTCGCTAATAAGCGAATTTCACGAATTTTCAAGATTTCATTCGCGCCATTCGCGCATTCGCAGTATTCGCGTTGAGGTTTTTCAGACTTTGAGAATGCCAGGGAAACTCGGGAATTAACCCTTGACGCATTGCTGTCACTTGCATAGAATAACGCCCAACATGCTTAAGTCTGCTCGCTGGTTTGCGTTTTATTTTTATTACGGTTTCCGAGACTCGGTTGCCGTTGGCGACGCTTAAGTAGACAGGATATAACTCTGTTCACGCAAAGAGCGAGACCACACGGTCTCGCTCTTTTTATTTCCCCTCTCCCACTGGGAGAGGGCAGGGTGAGAGATAAGACCTCACCCCCAACCCTCTCCTGAAAGGAGAGGGGAGGCAAAGGAGATCACCAGTGCCAACACGCGGAATCCGAGGCGCGATCACCGTCGCCGCAGACGAACCAAGCCTCATTCTCGAAGCGACGCGGGAATTGCTTCAAGAGATTTTAGATTCAAACCCAGGGATGATTCCCGAAGACGTCGGCTCCGCCATCTTCACCGTCACCGACGATCTCGCTTCCACCTTCCCCGCGCAGGGCGCGCGCGAGATGGGCTGGGGACTCGTCCCGATGATGTGCGCGCGCGAAATCCCTGTGCCAAACAGCCTGCCGCGCGTGATCCGAGTCTTAGTCCATTGGAATACGGAAGCGCCGCAATCCGAAATTACCCATATCTACTTGCGCGAGGCCGTGAAGTTGCGACCCGATTTGGTCGCGGCGCAATAACATTCAAACCTCGGTGGTCGAGTAGTCCTGAGCGAAGCGTAGCGAAGACGAAGGACGTATCGAGACCACCACGCCGTAAAGCAATTCTTGTATCAAAATTACTTTTGAAAACTTGTTGGTCTCGATACGGGCTATCGCCCTACTCGACCAACGGGAATGAATGGAGAAGAAACCATGATCGTCGTAATGAAACCGCACTACACCCCCCAACAACTCGAAGGAGTCGTAAACGCCGTCAAAGCCCACGGGCTGACCGCCCACATCACCTACGGAGTGGAGACCGCCATCGTCGCCGCGGTGGGCGAGTTCCACATCCCGTCGCTCGACCCGTTTGAAATCCTCGATGGAGTTGAATCTGTGAAACGAATTTCCCAACCGTACAAACTCGGCTCGCGCCAAGTACATCCTGAAAATTCCGTCTTCCCGATCGACGGCTTCAACGTCGGCGGGAGCGATATCGCCATCATCGCGGGACCGTGCGCGGTGGAGTCGAAGAGTCAAATTTTGGAGACCGCCCACGCCGTGCGAGAAGCGGGCGCCAACGCGCTGCGCGGCGGCGTCTTCAAACCGCGCACCTCGCCGTATTCGTTTCAAGGACTCGGCGAGGAAGGACTCGAATATCTCGCCGAAGCGCGCGAACAAACGGGCATGCCCATCGTCGTCGAGATCATGTCGCAGACGCAACTCGACCTGATGCTGAATTATGTGGATGTTTTCCAAGTCGGCGCGCGCAACATGCAGAATTTCAATCTGTTGCGGATGCTCGGTGAAACGCGCAAAACGGTTTTACTAAAACGCGGTCTCAGCGCGACCATCGAAGAACTGCTCATGTCCGCCGAATATCTGCTCGCGGGCGGCAACAAACAGGTCATCTTGTGTGAGCGCGGCATTCGCACGTTCGAGACTGCCACGCGCAACACCACCGACATCAACGCCATCCCTGTCTTGAAAAATTTAACACACCTGCCTGTGATTCTCGATCCGTCTCACGCGACGGGTCAAGCGGATTACGTCACCGCCATCGCGCGCGCCGCAGTGGCCGCGGGCGCCGACGGGCTCATCGTCGAAGTGCATCCCGATCCCGCGCGCGCAGTCTCAGACGGCAAGCAATCGCTCAAGCCCGAAAAATTTGCCGAGATGGTCAAGCAAGTCAAAGCCATCGCCGAAGTGATGGGACGCCGCATCGCGCCCATCGGCAAGCCCGTTGCGGTTGGGTGGTAAAAATGGAGGACGGCTTTAGTCTGCAAGACGCAACCGTTGCGATCGTTGGATTGGGACTCATGGGCGGCTCGCTCGCCATGAGTCTCAAAGGGAAGTGTGCCCGCCTGATCGGATTCGACCCGCATCTTCCCACGGTTCGGCTTGCGCGCGCCGCCTCGACCGTTGACCACGCTGAATCTTTTTTCGCGCTGAGCGAAGCGACAACGAAGCCCATTGACGTTCTTGTTTTAGCCGCTCCAGTCCCAACCATTCTCGGTCTTCTGCATCAATTGCGACAGGTCAATTATCAATTGCCGCTGACCCTCCTCGACCTCGGCTCCACCAAACGCGATATCCTCCAAGCCATGTCAAGCCTCCCCGAAAACTTCGACCCGATCGGCGGGCATCCCATCTGCGGCAAGGAAAAACTTGGATTAGAAAACGCATCTGCAAGTTTGTATCAAGATGCGCCGTTCATTCTCACGCCGCTCACACGGACGACGCAACGCGCCATCAGCGCCGCCTGCCAAATCATCTCGGCTATCGGCGCGCATCCGCTCGAAATGACCGCCGAACAGCACGATGAAATTCTCTCCGCCACGAGTCACCTGCCGTTTCTCCTCTCGTCGGCGCTCGCGCATTCCACGCCGCGCGCGTTTGCGCCTTTCATCGGTCCAGGCTTCCGCTCGACGAGTCGACTGGCTGGCTCGCCTGCTCACATGATGCTGGGTATTCTCCAATCGAACAGGGATAACATCCTGCGCGCGATCCGATCCTTTCATTGCGCGCTTAATGAAATTGAATCCGCCTTGCGCGATGAAAACTATCTCGCGCTGGAAAACCTCCTCCAACGCGCCCGTTCGGAGTATCACCTGCTCATTGACGGTGAGACAATTCCCAAGTTCCAGTCTCCAATTCTCTAATTCTCTTCACTATCCCATGCTCCCGCCCTCCCTCAAAATTGCGCCCATCTCTCACCCTCTCAATGCCGTTGTGCGCGTGCCTGGTTCTAAATCATTAACCAACCGCGCCTTGCTCATCTCCGCGCTCGCAAAAGGGACAACGCGCATTACCAACGCGCTGTTCTCCGACGATTCAAGGTATTTTGCTCAGGCGTTACAAACATTGGGATTTGAAGTCCAACTTGATGAGCCAAACCATGAAATGACCGTCACAGGCTTGGGCGGAAAGATTCCCGCGCAAAACGCCGAGCTCTTCATCGGTAACGCAGGCACCGCCGCAAGATTTTTATCCGCTTTCCTCACTCTCGGTCACGGCGAATATATCTTGGACGGCGATTCTCGAATGCGTCAACGTCCCATCGGCGACCTAGTTGAATCCCTCACTCAACTCGGCGGGAACGCATACGCCCTCTCCCCTCGGGAGAGGGCAGGGGTGAGGGAGATTTTCCTTCCTCTCAAAATCATCGCCAACGGACTCTCTGGTGGCAAAACCAAAATCGCAGGCGACATCTCCTCCCAATTTCTCTCCGCCCTCCTCATGGTCGCGCCTTATGCCCAAACTCCCATCGAAATCGAACTCACCACCGAATTAAACTCAAAGCCGTATGTTGATATGACCATTTCCATCATGAACGACTTCGGCGTGGAAGTGAAACGCGACGGCTATCACCACTTCACAATTTCCCCCAATTACTATTTACCAATTACCAATTACCCAATTGAATCCGACGCCTCTGCCGCATCCTACTTCTTCGCCGCACCAGCGATCTGCGGAGGGACAGTCAAGGTGGAAAATATCTCTCGCAACTCCATTCAAGGCGATATTGCCTTTCTCAGCATCCTCGAACAATTGGGATGCGTCGTCACAGAAACAAGCAATGCCATTATTGTCCATCGTCCACATCGTCCCCTTGCGGGGTCGTCTATTGTCGGAATCGATGTTGACCTCCGCGACCTCCCCGACACCGCCCAAACCCTCGCGGCAATCGCCCC
>JADLBX010000049.1 GCA_020847435.1 Anaerolineales bacterium
CGCCCTGCCCCATCAACCCCGCCACTTTCGTGATCGCCGCCGTCAGCGTCGTCTTCCCGTGGTCGATGTGCCCCATCGTCCCCACGTTCAGATGCGGTTTGCTCCGATCAAATTTTTCCTTCGCCATAAGAGTCTCCTTGATATAAAAAACGAGTTATGCTTTCAATATTTCTTCCGCCACCGATTTGGACACCGGGGCGTAGTGGTCGAATTCCATGTTGAACACGCCGCGTCCTTGCGTCGCGGAGCGGAGTTGCGTTGCATAGCCGAACATTTCAGCCAGCGGAACCATCGCCTTGACCGCTTGCGCGTTACCCAAGCGGACTTCCATGCCTTGAATGAGGCCGCGGCGGCTGTTGATCTGTCCCATCACATCACCAAGGTATTCCTCAGGCACAACGACTTCCACTTTCATCATCGGCTCGAGCAGGATGGGGTTCCCCTTTTGCACGCCTTCCTTGAAGCCCAGGATCGCCGCCATTTTGAACGCCATCTCACTCGAGTCAACCTCGTGAAAGGAGCCGTCGAACAATGTGACTTTGATATCCACAACGGGATAACCAGCCAACACGCCGCTATCGGCGGCTTCGCGGACACCTTTTTCGATCGGGTTGATGTATTCTTTCGGAATGGCGCCGCCGACAATTTCATTTTCAAATACAATGCCGCTTCCGCGCTCGCCCGGTTCGAGAGAAAATACAACGTGTCCGTATTGCCCCTTGCCACCGGACTGTTTTGCATACTTGTAGTTGACTTCTTTGACCGGTCTGGTAATGGACTCACGGAACGCCACGCGCGGCGCGCCAACGTTCGCCTGTACGCGGAACTCGCGTAGCAAACGATCCACAATAATATCGAGGTGCAATTCGCCCATGCCGCGCAGGATCGTTTGACCCGAATCTTCGTCTGAATTGACGTGAAGCGTGGGATCTTCTTCAGCCAGTTTGCGAAGCGCCTCCCCCATCTTTTCCTGATCGGAAGCGCTTTTCGGTTCAACCGCGATAGAGATTACCGGTTCGGGGAAGGAAATCGTTTCAAGAACGAGCGCTTTGGTGTCGCATAACGTATCGCCGGTAAAACTTTCCTTGAAGCCCAACACCGCGCCGATATCTCCCGCGCGGATTTCGGTCACATCTTCGCGACGATCGGCGTGCATACGGATCAAACGACCGATGCGCTCCTTCTTGCCGCGCTTGGTGGTATTTTGGACGGTCTGTCCCTGGCTCAGAACGCCGGAGTAAATGCGGACGTAAGCAAGCCGCCCCACATAGGGGTCGGTAACGATCTTGAAGACCAGGGCGCTCAACGGACTGTCGTCTTGCGCCGGTATCTCAAAAGTATTTTCAGGTTCGTCGGGGACCGACACGGTAACGATCGGTTTATCCGCCGGGGAGGGCAGATAGTCAACCACCGCGTCCAACAAGATTTGAACGCCCTTGTTCTTTAAAGAAGAACCGCAAAAAACAGGCGCCGCTTTGACCGCAATCACGCCCTTGCGCAATGCCGCCTTGAGTTCGTCAACGCTGATCTCCTGACCTTCCAGGAATTTCATCGTCAAGTCGTCGTCAAGTTCCGCGATCTTCTCCACCATAACCGCACGGGCTTGCTCGGCATCCTTTAACATGTCGGCGGGAATATCGGTGGTTATCGGTTCCTTGCCCAGATCGTCTTCCCAGACGATGGCTTTCATCGAAAGCAAGTCAATCGCGCCTTTGAATGTCGCTTCAAACCCAATGGGGATCTGCATCGCAATGGGGTTGGCGCCGAGTCGGTCAACGATCGTGTCAATTGTCCGTTCGTAAGACGCGCCGACGCGATCCATTTTGTTCACAAAGCAGATCCGCGGAACGCTGTAGCGATCCGCCTGCCGCCAGACGGTCTCGCTTTGGGGTTCAACGCCCTGCACCGCGTCGAAGACAACTACGCCGCCGTCCAACACGCGCAAGGAGCGTTGGACTTCCGCGGTGAAGTCAATGTGTCCGGGGGTGTCGATCAGGTTAAATTGATATCCTTTCCACTCCGCCGAGACCGCCGCTGAAACGATGGTGATGCCGCGTTCGCGTTCCTGCACCATCCAGTCCGTCACCGTCGTCCCGTCGTCCACGGAACCGATACGATGCGTCTTGCCGGTATAGAACATGATCCGCTCGGTCGTGGTGGTTTTACCGGCGTCAATGTGGGCAATGATCCCAATATTTCGATACTTCTCTAATGGATACTCGCGAGCCATTCTCTTGTGGTTACCTTATCAGTCTCAAATTCAAAGTTAAATTCGATAATGTGAAAACGCACGGTTGGCTTCCGCCATCTTGTGCGTCTCGTCGCGCTTGCGGATCGCCGCGCCGGTTTCATTGAAAGCGTCAATCAACTCCCCGGCGAGTTTATCCGGGAAAGATTTACCGGAGCGTTCGCGCGCCGCGGTCAAAATCCAGCGGATCGCCAGCGTCGTGCGGCGGTCTGTGGAAACTTCCATCGGCACCTGATACGTCGCGCCGCCCACGCGCCGCGGGCGAACTTCCATCACCGGCGAGACATTTTTAAGAGCGCCATCGAAGACCTCCAGCGGGTTCTTCTCTGTGCGCTCTTTGATCAAGTCCATCGCGCCGTAGATAACGCCGATGGCAACGCTCTTCTTGCCGCGTTTCAAGACATGCTGGACCATGGTCTGCACGTTCGTGCTGTTATAGCGGATATCGGGAAGAATTTCCCGTCGTTCGGGTTTTGCTCTACGCATCTTTTACTGCTCCATCATTTACTTGGGACGCTTCGCGCCGTATTTTGAACGCGCCTGCTTGCGATTGGCTACGCCGGTCGTATCGAGCGAGCCGCGTACGATGTGATAACGCACACCGGGGAGGTCCTTCACGCGTCCGCCGCGCACCAGCACGACGGAGTGCTCTTGCAACTGATGACCTTCGCCGGGGATGTAAGCGGTCACCTCGATGCCGTTGGTCAGGCGCACACGGGCGATCTTGCGCAGCGCGGAGTTCGGTTTCTTCGGCGTCATGGTGCGGACAACCGTGCACACGCCGCGTTTTTGCGGCGCGCCCTTATCCTGGCGAATGCGGCGCTGTTTATAGGTATTCAAGGTGAATTGAAAGGCAGGCGCCTTGCTCTTCGCCTTTTGACTTTTGCGTCCTTTGCGGACCATTTGATTGATTGTCGGCACGTTCAGCCTCCGGTCTTTCTCTTTCGATAATAAATTTTTGCGAAAAACGAGGCCATCACAAGGATCTTGATGGCCTCATCAGGTAGTGCCATGCTCAGCGGGGTCAATTGCCGCTTTTTCGGTTGGCAACGGAGCGAGATTTTATCACGCTCTTAATATAATCGTCAAGATTTTCTCTTGCTTAGAACGTTATCTCCGATCCCGAGCAGACCCGTATCCATTCTGGGTGGATGTTGTTTCTCCTCGTCTTTTCCAAACTTGACAACGTCGCCGCCTTCGTTGACCGCTTCGACCGCCAAGCCCAGCGATTGCAATTCTTTGACCAACACACGGAAGGAAGCGGGAATGCTCGGCTCTTCGATCGGCTCGCTTTTGACGATCGCTTCATACGTGTTGACGCGGCCCTGCACGTCGTCTGATTTCACGGTCAGCATTTCTTGCAAGGTATATGCCGCGCCGTACGCTTCGAGCGCCCACACTTCCATCTCACCGAAGCGTTGACCGCCGAATTGCGCTTTGCCTCCGAGCGGTTGTTGCGTAACAAGGCTGTATGGACCCGTCGAACGCGCGTGGACTTTATCTTCCACCAGATGATGCAGTTTCAAGATCGTCATCACGCCAACCGTCACCGCCTGATCGTAAGGGATGCCGGTCTTCCCATCCCGAAGAATTTGCTTGCCGAGGATGGGCAAAGGCTGACCCGTCGAATGAACGAGTTCCTGCGCCACTTCCATCAGACGAGCCTCAGCAACCCGTCCGCTGTGGCCCATCGCTTCGATCCACAAACGCAGACAGGCGTTTATTGCCGCTTCGTTGAACGACTCGCGCTCACGCGGGTTGATCTCGTCCGGATAGAAAACCGTATCCGGGTCAATATCGCGGTCGCGCAGCCATTCTGTGGCGGTGGCGAGACGGGCGTAATCCGGGTCGCTCAAATCGTAGACATCGTATTTGCGTTTGCCAAGCCATTCTTCCAGATAGAGCCGCCGCACTTCATCGTCATCCTGAATCGACTCGGGGTCATATTCTTCGTCTTTGATCCACTCCCAAGCCTTCGCCGCGATGTCCTTCCACGCTTCATCAATGATCCATGCGCGCGCGAGTTCGGCTTCGATCTCCTCTTCGGAAGCGCCATCGAACACCGGCGTGATCGCGCGATAGCCGAGGCGTTTCGCCGCCCAACCGAGGTGCACTTCCAATACCTGACCGATATTCATACGACCGGGAACGCCCAAGGGATTCAAGATCATATCCACCGGCGTGCCGTCTTCGAGGAACGGCATATCTTCCACCGGCACAACTTTTGAAACCACGCCTTTGTTGCCGTGGCGTCCAGCCATCTTGTCGCCGGCGGTCAGTTTGCGGCGTTGCGCGACGGAAACGCGCACCATCATGTCCACACCCGCCGAGAGATCGGAATTCTCTTCGCGCGTGAACACTTTCACGTCTACAACTTTGCCGCGTTCACCGTGCGGCATTCGCAAGGAAGTGTCTTTCACATCGCGCGATTTTTCGCCGAAGATGGCGCGCAAGAGTCGCTCTTCGGGCGTGAGTTCTTTTTCGCCTTTCGGCGTGATCTTGCCGACGAGGATGTCGTTCGGTCCCACTTCCGCGCCGATGCGGATGATGCCATTCTCATCCAAATCTTTGATCGCGTCTTCGCCAACGTTGGGAATGTCGCGCGTGATCTCCTCCGGTCCGAGTTTGGTATCGCGCGCTTCCACTTCATATTTTTCGATATGCACCGAGGTAAAGCGATCCTCCTGCACCAAGCGCTCCGAGATCAGAATCGCGTCTTCAAAGTTGCCGCCTTCCCACGAGAGGAAGGCTACCACCGCGTTCTGCCCGAGCGCCAATTGTCCGCTTTCGGTGGACGACGAATCGGCAATGATGTCGCCCTTCTTGATCTTCTGCCCTTTGACGACCGCCGGGCGTTGATCAATGCACGTGGATTGATTGGAGCGCTGATACTTACGGAGTTGATACGTGTGGGCGCTTCCGCCTCTTTCGCGGACAGTGATCGTGTTCCCGGTCACCGACGTTACCTCACCGTCGGCATCTGCCACCACCACCTGACCCGAATCCAGCGCGGCAAAATATTCCATGCCTGTGGAAACGCGAGGAATTTCAGGACGCACCAGCGGCACCGCTTGCGTCTGCATGTTCGCGCCCATTAAGGCGCGGTTGGCATCGTCGTGTTCGAGGAAGGGAATCAACGCCGCGCTGATGCCCACCACTTGATGCGGCGCGACGTCCATATAGTCAACCGAACCCGCCACAGAGAAGATGAAACCGGAGTGATATCGGCAAGAGACGCGCTCGCGCACGAATTCTTTTTTATCGGTCAGCGGAGCGTTCGCCTGCGCGATGACATATTTGTCCTCCGCATCTGCCGACAGATAATCGAACTGGTCGGACACATACGGCACGATGGCGACCGGCACGCCGATCTTGGCAAGGCGTTTCGCCATTTTGCCGTCAATCGTCTCGCCCGCTTCATATAAAACTTCTTCGGTCTTGGGGTCAACCACCTTCTCGCGGAGCGTGCGACCTTCCAACCGTTCGTCGTCGGCTTCCATTACACGGAAGACTTTGCGATACGGCGTCTCAATGAAGCCATACTCGTTGACGCGCGCAAACGACGCCAGGCGGCCGATCAAACCGATGTTCGGACCTTCAGGCGTTTCGATCGGGCAGATGCGTCCGTAGTGCGAGTGATGCACGTCGCGCACGTCGAAGCCAGCGCGTTCGCGGCGCAGACCGCCGGGCCCCAACGCGGAGAGCGTGCGTTTGTGGCGCAACTCAGCCAATGGGTTCGTTTGATCCATGAACTGCGAAAGTTGAGACGAACCGAAGAATTCGCGCAATGCCGCCACCACCGGTCGAATATTGACCAACGTCACCGGCGACAACTGTTCCTGATCGCGAATGGACATGCGCTCTTTGATCACGCGTTCCATGCGGCGCAAACCGATACGGAGTTTGTTCTGGATCAACTCCCCCACCGTCTTCACGCGGCGGTTACCGAGGTGGTCAATATCATCCGGTTTCTCGACGCCGTTGTTGATCTGAATCATGCGGCGGATGAGGCGGATCACATCGCCTTTGGTCACCGTGCGATGAGGGATGGGGATGTTCAGATCCAGTTTTTGATTTAATTTGTAACGACCCACGCGCTCAAGATCGTAATGGCGCTGGTCGAACAACTGCTCCTCCAGGAACTGGCGGGCATTATCCAATGTGGCGGGGTCGCCGGGGCGCATCTTTTTGAAAAATTCGATCAGCGCGGCTTCGGCGATGGTCAAACCGCCGGAGAGGTCCCATTCCGGTTCCTGCTTTAAAGTAGAGGCGATGAACAAGCGCTCAGGGTTATTGTCCACATCTTGAAACAGCGAGAGCAATTCTTCGTCGGTGCCTAATTTGAGAGGCGAGTCTTTGATGCCGTCGTTGACCGCCGACATTGCCCGCAGAAAGACCGTGATCGGCACGGTGCGCTTGCGGTTGAATTTCAAAATGATGTAATCCGACTTGCGGGTTTCGAATTCCATCCACGCGCCGCGGTCGGGAATCAGTTTGGACATGGCAAGCAGGCGTCCCGTCGCACGATCCGTCGGCGCTTCAAAGTAAACGCCGGGGGAGCGGATCAATTGCGAGACGACGACGCGCTCCGTCCCGTTAATAATGAACGTGCCTTTATCGGTCATTTCGGGAAAATCGCCGAGGAAGATATCCTGTTTGATGGGTTCGGGAACGTCCGCGCCTGCGAGCAAAACTGAGACGTACAACGGGCTGGCGTACGTCAGATCGCGCTCGACGCATTCCTCGATGGTGTGCTTCGGCTCGCCAAACCAATATTTGAGCCCCCACTGCTTGGCTTCGGGACCGCGCCCGGGGAAATATAGTTTCATCCCCTTGTTGTAGGATTCGATGGGCGATACTTCGTGGAAGAGATCGCCCAGCCCCTCCTTCTTGAGGCGTTCAAAGGAATCTAGTTGGACTTCGATAAGATTGGGAAGGTTGATGTTAACTGGAATGCGCGCGTAGGTTTTACGAGGTAAAGAAGAAGACATTCGGCTGGCTCCTGGCTTGGTGTCTGTGCGCCGTTACGAAGTACCGCCTCTCGTCCCTGAATTCTGTGCTTGCCGGGTAACAGATGCAATTCGAATTCGAGGGCGCGTACTAGAGGTCAGTAAACACACGAAGCCATCCCGCGCGTGAGGCGGGATAGCAAAACTTGATTATATAGGAAGGAGTTGTTCTGCGCAAGGGATTCATCCTCTGAATTTTTGACCCTCTCCCTATGTGCGTGTGGCAAGATTCTAACACATTCGAGACATTCCGCAACCCGCCTAGGTTACACGGGTTTAGTATACGACACCATCTCATCTCTGCGGGAGGACGCAATGACAACGGCACAACCCATGGTTAACGATCGGCGTGAAATATTCGGGTGGGCAATGTACGACTGGGCGAACTCGGCGTTTAGCACAACGGTGGGAACTGTTTTTCTCGGACCGTACGTCGCGGCGCTTGCGGCAGGCGCAGCAGGCGCTGATGGAATGGCAAGATTCCTCGGAATTCCAGTGGCGCCCGATTCATTTCTCCCCTATTGCATTTCTATCTCAGTGGGTCTTCAAGTCCTCTTCCTCCCCATTCTCGGCGCCATCGCGGATTATTCCCATCTCCGTAAACGGATGATGCAAATCTTTGCATCCATCGGCGCGCTGTGCACGATCGCCATGTTTTTCCTCGTGGGCAATCTGTGGTGGCTGGGAGGCGTGCTTTTTATATTCGCTAATCTCGCTTTTGGAGCGGCGATTGTCTTTTACAATGCCTACCTGCCCGACATTGCCAGCGAAGAAGAACGCGACCGGGTCTCTTCTTACGGTTGGGCTATGGGCTTCCTCGGAGGCGGCATCCTGCTTGCCCTGAATTTGGCATTCTATACTTTCAGCGACAAGATCGGCGTACCCGGCGATCTCGCAGTGCGGATCAACCTCGCGTCGGCAGGAATTTGGTGGATGGGATTTTCATTCATCACCTGGCAACGATTACGCCCGCGTCATGCCGCCCGCGCTTTACCCGCCGGAGAAAATTACGCCAGCATCGGGTTCAAACAATTAGGCAAAACCTTCCGCGAGATCAAACACTTCCCCGAAACGCTTAAGTTCCTGCTTGCCTATTTTCTCTATAACGACGGAATTCAAACGGTGATCGCGGTCGCGTCCACATTCGCCGCGGCGCCCATTGTGCGTGGAGGCATCGAATTGGATCAAAACACATTAATCGCCGTCATTCTCATGATCCAATTTGTGGCGTTTGGCGGCGCATTACTCTGGGGCAGATTAGCAAAATGGATCGGAGCAAAGCAATCCATTGTGGTCAGCCTTGTGATCTGGGCAGGCGTGGTGATCTATGCTTATAGCGGTCTGCAAGGCGAATCGCGCATCATCGAGTTTTTCATTCTTGGAATGTTCATCGCCCTCGTACTGGGCGGCTCGCAGGCAATCAGCCGAAGCCTGTTTGCCCAGATGATTCCGAAGGGGAGGGAAGCGGAGTTTTATTCATTCTACGAAGTCAGTGAACGCGGTACTTCGTGGACGGGTCCGCTCATCTTCGGGTTGGCGAATCAGATCTTCGGAAGTTTACGCTACGGCATCCTCGCCTTGATTTTCTACTTCATTGCGGGTCTGATCGTCTTACCATTCGTCAATGTGAAGAAGGCAATGGACGACGCGAAAGCATATAAGTCAAGCGAATAAGATAAAAGCCGTGAGTTTATCGCTCACGGCTTTTTTGTTCACACCTTCGGCAGGACAATCGTCTGTTGTCCCTGATACTTCCCTTTCTTATCCGCGTACGAGACTTCGCACTCCTCGTCCGCTTCAAAGAATAGGACTTGCGCCAAACCTTCGTTAGCATAGATCTTCGCGGGGAGCGGCGTAGTGTTCGAGATTTCAAGCGTGACGTAACCCTCCCACTCGGGTTCGAACGGCGTGACGTTAACGATCAGCCCGCAACGCGCATACGTGGATTTGCCCAAACAAACCGTTAACACCTTGCGCGGGATACGGAAATACTCGATCGTCCGCGCCAATGCAAACGAGTTGGGCGGGATGACGCACACATCGCCTTTGAACTCGAACATGGAATGCGGGTCGAAGTTCTTGGGGTCAACGATGGCGGAGTGAACGTTGGTAAAGATCATAAACTCATCTGCCACGCGGATGTCGTATCCATACGACGAAACGCCATACGAAATGACCCCTTGCCGAACCTGTTTGTCCACGAACGGCTCGATCATCTTTTGTTCAAGCGCCATCTTGCGAATCCAGTGGTCGGGTTTAAGTCCCATAATCTTCTCCATTCAAACAAAATTTGACTTGAAATTTGGCAAACGCTCGAAGTTAGGTCTTGGGCGTTGGGGTTGCCTGTTGGGGCGCTGGGGTTCTGGGAGTTGGCGCCAATGTTGGAACCGGTCTGCCGCCCAACCAGCCGCTTGCCTTGAATATCTTCTCCAGGAATACATCTGCCTCCTCCTCCGTCATGGGACGCGGGCGGGCAAAATCCATGAATTTGATCGGAACCAATTCCGTGCTGATGTACCTGCCATCGTAGATAATGTGCAGGTCGATGAATGCCCGGTCCACCGGCAGTCCGTCGTTGCCGCGTTCGTTTATCTGATCAAAAAACATATTCCCGAGGCCGTAATGGATGAGACCGTCCTTATAAAACTCGAAATTCTGCGGCTCATGCGCCTGACTGCCCTGAACGAGAGTCGCGCCTGCATCCACCATGTCGATGAAGTCTGACCGGTATTGGGGGCGGACCTGGTACGTGTAATATTCCTGGTGCGAAAACGTGGCGATCACGATATACCCCTCCGAATCAAGGCGCGCTATCTCAGCGTGTAAAACATCGTATCCGCATTCACCCGCGCCGGGATAGGAAACGTCTGCGGTGGCATATCCGCCCCCTTTTGCATTGCACCCAATAAAAGCGACCTTATTGCCGTGATGCGTAAAGGTCACCGGGCTGAGAGCCTCGTCAAGGTTCCTGCCGCCCCCAAAGTAGGGCCAGCCGCGTTCATCATATAGGTCCAAAGTATAGAGCATCACCTCGGGTCCATAATCACCGAAATGATCGCCTGTCAGTTCGATTACATCAACACCCAAGTCTTCAAGCAGGGTAATATATTTCGGGTCACTGCAAAACACCAGGGCAGTACTGGCAAGGTTAATCGGCGGACACTTGGGGTTGAACGGCACCTCATTGCTAATATGCGTTATATCGGCAGACCTCAATATATCGCGGACATCGCCGCCCGGATACAACGCTCCCTTACGTTCCATCAATGACGCTGTGGCGCGTACCAATGCCGTGACGCCGGTCATTGCCACCACCGTTAATTTTTGCGGATCGCGGTTCGTGGATGGGATATCCAATTTCTCCCCGGAAAAACTGAAGGGCGCTGTCAACGCATAGGTTGTGGGATCGAAATCGGTATGCAAAGGCGACTCCCCGTCAATCGTCAGGATCTTCCAACGCGGCTGGATCCGGTCAAACGGGATGATCGCCCACGAATGCGCGGTGGACCAGGCTCGCTCAAGTAAATCGCGGTCAGGGACGACCAGCACAGCCTCGTCCGCCGGTGAACCCCATAACGCCGAAAAGAGCGCCAGAGTTGTCTCATCCAACATGAGTGGAGCGTCGAACTCCATCGGAGGCGCTCCAGACCAGGCTGAACGCAGTTCCTCGGCGCTCACCTCCGAACGAATGGTCGGAAATGGAACGGCGAGCGCATAGATCCATAAACTGTCGGGGACAGCGCCTCCCACCTCCAGGCGCGTGGTCGCATCAGACGGATCTTTAACCGCCTCCCACCCTTCGGGCAGGATGATGGATTCCAAAATCTCATCGGGAAGGTAATCAGGCATCCAAAGGGCAGGTCGGCGGGTGGGAACGGGCGCAACGACAGATGGATTGGTTGAAACAGGGTCGGTGGGCGCTGTAATTTGCGGATTTACGCTGGAGGAAGCACACGCAGATAAACCAACCGGCAGGATGATCCTCACGAGGAAGAGTGTCGAGATTTTTCGAAATTGGGTCATCCAGAAATTCCGCCGCGCTCTTTCATCACCTTGCGGATTTTTTCTTCCAGCGCGTCCGCTTTCTTTTCCTGCTCGGCGAGTTCGTTCAAATATTCATCGCCAGCGGATTGATCGGGCAGGGAGTGGACGTTGATGCGCACGTTGTAGGCGGCGGCGGTGAGCGAGGCGCGCGACATGGCAAAACCAGAGAGCGCGTCGCTGATGGCGTTGAGATTGCCGTGTTCCGCGCATTTGACCGCAAGTTCCATGATCTTGACCGACCTCTGCGCCGAATGAAGCGGAATGTGCGCGGCATTCAACGTGGCGCGTTGAATCGCGGCGGTGCGCGCTTTTTGTTGTTCTTCCGTTTCTTTCGGCAGTTTGAACGCGCCGATGACCGCTTCAAAAGACGCGGCGTCATCGTCCACGGCTTGAGTCATTTCGGCGCGGAGTTTTTCAGCCATCACGCGCACGGCTTGCATCTCGGCTTCGACCTCGGCGTATTTTTTCCGCCCGATGGTAAGCCCGGAAACCATGGCAACCAACGCCGCGCCCATTGCTCCAGCATACGCGGCGGCAGAGCCGCCGCCGGGGGCAGGCAGAGGCGAGGCTAACTCGTCCAAGAATGAGGCAGGCTTACCCTGCGTCTGAGCGGCGGCGGACGAGGCGGAGAAAAGTCGGGATTCGAGAATCTGTTCGGGAGAGAAAGAATCCAACTGTGTGTACCAGACCGCCGCATCCACCAACGCCTCTTGCGGAATCAACCCGACGAGTTCGCTGTGATGAATGCCGACGCCATAGCGCTGCGCCTCGCGTCGAATGAATTCAACGACGCGCCCGATCGGCGTTTCGTGAAAGTTGGTGAGGTTCATCGAGACCTGCGCGCGACCATCCACGAGCAAGCCCAGCCCCTTCACATAACGCAACCCGCCCGACGATTGACGCACAGCCTTTGCGATTTTCTTCGCGATGCTCACATCGTCGGTGGTGAGATAAACATTGAACGCGATGAGCGGCGGTCGCGCGCCGATGACAGTTGCTCCCGCCTTCGGAAGTTTGCTCGGACCGTAATCAGGTTTGCGATTCGGGTCGGACTCGATTTCAGTTTTGAGCGCTTCGTATTGTCCTTTGCGGATGTTTTCCAGATTGACGCGTTCGGGACGCGTTGCCGCCGCTTCATATAAATAGACGGGGAGGCTGAGTTCGCCGCCTACGCGTTGACCCAACCTTTTAGCGATCGCGACGCAATCGTCCATCGTCGCGCCGCTGAGAGGCACGAACGGACAAACATCCGTCGCGCCGATGCGCGGATGTTCGCCGGTGTGGTTATCGAGATCGATCAATTCAGCGGCGGCGCGGATGGCGCGGAACGCGGCTTCCTCCACGCCTGCGGGCGAACCAGCAAAGGTGAGCACCGTGCGGTTGTGGTCGAGGTCGGAGGAGCGGTCGAGGAGTTTGACCTCGCCGACCGATTGGATGGCGGCGACGATCTGGTTTATCACTTCGGGTCGCCGCGCTTCGGAGAAGTTGGGAATGCATTCGATGAGTTGGGACATGGGATTTCTGATTTCCGATTTTGGATTTACGATTTTGGATTTTCGATTGACGATTTGGGATTTGGATTTGATATCCTTGCCGCAAAGTATAATCGAATTAATGCTTGCATTAAGCGTGTCATCGGCTCGACCGTTTTCAACGGAATGCGATCTTTCAAACACACGAGAGATAAAACATGAAACCCACTCCTTTTTTATTCTTCGCCGTAATCATCCTCGCCGTCAGCCTTGCGTGTAACGCCATCGCTCCAACTGAGGAACCACCCGGCGTAGGCGAAACAGCCGAACGCGGATACGCTCTCTCTGCGCCGGTCATTGCCGCCCTATCGCAATTCCACGCCGACAAGGGATTCTATCCAGACGCCATCGCCGAACTTGTGCCGGACTATATTGCGACTGTCCCAACAAAAAATGACGAATTGGATTTTTCGTACGCGAAAACCGAGACCAGCTACAAGTTCTCCTTTCATTATATCGGTCCCGGAATGAACGCTTGCACCTATACGCCCGAGGCGCAATGGGATTGTTCGGGAGCACATTAGCGTTATGAGAGAGCGACTAGAAGGGTGGGCTTAACTTCGATTGCCACAAAGCGCACAGAGGTTTTGAGTTTGTCTCTCAACGAACCCTGTGTTCTCTGTGGCGCGAAAAAGATTTAGCCCACCTTTTTCGCTACTCCCCGCGAAATCCACCGAAAAGTTCAAAAATTGTTCGATGGTATAATTCCCGCCGCTATGTCTCTAGAACCTGCTTCACAAAAATCTCAGATCTGCCCCACCTGCGGAACGCGCTTAAGCGAGAACGCCACGCGCTGTCTCGTGTGCGGGACGGAACTCAAATCAAAAGCCGCGACCAAAGCCAAAAAAGCGGATACGGTCGTGCAAGCCAGCCGCATGCCGGAGATCACGTTGAGCCTGCCCGCCGCGCTTGCCGCGCTCGTCATCGTGTTGTTGATCGGCGCGGTCGGCATCTACTTCGTTTTGTCGTCCGGCGCGACCGGCGCCTCACTCGTCACGCCGACGGCTGAAGGGACGTCAACTGCCACTGCCACCATCACGCCAACGGCGACCGAACAGCCGACCGGCACGCCGATCCCCACACAAACGCCTCTGCCTCCGTTCGATTACACGGTGAAAACCGGAGATTTTTGCGGCGGCATCGCGGCTGGCTTCGGCATATCAGTACAAAGCATTGTGTTATTAAATAATCTCGATGCGGCGTGCAATAATATCTCGGTGGGACAAACGCTGAAGATTCCCTACCCAACGCCCACCCCCGCGCCGCCGCCGACAACCATTCCGAACGAAGCGACACAAACTGCGCAAGCGTGTGAAAAAGTAGCCTACACCGTCCAAGCGAACGATACCCTCTCCACGATTGCGCTCAACTACGACGTCCCGCAAGACGCGATCAAGTTCTACAACGGACTCTCCACAGACAACGTCTTACTCGGTCAGAGTTTGATCATCCCCCTGTGCGAACGGTTCGCCACGCCGGGGCCGACTCCCACTGCGACGCCGCCGCCGCCTTACCCCGCCCCCAACCTGCTTTTGCCAGCGGACGGAGCCGCGTTCACGTTGGCAAACGACGTGGTCACCTTGCAATGGGCGTCTGTCGGCGCGTTGCGCGACAACGAGAGATACCAGGTCATTATTGAAGACGTGACCACCGGCGAACTGCGGATCACCGATTACGTGACCGACACGAAATACATCGTGCCGTCCACCTTCCAACCGAACGACAACCTCGCGCACCTCATCCGCTGGTGGGTCACGACCGTCCGCCAAAACGGCGTGGACGAACAGGGTCAACCCGTGTGGGTTTCCGCAGGCGCGGTGAGCGAGAAGCGCGGCTTCACGTGGGTGGGCGTCGCTGTACAGGGCACGCCGAAACCCTAGGGCGAACCAACTCAAAGTCAGGAAAAGAACCGCTCAAAATCCCCACTGCATATCGGTGGGGATTTCTCTATGGTTTCTCAAGAAAGGTTGACGGAATCTCTCTTTTGTACACGGAACACACGGAGTATACGGTTTCTTCCGTAAGCAACGCAAAAAACTCCGTTTGATTCGTGAAATCCGTGTACCGAAAATCCCCTCTTTCGGTTCTTGAGAAAGCCATGGGGATTTCTCATCTCCGTCTTGACATTTCATTTAAACACCCTATAATAGAACATAATTTCTAAGTGAAAAACATCATCAACCAAACGCAGAAAATTTACAACGACTACCCTAAAGCGTTTTGGGTCTACAACGTGATCGTCTTCATAGACCGACTCGGCGGGTTCATGCTCTTCCCGTTCTTCGCGTTGTACCTGACCGATAAGTTCGAGATCGGCATGGCAACTGTCGGGTTGTTGTTCGCGGTGTTCTCCATCACGGGTATGGTGGGCTCGGCGTTGGGCGGCGCGCTCGCAGATCGGATGGGGCGTAAGTCGGTCATCATTGCGAGCCTGCTCCTCTCCTCGCTGAGCGCGTTGGGCATGGGCTTTGCTCCCACCCTGACAATTTTCGTCGTCGTTGTGGTGTTCGTCGGGACCCTTTCGAGCATCGGTCACCCGGCGCACGAAGCGGTCGTGGCAGATCTAGTCCCCGAAGACAAACGCGCCGAAGGGTATGGCATCATCCGCGTGGTGTTCAACATCGCCGTCATCATCGCACCGCCGATCGCTGGACTGCTCATCGGAATATCGTACAGCGCGCTCTTCATTGTTGATGCGATCATCAGCGTGATCGCCGCGCTGATCGTCATCACTTCATTACCAGAAACAAAACCCGCCGCGCATCCGCACGCAAAACCCGAGACCATGAGCCAAACTTTTGCGGGTTACGGGCGCGTCTTCCGCGACCGATCGTTTATCGCCTTCATCGCCGTTTCGGTCATGATGACTCTGGTGTACATGAACATGAACTCCACGCTCGGCGTGTACCTGCGCGACCAACACGGTCAGCCTGAGATCATTTTTGGCGCCTTGCTGAGCATGAATGCGATCATGGTTGTGGCGCTGCAATTTTGGGTTACTCGGCGGATCAAAAAATATAAACCGATGCTCGTCATGGCTTCGGGCGCCACGCTATACGCGATCGGCTTTGCCATGTATGGATTCGTCAGCGGCTTCGCGCTTTTCGTCGCGGCGATGGTCGTCATCACGATCGGCGAAATGGTCGTGTCGCCCGTTCAACAATCGCTCATCGCCAGCTTCGCCCCCGAAGATATGCGCGGACGTTATATGGCAGTCTCGGGTCTAACGTGGAGTTTGGCTTTCACGATCGGTCCATATTTTGCAGGTCTGCTACTCGACGGTCCAAACCCAGACGCTCTCTTCCTCTGGTGCGGCGTCGTCGGATTGCTCGCCGCGTTCGGATTTACTCTGCTGAATCGAACGCATCGCGAGGATGTGCCAATCCCCGAGCCAGCGGGAACGGATTAACAGAAAAATTCTCCTCACGTTTTGGGACAGGTCTAACGCATGGACCTGTCCCAATACTTTTAAACCGCTTCTTTCCCAGCCGACAGTTGACTCAACCTCGACAAGCCTTCTCTCCCCTTTTACAATCATCGCAACGGAGATGACCATGGACATCCGCTCGTACAATCGCGACGCTTGGAACCGTGAGGTCGAATCGAGCAATCGCTGGACTCAACCCGTCGATTCTGAAACGATTGCAAAAGCCAGAAGAGGCGAGTTCGGAATCTTGCTCACGGAAAATATTTCCGTCCCTCAGCGCTGGTTCCCGCCATTGAAAAACGCGGACGTGCTCTGCCTCGCCAGCGGAGGCGGGCAACAGGGACCGATCTTCGCCGCGCTCGGCGCAAACGTCACCGTCTACGACAACTCACCTGCCCAATTGAAACAGGATCAACTCGTCGCGGAGAGAGAAGCGTTGAGTCTCAAAATCGTCGAAGGCGACGCGGCGGATTTATCTGCATTTGCGAATGAATCATTCGACTTGATCTTCAATCCCGTTTCGACAGTTTTCATGCAAGATGTCCGCAAGGTTTGGCGAGAATGTTTCCGAGTTCTTCGTCACGGAGGGATTTTGCTGACAGGCTCGATGAATCCCATTCACTATATTTTCGATTTATACAAAATGGACGAAGGCGCCTTGGAAGTCGCACATTCCATCCCCTACTCGGATGTGACCAGCCTCACGAAAGAGGATTTGGACGAGTATCTTGCCAAAGGTTTGCCTCTGGAGTTCGGACACTCGCTCACCGACTTGCTCGGCGGTCAATGCGCGGCGGGATTCGTCATCACCGACCTGTACGAAGATGTGATGTCCGATTCACCGCTGGCGAAATATCATCCCAATTACATTGCGACGAGGGCGATTAAATTATGAGACTGCTTGTTGTTACTTAAACGTTCAGGCGACAGTTCGATTTGCCAAGCAAATCGAACTGTCGCCTGCCTTGCCGCCTTGACGCAGTGCAACTGCATCAAGAACGAGAAAACCTGTTTTGACGCAGTGCAACTGCGTCAATAACGGGAAGATCCGTTGACATTTACTCGCTGATCTGAAACGGAACCCCGCCCGCGCTCACCCACGCGTTTGCCGTATCCTGAATCGTCTCCCATCTCACGAAGGGATATTGATTCATCCGCTCGACAAACGCAAGGATGGCGTTGATATCGTCTGTGGCGGAGGTGGCGATTCGGTAGGTTTCAGGCTCGACCATGATGGTGTATCCGATCACAGGATACGGATGTTGACCGTTCGCAATTTGCGCGGCGAGCGATTCCGCATCCGCCAACTGATGACTTCCCCCGCCGAGTTTGATGAATTGCCCGTTGGGATTGTGCAATTCAAATTGCAAACTGCTCGTGGGACGATACAGGCTTATCGAAGAATCGTCACAGCCAGGTTTGTGGCCAGCGCACACCACCCCACCCCAAATCACCTGCGGCGACCAACTTGTTCCTTGATACGAATAACTCACTTGCAAACTATCGAAATTTTGAATCAAGAATCCGCTCACGACGTTTGTCGGCGTGACGCCCCATGAGTTGAGGATGTAGGCGATCTTGCCGAAGTCGTCGGGGTTGTGCGCGTGGTTATCCCATTGCACGCCCATCGCCGCCGAACGCTGGACGATCTCTTGCGCGTCCTCCGCCGATTCGAGCCAGCCGATGTCGCCGCCAATGGACCAGCGGATGCCCGCGTCGGTGGTTTGTTGGAGGAAAGAGAGGAACGCTTCCTTATCTGCAGGCCACGAATCAAATTTGGTTTCGATGTGCATCGTGGCGGAGATGTACAGCGTCGTGCCAGTCGCCGTTGCAGGAGCCGACTCCACCACTGGAGCCTGAGTCGGCGCGACTGGCGCGGCACATGCGGAAAGAACAATTATTGCGAGGGTAACGAATATCAACTTCTTCATGGGGCAATCTCCTTTTCTTGATGTCGTTGCGAGGAGCCGTCGCGCTGAGCGGAGCGAGTGAAAGCCGAGCGAAGTCGAAGCGAGAGGCGGCGACATCGTACTCTTTAGAGTAAGCAATCTCCAACGACGAGGGGATTGCTTCGTCGCAAAGAGCAAGAGCGCTCCTCGCAATGACATGGTTGATTCTACGAATCGGATTTACAAGAATATTACCCGCATGTAAAATCCATGTAATTGACAGGATTGCAAGGATGATGAGTAGAATGGTGTAGCATCCTAAACAATTTAGGAGGTTATACGGCGAAGCTAGATCGACCGAAAGTCGTTACAGGATGTGTGCCGCCGTACAACTTCTTGTTAGTCACATTTATTCTTTTCATCATCAGACAATAAAACTCCATGAATGCTCAAATTCCATTTCCGTCATTTGAAGATATCCGAAAACTACTGGAGTTTTGGATTGACCAACAAAACAAATGGTTTTATTTTGAAACCGAGAAAATTCAAATAGGAGCATCTGGAAGAACACATTATGCACCAAAGAATATTGCGAGGCACGCTTCAACCTGGGACGAGATAACCGAATCATTTCAATATAGGCAGGCGAGAATCACTGGAAAAATTCACGATGTAGTTTCTTTTCCTCCAAGCCTTCTACTTGAAGATGCTACCGTAATTACAGTCAATTTATTACTCGACCGTCAAAAGCCCGACGTGGTAGATGTAGAGAAGCGGAAGAAATATGGTCTGGTCTTTTCGCAAATAACCTACTACGAGCCAGTCGAAGATATTGCAAACTTTATCAAAAATGATATTCGCATCAAAAAATAACAATTATTTTCTTGTTACAAGCAATGTAGAAGAGAGAACAAAATTATGATAATAAAAATACCTTACGGAGTAAAGCCTGGAGAGAAAATTGTCAATGAAGGCTTTTGGGCATGCCCAGTTTGCCAATACAAAAGACCTTATGTGAGGAAGAAAGTTGTAAAGGTAAATTATTTTGGATTAATAAATATTCCTTCAAGCAAGGCTCTAATGGAATACATCCACTGCGGTGGTTGCCTAAATGTATTTCCCATAGAAACAGCAGATCCCGAAAATCAACTTAAAGTTGAGTTATTGGAACAGCCACTACCACCAGATTCGTTTTTTAACGATTGGCAGATGGCGTACCAAAATTTAGAGTGCGATCAATTCTTATCAGATGCCCCCAATCTAAAAGTAATCAACTCTCCTTTGATAAAGACAAGTGCCGATCAGATGCAAAAGGCGGGAGTTGCTATAAAGTTAAAAATGTTTGATGATGCAAAAATCTGTTTGTATAATGTCTTAACTCTTTACAACCAATGGCTCGAATATGATATGCAAAGGAAAGGCGAACTTTCAAAAAGCATGCCTGAAAACGCAATCAGGCACAAACAATTTTCCGAAGTCGCACATTATCTCTTAAGCAAATTACCATAATCTCAAACGATGGCTAACAAGGCGTGCTTTATTTACGCCATCTATGAGCTATATCCTCCCCAACACCTCCAACAACCTCCCCTCCCATTCTTCGCCGAACGAGCACCAATAGGCGTTCTTGCCACCGCGGATGCCCGCGCCTAGATCTGTAAGCCGCTTGGGTTCGGAGCCATTCGCCGAGGCGGGATAACGCAACACGATCTGCCCGCTCTCCCAATTGATGGATGACAGTCCCGCCTTCTCTGCCCGCAACTTGACGCACATCTGGTAGAACAGGTTCTCGGTCATTTCAGGTAATTCACCGAAGCGATCCTTGAATTCGGATGCCAGCGCGTCGATCTCGGTTTCGTCGCGCAAGTCCGCAATGCGGCGATACAGCCTCAACCGTAAATCCTGATCGGGAATGTACTCGGCAGGGATTCCGACGGCGAGGGGTAAATCCACGTTTACAGGCATGGAAATTGGTTGCTGGAGTGTGGAAAGCGAAACAGTCCACTTTCCACTTTCTAATTTCTCCTTGCCATCCCCTCTCCCCGCTTCGATCCTCCGAATCTGCCTCACCGCATCCGCCAGCAACCGCGTGTACAAATGAAACCCAACCGCTTGGATGTGACCGCTTTGGCGCGTGCCGAGCAATTCGCCTGCGCCGCGTATCTCGAGATCACGCATGGCGATCGAATAGCCCGCGCCGAGTTGTGTGTTCTCGGCGATGACCTCCAGCCGCTGTTGACCCTCTTGTGTCGGAGTCATCTTGTTGTGGCGGAAAAAGTACGAGTAGGCGCGCGCAGCCCCACGTCCGACCCTGCCGCGTAGCTGGTAGAGTTGAGCCAAGCCGAAGGTGTCGGCGCGGTCCACGATGAGAGTGTTCGCGTTGGGGATGTCCAAACCCGATTCGATGATGGTGGTCGAAAGCAGGATGTCGGTGTCGCCGTTGTTGAAGCGGTGCATCACTTCCGAAAGTTGATTCTCTGGCATCTGCCCGTGACCGATGTCCACGTTCGCTTCGGGGACGAGTTGATGGAGATGCGCCTTCATCGCGTCGATGGTCTGGACGCGGTTATACACGAAGAAAATTTGTCCGCCGCGTTCGAGTTCGCGCAAGATCGCCTGCCGCACGAGTTTTGGCGAATACGGACCGACGTGCGTGACGATGGGCAGGCGTTCCTCGGGCGGCGTGTTGAGGTTGGAAATATCGCGCACGCCCGTGAGCGCCATGTACAGCGTGCGTGGAATCGGCGTAGCGGTGAGCGTGAGCACATCCACTTCGGTGCGAAGTTTTTTGAGATGCTCCTTGTGCGTGACGCCGAAGCGTTGTTCTTCGTCAATCACAACGAGACCGAGTTCTTTGAATTGCACGTCGCCAGAGATCAAACGATGCGTGCCGACGACGATGTCAATCTCGCCGATGGCGAGTCCGTGCAGGATGGCGGCTTGTTCGCGCGGCGTGCGAAAACGGGACAGCATTTCCACTTTCACGGGGAACGCGGCGAGTCGTTGCAAGAATGTTTCGTAATGTTGTTGCGCCAACACGGTCGTCGGAACGAGAATCGCAACCTGCTTGCCGTCCATCACGGCTTTGAACGCGGCTCGCAACGCCACTTCGGTTTTGCCATAGCCTACGTCGCCGCACAACAGACGATCCATCGGACGCGTCGATTCCATGTCGCGCTTGATGTCGTTCAACGCGCGCAGTTGATCTTCGGTCTCCACATACGGAAACGAATCTTCCAATTCTTTTTGCCACGCCGTATCAGGCTTGAACGCGTATCCCTGCGCCACGTGTCGGCGCGCGTACAAGTCCAACATCTCTTGCGCCACTTCCAACACCGCCGCTTTGACGCGCCCTTTTTTCTCGTGCCACTCCTGTCCACCCAAACGATCCAACGCGAGCGTAGCGAGTGCCGCGCCTTCCGCGCCCACATAACGCGTCAACCGATCCGCTTGATGCACAGGCACATACAATTGTCCGCCGCCGTCATATTCCACCGCGAGAAACTCGCGCACATGCCCATCCAACTCGCGCTGAACCAATCCGCCGAAGCGCCCAACGCCGTGATCAATATGCACAACGAAATCGCCCGCGTCCAAATCCGCATACACCGATTCGGGCGTCTCTGCCACAGGTCGCTGGCGCGTGCGCGGTTGCGGGCGTTCCCAACCGAAGACTTCCGAATCAGTGATGAGGTGGAGAGGTTGGTAATTAGTAATTGGTAATTGTTGCTGGTCGAGTAGCCCCGAATGATCTTTGAGGGGCGTATCGAGACCAGAGACTGGAGACTTGTCCTGAGCTGTGTCGAAGGGCTGGAGACTGAGGACGAATCCCTCTGATAAAGATGACTCGATGAAGATCGGCGGTTCAGACGCAGGGTCAGCCTGACTCGCCTCGAGCCAAAGTTCTTCCAACCTTTTAGCTTGGCGCGACACGATGACGCCGGGTTCGCCCTTCGCCGCCAACCCCGCGACATAATCAACAAACGGTTTGAGTCTTCCGCCAAATCGCTCATCATGCCCAAAGCGCTCCGCAAGGTCTCCCTCACCCCTAACCCCTCTCCCGCTGGGAGAGGGGGATTCTGCCGTTGAATATCCCAACTCCACCGCCCTCTCCCCCATCCCGTCATACAACTCCGACCACGGAACGTACGGCAACGGGAAATCGGCGGCGAGGGTTTCCTCTGCGATGCTATCCTGCCTAAACTTGACTGCCTGCGCCTCGACCTCCTCCGCCATCGACTCGATGATAGACAGATCGTCAATCAACACAACGGATTTTTGAGGCAGGTAATCGAGCAAGGTCGCAGGTTGCTTGTGCAACAGTGGGATGTGATATTCGGATATTTCCGCATCTTGTTCCGTCAGCAGTTGAACTGCTGACGGAACTGGACGATCATCATTTCTTTGTTCGTTCGGCAGTTGAACTGCCGAACGAGCGAGGAGATATTCTCGCGCAGGCGTGACGAGAATTGAATCCAATTTCTCGATTGTCCGTTGCGAGGCGGGGTCGAATTTGCGGATTGTTTCGATCTCGTCGCCGAAGAAATCAAGACGGACGGGCATCGTCTCGGCGGTTGCCCAAATGTCGAGGATGCCGCCGCGGCTGGAGAATTGTCCAGGCTCGAGCACCGTGTTGACGCGTTGATAGCCGATCTCCGCCCAACTCCGCAACAACGCGTCAGGCTGAATCGTTTGGTTGACCGATAACTTCTTGCACGCCTTGAGGAAGTCACGCCGCGGCATGGTGCGCGTCATCAACGAGCGGACGGAAGCAATGAAAACAGGCGGCGTTTCGGGTTTTTGTGCAAATGGCAAATGGTAATTGGATAGCGCGGTGAGCGCTTGCAAACGGTCGCGGCGTGTCGTCACGCCCCACGCGGCTTGTTCATAAAACAGCGGATTCGGCTCCGCAAAGTGATAGCGCGGCGACTTGACCCAGAATCCCAATTCATCGAACAGTGACAACGCATGGTCGGCGCGGTCGGTGATGAAGAGGATCGGCTGGTTGAGGTCTTCGTGCAATGCCGCAAGGACGGGCAACCGCGCCGCGCGCGGCAATCCCAGCCCAGCGATTTGTTTGCCCGATTTGATTTCAGTCAGCAAATGCTTGTATGGAGGGAGGGAGCGGATTGAGGAGAGGATGAGTTGCATTTTGTAGGGGCGGGGTTTCCCCGCCCAATATTGTTGGATGTGGCAATAGGGGCAGGGGGACCCTGCCCCTACAATTCAATCTCTGGCATCACCATTAAATTTATTCATCGCAGTGGTCAAACCATTGACGACGAATTCCAACGCGGCGTCGGCGGCGCGGTCGAGGATCTCGGAGAGGGATTGCAGGTCGTCGCGGGAGAAGTTTTGCAGGACGTAGTCGGCGGGGTCCATGCGTCCAGGCGGGCGACCGATGCCGAGGCGCATACGCGGGACATCTTTTGTGCCGAGCCGCTCCAAAATGGACGACAAGCCGCGCTGACCGCCAGGTCCGCCCGAGGCGCGGATGCGAATCGTGCCGAAGGGCAAATCCAAATCGTCGGAGAGAATCATCAGGCTTTCATTCGGGATTTTGTAGAAGTGAGCCAATCCCTGCACAGATTGACCCGACAAGTTCATGTAGGTCTGCGGCTTGGCGAGGATGAGTTTGCGATCTTCATAAGTCGCGGTCGTGACGATGGCTTTGGATTGGACTTTCATCCCTTGCGCGTTGAGTCGCACCGCGAGACGGTCAATTGCCATGAAGCCGAAGTTGTGGCGGGTGTTGGCGTATTCACGCCCTGGGTTGCCGAGACCGATGAGGAGGAAGGGTTCTGTCATGAGGGTTGTCCGAGGTAAATGGTAAGTGGTAATTGGATGGGTGAGGGAGGTTGAGAATTGGAGAATTGGAGAATTGGTGATTTGAGACTAGAGACTGGAGACTTTGGGTTAGTTGTTGCGTAAACGGAGGATGATGGCTGAGAAGATGAATAAGCCGAGGATGACTAGCGCGCCGCGGGTGAGGCTGGAGGAGATGTCGGATTGAGTCAGCGAGGCGGGGTTGGGCGGAAGTGGTGTCGGTGTGGGGCGAGGGACATCCGTTGGGGTTGGCGAGGCGGCGAGGAGGAAGGGGGTTGGGACTTGGAATCCGATTCCCGATTCGGGCGTGGAGGTTGGCGAAGGCGTCGGCTCGGCGAGCGGCGTGTCGTTTTGTATGGAGATAGAGACGGTCGCTTCTTGGATTGTGCCGTCGGTGAGGGTGACGCGGAGGCGGAGGATGTAGTTGCCGTCGGTGATGGAGGCGGTGTTCCAGAGGTAGAGAGGCGAATCAAGCGCGGGCTGAGATAACGCGGCTAGGGGGAACCAGCTATCCCCGTCGTCTGAAGCGTATTTGAAATCCAGTTGAGCGGAGGAAAAGTTGGGAATATCCGTCGAGCCGATGATCGTCACTTCGCCGCGTAAAATTTCTCCAGACGCGGGGGAGGCGACCGCCACAGGCGGCGAATCCTGCGCGGCGAGGAGGAACAGCACGAAAGGGAGAATGAAGCGGATTTTCATTTAATCGAACGTTCAAGTTTAGCATGAAGAATTATGTCGGTCAAATTTTTATGCGCTTCGTCTGCGGACTTCGTCCTCCGCTCAGCGCGAGGCTCATCGCAATGGCATGCGGAATTATGGTAAACTGTGGCAGATAAATTTTAGGAGAATTGTTATGGCAAAATCCCGCTCCGACCAGATGGTTGAACGACTGCGAAATATGCAAGCCGCCGCGCCCGATATTGAGGCTTCGGCGGTCGTTTCGGTGGACGGGTTGATCATGGCTTCTGCCCTGCAACAAGGCGTGGAGGAAGACCGTGTGTCGGCGATGTCGGCGGCGATGCTTTCGCTCGGCGAGCGGATCTCGACCGAACTGGGGCGTGCAGGTTTGGAGCAGGTGTACATCAAAGGCGACGCGGGCTCGATCGTGCTGACATCCATCGGGGACGAAGCGGTTCTGACCGCGATGGCGCGGCAGGAAGCCAAACTCGGCATGATCTTCCTCGAGATGCGACGAGCCGCCGAAGACATCGTGAAGCTGGTCGGATGAAGACAAAGAATTGCCAGCGCTTCACACAATACGCAATCCCCAACGGGGAGGGCTTCAACGCCCTCCCCGTTTCGTTTAATCATGTCGTTGCGAGGAGCCTCGCGCTGAGCGGAGCGAGTGAAAGTCGAGCGAAGTCGAAGCGAGAGCGACGAAGCAATCTCCTCGCTAGAGTGAAGAGACTGGAGACTGGTAATTCAACAAGTTAAGTTGTAGGGCAAATTGCTAATTTGCCAAACGCAATTTAGCAAATTGCGCTACAGATTATCAAGTGGCGGCGGTAGAGATTAGAGAATTGGAGAATTGGATGACTACAAAATATTTATTTTTCACTGGCGGAGTGGTTTCGTCTGTCGGCAAGGGTGTGACTGCCGCGGCGACGGGGCTGTTGCTGAAGGAACGCGGGTTCAAGGTAGCGGTGCAGAAGTTGGATCCGTACATCAACGTTGATCCTGGCACGATGAGTCCGTACCAACACGGAGAGGTGTATGTCCTCGATGACGGGGCGGAAACGGACCTCGACCTCGGTCACTACGAACGATTCATTGACATCCGCCTCAGCCGCTCGTCCAATTTCACCAGCGGACAAGTGTACGCGGAGATCATCGGCAAGGAACGACGCGGCGATTTCCTCGGCGGGACTATTCAGGTCATTCCGCACATCACGAACGAGATTAAACGCCGCGTCGCTTCGATCGGCAAAGAGACAGACGCGGACGTTGTATTGGTCGAGGTCGGCGGGACGGTTGGCGATATCGAGTCACAGCCGTTTCTCGAAGTGTTGCGGCAACTCCGCAACGAGGTGGGACGCGAGAACGTGTTCTTCATCCACGTGACGTGGCTGCCGTACATCAAAGCGACAGGCGAGATCAAGACCAAACCGACGCAGCATTCCGTCGCGGCGTTACGTTCGATCGGTATTTCGCCGAACATGATCGTCGCCCGTTCGGATTATCCCGTTGACAGAGACATCTGCGACAAAATCGCCCTGTTCTGCGACGTGGAAAAAGAAGCCGTCGTGCCGATGATCACGAGCGATGTGTTGTATGAAGTGCCGTTGTTACTCGAGGCGGCGGGCGTGGGCGATTATCTGGTGGAAAAGTTGAGTATGAAATCCACGCGCAGACCCGACATGAAGCCGTGGGAAAAACTCGTGGAACGCGTGAGGAAACCGAAGTCCTCCGTCAAAGTGGCGCTGGTCGGCAAGTATGTCGAATTGCAGGACGCGTACATGTCGGTGCGCGAGGCGTTGAAGCACGCCGCGCTTGCAAACGACGTGGAAGTGGAGATCGGCTGGGTGCACGCGGCTGATCTTGAAAAAGACAAAGGCTGGGACGTGATTCAAAACGCCGACGGGATTCTCGTCCCTGGCGGGTTCGGGTCGCGCGGCATCGAAGGGAAAATCCTTGCGGCGCGGTACGCGCGCGAGAAGAAAGTCCCGTATCTCGGTCTGTGCTTGGGGATGCAAGTGATGTGCATTGACTTTGCGCGCGGCGTGTTGAACCACGAAGACGCCAACTCGTCGGAGTTCGACCGAGGGACGGAATATCCCGTCATTGATTTAATGCTCGACCAGCGCGCCATCACCGACATGGGTGGGACGATGCGATTGGGTTTGTATCCGTGCGAATTGCAGGAGGGCTCGAAAGCCGCGTCCGCGTACGGCGAAAAGCGCGTGGACGAACGTCACCGCCATCGTTTTGAGTTCAACAACAACTACAAAAAAGATTTCGAGAAGGCGGGCATGGTTTTCTCAGGGATGTCTCCCGACGGCAAGTTGGTGGAGATCGCCGAGATTCAAGACCATCCCTTCATGGTGGCGAGTCAGTTCCACCCTGAGTTTTTGTCGCGCCCAATGAAGCCGCATCCGCTGTTTGTGGGGTTCATGAAGGCGGCGAAGAATAGCAAGAAGTAATTGGTATAGAAGTTACGCAGTTGGGCGGGATGATGCTAAACTGGAGGCATGAACCCACCGAAATGTGACGAAATGGATTACATCAATTTTCTGATCGCCGCGCAACAGGTATTCAGCAGTCTGGAAGCTTC
>JADLBX010000050.1 GCA_020847435.1 Anaerolineales bacterium
CTGATTTTCACGGAAAAACCCTCTAAAAAATCTGCTCTTATCCGTGCGCTCCGTGAAACTTGTGCTGAGCCTGTCGAAGTATCCGTGTACAAAAGAACGTTGCTTTGGACTTAAGAAACGCTCTCTAAGGATTTGCAAAGCGCGGAGGTAACTGCTCCGCGCTTTTTGTTTTCTCGGAATGGCGGAAGCCTCCTATATTTCTCTTATCTTTCCGCTCTTGACGAATTTGCAATTCAGGCATAAAGTTAAGCCCGCTTAACTAAAAAGCAGGCTTAACCATGACCAAATCCCCTTCCGCTTCCCAATCTCTGCGCGCCTTCATGGACGTGTTCATGCACCGTTCGATGCGCGGCTGGAGCCAGTTCGCCAAAGGGACTGGACTCTCCATGCCGCAGGTCAGTATCTTGATGCAACTGCATCACAAAGGCGCATGTGGCATCTCTACAATCGGCGAACGCTTCGATATTTCCAACGCCGCCGCGAGCCAGCTCGTGGAGAAACTCGTGCAAGGCGGTTATGTCAATCGTGAGGAAGACCCGAACGACCGCCGCTCGAAACTGCTCAACCTCACCCCCAAAGGATTGGAACTATTGCAAGAAGGCATGGAACAACGTCACCGCTGGTTGGATGGACTGCTGAAGAATCTCTCAACCGATGAAAAAAGCAAAGTCAGCGAAGCCCTGGGCATCTTGACGGAGAAGGCGAAGGAAGTGGATAGGTAGACAGCCATGCCTCGGTGGTTGAGTAGACGGCGATGCTCTTTCGCCGTCGTATCGAAACCACCAGTAACAAGCGTTCCTTGATTAATGGTGGTTTCGATACGGGCTTCGCAACGAACGCTCAGCCCTACTCAACCACCGACACATCTTCACACCCAATTCATAAACTCCATCTACAATCCCTCACAATCTCAAATCTCAAATCTCAAATCTCAAATCTCTAATCTCTAATCTCTAATCTCCAGTCTCCAATTCTCTAATTCTCTAATTCTCCCAATTACCAATAACCACTCACCGAAAGGACTCCATGCAAGCCACATTATCTCAACCACGAACCCGCGCGCGCAGGCAACGCCTCTCTTTCAAAGGGATCGGGCGCGCGGTCCGCTACTTGATGAATTACAAACGTCAAGCCGCGCTGCCGTATATTTTTCTCATTGTCGCCACGCTGGCGCAACTGGCTGTGCCGCACATGATCCGCAATATCATCGACGCGGTGACCAGCGGCTACATGGCGAATCAAATGCTGGACGCGCTGGGGAAGATTCCTGCAGAGTTCATCGGCGCGGCGCTGCCGAAGATGCTCGAAGCCGCAGGGAAGGAAAGCTCGCTGACGTTGGACCAGTTCAAATCGGCGTTAGAAGCGGATGCCGCGTCCACGCCGCAGACGCTTGTCAACGCGTTGATTCTCATCGTCGTGTTTGCCGCGCTGCGCGGCGTCTTCTCGTTCTTGCAGGCATATTGGGCGGAGAAAAATTCGCAGTCGGTCGCGTACGACATCCGTAACGAGTTGTTCTCCAAGATCCAAACGCTGTCGTTTTCGTATCACGATAAAAACCAGACGGGACAGTTGATGGTGCGCGCCACCGACGACGTGGAAAAAGTGCGCCTGTTCATCGGGCAGGGATTGTTGCAACTCGTCGGCGCGATCATTTTGCTGACAGGCACGGTGATCATTCTGTTCAGCGCTAACGTCACGCTCGCGTGGACTTCGATGCCGATCCTGCCGATTGCGTTCGGGCTGTTCGTGTTTTTTGGAATCATCAGCCAGCCGTTGTTTGCCGCAGTGCAACAAAAACTTTCCGCGCTCAATACAGTGTTGCAGGAAAATCTCGCAGGCGTGAAAGTCATCAAGGCGTTCACGCGCGAGAAAGAACAGCAGAAAAAATTTCACGGCGCGGCGGACGATACGATGAACCAACAGATTCACGTGGCGCGCTTGTTCGCCTTTTTATTCCCGTTAATCTTCATGGTGGCGAACCTCGGGCAAGCGGCGATTCTGTATGTGGGCGGCAAGCAGATCATCACAGGTTTGCTCACGCTCGGCGAGTGGCAGGAATTTTCGCTCTATCTCATTTACCTGTTCTTCCCCATCGCGCAGTTCGGATTCATCATCACGCAACTCGGACAAGCCTCCGCCTCGGCAGATCGCATCTTCGAGATTCTCGACGCCAAGAACGACATCGTCGATTCGCCTAACGCCATTTCATTGCCCGACGTGACTGGCACGGTGAAATTCGAGAACGTCACCTTCCGCTATTTCGGCGGAGGCGACCCCGTGTTGAAAAATGTTTCGTTCACCGCCAACCCAGGCGAGACGATCGCATTGCTCGGCGCAACGGGTTCGGGCAAGACCACCATCATCAATTTACTGCCGCGTTTTTACGACCCCAGCGAAGGAAAAATTACGATAGATAACCACGACTTGCGCGACGTGAGACTCGACTCGCTCCGTTCGCAGATCGGCATCGTCTTGCAGGAGACGACGCTCTTCAGCGGCACGATCCGCGACAACATCGCCTTCGGCAAACCCGACGCCTCGCAAGCGGAGATCGAAGCCGCCGCCCAAGCCGCCGCCGCGCACGATTTCATCACGTCATTTCCCGACGGCTACAACACGCACGTCGGCGAGCGCGGCGCCACGCTTTCGGGCGGACAAAAACAACGCGTCGCCATCGCCCGCGCCCTGCTTCTCAACCCGCGCATTCTCATCCTCGACGACTCCACCTCCAGCGTGGACCTCAACACTGAAGCGCAAATCCAAGCCGCGCTCGAAACGTTGATGAAAGGACGCACCTCGTTCGTCATCGCCCAGCGCATCAGCACGGTGATCAACGCCGACAAGATTCTCGTCCTCGAAAAAGGCGAGATCGTCGCCGAGGGCAAACATCACGACCTGATGGAAGACAGCGCCATCTATGCGGAAATTTACAACTCACAGATTCTTGCTCATCAGACCTCCGAGGTCTTTAAGACCTCGGAGGTCTCAGGGGAGGTGACATTATGATGGGTCAACGGCAAGAACTCTTCAAACAAGAAACCGTCGTCGCGCGCAACGTGCGCGCCACCCTCGCGCGCCTGCTCCGCTACTTTGCGCCGTATTGGTACATCGTCGTCCTCGCCCTCGCGGTGATGCTCACCTCCGCGTGGATGACCGTCACGACTCCGCAACTCACGGGACAAGCGACCGACTGCTTCCTCGTTCAATTTGGCGGACAAAACGCTTCATTCGGACCCCTTCGACAGGCTCAGGGCGGCGCTCCAACTGCTTCGCCTGCGGAGGCTTCCGCGTCTGCCTGCTGGCTTGGCGCGACCGATTCATCCTCCCTCACTCTCACCGAGCGGATCATCTACAACGTCTACACTTCGAATAACTATCCCGCGCCAACCGATCCCTCCGCAATGACGAACGACCAACGCATCGCGGGCTTGCTCCGCCTGACGCTGATCATGGCGGCGATGTATGTCGCGTCCTCCCTGCTCTTCGGCATGACCTTCTTCATTATGACCTGGGCGGCTCAGCATGTGATTCGACAACTGCGCCTCGAAGTATTCGGGCAATTGCACCGCCTCTCGCTCAGTTATTACTCCGAACACAACGCAGGCGATTTGATGTCCCGCATCACCAACGACACCTCTGCTCTTGAACAAGGCACATCGTTTGCATTGGTTCAATTCATCAGCGGCGTCATCCAACTTCTTTGGATCTCCTACAACATGCTCACCGCCAGCGTTCCATTCGCTTTGCTTTCGCTTTCGGTCGCGCCGATCATGTTCCTTGCCACGTTATATTTTTCGGCGCAGGCGCGCAAAGCCTTCCGCACCAGCCGCAAAGAGATCGGCAACGTCAACGCCGAATTGCAAGAGAACATCTCCGCTGTGCGTGAAGTGCAAGCCTTCAACCGCGCCGACGAGAACATCGAGCAGTTCAAGGAAGTCAACGCGGCGAACCGCGACGCCAACGTGCGCGCCGTGTCGTATACCTCCGCGTTGGCTCCCGTGTTGGAAGCGTTGTCCTACGTCGCGCTGGCGATCGTCGTCGGTGTGGGCGGTTGGGCGCTGTTCGGCGGGAACGCCCTCTTCGGCACGACCGTCACGTTCGGTCTGATCGTCACTTTCCTCGCCTACGTCCAACGCTTCAACCAGCCGATTCAGCAGATCGCCGTCTTGTGGACCAACATCCAAAACGGCATCGCAGGCGCCGAACGCATCTTCCACATCCTCGACGAACAGCCCGCCGTGTCGAACAAAGCGGAGGCGCGCGTCATGCCGCCCATCAAGGGACTCGTCGAATTCACGAACGCCACCCATTCCTACGAAGACGGCGTGCCCGTGTTGAAGGATGTTTCATTCACCGCCCAGCCAGGACAAACCATCGCCATCGTCGGTCCCACAGGCGCGGGCAAGACGACCATCATCAATTTACTGCCGCGCTTCTACGACGTTTCGAGCGGCTCGGTGAAGATTGACGGCATTGACGTGCGCGACGTGACGATGAAGAGTCTGCGCGAGCAGATCGGCATCGTGTTGCAAGACACGTTCCTGTTCAGCCAGAGCGTGATGGACAACGTCCGCTTTGGGAAGCCCGATGCGACCGACGACGAAGTGCTGTCGGCGATCAAACTCGCCAACGCCGATTCGTTCATCGAGCGACTCCCTGAAAAATATCAAACCGTCCTCGGCGAACGCGGCTCGGGTCTTTCGCAGGGACAGCGGCAACTGCTTTCGATCGCCCGCGCCGCCCTGTCGGACCCGAAGATCCTCATTTTGGACGAGGCAACCTCAAGCGTGGACACGAGAACCGAGCGTCTCATCCAGAAAGCGTTCGACGAATTGCTCAAAGGTCGCACGTCGTTCGTGATCGCCCATCGCCTATCCACGATTCGCAATGCGGATATGATTCTCGTCCTCAAAGACGGCCAGATCATCGAGCGCGGGGTACACGACGAACTGCTCGCCAAGCGCGGCTTTTATTATGACCTCTACATGAGCCAATTCCAAAAACAGGAAGAGATGGAAATGGTCGCGTAATTCGTTTTGCGCACTGCGTATTTCGTAAAGCCCTCGTCGTTTTGGCGAGGGCTTTTTTGGCGATACAATCGGATGTATGACTGTCTTGGCTGAAATTTACCGCGCTGATGGAATCAATTTGCAGGGCAGGGCAATCCTCCGAACTGCGGTGCGCGGCGTAATTTTGCGCGGAAGTGATCTACTCATGATCTATTCTTCAAACGTGGGCGATTACAAATTCCCTGGCGGCGGTGTGGATGCAGGCGAATCTCACGATCAAGCGTTGCGCCGTGAAGTGGAGGAAGAGTGCGGCATGGCGCTTGAGCGTGTTGGGGATGAAATTGGCGCAGTCATCGAATACCATTTTTCCATCGAGAAAGAGTACGATGTTTTCAAAATGACGTCTCATTATTATTGGTGTGAAGTAGCGGATGGGATCGGCGTTCAAAAATTGGACGACTATGAACGCGACCTGGGCTTTAAACCCGTGTGGGTGAATATCGAAAAGGCGATTCGGGTTAACAGAGCGATGTTGGGCTCAGGGCGTGCGCCTGAATGGCTGAGAAGAGAAATCTTTATGCTCGAATATCTCGAACAAAACTTCGTCAATATAAATTCGGAGAGCCGACATGCTAAACGATAACAGCGACCTACCCTCTGCAGGGACCGACCCATTTGCGCCTCCGCCCGAAGAAAAAAATCCTCGTCCGCGCGCATGGCTTTGGATTCTCATCGCCGCAGGCGCGCTGTCCGCGTTGTTCGGATGCGTCATGGCGTTCGCAGGGACTTCGATACAACTCGAAGCGCAGGAGGATTGGGCAGGCTTCTACGCGTTCTTAATGTTGTGCCCGTTGCCATGCGTGGCGTTGGGAATCGTCCTGTTGATCTTCGGCGCGTTCCCGTTGTTGCGAAGACGGCAGATCGAAGACGCATGATCGAATCCATCCCCTCGTTGAAAAAGGAGGGGATCATGTTTTATAGAGGAATTAACACAAGAATAAAAATTTTGTGGTATAAAAATTTCGGACCGAATCAATCGCAGTGGGGAATGAATCGAAACGATCAATCATGTCAAATATTTTATTACGCCGCCTCGCTTTCCTTTACGGAGAAGACCAAGCCGCTCGACTGCTGGATCGAGTCCAATCGCTTCTCGCGGACTACCGCGCCCGCATCTCTCCACGGGACGGCGGACTCACCCAGCGCGACTCGATTCTCATCCTCTACGGTAACCAAATCCAGTCGCCGAATGAAAAGCCGTTGCAAACCCTCAAGAAATTTTGCGACGAACATTTGAATGGCATCGTCAGCGGGATGCACATCCTGCCCTTCTACCCGTGGACCTCCGACGACGGCTTCTCGGTCGTGGACTATCGCCAGATCGATCCTGCCCTCGGTGACTGGGACGATGTCTCGGCGATGCAAAATTTCCGCTTGATGTTCGACGCGGTGATCAATCACATTTCGTCGCAGAGCGAATGGTTCCAGAAATTTTTGCAGGATGATCCACGCTATCGTGATTATTTCATCACCGTTGAAGGCGAGCCGAATCTTTCGCAGGTTGTTCGTCCGCGTGCGTTGCCTCTGCTCACGCCGTTTCAAACTCCCTCTGGCGAGAAAAAAGTGTGGACGACTTTCAGCGCCGACCAGATTGACCTCAACGTCAAAAATCCCGAAGTCCTGCTCGAAATCCTCGACATTCTCCTGCTCTACGCCGAGCGCGGCGCGGACTTCATCCGCCTCGATGCGATTGCTTACCTATGGAAAGAGATCGGCACAACTTGCATTCACCTCCCGCAAACCCATGCCGTTGTCCAATTCCTGCGCGCCGCATTGGACGAGGTCGCGCCGCACGTGCATCTCATCACCGAGACCAACGTCCCGCACGTGGACAACATCTCCTACTTCGGCGACGGCGCGAACGAAGCGCAACTCGTCTACAACTTTGCGTTGCCTCCTCTCACTCTTCATGCCTTCCACACAGGCGATGCCCGCACTCTCTCCGCATGGGCAAAGACGTTGACCCTGCCCTCCGACAAAACAACCTTCTTCAACTTCCTCGCCTCGCACGACGGGATCGGACTCAACCCCGCGCGGGGAATCCTCTCGAACGAAGAAATCGACTCGCTGGTGAACAAAACTCTCGCACACGGCGGCTTGATCTCCTACAAACAAAACGCCGACGGGACGCAAAGTCCCTACGAGATGAATGTCAATTATTTCGATGCGTTGTCAAACCCGCGCTTGCTCAAGCCGCCGTCCTTCGCGAAGCATCCCTCTGGGACGGCGGCGGGCACAATCTTTGAAACATTGGATTTCCAAGTGACTCGCTTCGTCGCCGCGCACGCCATCATGCTCGCCATCGTTGGCGTGCCAGGCATTTACTTTCATAGCCTCTTCGGCTCACGCGGCTGGCTCGAAGGCGTGAAGCAAACGGGACGCAACCGCACCATCAACCGCGAGAAGTTGCAGTTGGATGATTTGCAAAGAGAACTTGCGGATGAGAACTTGCTTCGCCGAAAAGTTTTTGCAAAATTTAGTCAATTGCTCCAAGCCCGAAGCGAAAACCCCGCCTTTCGCCCACACGGCAAGCAAAAAATTTTAGATCTTCATCCCTCCGTCTTCGCCGTCGAGCGGATTTCGCCCGATGAAAAATCACGCGTGTTGTGTTTGCACAACGTCAGCCAGAAACAAATCTCGTTTTCGACAAGTCACAAATCAGCGATTGATCTTTTCACGAGTCAAGAGGTTCAGATTTCAAATCTCACACTTGAGCCATATCAAGTTTTGTGGATAAAACCCAACTCGGTGGTCGAGTAGCCCTGAGCGACAGCGAAGGGCGTATCGAGACCACCACGCCGTAAAGCAACTCTTGTTACAAACTTACCTTTGAACATGTTGGTCTCGATACGGCGGACGAACACCGCCTACTCGACCAACGACATATCAATGAATAGAGGTACATAACATGACACCCTCCTCCCACAACATCGGTTTTATCTCCACTCGCTTCGCAGGCACCGACGGCGTTTCGCTCGAAACGGCGAAATGGGCGACCGTGCTCGAACGGATGGAACACAACTGTTTTTACTTTGCGGGTCAATGCGACCGAGGGGCGAACCAGTCTCACGTCGTGCCTGAAGCGTTTTATCGTCATCCCGAAATTGACGAATTGAATCGTCAAGCCTTTTCGGGCAGTTGGATGGTCACAAAAGAGGCGCGCGCCGCGCGTCCTGAGATGGCGCATTTGCACAAAGATTTTTTCTCGATCTACATCCGCCCGCCGCAGATGACGCGCCGCGTGAACGAACTCAAAGAGTATTTCAAAGAGCAGTTGTATGAATTTGCGCGCCGTTTCGAGTTGGAGATGCTCATCGTCGAAAACGCGCTCACGATTCCGCTCAACCTTCCGCTCGGGCTCGCGCTCACCGAGTTCATCGCCGAGACGGGTTATCCCACCATCGCGCACCATCACGATTTTCATTGGGAGCGTCAGCGTTTTCAAGTCAACTGCGTGAACGACTACCTCGCCGCCGCGTTCCCGCCCACCCTGCCTTCGATTCGACACGTGGTCATCAACACCGTGCAGGCGCAGCAGGTCGCATCGCGTTACGGGGTGACGTCGCGTGTGATTCCCAATGTGATGGATTTCGACTCGCCCCCGCCCGCTTCGGATTCCTACAGTGAAACTGTGCGCGCCGACTTCGACATTCGCGACGGGGAATATTTTTTCCTGCAACCCACGCGTGTCATCCAGCGCAAGGGGATCGAACACGCCATCGAATTGATGCGCCGCCTCGACCTGCCCGCCAAACTCATCATCTCGCACGCCAGCGGCGACGAAGGCACGGACTACGAACAGCGAGTCCGCGAGTACGCCCGCTTGCTGGATGTAACCGTGCGCTTCGAGTCCGATCAAGTGCAGGATAAACGCGGTTCGACGCCCGACGGGCAGAAGATCTACACGCTCGGCGATGTCTTCCCGCAAGCCGACCTGGTCACCTACCCCTCCAGCATCGAAGGCTTTGGCAACGCCTTCCTCGAAGCCGTGTATTACCGCCGCCCGGTTTTGGTCAACAACTATTCGAGCTACGA
>JADLBX010000051.1 GCA_020847435.1 Anaerolineales bacterium
AATATCGCCTTCATTAAATACTGGGGGAATCGTGACGGCGCGCTGCGCATTCCCATGAACGGCTCGATCTCGATGAACCTCGACGGGTTGACCACGCGCACGACGGTCAGTTTTCAGCCGTCGCTACCGTTCGATGAACTTGTGATCAACGGGCACGAGGTGACCGGCAAAGGGCTGGAACGCGTCTCGCACATTTTGGATTTGATTCGCAAGCAAGCGAACATCAACGAACGCGCTGAAGCGCTCACCGAAAACAACTTCCCCTCCGGCGCGGGAATCGCCTCGTCTGCCTCCGCGTTTGCCGCGTTAGCGCTGGCGGGAAGCAAAGCCGCAGGTTTGGATTTGGATGAACGGGAACTCTCGCGTCTCGCGCGACGGGGATCCGGCTCCGCCTCACGCTCCATCCCCAGCGGATTCGTCGAGTGGCAGGCGGGCGCAAGCGCTGAAGACTCGTTCGCCTTTTCGATTGCGGAACCCGATCATTGGAATCTTGTGGATTTGGTCGCGGTCGTTAGCGCGGCGCACAAAAAGACCGGCTCCACTGAAGGGCACGCGGTCGCCCCCACCAGTCCGCTTCAAGCCGCCCGTGTGGAGGACGCGCCGCGTCGGCTTGAGGTCTGCCGCAGGGCGATCCTCCAAAAAGATTTTGGAGCGTTCGCTTCCATGGTCGAATTGGATTCGGACATGATGCACGCGGTGATGATGACCTCGACGCCCGCGCTGCATTACTGGAAACCCGCTTCGCTCGCCGTGATGGAGGCGGTGCGCGCCTGGCGGACGGATGGACTCCCCGCCTGCTACACCGTGGACGCCGGCGCGAACGTGCACGTGCTTACGCTTGAGTCGGAAGCGCAAGTTATCGAAAAAAATTTGAGAGGGATAAACGGCGTGGAAAATATTCTCGTCGCGCGTCCCGGCGGCGCGGCAAGAATCGTGAACGGAAAATAGCAGTGGGCGGAATAACCCCGCCCCTACTTCAGCGCCTTGCCTCGATACAACACCGACAACGCCAACGCGCCCATCAGCCCCACAGCCATATCCACAACGGTATCTTCCAATCCGCGCACCATCGTCGTGCCGAAGAGAGAATCGAACGCGTTCTCGTAAAATTCCCAGAGGATGATCGTCGTCCCTGTGCAGGTGAAGGCGAACAGGATTTGAATCAGGTTGGGAATATCGCCAAGATATTTTTGCGAATTTCTGATCGCAGATCGAAAAAAGTACGTGATCGAAACGCCGCCCATGAAATGTGTAGGGATGTCCATATAGGGGAAGTTATCGAACAGGTCAATCGCCAGCCCGACCAGATAAAAACCGAAGACCGCCAGCGGCGCCCACGCGCCTTCGCGCAGGGTGGATGAAACCCAAGAGAAAAAGTTTTGTTTATTGTTCATGCGCCGATTGTAACAAGGTATTTCCTCTACGCAGTGCGTCACACGCACCAGATCAAAGCAAACATGATTAACTCCAAACTTAAGGAATCAGCCACAGATTTCACGGATTCTCACGGATTGTAAAGTTTTTTACTCCAAGTCGTTCAAGACGAAAGCCGACCAGCTCCTGCATAGTCGGCTTTTTTCGTGTAAATCCGTGTAATTCGTGGCTAAAAGATCGAAAAGCCTGGTTATTCAACCGCCCTCCCTCGCGAGGGTATAATCGTCCCGCTTGACACGCTCTTTCGGGGTCTGAGACCCCGAAAGAGCAACACTCAAAATGAAAATCCTCACCGTTCTCACCTACTATCGTCCGCACACCTCGGGGCTGACGATCTATGCCGAACGCCTCGCGCGCGCCTTCGCCAAACGCGGACATCAAGTGACCGTGATGACCACGCAATTCGACCCGTCGCTGCCGCGCGAAGAGACGCTGGACGGCGTGAAGATCGTCCGCGTGCCGGTGGCGGCGAGAATCAGCAAAGGCGTTCTCGCGCCCGCGTTCGGCTGGGTCGCCACGCAACTCGTGGCGCAACATGATGTGGTGCAAATGCACCTGCCGCAATTCGACGCGCCCGGCGTGGCATTGCGCGGTCGGCTCTTCGGCAAACCCGCCGTGCTCACCTATCACTGCGACCTGCTCCTGCCGCCCGGCTTGTTCAATCGCTTCGTCAACGGCGTGGTGACCTTCATGAATCGCCTTTCGGGGTTCTTCGCCAATCACATTGTGACGTACACACAAGACTACGCCGACCACTCGCCCTACCTCTCGCATTACGCTTCAAAACTGACCCCGATCCTGCCGCCGGTTGAGTTGCCGACTCCACGCCCCGGCGCGGTGGAGGCGTTCGCCGCCGAGCATCGAATCCGCGAACGGAAGCCGGTCATCGGCATGGCGGCGCGCTTCGCCGCAGAAAAGGGAGTCGAGGTCCTGCTCGACGCGTTACCCGCCATCTTGAAACAATTCCCTAACGCGCAAGTCCTCTTCGCAGGGACGTATCAAAACGTGATGGGTGAACAACAGTACGCGGAGCGCCTGATGCCGCGCATTCGCGAGTATGAAGCCGCGGGACATTGGACGTTTTTAGGAAACCTCGACCCGGAGCAAATGGCGGCGTTCTACCCCAACCTCGATGTGTTGACTGTTCCCTCGTTGAATTCCACCGAGGCGTTCGGGCTGGTACAGATCGAAGCGATGCTGAACGGCGTCCCGTGCGTCCCGTCCGCGCTGCCGGGGGTGCGGCAGCCGGTGACCATGCACGGCATGGGACGCGTCGCTACAATCGGCGATGCGGCTGACCTAGCCGAATCAATCCTCACCGTCCTGAATGAACCGGGCAAGTTCAAGGGCGATATCGCCTCCATCCGCAAATCCTACGACCCCGATTCGATCGCGGCGGAGTATGAAAAATTATTCGAAAGGTTGATGGGGAAAACATCTTGAAAGATTTCCTGTTCCTACACCTGCGTGACCTGCCCTACTTCCGCGCGCTGTTGCGCTCGGTCGAGAGTTCGTTCTATCAGGATCTGCCCCTGCCCGCGCCGGTCTACGACGTGGGTTGCGGCGACGGTCACTTCGCCTCGCTGACGTTCGACTCAAAAATTGACGTGGGACTCGACCCGTGGCACGGACCCATCCACGAGGCGAAAAAGTTCGGCGCGTACAAAGCGTTGGTCGAAGCCGACGGCGCGGCGTCGCCGTTTCCCAATGAATATTTCGCCAGCGGGTTCAGCAATTCGGTTTTGGAACACATCCCGCACATTGACGCTGTGCTGAAAGAGACCGCCCGCGTGTTGAAGCAAGGCGCGCCGTTCTATTTCTGCGTGCCCAACTCCGCCTATTTGAGCGAACTTTCGATATCGAAGGTGTTGGGAAAAAGATACACCGAATGGTTCCGCGTCATCTCGCGAACCCAACACGCCGACAACCCCGATGTGTGGGGGGCGCGTCTCGAACGCGCCGGCTTCGAGGTAGTCCGCTGGTGGCATTACTTCCCGCCCGCTTCATTGCGCGTGTTAGAATGGGGACACTATTTCGGCGTTCCATCCTTGTTTGCACGCATCCTCACAGGCAAATGGATCGTCGCACGCACATACTGGAACTTGTGGCTGACTAAAAAATATTTGGAGCGCTACGCCTCCACCCAGCCCGCAGAAAACGGCACGTACACTTTTTACATCGCCAGAAAAAGATAAGGGACGGTCGCCGCGCCCGCATCTACGAACCTTGATCGAACATCTCCGCGCCCCATTCCACCAACAATGAGCGACGAATCTCACGAACAGCATCCGCCCAACGAGCCCAGCGTGCTCGATTATGTAAAATCCCTGTTTCGCCCCGGCGCGCGGATTCAGATTCCAGATTTTGCGGAGGCGGCGCCGGTAGACGTCCCACCGGTCGACGCGCCGCCCGCTTCTCCCGACGTTCAGCCTGATTCGCCCTTTCCGTGGCGCGCGCTCCTTGCAGTCTTCCTCGCCTGCGCCGGGCAATTTTTCTTCGAACCTCCCGCCGCCACAAAAGGATTGGGCTACGCCTTCTATCTCGCCGCGTTAGGGCTGTTGGGTTGGGCGCTTTACCGCAAGGAATGGATTTTCCAACTCCGCTACGCGCCGGATGCCGAGGGGACAGACCCGCTCATCTTTCGCCCGGTCCAATTTTTCATCAGCCTCGCGCTCGGCGTTTGGGCGTTTTCCCTATTCAACGACAACCTGTTCACCGCCTTCAACGTCTTCGTCTGGCTGCTTGCCATCGCCTTCTTTCTTTCGGCATTCTGGATTAAAAACCCGCATCACCCCTCCCTCTTCAAACGACTCGCCGGTTGGCTGAGAAAAGATTCCTGGACGCTCACCCTCTCGCGCTGGACGTTATTCCTGCTCGCCGCGACCGCGCTGGCGTTCTTCTTCCGCTTCACGCAGACCACACGCGTCCCGCCGGAGCCGTTTAGCGACCACGCGGAAAAACTTCTCGACGTGTACGATGTGTCGCAGGGACAGACGCGCATCTTCTTCCCGCGCAACACCGGGCGCGAAGCGATCCAAATGTATTGGACCCTGCTCGTCCTCAAAGTTTTCGGCACGGGGTTTACCTTCCTCAGCCTCAAACTCGGGACAGCGATTCTGGGCTTTCTGACCCTGCCGTTTATTTACCTGCTCGGCAAGGAAATCGGCGGACCACGCGTGGCGTTGATCGCCTTTGTCCTCGCGGGAATCGCCTACTGGCCCAACGTCATCAGCCGCGTGGGGCTGCGCTTCCCTCTCTATCCGCTCTTCGTCGCGCCGACGCTGCTCTACCTCCTGCGCGGCTTGCGGACGCGCAACCGCAACGACTTCCTTCTTGCCGGCATTTTTCTTGGGCTTGGCTTGCACGGCTACAGCCCCTTCCGCATTGTGCCTTTTGTGGTCGCCGCCGTGTTCCTCCTGTATTGGCTTCATCCGCAATCGAAGGGCGCGCGCAAGGAACTGTTGATCTGGCTGGCTTTGGTGGCGTTAACTTCGCTGTACATTTTCCTGCCGCTCCTGCGGTATTGGACAGATAACCCGCAACGCTTCGGCTTTCGCGCAATGACGCGGCTGACGGATATCACCACCCCGATCACAGACCCGTTGTGGAAAATATTCCTCACGAACGTGTGGAACGCGCTCAAAATGTTCAACTTCGACAACGGCGAGATTTGGGTACATTCGGTAATGCGCCGCCCCGCGCTGGATGCGATCACCGCCGCGTTGTTCATCTTCGGCGTCGCGCTGGTGTTGACCCGCTACCTGCGCCAGCGTCACTGGCTGGATCTGTTTCTGCTGGTCTCCATTCCGTTGTTGCAATTGCCATCCACCTTGTCGCTTGCGTTCCCCAGGGAGAACCCGTCGCTGAACCGCACGGGCGGCGCGTACATAATCGTCTTCATTCTGGCGGCGCTCGCGTTCGACGGCTTGCTGAGCAGTTTTGGGCGGGGAAAGATGCGCACGGTCCTCGCCTCGCTGGTGACGGTCTTCCTCCTCTACGTTTCCGCCGCTCAAAACTACGACCTTGTTTTCGATCAATATTACACAGACTTCCGCTCGCGATCGTGGAACACCTCGGACATCGGCCGGGTGGTTCAAGGTTTTTCGGAGATCTCCGGCACGACAAAAACCGCCTGGGTGGTGCCGTTCCCGTATTGGGTGGATACGCGCCTGACTTCGATTTGGGTGGGCGACCCCACCCGCGATATGGCGCTCTGGCCCGCGGCTCTATCCGACTCGTTGAGGGCGCCGGGACCGAAATTGTTCATCCTGAAAGCCGATCTCGAACACCCCGAGGGGAACGACCAGGGCTCGTTGGACGTTCTTGCTAGGTTGTATCCAAACGGACAGTTGCGCCTGTTCGACTCGGACATCCCCGGTCGCGATTTTTGGATATTCTTTGTGCCTCAAGAGTAATCACCCGGTGGTTGAGCGGCGCCTCGGCGCCGTTGCGAAGCCTGTATCGAAACCATCGTTTAGAGGATACCTTTCGATGACGGAACTATTCTGCTTACTCGCTGGTTTCGATACGGCGGACGAACGCCGCCTACTCAACCAGCGAATCAACTAATTTATGAAACGCGAAAAATATTTCTGGGCATACGATATTCTCTTCCTGCTTGTCCTTATCCTCGCGGGCTATTTACGCTTGAGCGGCGCGAACTGGGGCGAGGGCGAACACCAGCACCCGGATGAGAATTTTCTTTCCGGCGTTCTCAGCAGTTTACAGGCGAAAACCTGCGCCAACGGAGTCACCCCCCTTCCAAGTTGCCCGGCGGAAGAACAACGGTGGATCAATCTCGGGGAATATTTCGACAGCGCCGCCTCTCCGCTGAATCCCTACAACCACGGCTACTCCTTCTTCGTCTACGGCGACCTGCCAATGACCATCGTGCGCGTCGCGGTGGACGCGCTCGGCGGCGCCGACGTCAAATTAATCGGCAGGCAGTTCTCCGCCCTCGCCGACCTGTTCACGATTTTCTTCCTCTACCTCATCGTCTCGCGTCTGTACGACCGCCGCGTGGGTTTGCTCGCCTCCCTCTTCTCCGCGTTGACCGTGATGCAGATCCAGCAATCGCATTTCTTCACTACCGACCTGTTCGTCAACACCTTCGCGTTTCTGGCGATCTACTTCGCCGTTGAAATCATGCTGTGGAAAGATCAGAGACTAGAGACTGAAGATTCCTCCACTAAGTCTGTCGAAGCGTCTAATTCTCTAATCTCCAATTCTCCAGCCCCCCAATTACCACTTATCGCGAAGCAACCCTTCGGGACCAATTACAAAGCGCTTTTCACCTCTCCCCTCTTCTTCCTCAGCCTCGGTTTCGGCATTGCCTACGGCATGGCGCTGGCGTCGAAGTTGAACATCTATCCGCTGGCGCTTTTGTTGCCCGGCGCGTTCGCTCTGCGTTATTTCATCAATGATCGCGCTGCAACGACCGCAGATGATAGACCGCAGACAGCGGCAAATGAAAACAGCCGCCGACCAGCGTCAATTACCAATTACTACTTACTCATCACTGCCTGCCTCATCGCCGGCGGCATCGCCGCGTTCCTCTCCTTCCGCGTCTTCCAACCCTACGCCTTCGACGGGATCAAACTCAACCCGCAGTGGGTTGCAAACATTCAAGAACAACGCGCGCAAGCGACCGGCGAAGCCGACCTGCCATGGAACCTGCAATGGGCGCGGCGCACGCATCTGTATTCGTTCGAGAATTTGACCATGTGGGGCTTGGGACTTCCGCTCGGCATCCTCGCGTGGATCGGCTTCCTCTATATGGGCTGGCGTATCCTCAATGGCGAGTGGAGGCACGCCCTCCTCTGGGGTTGGACGGCGGCATATTTCCTCTGGCAATCGCTTCAATTCAACCCGACGATGCGCTATCAACTGCCGATCTACCCGTTGCTCGGCATGATGGCGGCGTGGTTCGTATTTGAACAATTCCCAACAACCAATCACAAATTACGTACTGCGTACTCCGTACTGCGTACCGCCATTGCTATCATCGTCATCACCCTCACCGCCGCATGGGCATTCGCCTTCCAAAGCATTTACACACGCACCGAACCGCGCATCGCCGCCTCGCGGTGGATCTTCCAAAACGTGCCGGGTCCAATCAACGCCCAGATCGAAACGGACGGCTCCACCTACAACCAGCCGATTCCGATTCAACTGGACGGCGCGGTCATGGCAGACAATCCGTTCGATATTTCCTTCACTCCCCGGCGCGACGGACTGCTCACCGCCATCACCCTCGGACACGCCGCCAACGCGCTCGCTTCTTCCTCGACCCTCAACCTGACTCTATCCAGCGGACCCGAATTCACCCCCGAACAGATTCTCGCCACCGCCGCGCTCACCGCAGACTTCGACGCGCAAGCCGACCCGCGCGGAAACGCGTACACACTTGAACTCAGCCAGCCCGTCGAAGTGAAGCGGGAAACTCCGTATTACCTCCGCTTGCAAGTGGACGCCGGCATCCTCACCATCACCGGCTCAGCAGTCGTCAACGAGACGGATTACGATTACGGTCTGCCTTTCCGCGTGGACGGCTACGACGCGTTCGGCGGAATCTATCGCGGCGATTTGAATTTGCAAGTGTACTGGGACGATAACGCCGATAAACTGGCGCGCTTCACCTCCACGCTCGACCAGGCGGATTACATTTTTATTCCGACGAACCACCAGTACGCGCAGATCACGCGCCTGCCTGAGCGTTATCCGCTGACGACGGTGTATTACCGCGAACTCATGGGTTGTCCGGTCGGCGCGGAGATCATCCGCTGTTATCACGAAGCGAAGCCCGGCGATTATGAAGGCCGGCTGGGTTTCGACCTGGTCGCCGTTTTCACCACATACCCAAAACTTGGGAACTTCGAGATTAACGATGAATACGCGGAAGAGGCGTTCACCTTTTACGATCATCCGAAGGTGTTCATCTTCAAGAAGAACGCGAACTATGATTCGGCGCAGGTCCAATCCATTCTCGGCGCGGTGGATCTGACCAAAGCCGTGCGCCTCACGCCGCGCCAGTTCGCCGATTACTCCGACCTGATGCTGCCCGCCGATAGACTCGCCAGTCAGCGCGCCGGCGGCACGTGGTCGGAACTGTTTGACTACGATTGGATTCAAAACAAATATCCGTGGCTCGGCTTGCTGATCTGGTACGTGTTCATCTTCATTCTTGGTCTTGCCGTGTACCCGTTGATTCGCATCGCCATGCCGGGATTAGCGGACAGGGGCTACCCGCTCAGCCGCGCGCTGGGATTAGTCATTTTCGGCTGGCTCGCGTGGATGGCAGGCTCGGTTGGCATCCCCTACACGCGCACAACGATCGCCATTGTCTTCGGTTTGATTCTCCTGCTCGGCGCGGGGCTGGCATATTATCAACGCGACGAACTGCGCGAAGAGTGGCAAACAAAGAAAAAATATTTCCTGCTCATCGAAGGCGTCTTCTTGGCGTTCTTCGTGATTGACCTCCTCATCCGCCTCGGCAACCCGGATCTGTGGCATCCCTTCAAAGGCGGCGAACGCCCGATGGACTTTTCGTATTTCAACGCGGTCATCAAAAGCACGTCGTTCCCGCCGTACGATCCATGGTTCGCGGGCGGCTACATCAACTACTATTATTACGGCTTTGTGCTGGTCGGCACGCCGGTGAAATTGCTCGGCATCGTCCCGTCCATCGCGTACAACTTTATCCTGCCGACTCTCTTCGCCATCGTCGGCATCTGCGCGTTTTCCATCGGATGGAATCTTTTAGATAAGGGCGAAAGCGGAAGGATGAATGATGAAAATTCATCCTTCGCCATTCAGCCTTCATCCTTAACTGCGGGACTCTCCGCTTCCGCCCTCACCGTTCTGCTCGGCAACCTCGGCACGATCCAGACGATCTACAACCGGATGCAGCAACTGGGCGCGGAGGGCGCCTTCAACTGGGAATCCACGTTTGCGCAGCGCGTGGGATGGGCGACTCACGGCTTGAGCATGATCATCCGCGGCGAGGGTACGCTTCCCATCGGACCTGGAGACTGGTACTGGGATCCCAGCCGGGTCGTCCCGCCGCGCGGGGGCAACGAGATCACCGAGTTCCCACTGTTCACTTTCCTGTATAGCGATTTGCACGCGCACATGCTCGTCATGCCGCTGGCGTTGCTCGCCGTCAGTTGGGCGCTGGCGGTGGTCGCGGCGCGCGGAAGTTGGAAGAGTCAAGCCTACCCTGCATCTGAAGCGTGGATGACGGCGGCGGGATTGCTCGTCGGCGGGTTAATCGTCGGCGCGGTGTACCCCACAAATTTATCGGACGCGTACACTTATTTGCTGATCGCCCTGGTCGCGCTTGGGTATTCCGTTTGGCGCTACGTGGAGGCGGGTTCGCTCATCCGCCGCGCCGCGTGGACGGTCGGCGCGGTAGCGGTCTTGTTCGCGTTGGCGCGGTTGATGTACCTGCCGTATCGCATGTGGTACGCGCAGGCGTACAGCGCGCTCGACCCGTGGAAGGGACCGTTCACGCCGATCTCGTCGTATCTCACCATGTGGGGCGTGTTCCTGTTCATCATCGTCGCGTGGATGGTGTGGGAAACGCGTGAATGGATGGCGGCAACGCCCGTTTCGTCGTTGCGGAAGTTGAAACCGTTCCAACATTTGATCGAAACCGCGCTGGTCGTCTTCGCGCTGATCTTGCTTCTCCTGCAATACAATCAGTCCAGCGCTTCGTACGGCGGCGTGGCGGCCAGTTGGATCGCGTTGCCGATCGCGGCTTGGGCGGGTGTGTTGCTCTTGCGCCCGGACCTGCCGGACGCGAAACGGTTTGTGTTGTTCCTCATCGGCACGGCTCTGCTCATCACGGTGATGGTCGAAGTCGTGGTGGTGATCGGCGATATCGGGCGGCAGAATACCATCTTCAAGTTTTATTTGCAGGCGTGGTTGTTGCTGGCGGCAAGCTCCGCCGCGGCTTTCGCTTGGACTCTGCCGGCGTTCCTCCGTTGGCGGGCGGGCTGGCGCGCCTTCTGGCAGACTGGCATGATCCTGCTTGTCTCAGGCGCGGCGCTGTTCACCGTCACCGGTTCTTCCGGCAAGATTAACGACCGGTGGATCGCGGAAGCCCCTCACACGCTTGACGCGCTGACCTTCATGGACTACGCCCAATACGATTTGTACGGTCAGCGGTTGAACCTCAGCGAAGACTACCGCGCCATCCGCTGGATGCAGGATCATGTGCAAGGCTCGCCCGTGATCGTGGAAGCCGCTTCCGCCGGGCGGCAATATGAATGGCATTCACGCTTCGCCATGTACACCGGCTTGCCGGACGTGGTCGGCTGGCAATGGCATCAACAACAACAGCGCCTCCTGCTCTCGCAACAGGTGATTGACCGCGGCGTGGAGGTGGAAAATTTCTACAACAGCACAGACCCCGCGACGGTTCAGAACTTCCTCAAAACCTACGATGTGAAGTATATTATCGTCGGTCAGCTCGAACGCGCCGCCTACACGCCGGAAGGCATCGCCAAGTTCGATCAATACAAAGGGCAATCTTGGCGCGAGGTCTATCGCGACGGCGCGACCGTGATCTACGAGGTATTGCCGTAATCAAGAACTGCGTAATCCACACAAGGAGTTCCCATGATCTACCACCTCACGTTCCGCAAGAACTGGAAGCACGCGCTGGCGACGGGACCGTTTCGTGACAAAAGCCTGGATAAAGAGGGTTTCATCCACTGCTCGACCGCGACGCAACTTGTGCCGGTGGCGATGCTCAACTTCCCTCAACGGCGCAAGTTAACCATCCTCGCAATTGACGAGACGCAGTTGACCTCGCCGGTGAAGTGGGAAAAACCCGACGGCGGTCCGCCGCCCGGCGTTCCCGTCGGTGACAAATTCCCGCACGTGTACGGTCCCATCAACCTCGAGGCGGTGATCAAAACGCCAGACATGGAACGCAACGCGGATGATGTCTTCGTCCTGCCGGATGATCTCTAAGCCTCAGCCACTGGTCTCGATACGCCCCGCGACGATCATGCGGGGCTACTCGACCAGCGGACCAATTCTCCAATTCTCTACTTTCGAATGCTTTCCTTCCTCCTCTGGTACCTGCTCGCCACCCTCCTCGGCGGATTGACGTTTCCCCTCGCGTATTGTCTCTTCCCTGCGTTGAAAGATCGCGGCTACACGTTGTCGCGCGCCTTCGGCTTGCTGGTTTGGGGCTACATCTTCTGGCTGTCCGCCTCGCTGGGCATCGCGCAAAACGATGTCGGCGGGTTGATGTTGGGACTCACTGTCCTTGTTGCGTTGAGCGGGTGGGCAATTACTAATTATCGCGAAGCATCCCAATGGGACCAATTACCAGTTACTAATTCTCCAATCCTCCTCTTCCTCAAATCCAACCGCCGCCTCGTCATCACCGTCGAACTCCTCTTCCTCCTCTCCTTCGCCTTCATGGCGTTCATCCGCGCAGGGAATCCCGAAATCCTCGGCACCGAAAAGCCGATGGAACTGATGATGATCAACGGCATCATGCACTCGCCGACCTTCCCGCCGCGTGACTTGTGGCTGTCGGGCTATTCCATTTCGTATTACTACTTCGGCTACGTGATGACTTCCATGCTCGCGACGTTGACCGGCACGCCCGCCACCGCCGCGTTCAACCTGATGATCGCACTCATCTTCGCCTTGTCCGCCGTCGGCGCGTATGGAATTTTGTATAACCTGCTTTCAATGCGTCAAACGTCAAAAGTCGAAGGTCAGCCAGAAATCGTCAATCGTAAATCTGAAATCGTAAATTCTCTCCTCGCTCCTCTCTTCCTCTTACTCGTCTCCAACGTCGAAGGCTTCCTCGAAGTCCTCCACCGCCGCGGACTTTTTTGGACGGAAGGAAAAAACTTCTGGACGTGGCTCGACCTCCCTCAACTGCGCGACGCGCCGACTCAACCGCTCGGCTGGATTCCCGAGCGCTTCTGGTGGTGGTGGCGCGCCTCACGCGTGGTGCAAGATTATGAGTTGAACGGAAATTGGACCGGCGACGTGATTGATGAATTCCCCGCGTTCTCGTACGTGTTGGGCGATCTGCATCCGCATGTGCTGGCGATGCCGTTCGTTCTGCTGGCGGTTGCGATCGGCTTGAATATTTTCCTCGGCGGCTGGCGCGGCAAGATCAACCTCTATTTCACGGAATTACATATCAGCAAGACCGGGTTCTTCCTGTGCGCGTTGATGTTGGGCGCGCTGGCATTCCTCAACACGTGGGACGTGCTGATCGGCGGCGCGCTGATTCTTTTCAGTTACATACTTGCCCAGGTTCACCGTCCGGTCAAGGGCGAAGAGGGCGAAGCAGGCTGGAGGTGGGCAAGACTCGAGGATCTCTTCGCGCTCGGCATCCCACTGCTGATCGCCGCGTACGCGCTGTATCTTCCGTTCTTTATCGGATTTGATTCGCAAGCGGGAGGCATCCTGCCGTCATTCATGTACCCGACGCGCGGCGCGCAGTTGTGGGTGATGTGGGGAACGCTGTTCGTGCCGATCTTCGCGTTCTTGTTCTATCGGCGTTCAATGAGCGCCGCGAACTGGCGCGCCGGAACACTCGCCTCGCTCGGAATTGTCTTGGCATTGTTCGCGCTGATGTTCTTATTCGGTTTCCTCGCCCTACAACTCAAGCCCGATTTAGTGCAACCGTTGATTCAATCGCAGGCGGAAAACGTAGGCGGCTTCATCGCCGCAAGCCTCACGCGCCGCTTGGCATATATCGGAAGCCTGTTCACACTGCTGGCGTTGATGATTCCCACACTGGCGCATTTATTTGTCAAGCCGACCGATTCATTGAACGCAATGGACTCGGCGGAAACCGACGCGTCCGCCCCGCAACAGGACACGACGCGGTCGTTTGCGCTTCTGCTGATCTTTCTCGGAGCGCTCCTGATCACAGGACCCGAGTTTATCTACCTGCGCGATAACTTTAACTATCGCATCAACACCATCTTCAAATTCTATTATCAAGCGTGGATCATGCTCAGCCTCGCCGCCGCCTATGCCGTGGCGGTCCTGCTGAAAAACTTGCGCGGCGCGGCAAAGAGTATTTTTAGCGCGGTCCTCGCGCTGGTTCTCGTTGTCGGTCTCACCTATCCCACGCTCGCGTTCGCCAACAAGACCAACAACTTCCAGCCGCCTTTCTTCGGTTACTCGCTCGACGATTTCGACCGCGTAAAACTTGAAAATCCCGACGAAGCCGCGGCAATCGAATGGCTCCGCTTCGCGCCCGACGGGATAGTTGCCGAGGCAGTCGGAGGCGCCTACTCCGCCTACGCGCGCATCGCCAACTACACCGGTATGCCGACCGTCCTAGGTTGGGATAATCACGAAGCCCAATGGCGCGACAACGCTCTGCAAGGCACGCGTGCCTACGACATTGAAATCCTCTACACCACCTCGGACGGCTTCACCGCACAAGAGATCGTCGCGCGTTACAACATCCGCTATATCTACATCGGCGGACTCGAGCGCACGACCTACGCGGTGGATGAAAGCAAATTCAGAAGTTTATTCAAACTGGTATTTCAACAAGGGAACGTGGCGATCTACGAAGCGCCGTAAACCAAAGGATAACTTCCACCTTGATTTGAGCCTGCCTGTGACGATGAATCCAATCATTCGATAAATGATAGTGCCGCCTCCAGCGCTTGTGGAATGTCCATCGGCTGACTTGCCTCGATCTTTTTACCAAGGTGAAGATGGTCGGGATGCGTCGTAACTTCCGGATGATGCGGCGCATTATCCCACCTGACGATCATCTGACCTTCTGAAGTTTGAAGATGGAAACGGTATTTCAGCCTTTTGAAATCCGGTTCTGTAACGACATATTCCGCGATATGCAGTTCAAATCCCCCGTTCAGCGTAAGCGACCCTCGTATATAACATTCCTCTTCCGAGATTTCGTCGAAAGAAACATCCGTGTGAATGACGTGGGGTGCAGCAAGGATCGCCTTCTGCACGCCGGCATAATACTCGCGGGAATTCACACGGAAACCCCCGAAAGGATTTCGTACCGCTCACGCCACAGCCTCAATCCGCGTGCCGCGGCATACCAATCGAAGAATTCCTGCTCATCGCCAAGTTTGCCGCTCTCGAACTGCTCCATGAATTTTGCCGACGTCAACTTGTACTTCTTCTCAAACCGTTTACAAACGGTCGCATAATGTTCGAAACGCTGGCGCGCATTCACCGCCGCGCTGTTCAACGCAAAAGACACCGCATTGCGGATGCTTCCTTTTTCGTGCCGGGAGGTTTTGGTTCTCACTGAAAGATTCATAATGCGCCTCTGTGATGCAACAAATTTTAGCACAAACCTCCGGTAAACTTCGGCTTGTTTCCATTGGAGAATATCCAATTGAGAAAGTAAAAAACTCTTTGCCGTAGAAAACACAGAGTTCTCAGAGAAGATTCTCAAAATCTCTGCGCTCTCTGTGGCTAAAAACGCCATGTTGGACACTCCCTTCCATTGACACTCCGCCTCTTCACCCACATCACAGGCAGGGTAAAATTGCGCCCATGACCTCTTCCCCGTTCAAACACGAAGGCTGGCTGTACGGGCTGGCTTTTCTGATCGCCGCCGCGTTCCGTTTTATCGCGCTGGGGGCGTCGCCGCTCACCGACTCGGAAGCGACCCTCGCCCTGCAAGCGCTCGATCTGGCGCGCGGCGAATCGCCGTTGCTTGCGCCACAACCCGCCTACATCCTCTTCAGCGCCGCGCTCTTCGCCGTCACAGAAAGTACGGCGTTTCTCGCGCGCTTTCTACCGGCGTTGGCCGGCAGCGCGCTGGTCTTCGCGCCGTATTACTTCCGCGAAAAGATTCGCCCGCGCCCGGCGTTGATCCTCGCCTGCCTCATCGCCTTCGACCCGGGCTTGGTCGCGCTGTCGCGGCAGGCAAACGGGACCATCCTCGCCGCGACCTTTCTGCTCTTCGCGTGGGCGATGTGGAATCATAAGCGTCTCGTCCCCGCCGGAATCTTCGCCGCCCTGGCGCTGCTCTCCGGCCCCTCGCTTTGGGCAGGCATCCTCACCCTCGCTATCACCTCCATCTTTCTGCGCGGCGCAAAACCCTCCGCCAACAACCAACCTCCCCTCGCAGACTCTGAAATCGAAAATCTGAAATCGTCAATCGAAAATCATAAATCGAAAATCGTAAATCAAGATTCTCCAATTTACCAATTACCAATTACCAATTACCAATTACTCGCTCCCTTCCTCGCCACCCTCCTCCTCTGTGGCACACTCTTCTTCCTCGCCCCAAACGGATTGAGCGCCGCGTTCGCCGCCATTCCAGCCTACCTCAGCGGCTGGGTCACGCAAACCGTTACAACGCCCGGGCGCGTCCTGCTCGCCTTTTTCGCCTACGAACCGCTGGGAATTTTTCTCGCCGCGCTCGCCGTCTTCCGCGCCGTGCGGACGAACGGCAAACGCGCCAAACGCCTGGCGCTCTGGTTTGGCGTCGCGCTTTTGCTCGCGGTCTTTTACCGCCAACCCGGCGAGTTGGTCTGGGCGATCATGCCCCTGCTCGTAGTCGCCGCGTTTGAACTCGCCCGCGCCTTCGAGATCCAGCGCGCAGAGCTTGCTGAAACCGGCATCGTCAGCGGCGCGCTCTCGATCCTGCTCGTCTACACCTGGTTCAACATTTCCGGCTTTGCCCTCGATCCATCCAACGCGCTCCCGGTCACCCTGCCGTTCATCGGCGAGGTGCAAAACGCGCGCACACTGGCGCTGGCGGGTTCGCTCCTCATCGTCCTTGTCTGCATCGCATTGGTGGCGTTGGGTTGGTCGGCGCGCATCGCCCGTCTCGGCGCCACCTTCACCTTCGCCGCGTTCCTCAGCGTGTATGCCTGCGCCGCGGCTTGGGGCGCCAGCGGACTGCGCGACCCGAACGGATTCGAACTTTGGATTTCGGATGCGCGCGCCGCACAAGCGGACTTGTTGCTCGCCAGCGTAGACGAACTCTCCGAATTCAGCCTCGGTCATTCCCAGTCTCAGCCTGTCACAATTGCGGGCATCGTTTCCCCCGCCCTCGAATGGACTCTGCGAAACCACGCCGTGGAAACGGTGGACGCGCTCGACCCACAACTCACGCCGCCCATCCTCATCACAGCGTTGATGAACGATCCCGGTCTCCCCGCCGCCTATCGCGGACAGGACTTCACGTGGCGCGTCCAGCCGCAATGGGAAATCGTTCAACCGCAGGACTGGCTAAAGTGGTTCGTCTTCCGCGAACTGCCCGCCGAAAACGAAACGATCATCCTCTGGGCGCGCGCCGATCTCTTCCCAGACGCGCGCAAGGACGCACAGCCTTGACCCCCTCGATCATCGCCATAGACGGACCCGCCGCCTCGGGAAAATCCACCCTCGGACTGCGATTGGCAGGCGCGCTTGGCTATCTGTTTTTCGATACCGGCGTGATGTACCGCGCCGTCACCTGGCTCGCGTTACAGCGCGGGCTCGACCCGCGCGACGAAGACGCGGTCACTTCGCTGGCGGAGAAAACTCCCATCGAGGTCGCGCCAGCCTCCACGTCGGATGGACGCGCTTGCGATGTCAGCGTGGAAGGGCAAGACATCACGTGGGAGACGCGCCTGCCGCACGTCGAAGCGAACGTGTCGGTCGTTTCGGCGTATCGCGGCGTGCGGCGCGCGTTGAGCGATCAACAACGGCGCATCGGACTGCGCGGCAAGGTGGTGATGGTCGGGCGCGATATCGGCACGGTCGTCCTGCCGGACGCCGACCTGAAGATCTACCTCGACGCGAGCGCGGAACAGCGCGCCACGCGCCGCTATCACGAACTCCTGTTACGCGGCGCGAACGCGGACTATGCCGAAATTCTCGCGAAGGTCGTCGAACGCGACCGCATCGATTCGACGCGGGATGTGGCGCCGCTCAAAGCCGCTGACGACGCGATCGTCATCGATTCCGACGCGTTGAATGCGGACGAGGTCTTCAAGCAGGCGCTGGCGTTGTGCCAATGACGACGGCTTATCGCGTGCCGTTGCGGCATCGCCTCTTGCGCGGCGTGATGAAGCCGCTGGCGCGCGGCATCTTCCGCCTGCTCGCCGAAGTGAAGATCGTCGGCGTCGAACACATCCCTTTCGGCAAGCCTTACGTGGTGGCGACCAATCACGTTTCGATGTTCGACCCGCCGTTCATCGGCGCGTTCTGGCCCGATAAGCTGGAGATCATCGGCGCGGCAAACGTGTTCGACAAACCCGCCGAAGGACTCGTGCTCAAAATGTATGGCGTGATCCCCGTGCATCGCGGCGAGTATGACCGCGCCCTGCTGACCAAGATCGTCCACATCCTCAACTCGGGCTTGCCTTTGTTGATCGCGCCCGAGGGCGGACGTTCACATGTGACCGCCATGCGGCGCGCCAAGCCGGGCATCGCGTACATCGTCGAACAGACCGGCGCGCCGGTTTTACCGGTGGGGCTGGTCGGCATGACCGGGGATATTTTCCAGCGCGCGTTCCGCCGCCCGCGACACACGCTGGAAATGCGGGTCGGAAAGCCGATCGTCCTCCCGAAGATCAACTCCAAAGGAACACACCGGCAGGCAATGCGGCAACAGAACGCGGACCTCGTTATGTCGCATCTCGCCGGGTTACTGCCGGAAGAATACCGAGGCGTCTATGCCGAATCAACCATCCTCCCCGCCTAAACCCGTCACCGAAATCTGGAGACCGGATCTGATCGTCCTCCCACAGCGGACGCTGTTGCGCCGCGCGTTTCGCCTGTTCTACCGGTTTTGCATGAAGTTGATCGTCCTCTTCACCATGCGCCTCACAGTGAGCGGGTTGGAGAACATCCCCAAACAAGGACCCGCCCTGCTGATCGGGAATCATTCCGGAGACGCAGATGTGATCGTAGGCGCGGCGGTCATCCCACATTCCGCGGAGTGGGTCGGCAAGATCGAAAACCGCGACGACCATTGGCTGGTTGGGCCCGTCTTTCGCGCCTACGGTTTTATTTGGATCCATCGCGGGAAGCCCGATAAGCGCGCCTTGCGCGTCGTCCTCGATGCGCTTGCCGAGGGGCGCATGGTGGTGATGGCGCCGGAGGGCAGGCAGACGCTGACCGGCGGGTTGGAGGAAGGCACCGACGGCGCGACCTTCCTCGCGCTCAAATCCGGCGCGCCGGTCGTGCCGATTGCCATGGCTGGCACAGAGAATTCCAACATCTATGGCGGCATAAAACAGCGGCGGCGCGCGCGCGTGACGGTGACGATTGGCAAACCTTTCCACATCCGCGAACAGCCGGACCGTCGCGATTCGATCCGGGCTGGCACGCGCCAGATCATGGAAGCGTTGGCGCGGATGCTGCCTCCCGAGCGCCGCGGTCAGTACGGTTACGTTTCCGAACCAACCGAAATTGAATAACGGATGTTACGCGTGAGGAAATGACTTTCACCGGGTAAAGCGCCGCGCCCCGGTGGACGGTCGCCGCGTGAGACAAATTCAAGCGCGGCTCGTCATGTGGTAACCCTCGTACGCCCTCGAGGCGCACATGCTCGAACAACCAACTCCCGAACCCAAACCCATTTCTGATTGGTGGCGGCCCGAACTTGTTTCTTTGCCGGAGTTAACGCCTGCGCGAAGAATCTACCGCCGCTTCTTTCGCATTGCCACGAAAGCGCTCGTCCTGTGCGCCATGCGTTCGACAGTTGCCGGGCTGGAGAATTTCCCGGCACGCGGACCCGCGATCGTGGTGTTCAACCATCTCGGCGATGCGGACGCGGTCTTGCTTTCGGCAGGGCTTCCCTTTTCGGTGGACGCGGAGTGCATCGGGAAAGTGGAGTTGACCGAAGCCGGGCTCACAGGCGCGATCCTCCGCGCGTACGGCTTCATTTGGATCCACCGCGGACAGCCCGACCGCCGCGCCATGCGCGCCGCGTTAGACGCGCTGGCACAGGGACGCCTGCTCATGCTTGCGCCGGAGGGCCGCCAGACCGTCACCGGCAACCTGGAGGCAGGCACCGAGGGCGCCGCCTTCCTCGCCATGAAGTCGGGCGCAAAGGTCGTGCCGATCGCGCTCACCGGCACCGAGAACGCGCACGTGAACGAACACCTCAGGCAGTGGAAGCGCATTCCAGCCAGCCTGACGGTGGGCAAACCGTTCTTCATCGAGCGCCATGCCGATCGCCAGGAAACGATTCGCAACGGCACGCGCCAGATCATGGAAGCGTTGGCGCGCTTATTGCCTCCCGAACGACGCGGACCGTACGACTATCTTTCCGAACTCGAATAGTCGCGCCTACTGCGCGCGGATTGGGGCTATAATCCGTTCATGCAGTTCGTCGCGACATTGTTGAATCGACTTGCATATTTCATTCCCTTGTCCCTCGCGGGTTGGATGGCGTGGCTCGGACTGGGGGTGTTATTTGTTTATGCCTTGCGCCGTTGGCGGCGTTTTCACCCAAAATGGAGCGCGCGCGCGCGCTGGTCGTTATTCACACTGGCGGTCTTCACGCCGCTCGCGACCTTGTTCCTCGGCCTGCAATTTCAAGGCGGCGCGTCCTTGCCGGTGCCGGGCATTCCCGCCGAAGCGCCGGGCGCGACCGTCATGTTATTTTCCGCGCTGCCGTGGACCTTGGCTGGCGGTTTGTTCGGTCCATTTGCCGGCGCGGCGGTGGGAACATTCAGCGGGTTGTTACGCGGGGTTTGGGATACGCACAGCCTCTTTTCGATCCTTGAGTTTGGAATCCTTGGGGCGCTTTTTGCGGTTTCCACGCGGCAAAATTATCGCACGCCGTTCTTCCGCCTGTTGAGACAACCCCTGTTCAACGTGGTCATGCTGTCGGCGCTCCACGCGTTGATCTTCATCCTCAGCGCGTTCTTCAGCACGTCGGCGGCCGCCTCCGCGACCGAACGGCTCGACTTCGCGTTCAGCGCTGCCAGCACGGCGCTCCTCACCTTCGGCGTCGAAATGCTCATCGCCGGGTTTGCCGCGCAGATCCTGACGACGATTTTCCCACACCTGTGGGGCGGCGTGGGCGCGGCACAGCCATCGCCCGCCGAACGCAGTATCGAGACCCGCTTCGTCTCCGGCGCGGGGACGATCGTTTCCATCCTCCTCATCCTGTTACTCATCGGAAGTTGGATCGCCGCCGGTTCCGCGGCGCGGAAGTTGGCGCAAGACCGGCTCGCCGGCGCGGCGCAAGTGAGCGCGCAGAACGTCCCATTTTTTCTCGTCACGGGGCAAAACCTGGCGGCGCAGATCGCCTCCGATTCCCGCCTGACGCAAACCGGCGATCCAGACCTGCCGGCGTTCCTCGGCGAACAACTGCGCTTGATTCCATTTTTCACCCAACTTGCCGTCTTCGACGTTCCATCTAAAACTTTGATCGCCAGTTATCCGCCGGAGCAAGGGTTCCAACTGACCGCGCCGGAGGCGGCGGGCATCCCGCTTGCCGCAGGGATTCAAAGCCAAATGTACACGCTCCCGCCGGAACAGCCGGGCGAAGCGGCGCGCATCGCTTTTATCGCCGCGCTTCCGAACACAGCTCGCGCGTTGGTGGCGCGCACGGATTTCAACTCGAACCCATACCTGCGCCCGCTCATCGAAAACCTGAACGGTTTGCAAAAAATGAACGCCACCGGCTTCCTTTTAGATGGACAGGGACTGATCCTCTACCATCCGCAAACGGATTTGATCTTTACGCAATACGCCGGTCAACGGAGCGACCAGCCAGCCTTCTTCGACGAGACTGCTTCACGCGGGACAAGACAACTGGTCTACTTTCAACCGGTGGAGGGACAACCGTGGGCAGTGGTGACGACCGCGCCAGCCAGCGAGGCACAACAAGTCGCGATTGAGATTGCCCTGCCGATCGCGGTTCTGATCCTCCTGCTCGGCGCGATCGCGCTCGTTGCCTTGCGCGTCAATTTACGGGCGGTGACCGCGTCGTTGCAAAACCTGGCTATCGAGGCAAAATATATTTCCACCGGCAAATTAGACCGTCCGCTCGCGGTGGACGGCGCCGACGAACTCAGCGAACTGCGCGCCGCGTTCGAGCAGATGCGCGTCAGCCTGCAAGACCGCATGGAAGACCTCAACCGCCTGCTGACGGTCAGCCAGGGGGTGGCATCCAGCCTGACGCTGGGCGACGCAATTCGCCCGGTGTTGGAAGCGGTGGTGGCGAGCGGGGCGAGTTCGGCGCGCATCCTTTTATTGCGCGATATGCTGCCCTTTGAAACACCGCTCCGTTTTGCCGATGGAGTCGAGCAGGACGTGTACATGCACCTGGACCAGCAGGTCCTCGCGCTTACCGAACAACAGGAACGCGTGGTGATGGCGACACTCGCCCGGAACCGCGGCTTGCTCCTCGACCCCAACCTGCCCCAACCCGCGTCCTTGATCGCGCTGGCGCTGCGCCACGAGGGGCGATATTACGGCACATTGTGGGCGGCATATAACCAACAGCACGTCTTCACCGAATCGGACCTGAAGTTCATGACCACGCTGGCAAGCCAGGCGACGCTCGCCATCGCCAACATCCGCCTCTTTATGACGGTGGAGGTCAGCCGCCGCCAATTGGAGGCGATCCTCAATTCGACGCCGGACCCGGTTCTCGTCACCGACGCGTCGAACCGCTTGATTCTGGCGAACCCGGCGGCGACCGACGTGTTTGGCGTCAACATCCGCCGCGGCGAACGCCCCGAAGCGGAAAAGACCATCCAAGTGAAAGCGCTGACCGAATTACTGCAAGCTTCTTCGAGCGAGCGTCATTCCGCTGAAGTGAACATGCCCGATGGAAAGACTTATCTCGCCATGGCTTCGCCGATGACCGCCGATGAAAAGACCGTCGGGCGCGTGTGCATCCTGCGGGATGTGACTCAGTTGAAGGAAATTGACACGCTGAAATCGGATTTTGTCGCGACGGTGAGTCACGACCTGCGTTCGCCGCTCACGCTAATGCGCGGCTATGCCACGATGCTCGAAATGGCTGGCGCGTTGAACGACCAGCAAAAGAATTACGCACGGATGATCGTGCAGGGCGTGGACAACATGGCAAAACTGGTCAACAACCTGCTCGACCTCGGGCGCATCGAGTTCGGCGTGGGCTTACAGGTGGAAAGTATCCCGGTGTTGGATATTCTCGAACGGGCGACCAGCGAATTGCAGATACAGGCAAAACAAAAAAATATTTCACTGGGGGTCGAACTGCCGCGCGACCTGCCGAACGCGATCGAAGCCGACTCGGCATTACTGCATCAAGCGGTTTACAACTTGATCGAGAACGGGATCAAATACACGCCCGAAGGCGGAACGGTGACCGTACATTTGCAAACACAACCCGACGCGCTGGTCTTTGCCGTGCAGGATAGCGGCATCGGCATCTCGGAGGAGGACCAGAAACGCTTGTTCGAGAAGTTCTATCGCGGCAGTAACCGCGAGGCGTTGATGCAACGCGGCACCGGGCTGGGGCTTGCCATCGTGAGGTCCATTGCGGAACGCCACGGTGGGAAGGTATGGGTGGAGAGTCAATTGGGAAGCGGGAGTGTCTTCTTTTTGCAAGTTCCCCTGACACAAGTGAAAGAAACCCGCCGCGAGTAACGCCTAAATCGGGCGTATAATACGCGCTCCTCGTCAGGAGGAATCGTTTCGCCGACATGATTGACCCGAAAACCCAGCAAGAATCGCCGTTCATCCATCGCACCGCAGAAGAAAAACCCTCCCCCAATTTCAAAGATTTTCTTTTGGGACGCCCACTGCCCACCGCAGACGCCGAGCATGAAACCATCGGTAAAGCGGTCGGGCTGGCTGTCTTCGCGTCAGATGCGCTTTCTTCCACAGCCTATGCCACGCAGGAGGTGCTGGTTATCCTGGCTGGCGCGGGGACGCTGGCTTTCGGTTATGTCTTCCCGATCTCCATCGTCATCGTGGCGTTGCTTGCCATTGTGGTCATCTCGTACGAGCAGATCATCCACGCCTACCCCAACGGCGGCGGCGCCTACATTGTGGCGTCGGACAACTTCGGAAAATTCCCCGCGCTCGTCGCCGCGGCGGCATTGCTGACCGATTACATCCTGACCGTTTCGGTGTCCATTTCTTCCGGCGTGGCGCAGATCGTTTCGGCCTATCCCGAGTTGTTCGATTACCGCGTTGGCATTTCGGTCTTCTTTGTTTTTTTCATCATGCTTATTAACTTGCGCGGGGTTCGAGAATCGGGCGCGGCATTCGCCATCCCCAGTTACTTCTTCATCGCCATCATGCTGTTGATGATCGGCATCGGGCTATTCCGCATGATCGGCGGCTCGCTGAGCATCGTGAGCAACCCGCCGGAAATCGAAAGCGTGGGCGAGTTGACCGGCATCACCGCGTTTCTTTTACTGCACGCGTTCTCGAGCGGCACCACTGCGATGACCGGCGTGGAAGCCATTTCGAACGGCACGACCGCCTTCAAAGAACCGCGCGGGCGGAACGCGGGCATCACCCTGATCTGGATGGCGTGCATCCTCGGCGTCCTGTTCATCGGCATCTCCCTGCTGACGCGTGAGATACGCGCCGTCCCCTCCGAGTTAGAGACGGTCATCTCGCAACTCGCGCGCACGATCTTTAATGGGCAGGGATTTCTCTACCTGTGCGTGATCCTCGGCACGACGGTCATCCTCATCCTTGCGGCGAACACGGCGTTCGCCGGGTTTCCGCGCTTGAGCGCCCTGCTTGCCAGCGACGGCTTCATGCCGCGTCAACTGACATATCGCGGCAGTCGCCTGGTCTATTCCTATGGCATTGTGGCGCTCGCGGCGGTGGCGTCGGCTCTCATCATCGTCTTTCAGGCAAGCGTGACCCGCCTCATCCCGCTATATGCGATCGGCGTATTCCTATCGTTTACACTGGCGCAAGCCGGCATGACGCGCCGCTGGTGGCGTTCGGGCAAGCTAGACCCGGCGCGCCAACCCATAGACCATGACCGCGCGCATCCCCTGCATTACGACAAACGTTGGTTCCTCAAAATGATCAGCAACGGGTTCGGCGCCGTATGCACCGGGATCGTCATGCTCGTCTTTGCCGTGACAAAATTCGAGGACGGCGCGTGGATCGTACTGGCGCTGACCCCGGCCTTGATCGTGATCTTTCTGTGGATTCATCGCCACTACGGCACGATGGCAAACCGCCTCTCGCTGGAAAATTACGGCGAGCCGCCGCCTTACAATGTACGTCACCGGGTGCTGGTACCGATCAGCAATGTGCATCAAGGGACGCTTGCCGCGCTCCGCTATGCACGCATGTTGTCCGACGACGTGACCGCCATCCACGTTTCGCTGGAACCGGCGGATACCGATAAGGTCCGCAAGAAATGGGAGACCTGGGGACGCGGCACCCGCCTCGTGATCCTCGATTCGCCCTATCGCCTCTTCGTGGAACCGTTGTTGAGCTACATTGACGAAATCCTCGCAAGCCGGCAAGCCAATGAGACCATTACCATCGTCGTGCCGCACTTCGTCCCTGCGCTGAAGATTCACAACGCGCTTCACATGCAGATGGCGGAGGTGTTGCGCCGTGAATTGCTGTCTACCCCCGGCGTGGTCATCACCGAAGTGCCGTATCAAATCTCGTAACGCGCAATATTTTTTCGATATAGACTATAATCTTCCCAGTCCTCGCTGAAGCGAGGCGTCTTTTTGCAGGCAACGGTCATCCATGCTAACCCCCGAAAACAAACAGTCTGAGATCATGCAACGGCGCAGTGATTATCAACCGCCGCGCTCCTTGAGTCACTGGCTCATCGGGAGACCGCTATCCACTGCCGACGCGCCGCACCAAACCATCGGGAAGCGCGTGGGGCTGGCGGTCTTCGCCTCCGACGCGCTTTCTTCAAGCGCCTATGCGATTGACGAGATCCTGCTGGTCTTAATCCTGGCGGGCGCAGGAGCCTTGAGTCTGTCGCTGCCTATCGCCGTGACGATCATCATCCTGCTCACGATCCTCACGATCTCATATCAACAAACGATTCATACCTACCCGGGCGGTGGCGGCGCGTATATCGTGGCGCGCGATAACCTCGGTGAAATTCCGGCGTTAATCGCCGGGGCATCGCTGTTGGTGGACTACATTCTGACGGTTGCGGTATCCATTTCCTCGGGGGTCGCGCAGATCACCTCAGCCTTCCCAGCCTTATATCAATTCCGGGTGGCGATCGCGGTGGGCTTGGTCGCCATCATGATGGTCGTAAATTTGCGAGGCATCAAGGAATCGGGGCAGGCGTTCGCCATCCCAACCTATTTCTTCCTGGGCATGACGCTTTTCACGATCGGGGTGGGACTCGTTCGTTCTCTCACCGGGACGCTTGGAGTCGTCCCACCGGGCAGTGTGGAAGTGGCACATGCAGGAGAGACGATCCATGCCCTGACCTTGTTTTTGATCCTGCGGGCTTTTGCGGGCGGCTGTACTGCGCTCACCGGGGTAGAAGCCATCAGCAACGGCATCACGGCTTTCAAAGAGCCGCGCACGCGCAATGCCGGCGTCACGCTTACCTGGATGAGCGTCATCCTGGGCGTCAATCTGCTGGGGCTCACTTTCCTAGCCGACCAAGCCGGCGTGCTTCCCTCTCACCTCGAGACGGGCTTTTCGCAGATCGGACGCGTCATCTATGGGTCCGGAAGCCCGTTGTACCTGACCATGCTCGGCTCGACAACATTGATTCTGATCATGGCGGCAAACACCTCATTTGCCGATTTCCCCCGGCTCGCCGCTCTTGTGGCTGGAGACGCCTTCCTGCCCCGGCAACTGCAATTCCGTGGAAGCCGGCTAGCCTACTCAAATGGAATTATCGCCCTGGCTGGCATTGCCTCCATCCTCATCGTAGTTTTTCGGGCGCAAACGAATTCCCTGATCCCGCTCTACGCCATCGGCGTTTACCTTTCTTTCACGTTGTCGCAGAGCGGCATGGTCATCCACTGGCTGCGATCGGGCCGCCTCCGCCCCGGCGAATCCTATCAGAATCACGGACAGCCGCTTTATTTTGACCCGAAGTGGAAAATCAAAATGTTCCTGAACGGCTTGGGGGCAGTCGCGACGGCTATCGTTACACTGGTCTTTTCATTCACCAAATTCATGGAGGGTGCATGGATCGTCTTACTGCTCATCCCGTTTTTGGTAAGTTTGTTCATGGTCATTCACCGTCACTATAAAACGCTTGCAAATAGTCTCTCACTCGAAAAATTTAGCGGTTTGCCGGCGCGCCAACCGCGTCATCGCGTGATCCTGCCAATCAGCGGTATCCATCAGGGCACGCTTGAGGCATTGCGGTATGCAAAATTGTTGTCAGACGATGTGACCGCCATTCACATTTCCATGGACCCGGCGGAGGTCGAGAAAGTGCAAAAGAAGTGGAAGGTGTGGGGCGAAGGCACGCGTTTGGTGCTCCTCGATTCTCCCTTCCGCTTATTTGTGGAACCTTTGCTGGAATACATCGAGGATATTATTGACCAGCGCCAGCCGAACGAAACCATCACCGTGGTCGTCCCCCAATTTATCCCATCCAAACGCTGGCACAATGCCATGCACATGCGCACGGCAGGTATTCTGCGGCAGGAATTGTTGTCCAAACACGGCGTCATTGTGACCGATGTGCCTTATCACGTACATGAGACAGAAATGGAGTAGAAAATCATGAATTTCATTGTTGTGGGATGCGGCCGCGTCGGTGCGGAACTGTGTTACCACTTATTCAAAAGCGGACATCACGTGGTGGTGGTGGACAGCCGTCGCGAAGCGTTCAACCGCCTCCATTCCGACTTCCGCGGGCGCACACTGGAAGGCGAAGGCTTGGCGGAAAGCGTGCTCGAACGCGCCGGGATTCAAGAGGCAGACGGTCTCGCCGCGGTCACAAACTCCGATACGTTGAACGCGGTGGTAGCGCACGCCGCGCGCGTTTTTTATAACGTGCCGAATGTCGTGGCGCGCAATTACGACCCGAACTTGCGCGCAGTGATCGAATCATTCGGCTTGCAGACGGTCGGCTCGACCTACTGGGGCGCGCAGCGCGTGGAAGAATTATTAATGAACCCCTCGCAAAAAGCGGTCTACTCTGCCGGTAACGGCGAGGTGGAGGTCTACGAGATCGTCATTCCAGAAACATGGCATGGGAAGACATTGGGCGACCTGTTGAGCCCGGTCAAACAATGTTATCCGGTAGCGCTGTCCAGAGCGGGACGGGCATCTTTGCCCGAAGCCGAAAGCGTTTTGCAAACCGGCGACCTGCTCAACGTGAGTTCCACCTTCGAAGGCATGGGCGCCTTGACTGCGCGCCTGAGCGGAAAGACGGAGGCATAACATGTTTGTACTCATCGCCGGGGGCGGGCGCACGGGCACGCGTCTCGCCAGCCTGCTCGTCAACCAGAATTACAAAGTGCGCCTGATCGAACATCGGCGCGAACTGCTCACGCACCTGCATCAAGAACTACCGACCGAAGTGATCTACGAGGGCAACGCCGTTGACCCCAGCGTGCTGGAGGCGGCGGGCATCCGCGAGGCGCATGTGCTGGCGGCAGTCACCAGCGAAGACGCAACCAACCTCGCCGCGTGCTTTCTCGCAAAAACCATGTTCGAGGCGCCGCGCACGATCGCGCGCGTGAATAACCCGGTCAACGCCTGGCTATTCAACGAGAAATTCCAGGTAGATGTGGCGCTCAATTCAGCCGACGTGCTGGCGCACCTGATCCAGGAAGAGATGTCGCTCGGCGATATGATGACCCTCTTCAAGATTCGCCGCGGGCATTATTCGGTCGTCGAAGAAAAAGTGCCGGAAGGCGCCAAGGGTATCGGCGTCGAACTCAAAGATATGGGCTTGGCGGAGCATTGCGTGATCGCGGCGATCATCCGCGATGGCATAATGACCCTGCCGCGCGGCGACAGTACGCTACACGCGTTCGACGAAATCATCGCGGTTGCCAGTCCGGAAGGCGCAAAACGCCTCGCCGAATTGCTCGCGCACCCGGTCTATCCCGTCCGCAATGGAAAGAAGGCGTGATTCATACTGCGTGAACACAGTATCATGGAAGAGAGCGGCGAAGATAGCGAGTCCGCCACACCTGCCCGATTGCGGAGAGCGCCAGAGGCATCTGCAAAGCGTTTGAGTTTTTTTCAAAGAACTCAACGCGCTCTGTGGCTGAGAAAAGCGGGTTATCTCATCACAAGCCATTCTCGGCATTGAATCCAAATTGACCGAATCGGAAGCCCTACGGTATAATGTCGTGCCTGTTCGAGCAGACAGCCATTATTTTTGAAACGAGGAAAGTAGCATGACCAAACGCACCTATCAACCGAAGATCCGCCGCCGTGTGCGCGTGCACGGCTTTCGTAAACGCATGGCGACCGCCGATGGCCGCGCCGTGCTCAAGCGCCGCCGCCTGCGCGGCCGCCAGCAGTTGACGAAGACCGCCAACCAACACGTGAAGAAAGTCCGCTGGTAGGCGGAACCGAGCGCTCGGGTGCAGAGAAAGTTCCGTCTGACCCGGTCCGAAGATTTCAAGCGGGTGCGGCGATCCGGCAGGTCCTATGCCCACCCGCTTGTCGTTTTGATTGTCGAAAAGAACGATAAGGCGAACCTGCGAGTCGGAGTGGCGGCCGGACATGCCGCCGGCGGCGCGGTGCAACGCAACCGGGCAAAACGCCTCCTGCGCGAAGCGATGCGGAGTCTGCTCCCCAACCTCGGTTCCAGCGCGGACTTGATCCTGATCGCCCGCTCGCGGCTAACCTCCGCCACCCTCGACGAAACCCGCCAAGCCCTGCTCAACCTCCTGCAACGCGCGCAACTCTACACACCCCAAACCGATGACGACTGAATTCCATCTGCACGATTATTCCCATGAGCCGCGTCTGCGCGACCTGCCGCGCACGCTCTGGAACGCGCCGCGCATTGCGTTGTTGTCTCTGATTCGTTTGTATCAGATGACGATCTCAAAAGGGATTCCCGAAAACACCTGCCGTTTTTACCCCTCCTGTTCCCATTACGGCTATCAGGCGATCTATAAACACGGCGCGCTCAAAGGTTCGCTCATGGCGGTCTGGCGCGTGCTGCGTTGCAATCCATTCAACCCCGGGGGGTACGATCCCGTTCCATAGGAGCGTTATTTTTCAATGCGAAAGAAAAAATTATTCGTAGCGATCTCACTCATCCTGCTCGTCGCGGCGCTGAGCGGATGCACCGGCGCCATTGCCTGGCCCGGGCTTTCCGCCACCGCTGAAGTGGCATATCTGGCGCATACCAACGCCGTCTACGCCATTGACATCAAAACCCATAACGAGTTATGGAAATTTTCCGGCGCAAAAGCCGGCTTCACGCTGTTCAACACGAATCCCAGCATGTTCATTGCCGCCCCAGTGACCACCAGCGACGGTCTGGTCGTCATCCTCGATTCCAGCAACAAACACGTGATGTATGCGGTGGATCCGAAGGATTTCAACCCCAACGACAATAATCCAGCCCCGAAGATCGTATGGGAATTTTCGAACGCCAAAGGGCTATGGATCGCCCCGCCATTGGAAGTGGGCAACCTCCTGTTCGCGCCCAACTCGGACGGCAACGTATACGTGCTCGACCTAACCGACGGAAAATCGGGGAAGCAGGCTGTCGAAGTGATCGCAGTCTCGCAACCCGGCGGAGACGAAGCCCGCTTATGGGGGCAACCCGTCACCGACGGCGAACGGCTCTTTGTCACCGCATTGGATAAAACCGTAACCGCCATTGACCTCGCCACATATAAAGTCCTCTGGCATGCAGACCTCGGCGGCGCAGTGCCCGGCGGGTTCGCCCTCGGCGGCGACGGCATGTTATACGTCGGCTCGCTCGCCAAACAACTCGAACGCTTCGACCCCGCGACCGGTGAACATACACCCGTATTGGATACCAACGGCTGGATCTGGGGCACGCCGGTCGCCGACGGCGATAACCTGTATTTCGCGGATGTGGACGGTTACTTCTACTCGTACAACACCGCCGAACAAAAATTGAATTGGGAACCGGTCCAGCCGGATTCATCCATCACCGCCAACCCGCTGGTGTTGGGCGATAAAGTTCTCGTCGCCACCGAATCGGGCAAGGTCTTCGCCTTCGATTCAACCGGCAACTTTGACGTCTGGTATACCCCCGACCAGGAAGGCAAAGCCTACACCACGCCGGTGATCGCGGGCGACACAGTGTTGGTCGCCTACCTCGAATCGGATTATTATCTCGTTGCCCTCGACCAGGACGGCGACAAGAAGTGGAACTTCCCGGAATAGGTAGAGAGTTTTAAAACATGAAAAACCCCACCAACCCGACCCAGGGACAGGCGCCTCAAATGCCGCAGATCAACCCGCGCGAAACGTTGAAAACTTTCGCCGTGATCGCCATCCTCGTGCTGGCATTCTCGAACTTCAGCCTGGTCGTTGACCTGGTCGTCAACCTCCTCATCTTTATCTATCAACTCGTCGGCAAGAATTTCGGCATCGCCATCATCCTGCTCACCGTGCTGATCCGCCTCGCCACCTGGCCCCTCAACGCGCAACAGATGAAAAGCTCGAAAGCCATGCAGGAACTGCAAAACGACAAGGAATGGCTCGGGATCCAGAAAAAATACGCAAAAGACCGCGAGAAACTCGCGCAGGAACAAATGCGGCTGTATCGCGAACGCGGCATCAACGTCTTCGGCTCGTGCCTGCCAACGATGATCCAATTCCCGATCCTCTTCGCGCTCATCCCCAGCATCACCTACGCCATCGGCTCCTACCCGTTGAGCATCCTCAAACTTTCCAAGAGCCTCGAAACCTTTGGGCTTCAAGACGTGGTCTCGCTGATCCCGTTGAACAGCAAGTTCCTCGGTATAGACATGGGCTTGCCTGAAAAGACGTTGATCTTCGGCTTCAGCATCCCCATCCTCGCGGTGGTCGTCGGTCTGACCACCTTCATCCAGACCAAACTCACCATGCCGCCCTCCGCCAACCCCGGCGACCAATCTGCGGCGACGACCAAAATGATGAGCATTTATATGCCGGTCATGCTGTTCTTTTTCTCGGTCAATTACGCCGCCGGGCTTTCGGTCTATTTTGTCGCCAGCAACGTGCTGAGCATCATCCAATACGCGATGATGGGCAAGGTCAACTGGCGCAACCTGCTGCCCGGCGGACAAAAACCAAAGTAGAAACAAAAAGGAGGCGGGCATGAATCAAAGTACAACGCTCGAGATCATTGCGCCCACCGTTGAAGAAGCCCTCGCGCAAGGGCTGGCCGAATTGAACCTCACCGCCGACCGCGTCAGCGTGGAAGTGCTGGACGCCGGCAACAAAGGCTTGTTCGGTTTTGGCAAAGCGCAAGTGCGCGTCAAACTGACCGTGATCCCCGAAGGCGGGATGCCGGTCGAAGTTGTGGAACCAGCCAAACCGGCGCGGGAAGCGAAGCCGAAAGCGGTTCCAACCCCGGTTCAGCCTGCCCCAGCCTCGTCAGCCGAATCTCACCCCCCCGACAATCTCGACCAGCCCGAACACGACGCCGTACTCGACCAAACCGAGGTCGTCGTCTCAAAATTGATTCACCTCATGCGCCTCGAAGCGCAAGTCTCCGCGCATTACGGCGAGCGCGACCGCGAAGGCCGGCGCAATATCCACGTGGATATTCGCGGCGACGACCTGAGCGTGCTGATCGGGCGTCATTCCGAAACGTTGAACGCGTTCCAATATATTGCGTCATTGCTGGTCGGCAAAGAAGTGCAGGATTGGGTGCAACTCTCGGTGGACGTGGAGGGCTATCGCAACCGCCGCGAAAAGCAGTTGGTCCAAATGGCGCTCCGCATGGCGGAGCAGGTTGCCAAGAACGGCAAGAAGCAATCGCTTGAGCCGATGCCCTCCGGCGAGCGGCGCATCATCCACATCGCCCTGCGCGACCACCCGGATGTGAAAACCGAAAGCGCCGGCGAAGAGCCGCATCGCAAAGTGACGATCGTGCCAAAGAACGGGTAGTGCGTTTTACAGACTCAGCGAAAAGTTTCTTTCCTCTTTCTTCTTTCTTGAGCGTTTTGAAAGACGAAAGAGGAAAGATTTTTATAGGGCGACGGTATAATCAATTCATCTATGCCCAACCTCGTTTCGCTCGAGCCGGTGGAGTATCTTGCGATCGGTCACGCGGCTCACGATCTAACCGCAAATGGTCCGCGCTTGGGCGGGACGGTCGCCTACTCGGCGTTGACTGCCCGCGCGCTGGGGTTAAAAGCGGGCATCGTCACGGCGGTCGGCAAGGAAACTCCGCTTGACGCGCTGAATGGAATCCCTGTCGTTTCAATCGAAACGCCGAACAGCGCGATCTTTGAAAATATATATACCCGCACGGGACGCGTGCAATACTTGCGCGCGCAAGCCGCGCGGATCGGTTTCGACTTTGTTCCAGAAGCGTGGCGCAATACGGCGATCATCCATCTCGGTCCGATTGCGAATGAAATGGACGCCGTCTTGCCGGAGGATTTTTCGCCCGCGTTTCTGGGAGTCACCCCGCAAGGCTGGATGCGGACGTGGGACGCGGAGGGGCGCGTCTCGCGCGGCGAATGGGCCAACTCAGAATCTGTTCTGCAAAAAGCGAACGCGGTGGTCATCAGCCGCGAGGACGTGAACGGCGACCATGAACTTATCGAACAGATGGCGCACCAGACGCGGATGCTGGTCGTCACCGAGGGCGCGGAAGGATGCGTCCTGCACTGGAACGGCGACCGCCGCCGCTTCCGCACGTTGGAAGTGAATGAAGTGGATGCGACCGGCGCGGGCGACATCCTTGCCGCCGCGTTTTTTATCCGCTTGTTCAACACGCGCGACCCATGGGAAGCCGCGCGCTTCGCGACCTTGGTTGCGAGTTATTCCGTCACCCGCGTTGGTTTGAATGGCATCCCGACACTGGCAGAGATCGAAGACTGTAAAATGGAAGTGTTGCAGTAAAACATAGCCACAGAGCGCGCAGAGAACTCAGGTTTTTTTTCTCAGAATCTCTGTGATCTCTGTGGCAAATAATCGTCAATCTGAAATCAAAAATCGAAAATCGTAAATCACATGTCTCGTATCTACACCCTCGTCAACCAAAAAGGTGGAGTGGGCAAGACCACCACCGCCATCAACCTCGGCGCGTATCTGGCAACGCTCGAGCAGAACGTGCTGATCGTGGACCTCGACCCGCAAGCCAACGCCACCTCCAGCCTCGGCGTGGATAAACGCGGCGTGCAAACGGGCACGTACGACGCATTGCTCTCCGGCGATATACCTGCATCATCAATTCTCTTCAATGAGCGCTTGCAACTTTCGCTTCTGCCGTCGTCCCCGTCCCTTGCGGGCGCGGAGGTCGAACTCGTCGAAGAGACGGAACGCGAACACCGCTTGAAGAACGCGCTCGCATCCGTCAAAGACAAATACGATTACATTTTGATTGACTGCCCGCCCTCGCTTGGATTGCTCACCGTCAATGGGCTTGTCGCCGCGAAAGACGGCGTGCTTGTGCCGGTACAATGCGAATACCTCGCGCTGGAGGGACTCGGTCAACTCACGCAGACCATCGAGCGCGTCCAAGCCTCGCTCTTTCCGAAATTACGCGTGCGCGGCGTCATCCTGACGATGTTCGACCCGCGGACGAATCTTTCCAACGATGTAGTGAAGGAAGTCAATAACCATTTCCCGGGGCAAGTTTTCAAAAGCGTGGTGCCGCGCAGTATTCGTCTCGCGGAGGCGCCTTCGTATGGATTGCCCATCTCCGCCTACGCGCCGTCATCCGTGGGCGCGCAGGCGTATGAATCGCTGGCAAAGGAATTGTTGAAGGGCGACGGGGTAAAAACCAATTAAACGCAAAGGACACCAAGAGCGCAAAGATTTGGCGTATTAAAAACTTTGTGTCCTTCGTGTCCTTTGTGGTGGAAATGAAAAGGAGTAAGTTATGGCAAAACGAACCGGTCTCGGCAAAGGACTCGATGCGCTCATCCCGGCGGGAAAAACCTCCGCTGGCGAGGCAGGCGGAATTACGCAAGTTGCGTTGGACTCGATCCAGCGCAACCCGCGCCAGCCGCGCGAAAAATTCGACGCGGTCGAATTGGAGAATCTCGCCGCATCCATCCGCGAGCATGGAGTGATCCAGCCGCTGATCGTCTCGCCGGGACGCGGCGGCGTCTACACGTTGATCGCGGGCGAGCGGCGTTTGCAAGCCTCGCGCAAAGCTGGGTTGAAAACTGTCCCGGTCGTCATCCGCAGCGCGACCGACCAGCAATTGCTCGAACTCGCCCTCATCGAAAACGTTCAGCGCGCAGACTTGAATCCCATCGAAGAGGCGGAGGCGTACCAGAACCTTGCCAAAGAATTCAGGATGTCGCATGAGACCATCGCTTCACGCGTGGGAAAAAGCCGCGTCGCGGTGACCAACACCCTGCGTCTGCTCGACGCGTCGGCGGCGGTGAAGCAGGCGCTTGTGGACGGCAAGATCACCGAAGGGCACGCGCGCGCGATGTTGTCGTTATCCGCCAAGGCGCAGGAACATTTGTTGAACCAGATCATCAACCTCGATCTGAGTGTGAGGTCCACCGAGGTTCTCGCGCGAAAATATTCGGGGGTGAAACCGACCGCCAAGAAGAACTCAGGTCGAAGTCCGAACGTGAGCGACGTGGAACGGAAGTTGCAATCCAGCCTCGGCACGAAGGTCGCGCTCAAACACGGCAAGCGCGGCGGCACGGTCACCATCTTTTATTATTCCGACGAGGAATTGGATTCGCTGTTGGAAAAATTGACGTAAATCATCGAAGTCTACCTTGCAAAAATAAAGTATAATTTTGATATGCAAGGAAAAAACAAACATCTTAATCGGTTCGTAGAACCATTGCTCCAAGACTTTGTCTCTTCTGGCAAATCTTTTTTATTGCTCGGACCTCGCCAAGTGGGAAAAACAACCTTGTTAAACGGACTGCTTGAAAATACGCGACCCATCCTGACCTATCGCTTGCAAGAGCCTGCCACAAAGATTGAATTAGAACGCGACCCCCAAGCTCTGATACGACAAGCACGGGCAATTTCCGGTCGTGTTTCCATTTTTGTGGATGAAGCCCAGAAGGTTCCCGAACTATTCGATGCCGCACAAACCCTGATTGACGAAGACAAAGCAAGTATTTTTCTGACCGGCTCCTCCGCCCGAAAACTTCGCCGAAAAGGAATCAACCTGCTTCCCGGCAGGATTCGCTTGGCGACTCTCGATCCTCTGCTGTGGGGGGAAATGGGATTGCTGGCGCAAACAAGCGAGCATCCAATTCCGGAACTCGCTCTGGATAATATCAATCCCCTTACCCAATCCATTGAGGATTGCCTCATATATGGCAATTTACCCGGATTGATCCCGCTGACACGCGCCGACGCGCGAGATATCCTACAAGCATATGCCCGGCTTTATATTGAAGAGGAGATCCGTGCAGAGGCTTTAAGCCGCGCGATCGGTCCGTTTGCACGGTTCCTTGAACTTGCGGCGCTGGAGTCGGGAAGTTCGCCTAATTTCACCAAGCTATCGAAAGAATCGGGCGTCAGTTCGCCGACGATCCGTCAATTCTTCTCCGTGCTGGAGGATACGCTTATCGTCGAGCGGGTTGATCCATATGTGAAAAATGCGCGCAAACGTGTTTTATCCTCGTCGCGTTATTATTTCTTCGACACCGGAGTGCGAAATGCGCTGGCGCGTCTTCCTCTGACTCCAGAACTCTTGCAAGTAGAAAAAGGAAGGTTGTTTGAACATGCAGTGATTCTGGAACTCCTTCGCCGCATTCGGCTTTTAAAAGCTAATTACAACCTGTATTACTGGCGGACCTCCGGTGGCGCTGAGGTGGATTGTGTGCTGGAATCGCACAATGAATTAATCCCTATCGAAATCAAGAGCGCCGCCCAAGTATCTCAACGCGACCTGACCGGTTTGCGAAGTTTCCTTTCCGACTACGGAGAAAAAGTCAAACGCGCCATAGTTGTGACCATGGGACAACGTCCGGAGCAGATGAGCGATAAAATTACAGCGATTCCCTGGCAATTTTTATAAAGGTTCGATCATGCTCCTCCTCCACAACGCCCGCATCATCACACAAAACCCGGCTCAGCCGACCGCCTCGGCTCTGCTCATTGACCGTGAACGGATTCTCGCGGTCGGCGACGTGAACACGCTGTTCAACCACTATCCCCGCGCCCAAGGACAAAACCTGGGCGGGCGCGTCATCGTCCCCGGTCTCACCGACGCGCATTTGCATTTGAAACAATACGCGCTCGGCTTGCAAAAGATAGACTGCGAAGTAGACACGCAAGCGGAATGCCTGCGCCGCGTAGCGGAACGCGTGAAGACCGCCAAACCCGGCGAATGGATTCTCGGTCACGGCTGGAATCAGAATGCCTGGGGTGGCTGGCCCTCCGCGCAAGATTTAGATTCAACCGCGCCGAACAACCCCGTCTACCTCACCGCCAAATCGCTTCATGCCGCGTGGGCGAACACCAACGCGCTCAAACTCGCCAACATTACCTCGTCAACATCCGACCCGCAAAACGGACAGATCCAACGCGACGCGCACGGCAACGCCACCGGCATCCTGCTCGAAACCGCGATGGAACTCGTCAGCCGCGTCTTGCCTGAACCGACTAGCGCTGAAATCACCGACGCCATCGAAAAAGCGCAACCGATCCTGTGGAAGATGGGGTTGACCGGCGTCCACGACTTCGACCGCCGCGACTCGTTCATGGCACTGCAACGACTGCACGCGGAACACAAACTCAAACTGCGCGTGTTGAAAAACCTGCCCGTTGAATTGCTCGACGAAATCCACGCGCTTGGTCTGCGCGGCGGCTTCGGCGACGATATGCTTCGCATCGGCAACGTCAAAGCCTTCATGGACGGCGCGCTCGGTCCGCACACGGCGGCGATGTTCCAGCCATACGTCGGCGAGGAAAACAATCGCGGCATCCTCAACATGGACGGCGAGGAACTCTTCGAGCATGGACGCAAAGCCGCGCAAGTCGGTCTCGGTCTCACCGTCCACGCCATCGGCGACCGCGCCAACCACGAAGTCCTCAACGCGTACGAACAACTCCGCAACTACGAAAAAGAAAATCACCTGCCCGCGCTCCGTCATCGCATCGAACACGTCCAAGTGATTCATCCCGACGATGCGCCGCGCCTCGCGCAACTCAACGTGGTCGCCTCCATGCAACCCATCCACGCCACCTCCGACATGTTCATGGCGGATCAATTCTGGGGCGAGCGCGCCAAACTTGCCTACGCGTGGAAGACTCAATTGGATTTCGGCGCGCGGCTCGCGTTCGGGTCCGATGCGCCGGTCGAATCGCCGAATCCGTTTTGGGGATTGCACGCCGCCGTCACCCGCCGCCGCGCCGACGGTTCTCCCTCTCTGGACGGCTGGCGCGCCGAACAAAAAGTTTCCGCCGCCGACGCGTTCGCGGGTTACACCCTCGGCGCCGCCTACGCCGCTTATATGGAAGACCGCCTCGGCAAACTCGCGCCCGGCTTCCTCGCCGACCTGATCGTCCTCGAACAAGACCCGTTCACTTGCAATCCAACTGAATTGCTCGCGCTCGAATCTTCGGCTACAATGGTTAACGGAGAATGGGTTTATGATTCTGCCGCCGTCCTCGGCGGCAGATAACAAACGCCGAGGACGGCGCTTGAAGCACAAGAATAGGATCATGACAGACCAACCTCGTCTCACACCCGAAATGCTCGTCCCCCGCATGGGGGAATATTTGATTCAAAAAGGCGTCATCACCGCCGACGACCTGCAAAACGCGCTGAACCTGCAACAGGAGGAAATGGCAAAGGGGAGTCACATCATGCTGGGCGACGCGCTGATTCGCTTGAACTTGATCGAACGCACCGCGCTCGATCAGGCGGTCACCGAACAGATCATCCAGTTGCGTTCCGCGTTGCAAGCCGCCAACCGCACCCTCGAACGCCGCGTGGAAGAACGCACCGCCGAACTGCAAAAAGCGCTCGAACGCGTTTCCGAACTCAGCCAGTTGAAGGCGAACTTCATCTCGAACATCTCGCACGAACTGCGCACTCCGCTCACGCACGTCAAAGGCTACCTGGAACTACTCATCACCGAATCGCTGGGGAAGATCGCCGCCGAACAGCGGCACGCGTTACAAGTCGCACAGCAATCCACCAACAACCTCGAAGGATTGATCGAAGACCTGATCATGGTCTCGCTTTCCTCGCGGGGAGAGATGAGCCTCAAACAGGAAGCGGTGGACATCCGCCGCCTCGCCACCCTGGTCGTCAAATCTGCGTTGGGAAAGGCTGAACAACGCGGCGTAACCCTGCACACGCTAACCGACGAAGACCTGCCTCGCGTACAAGCCGATTCACAGAAGGTCGCCTGGGTGTTGAATCACCTGATCGAAAACGGAATTAAGTTCACCCCGTCGGGTGGACGCGTGGTGGTCAATCTCAAACGCGAGGGCGAAAACCTCGTCGTGGTCTCCGTCACCGACACCGGCATCGGCATCCCGCCCGAGCGGCAGAAGGACATCTTCGAGTCGTTCCACCAGTTGGACGGCTCGTCCACGCGCCGTTATGGCGGGACGGGGCTGGGGCTGTCGCTTGTGCGCGAGATCGTCGAAGCGCACGGCTCGATGATCGAAGTCCAGTCGCTCGAAGGGCGCGGCTCCTCGTTCAAATTTCCCCTGCTTGTGGCAGAGGTGAAATGAGCCATGGATGACCTCGCCTTTGAATCGCTCTATGAACTGATCCAGACCTCGGCGCAGGCTGGCAACTCGCGCAGCGCCATCGAAAAATTTCTCACTGTCTTGCGTAAAGTGTTCGTGTTCGATAACGTGGCGGTCTATCTGGAGGACGAACGGACCGCATCGCTCGAAATTATGTATGCCCGCGCCATCGGACGCGCGCGCAACGCCGAAGCCGACGCCGCCTGGGGCGAAACCTTCGCCAGCCAGGTCTTCGCCAAAGGATTGATCCTCACCCAAGACCCGCCCCCCGACGCGCCTCTCGAAGACCGCTTACAAAGACCATACATGCTGGGTTTGCCCATGGGCGCGGAGGGAGCCACACCCCGGGGCGCGCTGGTATTCGTCCGCTTCGGCGGACCGGTCTACGAGAACGAACACATCCGCGTCGCCAAAATAGCCGCTGACCTGTTATCTGTCCTATTCGAACGCGCCGAATGGAGGGGGACCAAATCGGAACTCAACGAGCTGAAGCGCCAGATGCAATTGCAGGAGGATTTCGTCAGCACCATCTCGCACGAGCTCCGCACACCGCTGGGCTTTATCAAAGGGTATAGCACCAGCCTGCTCCGCAAAGACACCCAATGGGACGACGCCACGCGCGACGAGTTCCTTGTCATTATTGACGAAGAAGCCGACCGCCTCTCTCTGTTGATCGAAAACGTCCTCGAATCCGCGCGCCTGCAAAGCAAGACGCTGCCGCTCCGCTTCCAACCCCTGCGGCTGGACGCCGTCCTGCGCGATGTGGTCACGCGCATTCGCTCGCGTTATAAAGACCTCGAGGTGACCATGCAGGCAAACTCCATCCCCCCCATCCACGGCGACGGAGTACGCATCGCGCAAATCTTCGAGAACCTGTTCACCAACGCCCTCAAATACGCGCCCGGTTCGCCGATCACGATCACGCTGGACTCTTCGGGCGACGCGGTCACGATCGTTTTCAAAGACCACGGACCGGGCATCACGCCCGAGTCTCTGCCGCTGATCTTCGAACGGTTTTACCGCGTGACAGGCGATAAGACGGTCACCGGTTCCGGGCTCGGTCTCTATATTTGCAAACAGATAATTCAAGCGCATCGTGGTAAGATTTGGGCAGAATCGCCGCCCGGCGAGGGCGTCGCATTCTTCATTGAACTGCCCATCAACCCAGCGAACTGACAGGAGGTCCGGCATGGCAAAGCGCATTTTGATCGTGGACGATGAACCCCGTTATGTGCGCCTGCTCGAAGCAAACCTGCGCACCGAAGGCTATGAGGTGGTCACCGCGCAGGATGGAATGCAGGCGGTGAGCATTTTTTCAGACCAGCCGATAGACCTCGTGTTGATGGACGTGATGATGCCCAAACTGGACGGCTTTGGGGCGACACAACGCATCCGTGAATTTTCCAACGTCCCGATCATTATCCTCACCGCCAAGGGCGACGAGCAAGACCGCGTGCGCGGGCTCGACTTCGGCGCGGACGATTACCTCGTCAAGCCGTTTTCCGCCACCGAATTGCTGGCGCGCGTCCGCGCGGTATTGAGGCGGGCTCAGCCTCCCGCCGAAGCCGGGCAATCCCGTTTCTTCACTCACGATAATTTGAAAATTGATTTCGCCCGCGCCGAAGTCTGGCGCGGCGAAATGCCGGTCTCGCTTTCCGCCACCGAATATCGCCTGTTACTTCAGTTCGCCCATCATGTGGGCAAGATCATGACCTCGGAAGAATTATTGACCAGCGTTTGGGGACCGGAATATAGAACCGATAAGGAAATCCTCTGGGTGAGCATCGCGCGCCTGCGCCAAAAACTCGAAGACGACGCGCACAGCCCCAAGCACATCGTGACGCGTTCCGGGCTGGGATATCTCATGCCGCCCGTCGAAGAGTAAATGTTAGTCGTTTGTAAAGCGCCGCAAAGTAAATGAAAGGTCGAGTCAAGCGTATTTCGATTACACTCGGAATGCGGGCAGACCCCGAACACAGCGACAGCCCCAAAGGCGTCGCTGTTTTTCTTTTTTTCTACAAGAGGCTGGCATGTCCATTGATTACAACGAAAAGGGAAAGATCTTCACCGAGGTCGAAACCAAACTGCCTGTGTTCGCGACGATCCAGACCACCACACATCGTCTGCGCGGGCAGGTCCATATCCGCCGCGACCAGCGCGTAATAGACGCGCTCGACCGGGACGAACCCTTCCTCGCGATCACTCAGGCGACCGTCTTTGCCACGGACGGAAGCGCGCTCTATGAAGCGCCGTTCATCGCCGTCCAGCGCGCCAACATCGTCTGGGTCATGCCCGAAGCCAACCCCAACGGGGAGATTTCATAATGGCAACGCCGATCAGTGCGAATTTCACCCGTCTCACTTCCAGCGACCTGCTCAAATTCAAGCATTATCTGGTCGAGAACGTCAACCGTTCGATGGAGGGCGAAGAACTTCAGTTTGGCGACCGCGCAAATTTCATCAAAACGCGGCTGGATGAAGTGTACGTGCAGACCAAGGTCAACCTGCCGCAGGATTTACGCAAACAGATCTTCGAAGAGATTCTCGATGAACTGACCGGCTTCGGTCCCATTCAGCCCCTGCTCGACGACCCGGAGATCAGCGAGGTGATGGTCAACGGGCCGAAAAAGATCTACATCGAAAAGAACGGCAAACTGGCGAAAAGCCCGGTCACATTCGACGACGACGCGCACGTGCTTCGCATTATTGACCGCATCGTCCTGCCCCTCGGCCGCCGCGTGGACGCCGACAGCCCCACCGTAGACGCGCGCCTGCCGGACGGCTCGCGCGTCAACGCTGTCGTCCCGCCCGTCGCCATAGACGGACCCGCCATCACCATCCGCAAATTCAAAAAGGACAAACTCTCGATCCAGCAATTGATCGAATACGGCTCGCTCACGCCCAACATGGCGGAGTTCATCCGCGCGTGCGTGATCGCCCGCCTCAACATCGTCATCTCCGGCGGGACAGGCTCCGGCAAAACAACGCTCCTCAATGTGCTTTCCAGTTACATTCCCGAGGAAGAGCGCATCATCACCATCGAAGACGCGGCGGAACTCCAACTCCAGCAAGACCACGTCATGCGTATGGAAACGAAAACCTCCAACACCGACGGCAAAGGCGCCGTGAGTATTCGCGAACTCGTCCGCAACTCATTGCGTATGAGACCCGACCGCATCGTAGTCGGTGAAGTGCGCGCCGGCGAAGCGCTGGACATGTTGCAGGCAATGAACACCGGTCACGACGGTTCGCTCACCACCGTGCACGCCAACTCGCCGCGCGACGCGATCTCGCGCATCGAGACGCTCGTCCTCATGGCAGGCATGGACCTGCCGTTGAAAGTCGTGAGACAACAAATTTCCTCCGCCGTTGACCTGCTCATCCAACAAACGCGGTTGAAAGACGGCACGCGCAAAGTGACCGCCATCACCGAGGTCGTCGGCATGGAAGGCGACACGGTAGTGCTGACCGACATCTTCAAGTTCGAACAAACCGGGCTCGGCGAGAACGGCAAAATCCTCGGCGACCTCAAAGCCACCGGCATTCGCCCGTTATTTTCGCCGCGCCTCGAAGCCGCCGGCTTCAAACTCAGCGGCGAAATCTTCATGCCCAGCCCCCTGGCGCGCAACCAACGATTCTAAACCTGCCTCACTCTCTGCTATAATCATGGAAACCGTTCAACCCAACGCTGAGGAGCCATGGATAGCAAAACCCAAATCACGATCCGCACCAAAAAACTTGGCGTGCTCATCCGCGATGCGCGTCTCGCCGCGCGTCGCAAACCGTCCGAATGTGCGCAAGCCATCGGCGTGAAGAACGGCATCTTCCGCGCCTACGAAGACGGACGCAAGGCGCCCTCGCTCCCCGAACTCGAAGCCCTCGTCTATTTTTTGGATCTGCCGATTGACCACTTCTGGGGGAAGGAAACCCGCTCGGACGACGCCCCGCCCCACGAAAAACTCGATCTTTCCAAACTTTTGGCTGTCCGCCAGCGGAAGATCGGCGCGCTCCTTCGACAGGAACGCAACAACGCCTCCGTTTCCATCCGCAACCTCACGCAGGAGACCGGCATCTCCGGCGCGCGCATCAAAGCCTACGAGTTGGGCGAACGTCCCATCCCCCTGCCGGAGTTGGAAGTGCTGTTACAGGCGTTGAACGGACGCATCGCAACCTTCTTCGACCGCAACGGACCCATTGGGCAATGGCTGATGAACGAAGAGGCGATCCAACACCTCCTCGAACTACCGGAGGAGATCCGTCAGTTCATCTCCCAGCCGGTCAACCGACCCTACCTCGAACTCGCCATCAAACTCAGCAGTATGTCGCGCGACAAACTGCGCTCCGTCGCCGAAGATATTCTCGACATCACCCTTTGATTTCAACGTGAACGATTCAACCGCATCTGCGCTGGCAGAACAGGGAAAGCAGGAATATGCGAAGGGGGCTTACCTCGCCGCGGCAAAACTATTTTTGCAAGCCGCCCAAACATACGAAAAAGTCAACGACCCGCTCAACGCGGCGGAGATGAAAAACAACCAAAGCGTCGCCCTGCTCCAGGGAGGGAAAGCCAGCGACGCGCTGCAAGCCGCCGCGGGCACGGAGGAAATCTTCGAGAACGCCGGCGACTTAAAGCGACAGGGCATCTCGGTCAGCAACCGCGCCGCCGCGCTCGAGGGCATGAAGAAATGGAGCGAGGCGTTAGCCGAATACGAACGCGCCGCGTCCCTCTTCGAGCAGGCTGGCGAGGGCGACATGCACTCCATCGTGCGTAAAGCCTCCGCCAACATTCACCTGAAATTCGGCAACGTCAACCAAACCGGCATGGATGTGTACGACTCGCTCCGTTTGGTCGAAAAGCCCACGCTCACCCAGCGCATCATGAAATTTTTGATGCGTATCAGGCTGATCCGTTGAGCGATCATCCCCCCCTGAGGGATTTTTCCATCCGTGCTCACCACCTTCGTCCGCCCAGCCAGCCCCGCAGACCGCCAGCAATTATCAAACCTGCTCTTCTTTGAAACGCGCATGCACCGCCACCTCGATTGGCGCCAGCCGCTCGAATGGTTGGGGAACCCGTTTTACTGGGCGTTGGACGAGGGCAATCACATCACCGCCGCACTTGCCTGCCCGCCCGAAGCGCCGACCATCTTTTGGATTCGCCTGTTCGTTTTCTCCGGGCAGTGGCGCGCGGAGGACGCGTGGAGTTTGCTCTGGCGTTCGGCGCGCGAGGAGATCGCGCAAGCAGGCGGCGCGCAGGTTGCCGCGATCGTCATGCAACCGTGGTTCCAGAACGCGCTCGCCATGAGCGGGTTCGAGAATCGCCAAAACATTGTGATGCTCGAATGGCGGTACCAGCCGTGGGTCCGGAAAGAAGCGGCGGGCGTCCGCCTCCGCAAGATGGAACCGGCGGATCTTCCCGCCGTGGAGCGAATCGACTCAGCCGCGTTCGCTCCGCTTTGGCAAAATCCGCAGACGACATTGCGCGCGGCGTTCGCACAGGCGTTGTACGCTTCGGTGGCGGAGGCTGAGCGCGGCATCATCGGGTATCAAATCTCTACCGGCAGTGGTGCGCGCGCCCACCTTGCGCGGCTGGCGGTCCATCCCACCGCGCACGGACGCGGCGTCGCACACCATCTGCTGAGCGACCTGCTCACGCGGCTTACGCATCATGGGCTTGGCAAACTCAGCGTGAACACGCAAAGCGATAACGCTTCATCGCTGAACCTATATCAAAAGTTTGGCTTCGCGCGCACCGGCGAAGAATACCCGGTGTACGTCTTCGATCTACGCGGCTGACGCGGAGGAGGCAGAATGGCGGAACGAAAAGATACGATGATCGTCAACGCGTTGGTGAGGCAGGCGCTCACTTCCGCGCAGGAGGTGATGGGCGAAAACGGGTTGAACGCCGTTCTGCGCGCCAGCGGATTGGAACGCTTCATCGGCGCCTTTCCGCCGAGCGACCTTGAGCCTTCGATCCAAGCCTCGCAATATGCAAAACTCAACCAAGCCATCGAGGAATTTTACGGGCGCGGCGGGCGCGGTATGTTGAAGCGCATCGGCAAAGCCTCGTTTCAATATGCCGTGCGCGAACAAGCCGCGTTGCTCGGACTCGCCGGCGTGGCGTTGAAATTGTTACCCGAAAAACAAAAGATCAAGTTCATCCTCAACAGCATGGCGGGCGCGCTGAAAAAAAGCAACCCGCAAGTGGAAGCCTCAGTGGATGATAGCGGCGCGCGCATCGCCTATCTCGAATCCACATGTGCCATCTGCCAAGGGCGGCACAGCGAAACCCCGGTCTGTCATTTGTACGCGGGTTCGATCTCCGAAGCCGTGCAGTGGGCGACCGGGAAAGAATTCGAAATCGTCGAGACGCACTGTTGCGCCAAGGGCGACCCGTATTGCCGCTTCGAAGTGGGAGAGGCGCGTGGGTGACATAAAATTTTCCAGCCGCATCGTGCGCCGTTTCGCGGAGACCGCCGCGCGCGAACTCGGCGCGGACCAGTTCGGCGTGATGTTGAGCCTGTCGAAACTGCCCGCCGAATGGGCGAAGCCGGACGCGGCGCTGAAACTCGACGCGCTCGAATCGGCAAAGGCGTATGCCAGCCTCCAAGCCGCGATGCGTTCATACTTCGGACGCGGCGCGCGCGGCATCCTGTTGCGCGTCGGTCAACGCATGTGGAATCATCTTTTGGAGGACGCCACGTTCGGCGGACGCGCCCAAGCGGGCGTCGTCAAACGACTGCCGCGTAACACGCGTCGCAAACCGACCCTCGACCTGCTCGCCAAATTCCTCGCCGCCTCCTCCGGCGACATCACGGTTCACACCCTCGACCTCGACCTGCTCCTCGTTGACCACGCCTCCCCCACCGCCAGCGGACAGAACGAGTCCGCGCCGATCTGCTATGTGACGCAAGGCTTAATCCGCGAGAGTCTCTTCTGGGCGACCGGCGCGGCGTACGATGTGGACGAGACCGCCTGCAAAGCCCAGGGACATCACGCCTGCGAATTCAAGGTCATGGGTGGGAAATAAGACTTCCCTAAACTTCTACTAGACAAAACCTTGCGCGCATGGGAAAATCTGCGCCGCAATCAATTTTTATCAAGGAGTTTTCATGAACGTCGAAAAGAAAAGCAAACGTCAGATGCGACGCGAGCAGGTTCAAAAAAAAGCGAAACGCGGGCAACTGATTACCATCCTCCTGATCACCGTCGGCACGGCATTCCTCTTGTATGCCATCCTCGCGCCCACCCTGCGCCCCATCGCCGAGATCATCACCGTCGAGTCGCACGAACGCTACAAGGCAAATGATAACTCCATGGGCAACCCGGATGCCCCGATCCAGATCGTGGAATACTCCGACTTCCAATGCCCATTCTGCGACCGGCACTACACCGATACCGAACCTTTGCTCGAGCAATATTACATTGACACAGACAAAGTCCTGATGACCTACAAATCGGCGGGCAACTTTGTCAGCGGCAACGTCGGCGGCGGGACCGAATCACAGGATGCGGCGGCGGCGGCATATTGCGCCGGCGACCAGGGCAAATTCTGGCAAATGCACGATGCGCTGTTCGAAAACAACCGCGATGTGGAAAACCAGGGCTCCTTCACCGTCAAACGCCTGAAAGCCATCGCCGAGAGCGTCGGGTTGGATACGACCGAATTCAACGACTGCCTCGACAGCGGTAAATACGAACAACGCGTGCAGGCTGATCTGAAGGAAGCCACTGCCGCGGGCTTGCAAGGCACGCCGTATTTTGTGGTCACTTACACGGTCAACGGCGAGACCAAAACCGACATCATCAACGGCGCAGTGCCCTTCAGCGAATTTCAAGTAAAACTCGAAGCCATCCTCAACGAGATCGGCGCGCCGCAATAAAACGACCGGCATCAAAAATAAAAAGGACACGGAAGCCACCGTGTCCTTTTTATTTTAAAGCCCAAGTTCGTGCGGCAGTTCAACTGCCGCACGAACAGAAAGAGAAAGCCATCCATCAACCCTTCGGGCTTCCGCGCACGGACAAAGCCAGCGTGTATAATGACCTCGCATTCATCATTCGATTCGAGGGCTTATGCAGACAAAAACCCGCTTCGCGCGAACTTGCAACTGGTTCATCCTCGTCAGCCTGATCCTCGCTTCATGCTCCGGGCTCCCCAGCCAAGCCACTCCGACACCCATCCCTCCCACGCTGACCTCGCAACAACAGACCGCGCCGCCCGCCGTCGTCGAAACGGACCCGCCGCTCGACAGCGTCATCGGACACCTCACGCCGATCACCTTCTACTTCAACCAGCCGATGAATCAATCATCAGTGGAGCCAGCCTTCAGCGGGCTTCCCGCCGGCTCATACCTTTGGAAGGATGAAGCGACCCTCGTTTACACGCCGGCACAGCCTTATCTCCCCAATTCAAAATTGAACGTCGCCATCGGCACATCCGTCCAATCTGCAACAGGATATGGGATCGCCGAGCCCCTCGCACTAACCTTCACCGTCGCGGACTTCCTGCGCGCGACCAACGTGTTGCCCAAAGCCGATTCCGCCGATGCAGACGTGAACGCGGCGATCGTCGCCTCGTTCAACCAACCGGTGGTGGCTCTTGGCGACACATCCGATCAACCGCCCGCGTTCAGCGTTGAACCTCCGGTGCAGGGCAAGGGCGAGTGGCTCAATACCAGCGCGTACATTTTCTATCCGGAATTTTCCATGGCCGGCGGGACGGAGTACACCGTCAGTTTGAATCCGCAATTGAAAACTGTGTCAGGCGTCCCGTTGGAAGGAAGCGGGCTGAACGCGTGGAAGTTCGTCACCGCCCGCCCGCGCGTCGTCACGTTGAATCCGCCCGCCGATCAATTCATCGGACCCGACGCCAAGATCACGCTGACCTTCAACCAGCCGATGGACAAGGCAAGCGTCGAATCCAATTTCCTGTTGAGCGGGACGACCGGACCCATAAGCGGAAAGTTTGCCTGGAACGAAGATGACACTGAGGCAACCTTCACGCCTGATAGCCTTTTGAGTCGCAACCTGGGCTATCTTTTGAAAGTGGATGGAGACGCGCGTTCGCGCGGCGGCGTGACCCTCGGCGAAGAGTTCGGCGCGGTATTGAACACATATCCCAATTTTGACATAGCCGGGGCAACCCCCTATCAAAGATATGTGGAATTTCAATTGAGCGCCCCGCCCACCGACGGCGATTACACAAATTTAGTGACCGTGACCCCGGCGGTGGATAACCTGCAAGCCTATGCCTACAATTACGGTCAGGGACCGACGTTATCGGTGTACGGGGATTTCCTCGCCGCGACGAGTTACAACGTCGAACTATCCGGCGCGATCAAAGATCAATGGGGGCAGGCGCTCGGCAAGCCTTTCGTTTTGAACTTCACCACGCCGCCTTTGCCTCCCGCGCTGGGCGTCTCGTCCGGCTATGGCACAGCAATGATCCGCCCCGATGCGCCGGTGATCTATGCCAACGCGGTCAATATTCAAACGGCGGATATTGCCATCGAGCCGCTAACTTTGCAAGATTATTTCACACTCAGTAGTTCGTTCGACGCGTTGAAGGCGTACCAGCCGAAAAATGCCGCGACGTTTTCGCAATCGTTTGAACTTCAGCCCAACAGCGTCGAACCTGTCGAGTTTAATCTGACTGCGGGCGACGATCCGTTAGCGACGGGCGTGTATTTCGTAGACTTTACCTCGCCGCAAATTCAGGCGAACGCGCAGGGAAATGACTCGGTCGCCGCCAGAGCGCGAAGAGAACACCCCGCGCCCGCTTCCGGCGGAGCCACAGGCTTCGTGGGCTACAACGTTGATTTTGTGGTGTCGAGTCAGGTAAATCTCACGTTCAAACGGAGCGCAAAGGAAGCCTTTGTGTGGGCGGTGGATCTGACGTCGCAAACCCCGGTCGCGGGCGCGCCGCTGGTCATCTACGATAGCGCGGGCAACGCGCTCGGTTCCGGCACAACCGATAAAAACGGATTGTGGCAGGGCGCGATCAATCCGTATGAAGGCGCGCTCTTCGCGGTGGTCGCCGAACCCGGCGAGGAAAATTTCGGGCTGGCAGTCAACAATTGGAACTCGGGCTTCAACGCGTGGGATTTCGGCTATTCTCAAATTGTGGAGCCGCCAACCACGCGCATCTACCTGTATACCGACCGCCCGATCTACCGCCCCGGGCACACGGTGTACTTCCGCGGCGCGGCGCGGCAGGAGTTCAACGGACGTTACGAACTTCCGCCGCTCACTGAAATTCCGCTCACAGTGATGGATTGGGCAGGTACACAAATTTCCACGATCAACGCCATCCTTTCGCCCTTCGGCACATTCAGCGGCGAGATTCAACTGCCCGAAAACGCCGTGCCCGGATATTACACGATTCAAAGTTCGGCGCTCAATTTCTATTTTAGTTTCCAGGTGGCGGAATATCGCAAGCCCGAGATCAATTTGCACGTGGCTTTCGCAACGGATGAGATCAAACTCGGCGAATCGCCCTCGGCGACGGTGGACGCGCAATACTTCTTCGGCGCGCCCGCAGGGAAGGTTGACGCCACGTGGACAATGTATGCCCAACCCGCGTATTTCTCCATCCCCGGCTACCAGACCGGGCTGTTGAACACACGCTGGTATTCAACCCCCACACCGTGGACAGATTTGGGAACGGAGGAAGACCAGCAGGGCAAAACCAACCCGCAGGGAAAACTGTCCATTCCGTTGCCAGCCGTCCCTGAGTCGGAAGAAGCGCAGACCGTCACACTGGAAGTCACCGTGCAGGATGAATCGGGTCTGCCGGTCAGCGCACGGACCGAATTGCTCGTCCATCCCGCCGATTTTTACATCGGCTTGAAATCTGATTCGTGGATCGGCGAGGCAAAAGAGGCGCTGGGCTTCGATGTGGTGACGGCTGATTGGGCGAAGAATCCAGCGGGCGATCACGCGCTCGTTGCAGAATTCAGCCAAGTGCGTTGGGAACGGGAAACGGACGAGCTCGGTTTTCCGCGCTACACGCCCGTGTATACGCCGGTGAGCAGCAGCAACCTCACAACGGGACCCGAGGGTAGGGCGCGCTTATCGTTTGTGCCGCCGAACGCGGGGACGTTCATGCTTGATGTTGCAGGCGAGGGCGCGCGCACGCAAATTCTAGTTTGGGTCAGCGGACCCGGCGACGCGGCTTGGCTCCAACTGGATAACAACACATTGCAGTTGACCGCCGCGAAAGATTCATACAAGCCCGGCGAAACTGGGACGGTATTCATCCCGAACCCGTTCACCGAAAAATCACTGGCGTTGGTCACGGTGGAACGCGGCATCGTGTTCAGTTCGGAAGTGATCACGCTGAACGGCAGCGGCGAGGAATATTCGTTTGCCGTCGCCGAAGAGGACGCGCCGAACGTGTATATCACCGTCACCGCGCTGGGGCAGGACAACACGTTCAGGCACGGCGTGGTGAACGTCCCCGTCGCGGCGGACGCGCTCAAACTGAATGTGGAGGTCACGCCGAACCCGACGCAAGCGGGTCCGCGCGAGGAGGTGACCTTCGATGTGCTGGTGACGGACCACCAGGGTCAGCCGGTGCAGGGCGAATTTTCGCTGGCGGTCGTAGACCTCGCCACGCTCGCGCTCGCCGACCCCAACGCGTTGGATATTTTCACCGAGTATTACAGCGCCCAGCCGCTGGGAATCGAAACGAACATTTCGCTCGCGGCGTTCAGCAAACCGAGCGAACCTCCCAATCTGGGCATGGGCGGCGGAGGGGGCGGCGGCGATGGAGAAATTCCCCTCCTGCGCGAAGACTTTCCCGACACCGCCTATTGGAACCCGGCGCTCGTCACCAATTCGGAGGGACGCGGACAGGTGACCATGACCCTGCCCGATTCGCTCACCACGTGGAATATTGACGTGCGCGGACTCACGGTGGATACGAAAGTCGGCCAGGCAGATACGCAGATCGTGGCGACCAAACCGCTTCTCATCCGACCTGCAACTCCGCGCTTCCTCGTCAGCGGCGACCACGCTTTGATGGCGGCGGTCGTCAACAACAACACCGCCGACGACCTGCGCGTCAGCGTCGCTTTGCAAAGCGAGGGATTCGTCCTGGACGACCCGAACAAAGCCGCGCAACAAGTGGACGTGCCGGCAAACGGACGCGCCCGCGTGGAATGGTGGGGAACCGCGTCGCTGGCGCAAGCGGCTGAATTGATCTTCACCGCGAAAGCGGACGAACACCCAGCGCTGGAAGATTCGACGCGCCCGGTTTGGGGAACGCTCCCAATTTTGCAATACACCTCGCCGCAGGCGTTCGTTACCGGCGGGTCGTTACGCGGCGCGGCGACGCAACAGGAAGTCATCTCGCTACCGCGCACGTTCACGCCCACGAGCGGAGGCTTGACGGTGGAGTTAAGCCCGTCGCTGGCGGGCAGTCTCACGTCCGCGTTGGAAGCGATGCCGAAACCGAACGATAACAGCGCGGAGGAGATCGTCTCGTTCATCCTGCCGAACGCCGAAGTCTATCGCGCGTTGAACGACGCGGGCTTGAACGATCCAAAACTCGTCGAGCGCGTCGAAGGCAATCTCAATGCAAGCGTGAGTCGCATCTTTTATTTGCAAAACGCCAACGGCGGCTGGAATTGGTGGGGGCAGAGCGATCAGAGCGAGCCGGTCATCTCGGCATATGTGTTCTTCGGTTTACTGCGCGCCCGCGAGGCTGGCGCGTCCATCAACGAAGAGGCGTTGCAACGCGCCGGCGCGTTCCTGCGCGACCAGCAGGCGCCGCAGCGCTTCACCAGCGAAGCGAAGAACTTCGACGACGCGGCGTTCATCCAATTTGCGCTGGCAAACGCCAACACCTTCGATGAAGCCGCGCTCAACAACTTATACGACCAACGCGAGCGGATGAACCCCTCGGGTGTCGCCTGGCTTGCGCTCGCCCTCAACCAATTCAACGCCTCCGATACGCGCGTGCGCGACCTGCTCTCGAATCTCGAAGCGACGGCGGTCGTATCCTCGTCCAGCGCGCATTGGGAAGCGAAAGACGCCGACTTCTTCACGCGCGATTCGACCGTCTACACCACCTCCACCGTCGTCTACGCGCTCGCGCAACTCGACCCCGCGAGCGCCACCCTGCCCAACGCGGTCCGCTACCTCACCGCGCATCGCAACGCGAATAAATTATGGAACACCGGTCACGACAACGCCTGGGCGATCCTCGCGCTCAACGCGGCGATGGTCGGCACAGGCGAGGTGCGCGCCGATTTCGCCTTCGACGCCAAACTCAACGGCAGTCCGCTCACCAACGGCACGGTCGCGGGCATTCAGGTCACGCCGCTCACCGTGACCGTGCCGCTTGAATTCCTCTCACCCAACTCGCCGAACCTGCTCGCCATCCATCGTGAAGACGGGCTGGGCAGGCTGTACTACAACGCGACCCTCCAACTCAACCGCCCGGTGCAAGATGTAAAACCATTGGATAAAGGAATGCAGATCGAACGCGTCTATTTTGCATCTGCGTGCCGCGCCTCAACTCAGGCAGACGCGTCCGATTCGCCGCGCCGCCCGACGCGTTCATGCCCGCCTCTTTCCACGGTTCAGCTTGGCGCTAACCAGCAACTTCTCGCGCAACTGACGCTGACCCTCCCCCACGACGCGTATTACGTGATGGTCGAAGACTTCATCCCCGCCGGCGCGGAAGTCCTCGACCAGAACCTCAACACCAGCCAGCAAGCGACAGAATCCACCGGGGTGCAAGTCCAATTCGACGATGAGAATCCCTTCGCCGACGGCTGGGGCTGGTGGCTGTTCAACCCGCCGCAAATCCGCGACGAGAGCATCCTCTTCACCGCCGATTACCTCCCCGCCGGAACCTACGTGCTGACATACACACTCACACCCTTGCAAGCGGGCGAATATCGCGTATTACCCGCGCACGCCTGGCAAGCATTCTTCCCCGAAGTGCAAGGCACATCTGCGGGAACGGTGTTTGAGATCGAGCCGTGATAAATACAAATTGTCATTTATGGCAGAAATCGGAAGTGTTACAATGTGCAACGAGGTAACCTATGGAACGTATCATTGTTGATCCAAATATTCACTTCGGCAAGCCTGTCATCAAAGGGACAAGGATCACTGTACAAAATGTTCTGGAACTCATCAAAGAAGGCTTGACCTTCGACCAGATCATTCACGATTACTATCCTGATCTCAAGAAGGATGACATTCTCGCCTGCGTACAATATGCCATCGCTTTGGTGGCGGCGGAGGATATTCACATCTCCTCGGTGGCGGCATGAAGTTTCTGCTCGATCAGGATGTTTATGCCATCACTGAACAATTCCTGCGCGAGCAGGGACACCATGTAGTTACTGCCTCTCAATTGGGGCTCGCTCGCGCCAAAGATCTGGAATTACTAAAACTTGCTGACGAACAGGAGAGAATCTTTGTCTCACGCGATAGGGATTTTGGCAACCTCGTCTTTGTTCAAAATCTTGGGAGCGGGGTTATCTTTTTACGAGTATTACCCACCGAAATAAACGAAGTACATGCCCAGTTACAAAAAGTAATTGAAACTTATAGCGAAGAAGAACTGGCAAAATCGTTTGTAGTCGTCGAAAAGAATCGCCATCGTATCCGACGAATAGAATAAGACCTTTGCCTTCAACTTATTGAACTGCTCGAACTATCCATCACCTCAAGCCATACAACATTTCCAAAAATCCCCCGCCCATTTCATCGAAAGTTTCCGGGGCGACCATCTCGAAGACTCCCAGCCACGCCGCGCCCGCTCCAATGACGATGAGGATAATGCCCGGCAACACGCGCGAAATCGCCAGGTTCATGATCGTAATCCAACGCGGACCCTGCCGCTGTTCCAGTGAGCCTGCCAGTGAGATGACCGCCTGCATCAGGCACCACGCGCCAAACAACAACAGTGGCGCCCCGGGGCGGCGGACAAATTGCAGGACAATCGCGCGTCCATTATCGAGATAAGATGAGAGACTCATGCCAATGAGGAACAAGCCGATCAGGTTGAATTGCACCCCGTGCAAGACCGCGGCAAGCCCGGTATATGTTTCCTGCGTGCCGCGCCATCGGCTCCCCAACTGAAACTGCCGCGTGATCATCGCCTCCCAGCCGATCGCCATCGAAGCCAACCCGAAACATGCAATCCCGGCATAGGTGAGGAGCGGTATGGGCAGTCTACTCCCGCCCAACGCCAGCAGGAGACCCAGCGCGCCAAAGATGATTTGAAGTGTGGTCCACATCTCAACCTCCTTTCGATTGAGTCCAATTCCAATCTCCAATCCCCCATCACCAATTACTTCTTACCCCACGAGTCCCCACACCGCCAGCGCGCCGAAGATGACCGCGGTGACAATTGCGCCAGTGAACACATTTCGCGACTCGCGCTGGTCTACCAGTTGCAACATCGGCGGAATCCCTTCCACCTCCCATAGCGGACCGGCGAAGGAGGCGAACATCACCCCGCCGACCAAACCGCCGACGTGACCCCAATTGTCAATGCTGGGAGCAAGCCCCAAAAACAAATTCACAGCAATGATAAAGATCACGTTCCCGATCGCACTGCGGAACTGATGCGCGAATAACTTTCGATTCTGGAGGAGGAACACCAACTCCGCGCCGATCACGCCGAAGATGGCGGTGGAGGCGCCCAACGAGACCGCCGGGGTGAATAGGAACGACATCACATTGCCCGCGAACGCGCCCAACACATACAAGAGGAGGAACCGCCAACGACCAAACGCCCGTTCCAGCCCGACGCCGAAGATAAACAGGGCATACATGTTGAAGCCGATGTGCGCGATGCCTCCATGCACCAGCGCGGGCGTGAACAAGCGCCAAAGTTGACCCGCGCGGATCAAGTCGTTGGATTTTGCCAACAACCCGGCGGGATAATCGAATTGCAAAAAAATCTGGCTCGCCAATTGGAGCAAGTAGACAAAGATCGTCACCCCCATCAGCGCATACGTCACCACCGGCGCGGACTCAGGCAGGGTCAGGCGAATCGGTTGGGGAGCCGAGGCAGGCTCAAAGGCGGGATGAAGCGGTCCGTCGTTCACAGCGTCACCTTTCTGGGTTTGACGCGGTGATGCTCGGCGTCAATGATCGCGCGGATGGTGTCCACCGTTTTGTCCAGTTGATAATCGCGGTTGACGATCACGTAATCGAACTCTTCGACGCGGTTGAGTTCCTTGCGCGCGGTGGCAATGCGGATGGCGAGCGAATCGGCGGTTTCGGTCTTGCGCGTTTCGAGGCGATGCACCAGTTCTCCTTCGTTCTGCGTGGTGATGAAGATCATCAACGCTTCGGGCGCGAGTTTGCGAACGGTCTCCGCGCCTTGCACGTCGAGGCGCATCACCACATCCTTGCCGCTGGCGAGCGCTTCGCGCACCTGTTGTTTCGGGATGCCCTTGTAATCGCCATAGACGATGGCGTGTTCGATCAATTCGTCTTCGTCAATCATGCGCGCGAATTCGTCCTTGGGCACAAACAAATAATCACGACCGTGGACCTCGCTGGCGCGTTGGGGGCGTGTCGTCGCAGTCACCACAAAATGGAAGGGTAGCCCGCGCTCTTGCATGCGCTGCATCAACGTATCTTTACCCGCGCCGGAGGGTCCGGAGATGACGATGAGCAAGGGCTGTGGATGATGAAGGTTGAATTCAGAGACAGGGGAAGGCGGCATGGGCAGATTGTACCAGACGTAAACTCACGCCTCGCTCCGCACGTTAGGGCAATCGCATTAGAAAAATTTGGTACTGAAAATGCCTCATTTTGTTTGAGAATCCGCTAATCTCCACGAATTTACGGTAATTTTTTTAGGAAAATTCGCGCAGATTAGCGAAGATTAGTGGATAAAAAGTCCAAATGCGATTGCCCTAACTGTCAGGGTATGTCTGATCTCGCGGGCAGCCGCAGAGCGCACAGAGAGGATTGAGATTTTTCCCGGAGAACTCAGTGGCCCCTATGGCAATGAAGATTTAGATTATCCTTGTAGATACTCTCGGCTTTCATCAAACAGGAATTACCTTTGGCGCCTTTTGCGCCAACCGGCGCGGATTATCAAGACAGATGAGCGAGAATTCCCGGGCGAAACCCTTGAAAACTATTTCAAGGCGCCTGCCCTAACAATTTTTAACGGAAGGATGCCGACATCAGGTAATTGACGAGCATCATGACCGCGGCATCCAGGCGCTGGCGCTGCAAGGGCGTCAAGGTCTTCAGATTGGACTGCGCTGTCAGGCGGAGGGAATTGACCTTGGATGCCGGTGCCGCGTCCGGCTGAATCGGGACAGGCTGTTTGGCGCGGGGATTGCCAGAGGATCTGGACATCTGCACGTTGATTGACGCCGTTTCCATTTGTAATTTTGTCATGCCCCTGTTTTACATGACGGGAGTCAAGTATGCGTCCAGTTTGTTTTGCAATTTGATTATGGGAATTCCCGCCAATAAAAATGCCGCAGTTCGTTTTGAACTGCGGCATGCGCTGTCGCATTATTTCCAGGAGGGTCGCGAGAGCATCTCCTTCACTTCCTCGAACAATTCCGGTCCAAGAACCGTGCGTTGTTCATGTCCATTCGCTCGAAGGAGTTGCTATACTGCCATCCAGAAATGCCGGTGAGGAACAGGTAACTTTTTGACTTCTACTTAGTCTTGTAACTGATTATTGAAATTTGGAGTGTATTTATCGGTATTGACGGAAATTCAAGGTCTGAAAAAAAGGTTTCTTAAGTATATTAGGTCTAAATAGTGAAGTCTTGGCTTTCGAAGAAAGCAAGATACTTCCCCAAAACACCATACCATAGTCAGCCATGGGACTTGAATTAGGGTTCAATGAAATCATACATTGACGTAGCCAACCAAGCGATGCTTGAAGGAAACCGCGATGAAGTACTTCGACTATTGGAAGGAGATTCTGAAACGGATGATGCGCTGTGGTTGCGCGCCCATGCTGCAATTTCGGAGGAAGAAAGATATAACCTTTTACAGCAACTAAGTAATGAACGGGTCGGGCCTCTGTCTGCATTGGCTGCTGAAATTGTGGGCCGTGAAGACGAGTTTGCCAACCAGCTACACGAGCCTCCCGATTACAAATTTTGGAAACAACCTACCTGGGAAGGCAAGTTGAGGAAATTGCGCCCATTCAGTATGTGGCTGACCGGCGGCCTATTCTTATTGTTTCTATCACTGATCGGCATCTCGCTGAACACAAAATACCAAAGCCAGCAAGACGCGACCGTAGCCTCGATCAAATCCACCCAAACAGCTGCGGCGGTTTTCAATCAGACAGTTGCTGTATATGCGGCAGGGCAGTTACGCATCCTGCAAATTGAACATCCTACCAACAGACCAGTAACGTTTGGCGAGATCGAAAATGAAACGCCTGTGATTGCTTCACCTGCGGCTGGCGCATCCTTTACAGCCATTCATTTTAAGTTTTCCTGTTCCCTGGCTCTATGCATCAATCCTCCCGAAGCTGAAATACGATTGTTGATGATGGATGGCAAGGAAATTGGGTATTCAGACTCTACCAGGCCTTTCTTGATAGGACAACCTCCATCACAGAGAATTGCTCAGAGCCAATCAACTGACTTTTGGTATGTGTTTGAAGTGCCAAATGGCTCTACGCCGGATGCGGTTTTGGTTTTTACTGGGGATAACGCAACACCCCAGTTCATAAATTGGACAGCACCATAATCATAGTTTTGAAAGGAGACAGGTATGGCTGAAATTCTTGTAAAACCCGCAGAGCTCAAACAAACTTCGACGGATCTTCGAAAGGCTGCAAGCGTTATCCAAAATGCTGTAGAGCAGGTGGATACCGCAATCAAATCTCTAGGACCATCCCGTTTTGAAGGCAATCGGGCCGACACGCTGCGAGCCAATTATCAGCGCTTGAGGGACAAGATATATAGTTTTAAACCGCTGATTGATGCATTTGCCAATGAACTTGATCAGGCTGCTAGCCGGTTTGAAGCCGCAGATCGAACAAAATAAGGAGAACTGAAATGACCTACACGATTCGCCTGACCCCACCGGAACTCCGCCAAAAGGCAAGCACGATTGACGACAATGCTTCGATCGTGCAGAAGGAAGTTACTGATATTAAGGCGCTGGTAAACCGGTTACGACCTACTTTTCTAGGAGAGACTGCTTCGGCCTTTTTCAAGGAATTTGACGCTGCGTGTCAAGATATGGAAAGGTGGGATGATATCGTGCGCGCGTTTGCCGCCGAAATTCGCGAGGCTGCCAACAAACTAGAAGGCGCCGACAAGAGCCACGGTTAGGTTACACCAACGACGGGCAGCCATTTCGTAGTGTAGAAACGGCTGCCCGTCGAAACGGTAATTGGGATCCATATGAAATAGTGGGTGCTCGCAAATATGTATTTGTTTCTTGTTGAAAATGTGAATGAACAGAACTTATACACTGTTTATAGTTTCGGAGTCTTGACAACCCCATGATTCGCGAGGAGTGACCGCTGTTTGAGCAGAAGTCAAGGATTTCCCGAGATACCGCCAATGTGAAATTAACAACATGGTTGATAAAATTCAGAACAATCCTTTCAATCGTCCGCCTAGAATTCAGGACAAGTTCAAGCCGGAAGAAATTGATATCCCGGTTCCCTCCTTGAAGCCTGAGGAAACTGCGCGCAACGTTTTGTTGATGCTGCTCCCGATGGGCAGCTTCCTTGTGATGGGATTGTTCTATGCGCTTACCTTTTCAGTCGGCTCTGCTGGCAGAGGGTGGCTTTATGCTATACCGATGCTTGGAATGGCGCTGTTTACTTTTGTTGCGTCCTTTATGACATACGGGGAACAAAAACACGAGCAGAAACAACGATGGATTAAACAACAGCGTGATTATCATCGTCTGCTCGATAAAAAAGAGTCTCGTTTAATCGCAGGTCAATCCCTTCAGCATAGTTTATTAACCCATCGATTTCCCTCTCCTTCGCGATTGATGCTGCGGGTGAAGAACCTTCAAGTTGATCTTTGGGAACGACGGGTGGAGGATGCTGATTTCTTAACCTTTCGCTTGGGTGAAGGGAATGTGCCTTCTGCCATTCCCATCAAGAGACCAGATCCCGATAACTCTAGCGCTGACATTCGGCGCGCCTACAGGATATATGCCAAATATCGTACTATTCCCAACGCGCCGGTGACTATTGATCTTCGGGAATTAGGCTCAATAGCCTTGGTCGGCAACCGTGACAACATTTTACCGATGAGTAGAGCGATGCTGGTCCAGTTGGCAACCTTGAATTCACCTGATGATGTAAGTTTATACGTTTTTTCATCGCAATCTCAATATCGGACATGGAAATGGCTTCGGTGGTTGCCTCACACGAGTGAAGAGAACGTTGGCGGACATCCTACTTTCCTGGCATTCACCCGTAGAACCAATAAACAACTGATTACTGAGATTTCCAAGAACTTGGATGCGATGCGACAGAGCCGGAAAGAGCAGGAGGTGGTTTCATCACAACTCTCAGCCCCAGCTATCGTCGCCCTTTTTGACGACGAGATTGATGTTCGAGATGAGCAGGTTTTTCATGAAATATTAAAGAACGGTCATGCTCTTGGGATATTTTCGATTCTGATCTGCGAGCGCCTGGAAGATGTTCCAAGCAATTGCCGGGCCATTATTGAATTCTCAAAACAGGGTGTATTC